>NZ_KB908076.1 GCF_000382345.1 Massilia niastensis DSM 21313
GCCCTGGCCTGCGCGATCGCTTCGACGACCCGGTCCAGGCCGACGGCCGGACGCAGGGCCTGCAGCACCTGTGCCCGCTGGGGCCGGGTCAGCCCCGGCAACCGTTTCAGCCACCTCTTGAAACTCGGCGCTTTCATCCTGCCTCCGCCCTCGATGCGATAGGCGTTGGACCAGGCAAAAGCTCAACAGTTCATAGCGGACCCACAGGATACGGTGACAGCGCCTTTCTTTTTGCCTTGTCGCTTTTGCATATTGACGCGACCGCTCCCGGCATAAGCGAGATGCAGCGATGGTGAGGCGTTTAGCAGTGCTTCCCAGCACGCTAAACAGATATCATGAATTTCATAGGCTGCAGGTAGACGACCGGTTTCAACAGAGTCCAGGTACCGGCACGCGGAGACGGGGAAAAGTCGATCAAAGAACTTTTCCTAAATACAAAATCAGGAGACAAACAGATGGCTACTCTACGTAAAGCAGTATTGTCTGGTTTCACGCTCGCGGCGGCGATGTCGTTTGCCGGCCCGGCCTTTGGCCAGGCGTCGGTCGAGAATTTCTATCGCGGCAAGACCGTCAACCTTCTGGTCAGCGCCGACGCCGGCACGCCGAGCGACACCGTGGCGCGCCAGTTCGCGGGCTTCTTCGCCAAGAACATTCCGGGCCAGCCGAAGGTGGTGGTGCTGAACGTGGTCGGGGCCGGCGGCATGGTGGCGGCAAACTCGCTCCAGACCCGCCAGCCGGCCGACGGCACGGCGATCGGGCTGCTCCAGCGCAACAACCTCTACATCCCCCTGCTCGATCCGCGCCAGTCCAACTTCGACCCGCGCAAGGTCAAGTGGATCGGCAGTATCGACAAGGTCAGCTACAGCATGGTCGCGATGACCCGCTCCGGCGTGACGACGGCGGATGACCTGTTCAAGAAAAAATTTACCATCGGCGCGACCGGTTTCTCCAACGAAAACCGGATGCTGCCGGCGCTGCTCAACGAGCGCATCGGCACCAAGATGAACATCGTTCCAGGCTATACGGGACGCGGCGAAGTCTACCTGGCGATGCAGCGCGGCGAAGTCGACGGCTGGGCCTCGACCATCGACGGGCTGAAGGTGGGCGAGCCGGCCAAGATGATCACCGACGGCAAGATGAAAGTCCTGCTGCACGTGGGCTGGAAGAGTCATCCGGACTTCCCGCAGGTTCCGAACCTGAGCAACTATGTCACCAAGCCGGAAGACAAGGCCTTGTTCGACTTCATCCTCCTGCCGTTCGAGGCGGGACGGCCGATCGCGGTGCCGCAGAACGTGCCGCAAGACCGTCTCGAGGCGCTGCGCGCCGCCTTCGCCAAGACCATCGCCGATCCCGCCTTCATCGCCTCGATGAAGTCGCAGGGCTATCCGGTCGATCCGATCGACGGGGGCGCGATCGAACAGATCGTGACCCAGCTCTATGCCGCGCCCAAGTCGGTCATCGAGAGCGCGCGCAAGCTGCAACGCTAGTCTTCAACGACAGGCGGGACGGCGCGAGGGGCGGCCCGATGGGCCCGTCCCCGCGCATCTCCAGCCGTTTCCGATTCCACGATAACTGTCATGCGGCCGACGCAGGCGCATGACCGCACATCCTAGAGGCTCGACCACCATGAATCCAGAAATCATCGACATCCACCCGCACATCATTTCGACGGACACCGACCGTTACCCGATTGCGCCGCAGAGCGGGCACCGCTCCAACTGGTCCGCCACGCGCCCGGTCGACTTCGAGCAGCTCGTCGCCGAGATGGACGCGGCCGGCGTTGCCAAGGCCGCCATCGTGCATTCGTCCACCACCTACGGCCACAACAACGGCTACGTCGCCGACAGCGTGGCGCAGCAGCCGAAGCGCTTCACCGGGGTATATTCCTTCGACCTGCTGGCGCCCGACGCGCTGCAGACCTTCGATTACTGGCTGGCGCGCGGCATGGGCGGGATCCGGCTGTTCACCGGCGGTGCGACGCACCAGACCGATGGCCGCTGGCTGGTCAACCCGGCCACCTTCCCGATCTGGGAGCGCTGCTCCGAGCTCGGGATGACCATCGTGATCCAGACCACCCCGGCCGGCCTGGGCATGGTGGCGGAACTCGCCGAGCGCTTCCCCAAAGTCAGGATCGCGCTGGACCACTGCGGACGTCCGGTGCTCGAGGACGGCCCTCCGTACGCCGCCTGCTCGCAGCTGTTCAGCCTGGCGAAATTCAGGAACGTCTACCTCAAGATCACGCCCAAGACCTTCGAGCTGGCGCAGGCGGCGCCGGGCGGCGCCGAGCCCTTCTTCGCCCAGCTGGTCAAGGTGTTCGGCGCCGATCACCTGGCCTTCGGCTCGAACTTCCCCGCCTCCGCCGGGCCGCTGAAGAAGCTGATCGAGCAGGGGAACGAATGCTTCGCAGCGCTGGGCGAGGACGAGCGCGCCTGGATCTGGGGCCGTACGGCGAAAGTCCTCTATCCGGCGCTGGCCGATTAACCGGAAACCATCATGGATTTTCTCTTCGACCCAACAACGATATCGGCAGCCGGCCAAGCGCTGACGATCATCCTGTCACCCGACCGCCTGGTCTTTCTCGTCCTGGGCGTGCTGGTCGGGCTGGCGCTCGGGCTGGTGCCCGGGATCGGCGGGCTGACCGGCTTCGCACTGCTGGTGCCGTTCACCTACACGATGGACCCCTACGCGGCATTCGGGATGCTGCTCGGCATGCACTCGGTGATCGCCACCTCGGACACCATCACCTCGGTGCTGTTCGGCGTACCCGGACATAGCTCGCAGGCGACGGTGCTCGACGGCCTGCCGATGACCAAGCGCGGCGAAGGTTCGCGCGCCCTGAGTGCGGCCTACATGTCCTCGCTGCTCGGGGGCCTGATCGGGGCGGCCATCCTGGCGATCTCCCTGCCACTGATCCGCCCGGTGGTCCTGGCCATCGCCACGCCCGAAATGCTGGGCCTGACGATCTTCGGGATCGCGATGGTGGCTTCGCTGTCGGGCAAGGCGCCGCTGAAGGGCATCGTCGCCGCCTGCTTCGGCATCCTGATCGGCATGATCGGCACCAACACCCAGACCGGGCAAATGCGCTGGACCGGCGACCTGCTCTACCTGGAAGAAGGCATTCCGCTCACCGTGATCATCCTCGGCATCTTCGCGCTGCCCGAATTGTGCGAACTCGCGATCCAGCGCACCTCGGTCTCGCTCAACGCACCGGTCAAGATCCACACCGGGATGATGCAGGGCGTCAAGGACTGCGTACGCAACTGGTTCCTGGTGGCGCGTTGCAGCAGCATGGGTTCCTTCCTCGGCATGATTCCGGGTATCAGCGGCGCGGTGACGGACTGGATCGTGTATGGCCATGCGATGCAGACCGAGAAAGGCGCCAAGGAGACCTTCACCAAGGGCGACGTCCGCGGCGTGATCGCCCCGGAATCGGCGAACAATGCGCGCGAGGGCGGCATGCTGGTCCCGATGCTGGCCTTCGGCGTGCCCGGCGGCGCGGTGCAGGCGATCCTGCTCGGCGCGATGATGGTGCATGGCTTCGTTCCCGGTCCCGAGATCCTGACCAAGCACCTGGACCTGGCCTATTCCATGGTCTGGTCGATCGCGATTGCGAACATCTTCGGGGCGGGCCTGTGCTTTGCGCTCAGCGGCCAGTTCGCCAAGATCGCGACCTTGCGCTACACGCTGATCCTGCCGGTCATCGTGCCGATCGTCTTCATCGGCGCCTACGAAGGCTCGCATAGCTGGGGCGACCTGTTCCTGCTGCTGATCGCCGGCCTGGTCGGCTGGACCATGAAGCGCCTGCAATGGGCACGTCCGCCGCTGGTCCTCGGCCTGGTGCTGGGCCCGCTGATCGAACGCTACATGTCGATCTCCTTCATGCGCTACGACACCGAGTGGCTGGCGCGTCCGGGCGTGGTGGTCCTGCTGGTCCTCTCGGCCCTGGTCTTCTTCAGCCCGATGCTCAAGCTGATCCGCAAGGACCGCCCGGTGCGCCTGCCGCGCCTGCGCCCTGGCCGTGCGATCGCCTTCAAGCTCGAGGATCTCAGCTACGTCTTCTTCATCGGCATCGCGGTGTACGCCTTCGCCAGTGCCCAGGACTGGCTGTTCATGGCCAAGATCGGACCGACCGTGGTCGCCAGCGTCCTCGTCATCGCCGGCACCCTGAGTTTCGTCTACAAGGTGTTCGTCACTCCGGCACAGGTCGGGATGGCCCAGGGCGGCGGCGGGATCCACATGGATACGCCGAACGATGACGGGGAAGCCCTGCCGAACAGGGAGGTCCTGCGCCGGGCGGCAGGCTTCTTCGGCTGGTTCCTGGCCTTCCTCGCCTGCACCGCCGTGATCGGCCTGATCCCGACGATTCCGGTGTTCATGGTGGCCTTCATGCGCATCGAGGGACGCGAGTCCTGGAAGCTCAGCGTGATCCTGGCGGTATGCGTGACCCTGTTCGTCTACGCGGTCTTCGACCAGCTGATCCATGTCACCTGGCCGACCAACCTGCTGGGCGACTGGATCGCCGCGCAGACGGCAGGGGGCGTGTGACGCAGGTGTAGCTTCCCGCGCTGCGCCGCAGGGCGCAGCGCGTTTCGTGCTTCGGCATCGTTTTTACTGGAAGGAGTTCACATGACGCAAGATCGACTCGGGCGCATCGACCCGGAGCTGGCCAGCGAGGAACAGAAGAAGGTCATCGCGCGGCTGGGCGAAGGACGGGGGCGCATCCCGACACCCTTCAACATCTGGCTGCACAATCCGCAGCTGGCCGCGGGGATGGAAATCATCGGCACCCATATCGACAAGTCGCCGGTGCTGAGCGAGGCGGAAACCGAGGTGGCGATCCTCTCGACGGCGGTGTTCTGGAACGCGCCCTATGTGATTGCCAACCATCGCCGCCACGCGCTCAAGTCGGGGCTGTCCGAAGAGGTGGTCGGCGCCATCCTCGACAGGCGGCGCCCGGAAGCAGTCGGCGAGCGCCTCGGCGCGGTGTGCGACGCGGTCGGCGACATCCTCGCAGGCGGCATGGTCGACGACCGACGCTTCGCCCGCTACGAGGCCGAACTGGGCCGCGCAGTGATCGCCGAGCTGCTGGTCACCATCGGCTATTTCACCTCGGTGTCGCTCGCCATGAGCCTGCACGCGCTCGAACCCAAGCGCTGAGCGAGGAGAATCCGATGACACAGACCTTGAACCGCCGCAGCTTCCTGCGCGGCGCCGGGCTGCTCGGCCTGGGCCTGGCCACGGGCGGACTGTTTGCGCCGCATGTCGCACGGGCCGGCGCAACCCAGATCAGGATCGTCAGCAACCCGGGACTGGAAAACGCGACCCTGAACGCGCTGATGGAACAGCAGGGCTATTTCAGGCGCTTCGGCGCCGATGCCGTGATCATCCAGGCGCGCGGCGCCGCCGGCCCCTTCGACGCCATCGCCGCCGGCGAGGCGGATATCTGCATGGTGTCGGGCTACAACATGGTGCTGTCGCGGATCGAGCAGGGCGCCAAAGTCAGGATCGTCGGCGCCGGCATGAAGAAGTGCGCGCTGACGGTGTTCGCCAGGCCGGAGGGGATCCGGACGCTCGCCGACCTGAAGGGCAGGACGGTGGCGGTCGGCCCGGAGCGGGGCCTGCTGCACGGGCTGATGCTGCAGCTGCTGCAGGAAAAGGGCATCGACGCCTCGCAGGTGAACTTCGTCGACAAGGGCGACAACGACCAGTGCTACCGCGCGGTCGCCAAGGGCGAGACCGATGCCTGCGTCTCGAGCATCTCGCACCTCAACGACCAGGACGGGCTGGTCGTGGTCAAGGAGGGCAATATGTGGGAGGCGCTGCCGCGCTGTACCTTCCAGACCGCCTATGCCTCCGATCTCGCGATCAGGGACAGGCATGAAGGAATGGTGGCGGTGATGGCCGCTTACGGGGCGCTCTACGATTTCCTGATGTCGCCGGCCTCGCACGAGGCCGTGTTCGAGGCGCGCAAGCGGGTCCAGAAGGAATTCGACGCCGCCTCGGCGCGTGCGATCCGGGATTTCACCCGCCAGCAAAGGCCGTATTCCAGGAACCTGTCGCTGACCGAAGGCGACATCGCCTACCTGCAGCAGATGCACATCGGCCTGGGCAACCTGAAGCAGAAGCAGCCCTTCCCTGCGGTGGCCGACATGTCGGCGGCGCGGGCCGCGGCCAGGCTGCTAGGCTGAGCCAGGAGCGGGAACCCCTGTTCGCGAAAGCGCCGGCGCTGGTAAGCCGGCGCTTTTTTTCTTTTCCGGTATTCAAGCATTCCGGTCATAAGCAGGCAGCAGGGGAGGTGCCATGTTTTGCAGTACCTTCCAGCGGAGGGGGCGACCTATCATAGCTTCGTAGTTTCCGATAAAGACAAGGAGATCCAACGTGCAGAAAGTCAAACTCAAAATCGCCATCGCCGAGCATGCGCACACCGCAGCCATCCGCAATGGTTCCATCCCGATCGAAGGCGTGGATGCCGAATTCGTCACGGTCAAGCCGCAGATCGGCGCCTTCCGCCGCATGGTGCGCGACGTCGAGTTCGACGTCTGCGAACTGGCCCCGACCACCTACATCATCGCCCGCGCCCATGGCGCCCCCTTCGTGGCCCTGCCGATCTTCGTGGTGCGCCGCTTCCACCACGGCGGGCTGCTGGTGAACCCGGCGTCCGGCGTCAAGACCCCGAAGGACCTGGAAGGCAAGAAGGTCGGCGTGCGCGCCTACTCGGTCACCACCGGCGTGTGGAACCGCCAGGTGCTGATCGATGAATTCGGCGTCGATGCGTCCAAGGTCACCTGGGTGGTCGACGACGAGGAACACGTCACCCAGCTCAAGCTCCCGGCCAACGTCGTCCACGCGCCGGAAGGCAGCTCGCTGGCCGACATGATGGCCAAGGGCGAGCTGGCGGCCGGTCTCGAGGCGGCGGCCGGCATCGGCCGTACCGGCAATCCGACCAGCGGCTGGCAGGAAGTCGAGGCCGACTATCCGGACCTGCTCCCGAACGCGACCCAGCTGGAAGCCGACTACTACGCCCGCACCGGTGTCTATCCGATGCACGGCACCATCGTGGTCAAGGATTCGGTGCTGGCCGAGCACCCGTGGGTGGCCAAGTCGATCTACGACGCCTTCGATCGCGCCAAGAAGGAATGGCTGGCAAAGCTGGATGCCGGCGAAGCCAATAGCGCCGCCGACAAGAAGTACCGCAAGCTGCGCGAGATCGTCGGCCCCGATCCGCTGCCCTACGGCCTGCAGGAAAACCTGAAGACCATCGAGGCGCTGGAAGCCACCGCGTTCAAGCAGGGCCTGACGCCGCGCCGCATGTCGATCTACGAACTGTTCGTCGATCCCCAGCGCTGATTCCAAAGGAAAGCACCATGATCATTGATTGCCACGGTCACTTCACGACCGTCCCGACGTCCTTCCGCAACTGGCGCGCCAAGCAGGTCGAGTCCGCGAACGACCCGGCCAACGCGCCGGCGCTGTCCGGCGCCCATGTGTCCGACGACCAGATCCGCGACGCGATCGAGAACGGCCAGCTCAAGCTGCAGCAGGAACGCGGCAGCGACCTGACCCTGTTCTCGCCGATCGCCGGCCTGATGAGCCACCACCTGGGCAACGAGCGCACCAGCCTGGAATGGGCCACGATCTCGAACGACCTGGTCCACCGCGTGACCGAGATGTACCCGGATAACTTCGCACCGGTCGGCATGCTGCCGCAGTCGCCCTCGGCGCCGCCGAAGAACAGCGTGCACGAGCTGCGCCGCATCGTCGAGGAGCTGGGCTTCGTCGGCGTCAACCTGAACCCGGATCCGAGCGGCGGCTTCTGGACCGGCACGCCGGTGACCGACCGCGAGTGGTATCCGCTGTACGAAGCCCTGGTCGAGCTGGACGTGCCGGCCATGATCCACGTGGCGGCATCGTGCAATGCCTGCTTCCACGGCACCGGCGCCCACTACCTGAACGCCGACACCTCGGTCTTCATGCAGGTGCTGCAATCGAACCTGTTCAAGGACTTCCCGACCCTGCGCTTCGTGATCCCGCACGGCGGCGGCGCGGTGCCTTACCACTGGGGCCGCTACCGCGGCATGTCGCTGGAGATGATGGAGCGTCCGCTGGAGGGCCTGCTGGAGAACGTCTTCTTCGATACCTGCGTGTACCACCAGCCCGGCGTCGAGCTGCTGACCAAGGTGATCCCGGCCGACAACGTGCTGTTTGGCTCGGAAATGATCGGCGCCGTGCGCGGCCGCGATCCGGACACCGGCGAGTACTTCGACGACACCAAGCGCTACGTCGACGGCATCGCCGCGCTGAGCGACGAGGACCGCTACAAGATCTACGAGGGCAATGCCCGCCGGGTCTATCCGCGCCTCGATGCACGCCTGAAGGCGCGCGGCAAATAAAGTGCATGCGTGCGCCCGCCGCACGCATCGAAGAGAATCGAGAGAGACATCCATGAAACAAGACATCATCGATATCCACCCGCACATCGTGTCCGACGACGAGACGCGCTATCCGCCGGCGCCGTTGTTCGGCAAGCGCTCCGACTGGTCGAAGGAACACCCGAACACGGTCGAGGACCTGATCGCCGCGATGGACGAAGCGGGCGTGGCCAAGGCCGCCGTGGTGCATTCGTCGACCACCTACGGCTTCGACAATTCCTACGTGCTCGACGGGTGCAGCAAGTATCCGGAGCGCCTGGTGGCCGTCGGTTCGGTCGACATGCTCGACGACAACGTCGCCTCCACGATCCGCAACCACGTACACCAGAGCCTGGCAGGGCTGCGCATCTTTACCGGCGGCTCGACCAAGGACTTCGACCCGAGTGAACTCGACAATCCCAAGTCCTTCAAGGCCTGGGAAGCCCTGGCCGAGCTGGGCCTGCCGATGTGCATCCAGACCGGTCCCATCGGGCTGCCGCAAGTCACGATGCTCGCCAGGAAGTTTCCGACCGTGAACATCATCCTCGATCACCTCGGCCGTCCCGACGTGCTCGACGGGCCGCCGTACGGCAACGCGGCCAGCCTGTTCGCGCTGGCGGACCTGCCGAACATCTATCTCAAGCTGACGCCGCGTATCTTTGGCGATGTGAAGAAGGAAAAGGCCAGCGCCGAGACCTTCTTCCCGCGCGTGGTCGCAGCCTTCGGCGCAAAGCGCCTGGCCTGGGGCTCGAATTTCCCGACCTCGCCGGGTACGCTCGAGGAAATCCTGGCGACCGCGCAGGAAGGCCTGGCCTGCCTGAGCGAGGAAGACCGCGAGTGGATTTTCGGAAAGACGGCGAAGCATCTTTATCCCGCGCTGGCTTGAGCAAGACCAGACACAACAGGAGAATTTAACGTGAGCGACAACCGCCTGAACGGCATCATCCGCGCCTGGGAACAGGGCAAGCCGGCCTTCACCGCCTTTTCCAAGATCGACAGGCAGAGCGCGATCGACATGAGCGAGGCCCCGTACGACGGCATCGTGTTCGAGATGGAGCACAACCCGTACGACGTGTCGGCCCTGGGCGACGCGCTGCAGTACCTGCTGAACCGCAAGCAGATCGCGGAATCGGGCTCCGTCGCCCCCGCCGTGACGCCGCTGGCGCGCATCCCGGCCAACGGCGCCGAGATGAACCAGGCCTTCGCCAAGCAGGTGCTCGACCGCGGCACCTATGGCGTGATCTGGCCGCACGTCGCCACCGTCGAGCAGGCCTGCAACGCCGTGGCCTCGTGCCGCTACGCCCGTCCGAAGAATGCGCCGCTGTACGAGCCGAAGGGCGTGCGCGGCGACGGCCCGGCCAATGCGGCGCGCTACTGGGGCCTGAGCCAGGCGGAGTACTATGCCAGGGCCGACGTCTGGCCGCTGGCGCCGCAGGGCGAGATCCTGGTCGGCCTGATGATCGAAAGCACGCAAGCGATCGAGAACCTGGACGACATGCTGGCCAACGTCCCGGGCATCGGCTTCTGCCTGATCGGCGAGGGTGACCTGAGCCAGGAACTGGGCCTGGCGCGCCAGTACGAGCATCCGGAAGTGCTGGCCGCAATGGCGCAGATCGTCGCGACCTGCCACAAGCACGGGGTCAGGGTCGGCAATCCGCACGTCACCGCCAAGAACTACGAGCGCCTGCTGAACGAAGGCTACCAGTTCCTGATGTCGGCGCCGCAGCGCAGCTACGGCGTGATCGGCAAGGCGCGCGAGATGGCGGGGTACTGAGATGAATGGAGCCGAAACCCTGGTTGATACGCTGACGGGACAGGGCGTCGACATCTGCTTCGCCAATCCCGGCACCTCGGAGATGCACTTCCTGAAGGCGCTCGAGAACCCGCGCATGCGCAGCGTGCTGTGCCTGTTCGAGGGCGTCTGCACCGGCGCCGCCGACGGTTACTACCGGATGAAGGGCACACCGGCCTCGACCCTGCTGCACCTGGGGCCGGGCCTGGCCAACGGGCTGGCCAACATCCACAACGCCAGGCGCGCCGCGTCGGGCATGGTGAACATCGTCGGCGAGCATTCGGCGTCGCACCTGAAATACGATCCGCCCTTGATGTCCGACATCGAAGGGCTGGCGCGGCCGCTCAGTCACTGGGTGCGGCGCGTCGAATCGCCCGGCTCGGTGGCCTGGGACGTCAGCACCGCGATCGCGAAAGCCAGCGAACGTCCGGGCAAGATCGCGACCCTGATCCTGCCGGGCGACGCCTCCTGGCAGGAGGCGGGCGCGCAGCCGCCGCTGCCCGCACCCGTGGCCGCCCAGGCCAAGGCGCCGGACGCCGCGCGCGTCGAGCACATCGCGCGGGTGCTGAAGTCGGGCGAGCCGGCGCTGGTCATCCTGGCCGGCCAGGCCACGCGCGGCCGCGCGCTGGAACTGGCGGGCAAGCTCAAGGCCGCCACCGGCTGCCGCCTGGCGACCCAGTTCTTCACCGCGCGCATCGAGCGCGGTGCCGGGCGGGTGCCGCTGGAACGCATCCCCTACGCGGTGGGGCAGGCGGTCGAGTACCTGAAGGGCTTCCGGCACATCATCACGCTCGAGACCACCGAACCGATCGCCTTCTTCAGCTATCCCGACAAGCCCAGCCTGCTCAAGGCCCCGGACAGCGGCGTGCACGAACTGGTCGAACTCGGCGAAGACAGCGTGGCGGGACTGGAGATGCTGCTCGACGCGCTGGGCGCGGCGAACGCGCCGGCCGTGCTCCAGCAGCGCGGCGACACGAGTGCGCCGAGCGGCGCCCTGAATCCGGCCAGCATCGCCCAGGCCCTGGCCGCGGCGCTGCCCGAGCACTGCATCCTGGTCGACGAATCGCTGACCACCGGCCGCGAGACCATGGGCCTGACGGTCGGCGCCGCGCGCCACGACCTGATCAACAACATGGGCGGCTCGATCGGCTACGCCACCCCGGTCGCCACCGGCGCGGCGCTGGCTTGCCCGGACCGGCGCGTGTTCTGCATGGTCGGCGACGGCAGTGCGATGTACACGATCCAGTCGCTGTGGACCCAGGCGCGCGAGGGCCTGGACATCACCACCATCATCTTCGCCAACAACAGCTACGCCATCCTCAAGGCGGAGTACGCCAACATGGGGGCCGGCGCGCCGGGCCCGCAGGCGCTGGCCATGATCGACATCGACCGCCCGCGCATCGACTGGCAGGCGATGGCGAAGAGCATGGGTGTGCCGTCGGTGGCCGTCGACAGCGCCGAAGGCTTCTACAAGGCGATGGTCGCGTCGACGCGCGAACAGGGACCGTCCCTGATCGAGGTCCGGCTTTGATGTAACCGGGGTGCCGGCATCGTGACGCCGGCACCCGCGGCGACAGGCTACAGGGGAACGGCGGATTCCCTTTCCAGTGCCCGCGCCGTCAGGCGCAATTCCTCGCGCAAGGCCTTGACGCCCGGCGAAGGCGAGCCATCGCGCCGCAAGGTCAAGCCGATCCTGCGCTCCGTGCCCCTCAAGGCGATGGGCAGCACGGTGAGCTGTCCGGCAGCGAGTTCGGAGCGGACCTGGTGGGTACAGAGCAGTGCCAGGTAATCGCTCTTGAGCAGGATGGAGCGCACGGCCATCGGGTTGTGCACCTCCAGGCGTACGGGCGGCAGGTCGAGGTCTTCGGAGCGGAACGCCGCCTCGAACGAGGTGCGGGTGCCGGTGTTGGGCAAGGGGACGACCCAGCGCGCGTCCACGACATCGCGCAGCGCCAGCCGTTCCATTGTCGAGTAGGGATGGCCGGCGCGGCAGACGACGCACAGCGTATCGTCGAACAGGGCTTCCTGTTCGAGGTCGTCGGCGACCGAGGGGCGCAGCGTGCTGACGATCATGTCGATGTCGGCATTGCGCAGCTGGTCGATCAGGAAATCGTAGGTGCCGTCGATCACGGCGACATTGATGTGGGGGTGCAGGCCCAGGAACTGGGTGACGGCCTGCGGCACCAGGTCGACGCTCGCATAGGGCAGGGAGGCGACCGTGACGCGTCCGTGCAGGACGCCCTGGATACTCGCGATCTCTTCTTCGGCCACCCTGAGTTCCATCAGCGTGAGCTTGATCCGGCGCAGCAGGATCTCGCCGGCCTCGGTGAGGCGCACGCCGCGCGAAGTGCGTTCCACCAGCGAGGCGCCGACCAGGTGTTCCAGGTCCCGGAGCGACTGGCTCACCGCCGGCTGCGAGAGCTGCAGGCGTTCGGCAGCCTGGGTCGCACTCCCGGTCTCCGTGACCGCGATCAGGACGAACAGCAGGCGCTCGTTGACCATCCGCGCCAGCCGTGAGGGCCGCGTATCCCGCGCCTCCCGCGCTTCCTCGCCGGAGGCGGCCAGTTCGCGCACTTCCTGGGCGCCGAGTTCGAGCTGGTCGAGCGCGCGGGTCGCCCGCGCCACGACGATCCGGCCGGCGGCGGTGGGGACCATCCCCCGGGTATGGCGCTCGAACAAGGGCAGGCCCAGCGTCGCCTCCAGCATCTGGATATTCCGCGTGATCGCCGTCGCCGACTTGTTGATGGCGACGGCGGCGCGCGCCGTACTGCCATGGCTCACCACGGCGATCGCGGAGCGCAGCGCCTTCAGTGAAAAGAGCAAGCCTTGCTCGGCATCGCCCGCCGCACCGTCCTCGGTATCGACAGTTGCGTTCGTGTCTTCAATCTCGTTCAAGTTGCTCCTCCAATGCGCCACATCAGGCGATGTGCGACAAGATTCTGCTGGGTGGGTTGTCGCCAGTCCATTGAGAAAAACCGCCTCCGCTTGTGCGCCTGGTTAAGTCTCGCATATGGGCAGGGCGGGAGCCAGATCCAGCTGTTCCAGTACATTGTCTTGTGACCCGCCGGCCAGGCGGCGGGTGGTCTCTTCCAGGCACGACAGCATGAGTTGCGCGCTGGGCGTCAGGCCGCGGCTGCGGTTCCAGAGCACGCCGGCCGGGCGCAGCAGTCGGGGCAGGCTCAAGGGAAGCGTGTGCAGCGGCTGGGTGTCGATCGCGACCAGCAGGCGCAATTGCCGCGCCTTCAGGTTGACCTGCAAGTACCAGTCCAGCTCCGACATGTCGTTCCACCTTTCCGCTGTTGCCGGCCCTTGTATCCGATGAAAGCTTGCGTGATTGACCAGATCTTCGGGCGTCATGCCTGCATGCATTGTATAGCTGCTCACCGCTCCTCTCAAGCGGATACTTGCGCCATCCGGCAGGCGCAGCCCCGGTCCGCATGAAACGGTATATACGGTTTATATCAGCGCATGGAAAGGGGGCGGCGAGCCGCGATCGCAGCTATCGCGGCAGACAACGAAGGCGCCCGGTCATAAGAAGGTTGCAGGGGATGTGGGGTGTTTCGCAGTATCTACGGACCCCCTGGCGACATATCATGAATTCGACCTTCTCGATAAGCGATCGAGCTTCGAACTCAACCAATCAGGAGTTGAACAACATGACAGCAATGACAACCGGAGTGCCGACGCTGCGCACCAACCTCGCCACCTATCCGGTCACCAGGGCGATGAAGGAGGGCAGCGTCAGGTCCGACCTGGTCCATCTCGACTTCTGCGGCCCGACCCCGGCCCACAACGGCTTCAAGGCGATGGTGCGCGAGAACGCCTTCGACGCCGGCGAGCTGGCGATCGTCACCTTCCTGCAGGCGAAAGCCTACGGCAAGCCCTACGTGCTGCTGCCGACCCCGATCTCGGGGCGCTTCCAGCACCACTGCGCCGGCTTCAACATCGATTTCGGCCACCTGGATCCGAAGGACATCGAGGGCAGGCGGGTCGGCGTGCGCACCTATACCCAGACCACCGCGCTCTGGATCCGCGGCATCCTGCGCCACGAATACGGCGTCGATCTCGACAAGGTGACCTGGATGACGCTGGGCGACGGCCACCTGGCCGAATACGGCGATCCGGCCAACTGCCAGCGCCTGCCCAAGGGTTCCTCGATCCCCGAGATGATGCTGAACGGCGAACTGGCGGCGGCCCTGCTGGGCGAAGACATGCCGAAGGACCCGCGCGTGCGCACCCTGGTGCCGGACGCGCACGCGGCCGCCAAGGACTGGTTCGCGCGCGAGGGCGTGGTGCCGATCAATCACATGTTCGTGGTGCACCAGGACCTGACCAGGAACCGCCCCGACATCGTGCGCGAACTGTACCGCATGATCGTCGAGAGCCGCGCGGCGACCGAAGGCGGCGTGCCCGCCGTGTTCCCGCCGATCGGCCTGGAGGCGAACCGCAAGGGCATCCAGCTGGCGATCGACTGGGCGCTCGACCAGAAGATCATTCCGCGCCGCCTGTCGGTCGACGAGCTGTTCGACGACGTCACCGGCAGCCTGGGCTGAGCAGCTCCCGGGAAGCAGCGACGCTCAACCAATCGTAGTGCCAATGCTCGCGCGAGCGGGCAGGGGAGACTTTTGCCGTTTTTTTGTTCCGATTCACTGCATTGACAATAGAATGATAATGGAGACATCTGTGAAACACATTAAAACAACCTACATCAAGCCCATTCTTCTCCTGGCGGCATCGTTCGCGGCCACGGCGCCGGCGTGGTCGCAGGAGGAGGGCGAGAAGGCCGGCCCCCAGGCCGCACGCGGCAACGCTGTCCAGTTCTACGGGATGATCGACCAGGGCCTCGAGGCGGTGCATGGCCGGTTTGCCGCCACCAACGAGCGCGACACCAACTACCGGATCAGCAACGGCATCATCACGCCGCACTTCGGCTTCCGCGGCAGCGAAGACCTGGGCGGCGGCATGCGCGCCTCGTTCAACATCGAGGGCAGCTTCACGCCGGACGACGGCATGCTCGGCATCGGCGGGCGGATCGCGGGGCGCCAGGCCCACGTCGACCTGTCCGGGTCCTTCGGCACGGTGAGCCTGGGCCGGCAGTACACCATGGTGCGCTATGGCTGGGAGGACGCCAACCCGTTCGGCACCGGCAACCAGGGCCTGAAACTGCTGGATCCGCGCATCTCCAACCCGCGAGCCGACAATTCCATCACCTATATCGGCAAATGGGGGCGGCTCAGCGGCGGGGTGAACTACAGCGCGGGATGGGACGCCGTGAACGGCAACCCGGCCACCACCGCTGCCGCCAACTGCCCGGGAGAAGTGTCGGACAAGCGCCAGTGCCGCGAGTGGTCGGCAGGCCTGAAGTATACCGGCGGCTCCTGGGGCGTGGCCGCGTCCTATGAAAGGCTGTATGGCGGCACGGCGGCCACCTTCGGGGGGCTCACCTCGCCGGACAGGACGGATACCCGCGCTGTCGTCAGCGCTTACCTGAAATTCCGCGAGAGCGGGAAACTGGGCGTCGGCTGGATCAGGCGCGACAACATGGGCATCGCGACGCCGAAGAGCGACATGGCATGGATACAGGCCATCGTACCGATCGGCCAGTATTCGCTCGACGGCCTGCTGGCCGGACTGGAGTATCGCGATTCCGCCAACAAGGCGGTACTGGTGAACCTGCGTGGCAGATACCACGTGTCGAAGCGCACGACCCTGTACGTGACCGCTGCCTTCATGAACAACAGCGGCGCCCTGAACCTGGCTGCCAGCGGCAGCTCGCCCATCCTGCGTCCGCTGCCCGGCGGCAAACAGGCCAGCGTCATTGCAGGCATCCAGCACCGGTTCTGAACCCGCGGCCGGGGCCTGATTGGCTCCCGCCTTGACCATCCGGTTACACCCAGGGCCGTTTTACTCAATCGACCGGAGGACGGTTCTCCGGGCAGAATGCGATGCGCCCGCCAACAGGCATCCTGGCGCATCGCCAGAACCACCTCGACCACCGCGCGTCCGCAGGAATGGCGGCGCGCTGGTGTGCGCGACAACAAGGACATCCCCATGAACCCAGTACCGCCCCGTTTTCTTCCCCACGGCCTGCACTTCATCGCCGGCATCCGCACCGCGACCGAAGCGCAGTTCCAGTCGGCGCCGGCCGATGGGCCCGCGCATTCCTTCTCGGTGGGCACGCCCGCCCTGGTCGACCAGGCTTGCCGGGCGGCCGAAGAGGCCTTCCTGTCCTTCGGCTACAGCACGCGCGAGGAGCGCGCCGTGTTCCTCGAGGCCATCGCGGAGGAGATCGAGGTGCGCGCCGAGGCGATCACGGAGATCGGCAGCAGCGAAACCGGCCTTCCCGCGGCCCGCCTGGCCGGCGAGCGGGGGCGCACCACGATGCAGCTGCGCCTGTTCGCGAGCCATATCCGGCGCGGCGAGTATCTCGACCGCCGCCACGATCCCGCACTGCCGCAGCGCGAGCCGCTGCCGCGCCCCGAGCTGCGCATGATGCAGCGCCCGATCGGTCCGGTCGCCGTCTTCGGCGCGTCGAACTTCCCGCTCGCGTTCTCGGTGGCCGGGGGCGATACCGCATCGGCGCTGGCGGCAGGCTGCCCGGTCGTGGTCAAGGGCCATTCCGCCCATCCCGGCACCTCCGAGATCGTCGCCGAAGCCATCCTCGCCGCGGTCGCCCGCTGCAAGCTGCATCCCGGCGTGTTCTCGCTGATCCAGGGCGGGCGGCGCGACGTGGGCGAGGCGCTGGTGCGGCATCCCCTGATCCGCGCCGTCGGCTTCACCGGCTCGCTGGCCGGCGGCCGCGCGCTGTTCGACCTGTGCGCCGCGCGTCCCGAGCCGATTCCCTTCTTCGGCGAACTGGGCTCGGTCAACCCGATGTTCATCCTGCCCGCCGCGCTGGCCGCGCGCGGAGAAGCCATCGGCGCCGGCTGGGCGGCCTCGCTCACCATGGGCGCGGGACAGTTCTGCACCAATCCCGGCATCGCCGTGGTGCTGCGCGGCTCCGAGGGCGAGGCCTTCGCCGACGCCGCCCGCGCCGCGCTGGAGCAGGTCCAGCCCCAGCTCATGCTCACCGACGGCATCGCGGCCGCCTACCGCGACGGCTGCGAGCGCATCGCCGCCGGCAGCGGAGTGCAGGCGCTGCTGGCCTCGACCTGCGGCCTGCGCAATGCCTCGCCCTATCTGTTCCGCACCACGGCCAAGGACTGGCTGGCCAACCACGCGCTGGCCGAAGAGGTCTTCGGTCCGCTCGGCCTGATCGTCATGGTGGACAACCTGACGGAGATGTTCGACCTGGCCCGTTCCCTGTCCGGCCAGCTGACCGCGACCATCCACATGGACGAGGCCGACACCCAGGCCGCGCGCAGCCTGCTGCCTGTCCTGGAGCGCAAGGCCGGCCGCGTGCTGGCCAACGGCTTCCCCACCGGCGTCGAGGTCTGCGAAGCGATGGTCCATGGCGGTCCTTATCCCGCCTCCACCAATGCCGGCGCGACCTCGGTCGGTACGCTGTCCATCCGCCGCTGGCTGCGTCCGGTCTGCTACCAGAACCTTCCCGCCGACGTGTTGCCGAAGGACCTGGGCTGATGCGGGACCAGGACTCCCGGCAGGCGGCCGAGGGCGGGCCGTGCGCGCCCGCCGCGGGCGCCGCCGTGCGCCGTCCGGCGCCGCTGCGGGTCCTGCTCGATACCCAGTTCGGCCCCTTCCTCGCGGGGAATGGCCTGTCCCTGATCGGCACCTGGATGCAGCGCATCGCCTGCAGCTGGCTGATCTGGGACTGGACCCATTCGGCCTTCTGGCTCGGCATCCTGGCGGCCGGCGACCTGCTGCCCACGGTTGCCATCGGACCCTTTGCCGGCGTCGCCGCGGACCGCTGGGACCGGCTCAAGCAGAACATGCTGGCCCAGGTCGTGTCGGCCGTGCTGGCCGTCCTCACGGCGCTGCTGCTGGCCACCGATCGCCTCGGCCTCATCGGCCTGGTGCTCCTGATCACCGCGCAGGGGGCGCTCAGCGCCGCGATCCAGCCCGCGCGGCTCGCCATGATCCAGCAGATGGTGGCGCGCGAGGACATGGGCACGGCCGTCGCCCTGAATTCGGTGCACGTCAACCTGACCCGCCTGCTCGGACCCGCGGTGGCGGGGGCGATGATCCTGTATGTGGACGTGGTCTGGATCTTCGTCGTGAATGCCGTGGTCACGGCCATCTTCGTGCTGATCCTGGCGCGCCTGCGGCTCGCTCCCCACGTGAAGCGCGCGCACAGCGGCAGCTTCTTCGGCGAGATGAGGGACGGTTTCGTCCACATCCTGCGGGTCCGGCCGCTGCGCCTGATCCTGCTGGTGATGCTGTGCGGCGGCGTGATGGTGAGGGCGATGATGGAACTGATCCCGGCGATCGCCGCCGGCAGCTTCGCCGACGACGCCACCGGCCTGGCCGTCCTCACCGGCGCCGCAGCCTGCGGCGCGGTGACCTCGGGCCTGACGATGGGCCGCGGCCGGGCCGCGCAACTGCTCCAGGGAGTACTGTGGTGGTGGGGCCTGGGCGCGCTGGCGGCGATCGTGCTGGCCTGGTCGCGCAGTCCCATGCTCGCCGTGGCCGCCGCCGTGGTGATGGGTTTCGGGATCACCCGCAGCCTGGTGTCGACCCAGACCTTCGTGCAGCTGACCACCCCGGACGCGCTGCGCGGGCGGGTGCTCAGCATGCACGGGCTCATCGCGCGCGGCAGTCCGGCCCTCGGGGCCCTGGTCATCGGCTTTGCCGCCGACCGGGTCGGCCTGCCGCACGCCGTCGAGGTGTCCGCGGGAGCGCTGCTGGTCCTGCTCCTGCTGCTGGCGCCGCGGGTGCGCAGCGCCGCCCGCGGCGTGGAGGAGGCGGCCTGACGGGCGCCGCCTCCCGCGCGGTCAGGCGGCCGCGAAGTGCGGCAGCACGAACTCCGCCAGTTCATCCATGATCTCGTCGTAGGGCTGGCGGCTGACCTTGGGATTCAGGGCCATGTGCGACACGCCCGCCCGGCGCAGCCGCTCCAGGTAGTCGAGCAGGCCGTTGCGGCCGGCCCGGAAACCGCCCGGGATGCGTTCGAAGGGCGTGTCGGGATCGGCGCTCAGGTCGAAATAGCCGCCCGCGCCGAGCGGCTTGTACACGCCTTCGCCGGCGGCGGCGGCCACCAGCGCGCGCCATTGCGCGCCCTGCGCCACCACCCGCTGCGGATCGGGAACGAAGGCGAGATAGCCGTCCAGGTTCCCGGCCAGCCATTCCATGCTCTGCTGCGCCTGGCCGACCGCGATCGCCGGCACCCGCCCGAACGGCGGCTGCGGCACCAGGTCGACCACGCCATGCGCCTCGCCGAAGCGGGGAGAGCGGTACACCGGATAGCGGACCTCGGTCACCTGGCGCAGCACCGCGTAGGCGTCGCGATAGCGCTCGCCCCGGGTCTCGTAGTCGACGCCGAACATCGGGTAGTCGCTGACCCGGTCGCCCGAGGACAGTCCCAGCACCAGGCGTCCGCCGCTGAGGTGGTCGATCGAGGTGGCCTGCTTGGCCAGGACGAGCGGCTCGCGGGTCGGCAGCACGATGCCGGTGGTGCCGAGCACGATGCTGCTGGTGGCCGCCGCCAGGTAGGAGATGTAGACCAGCGGCTCGAAGATCTGGGCCACGTCGCCGTAGTGCGGATCGTAGAAGGGGATGTCGCGCATCCAGAGCGCGCCGAATCCCAGTTCCTCGGCGCGCCGGGCCATCCGCACATGGTCGCGCATGGTCGGCGCTGGGCGGCCCGGATGGGTCTCGAGCGGCAGGATCAGGCCGACGCTCAGCGCGTCCGGCTGGAACAGGCGCTGGAAGCCGGGATGGGCCGCCAGCGGGGAAGGCGGGACCGGGGTGGCGCTGGTCTGGAGCGGGGCTTCTGCGACGAGGGTGCTCATGGTGGGACTCCGTTGGGGTTGGTGAGTCCAGTATCATTGAAGCCCATGCGCGGATAAATCCCCGCCGGCGCCCATGATCCGGTCTCGTCGGGACCCAATCCTCCATTTCTTTGCCCTTACTGCAAGATTCCCCGGCATCAGGCATACTGGCAGGATTCACAAAACATCCACTGGAGCACACATGACCATTCAGATCGGCGACCGCCTGCCGGAAGGCACCCTGGCAGAATTCATCGAGACCGAAACCGCCGGCTGCACGCTGGGCCCGAACACCTTCCAGGTGACCGACCTGGTCAAGGGCAAGAAGATCGTGATCTTCGGCCTGCCGGGCGCCTACACCCCGACCTGCTCGGCCCAGCACGTGCCGGGTTACGTCAAGAACGCCGAGGAGCTCAAGGCCAAGGGTGTCGACGAGATCTGGTGCATTTCCGTCAACGACGCCTTCGTGATGGGCGCCTGGGGCCGCGACCAGAAAGCCACCGGCACCGTGCGCATGATGGCCGACGGTAACGCCGCCTACAGCAAGGCGCTGGGCCTGGACGCCGACTTTTCCAAGCACGGCATGGGCACCCGCTCGAAGCGCTACTCGATGCTGGTCGAAGACGGCGTCGTCAAGCAGCTGAACGTGGAAGCCGCCGGCTTCGACGTCTCGAGCGCCGAGAAGATGCTGGCCCAGCTGGGCTGATCCACCCCGCGTCCCTGCCAACGGCGCTGCGGCGCCGTTTTTTACTGACATGATCATCAATACCGAAACCCCGGACCAGCCCGAGATCCGGGCCATGCTGGACAAGCTCGACGCCTACTGCGCCGCGCTCTATCCGGCCGAGAGCAACCACCTGATGGACATCGCGTCGCTCCTCGGCGGCGACGTGCTGTTCCTGGTGGCGCGCGACGTCGACGGCAGCGCGGTCGGCTGCGCGGCCCTGGTCAACCGCGGCGGCTACGGCGAGATCAAGCGCATGATGGTGGACGAGGCGCGGCGCGGCCAGGGCGCCGGGCGCAAGCTGCTGGAGCACCTGGCGATGTTTGCGCGGATGTCCGGCCTGCACGCACTGAAGCTGGAAACCGGGATCCACCAGCCGGAAGCGATCGCCCTGTACGGGCGCTTCGGCTTCACCCGCTGCGACCCCTTCGGCGATTACCAGCCTGACCCCCTCAGCCTGTTCATGGAAAAACGCCTGTGAAGACCTCGGGCAGGAACATGCACAGCATCTACGCGATGCTGGTCGCGGTCTTCATGTTCGCCCTGATGGACACGGCGATGAAGCTGCTGTCCGCCCGCTACCCGGCGATCCAGGTGGCGGCGCTGCGCTCGCTCAGCTCCCTGCCGCTGGTGGCGGCCTATGTCGCCTGGCGCGGCGCCTTCAAGGGCATCTTCCAGGTGCGCTGGTCGATGCAGGTGCTGCGCGCCGTGCTCGGCATCCTGATGCTGGCCACCTTCGCCTTCGGCCTGAAGAAGCTGACCCTGGCCGAAGCCTATTCGATCTTCTTCATCGCGCCGGCCCTGATCACGGCCATGTCGGTGCTGTTCCTGAAGGAGCGCGTCAACCCGGCGCGCTGGACCGCGATCGGCGTCGGCCTGTGCGGCGTGCTGGTGGTGCTGCGGCCAAGCGGCGCCGGCTTCCTCACCATCGGCGGGCTGGCGATCCTCGCTTCGGCCGCCTGCTATGCGGTGTCGGCGATCACGGCGCGCATCCTGGCGCGCACCGACCGCAGCGAGCACCTGGTGTTCTGGCTGATGCTGATGATGGCGATCGGCGCCAGCGCCATGGCGGCCCCGAACTGGGTGGCCATGGGCATGGCCGACCTGCCGCTGCTGTGCGGGCTGGCGCTGAGCGGCTTCATCGGCCAGCTGGCGATCACCGAAGCCTTCACCAAGGGCGAGGCCTCGAGCGTGGCGCCGTTCGAGTATTCGGCGCTGGCCTGGGGCGTGGGCCTGGACTGGCTGCTGTGGCGCGCGCTGCCCGACGGCTTCACCCTGCTGGGCGCGGCGATCATCATCGGCAGCGGCCTGTACCTGATCCGTCACGAGAAAGAGCACGTCGAATCCGAGCACCCTTAGCGGCATTCAGGGTCAGGTCTGACATTCGGACACCGAGCGAGCACCTTTGCTCTATCTCAAAATGCTGGTTCGTTTATTCCAAACTCGTCAATGCTCGGTTCGTATCTGCCACCGAAATCCGCGCATTACGGCGAACGTCGGAAAGAGGAAAAAATTCTTGGCATGCTTAAAGCCGTTCTGGGATTTCGCAAGGGTTGTGCGTCCATGTCCGAATGACAGACCTGACCCCGAACGTCACATGGTTAGTAGTCCGCCAACTCGTGGCGTGCTCGCCACCGGGCGGGGAGGGCCTCAGCGCCAATACAGGCGCTGGGCTATAATCGGCTGATGCTGAAACAACGAACCATCAAAGAACTGGTCCGCACCACCGGTGTCGGGCTGCACTCGGGGCGCAAGGTCGAGCTGACCCTGCGGCCGGCCGCGCCCGACACGGGCATCGTGTTCCGCCGCGTCGACATGGATCCGATCGTCGCCATCCCGAGCAGCGCCGAGGTCGTGGGCGATACCCGCATGGCCTCGGTCCTGATCAAGGAGCAGGCGCGCGTCTCCACCGTCGAGCACATCATGTCCGCCTGCGCGGGCCTGGGCATCGACAACCTGGTGGTCGACGTGACGGCCGAGGAAATCCCGATCATGGACGGCTCGGCCTCCTCGTTCGTGTTCCTGCTGCAGCAGGCCGGCGTGGAAGAGCAGCCGGCGCCGCGCAAGTTCATCCGCGTGCTGAAGGACGTCGAAGTACGCCAGGGCACCGGCGCGGCCGAGAAGTGGGCGCGCCTGTCGCCCTACGACGGCTTCAAGCTCGACTTCTTCATCGAATTCAACCACCCGGCGGTGGACGGCACCATGCAGCGCGCCACCGTCGACTTCGGCGCCATCAACTACGTGCGCGACGTGGCGCGTGCGCGCACCTTCGGCTTCATGCAGGACGTCGAAAGCCTGCGCGGCATGGGCCTGGCGCGCGGCGGCTCGCTCGAGAACGCGATCGTGATGGACGAGTACCGCATCCTGAATGCGGACGGCCTGCGCTACGAGGACGAATTCGTGCGCCACAAGATCCTCGATGCGATCGGCGACCTGTACCTGGTGGGGCACCCGCTGCTGGCCGGCTACACGGCGCACAAGTCGGGGCATGCACTGAACAACGACCTGCTGCGCGCGCTGCTGGCGCAGCCGGATGCGTACGAGATCGTCACCTTCGATTCGGCGGATAACGCGCCGCTGTCGTATTCGGGGCAGGTGGCGCGGGAGTGGGCGCTGAGCTGATGGCCGGTTCCGCAGGCTGCGCGGATCCGGGTTCAGCCAGCAGGCCGCTTACCTTCTCTTGGCCGCCAGGGCCCTGAGCGCCGCCACCAGATCCCTGTTCTGCGCCGTTTCCTCCAGCGACCCGGCCAGTTCCTCGAACGCCTGCACCGCCACCGGCGGCAGTTCCAGGGTGCGTATTTCCGGCTTGTCCGGCAGCGCGCGCGTCACCTGGACCTTCAGGCGGATCGATTCCACCTGCCAGCCGCGCCCCTGCAAGGTGATCTGCAGCTTCGGCAGCATCTGCTTCAGCCTGGCCGCCAGCGCCGAACTCGGCACGGCCAGCACCAGGGCGCCCTCCTGGAACGACAAGACATCGCAATTGCTGAACATCGACGGCAGCGCCGCCGCGCAGTCCGATTGCAGGCGCGCCATGCGGGTCGCGGCCGGCAGCAGGCCGGCCATCCGGTCGTTGGTGCGCAGGAAGTCCGTGGCGACGAAGGAGGTCTGCCGCGACTTGGTCCCGAAGATGTGGAAGGGACGTTTGGGGGTAGAGGACTGCATGACCCGCAACATACCACAGCACACATGGTTTGCAATGCTTGCCTGGCAACGGGTGCGATTTGATAACATTCCGTAGTGCAAGACTCTTGTGTTCCGTTCCCTTGACCCCAAGTGTGGCCAGAACGCATGATAAAATCAGTAGCTTTTTGCCATAGGCGGTCTTCGGTGCTTATCTATCTGATATCATCCGGGCTCTTTTTTGCGGCGTATTTTTCTAGAACACAGCATGTCATTCCTGACCCAGATTTTCGGCAGCCGTAATCAGCGACTGCTCAAGCAATATCAAAAAACCGTGCGTCAGATCAACGCGCTCGAGCCGCAGATGGAGACGCTGTCCGACGCTGAACTCCAGGGCAAGACGCCTGAGTTCAAGGACCGCCTGGCCAAGGGCGAAACCCTGGATGACATCCTGCCGGAAGCGTTCGCCGTCTGCCGCGAAGCCGCCAAGCGCGTGCTGAAGATGCGCCACTTCGATGTGCAGCTGATCGGCGGCATGGTCCTGCACCAGGGCAAGATCGCCGAGATGGGCACGGGCGAGGGCAAGACCCTGATGGCAACCCTGCCGGTCTACCTGAACGGCCTGTCCGGCAAGGGCGTGCACGTCATTACCGTCAACGATTACCTGGCCCAGCGCGACGCCGAGTCCATGGGCCGCCTGTACGGCTGGCTCGGCCTGAGCACGGGCGTGAACCTGTCCCAGCTCGATCACGACAGCAAGCAGAAGGCCTACGCCTCCGACATCACCTACGGCACCAACAACGAATTCGGTTTCGACTACCTGCGCGACAACATGGTGTACGAGGCGCGCGAACGCGTGCAGCGCAGCCTGAACTTCGCCGTGGTCGACGAGGTCGACTCGATCCTGATCGACGAAGCGCGTACCCCGCTGATCATTTCCGGCCAGGCCGAGAACCACACCGACCTGTACCAGCGCCTGAACGCGGTCCCGCCGCAGCTGACCCTGCAGATCGGCGAGGAGACCCCGGACGGCAAGGGCAAGATCGAAGTCCCGGGCGACTACATCAAGGACGAGAAGGCGCACACCGTGCTGCTGACCGAGGCCGGCCACGAGAAGGCCGAAGGCATCCTGACCCAGATGGGCCTGCTGCCGGAAGGCGCCTCGCTGTACGACGCCGCCAACATCACCCTGATCCACCACCTGTATGCGGCGCTGCGCGCCCACGTCCTGTACCACAAGGACCAGCACTACGTGGTGCAGAACAACGAGGTGGTGATCGTCGACGAATTCACCGGCCGCCTGATGACGGGCCGCCGCTGGTCCGACGGCCTGCACCAGGCGGTCGAGTCCAAGGAAGGCGTGCGCATCCAGAACGAGAACCAGACCCTGGCCTCGATCACCTTCCAGAACTACTTCCGCATGTACGCAAAGCTGGCCGGCATGACCGGTACGGCCGACACCGAAGCCTACGAATTCCAGGAGATCTACGGCCTGGAAACCGTCGTGGTGCCGCCGAACCGTCCGTCGCAGCGCAAGGACCGCCAGGACCAGGTCTACAAGACCTCGGAAGAGAAGTACAACGCGATGCTCACCGACATCCGCGACTGCTACGAACGCGGCCAGCCGGTACTGGTCGGCACCACCTCGATCGAGAACTCGGAACTGCTGTCGGGTATCCTGACCAAGGCCGACCTGCCGCACAACGTGCTGAACGCCAAGCAGCACGCCCGCGAAGCGGAGATCATCGCCCAGGCCGGCCGTCCGAAGATGATCACCATCGCCACCAACATGGCGGGCCGTGGTACCGACATCGTGCTGGGCGGTAACGTCGAGAAGCAGATCCAGATCATCGAAGCCGATGCCAACCTGGCCGACGCCGACAAGGCGGCCCAGTCCCGGAAGCTGCACGACGAATGGCAGTCGCTGCACGACCACGTGGTCGGGGCCGGCGGCCTGCACATCATCGGCACCGAGCGCCACGAATCGCGCCGGGTCGACAACCAGCTGCGCGGCCGTTCGGGCCGCCAGGGCGACCCGGGTTCCTCGCGCTTCTACCTGTGCCTGGACGATCCGCTGCTGCGCATCTTCGCCGGCGACCGCGTGCGCGCGATCATGGACCGCCTGAAGATGCCGGAAGGCGAACCGATCGAGGCCGGCATCGTGTCCCGCTCGATCGAATCGGCGCAGCGCAAGGTCGAGGCCCGCAACTTCGACATCCGCAAGCAGCTGCTCGAGTACGACGACGTCGCCAACGACCAGCGCAAGGTGATCTACACCCAGCGTAACGAACTGCTGGAGTCGGTCGACATCTCCGAGATGATCGCCTCGCTGCGCAGCGGCGTGTTCACCGACGTGGTGCGCACCCATGTGCCGGCCGAGTCGGTGGAGGAACAGTGGGACATCAAGGCGCTGGAATCGACCCTGGCGTCCGAATGGAGCCTGGAGGTGCCGCTGCAGCAGATGCTGCAGGACGAGCCGAACCTGAACGACGACGACCTCCTGGAGCGCGTGCTGGCCGCGGCCGAGGCCTCCTACGAGGCGAAGGTTGGCATCGTCGGCAAGGAATCGTTCGGCGGCTTCGAGCGCAACGTCATGCTGCAGAGCGTGGACACCCACTGGCGCGAGCACCTCGCGGCGCTCGACCACCTGCGCCAGGGCATCCACCTGCGCGGCTATGCGCAGAAGAACCCGAAGCAGGAGTACAAGCGCGAAGCGTTCGAACTGTTCGGCAACATGCTGGACATGATCAAGAACGAAGTGATCCGCACCGTGATGACCGTGCGCATCCAGACCCGCGAGGAAGTCGAGGCGGCCGAAGCCGCCATGGCGGCCCAGGCGACCCACCTGGAAAACATCAACTACCAGCACGCCGACTTCAACCCGTCGGCCGCGCCGGAAGAGCTGCTCAATCCGAATCCGGTGTCGGGCGGCGCCGCGCCGGTGGCCGCCGAGGACCACAACACCTACATGGGCATGAAGGTCGGCCGCAACGATCCTTGCCCTTGCGGCAGCGGCAAGAAGTTCAAGCAGTGCCACGGCAAGCTGGCGTAAGCCTTCTGCACAGCCAGGAAAACGGCCGGAGCGATCCGGCCGTTTTTTTTACGCCTGGACGCGCATCACTGCACCGGCGTCATGCACTTGGGACCGTAGATCGCGATCAGCGCATGGTTCTCGAGCTTCATCAGGCTGCCCAGCATGTCGATCGAGGCCAGCTGGAGTTCGTCCAGCAGCACCATGACGGCGGACAGGTCGGCGCCATTGCGCACCCGGTCGACGATGATGGCGCCGATCGCATGCAGGCGTTCGTGGGCGCCGTCCGAGCGCTGGAAATCGGGCAGGTAGGCCAGCGCCTGGCCGTCGCCGCGGTACCAGCGGCCGATCGCGCACTTGCTGCTGGACAGGATCGGGTGGTCGGCCAGCATGCGCGACGGCGCATCCGGCGGCAGCATCGCGGAACGCACCGCGAAGCTCACCATCCGCTTGCGCCACTGGATATGGTCCATGATCGCCATGTGGATGGTGCCGACCGCCATCGACACCGGGCAGCCGGTGAACTGGCTCTGTCCCATCAGGTCCTGCAGCCCCAGCGGGCGGCTGATCAGGTAGCCCTGCACCTTGGAAGCGCCCGCCTCGAGCAGGAAGTGGTATTGCGCCTCCTTCTCGACGCCCTCGGCCACCAGGTCGATGTCGAGTTCGTGCGCCAGCCGGATCGCCGAGCGCACGATATGGGCGCTCTTCTCGGATTCCAGCATGCGCCCGATCAGGCCCTGGTCGATCTTGATGGTCGAGAACGGCCAGCGGGAGAGGGTGTCGACCGAGGAGTAGCCGGTGCCGAAATCGTCCATCGCCAGCCCCAGGCCGGCGTCGCGCAGGTGCTGGACGTTTTCCTGGACCTGCTTGCCGCTTTGCAGCGCCTCGTTCTCGGTGATCTCGACTTCCAGCTGCTCCGGCTTGACGCCGGTGGCGCCGATCTCGTCGAGGATCATGCCGACCAGGTGGTCGTCGCGGAAGTCGCTGGCCGTCGCATTGAAGGAGACCGGGCAGTAGGGCGTCTTGCCCAGGGTCTCCATGTCGTTGAACAGCAGCGGCACGATGTGCGAGGTGATCTTCGGGAGCAGCCCGGCGCGTTCGGCGACGCCGATGAAGGCGCCAGGCGGCACCATCGAGCCATCGGGATGCCGCCAGCGCAACAGGGCTTCGCAGCCTTCGACGCCGGGGTGCCGCAGCGAGAACTTCGGCTGGTAGAACAGGCAGAACTGGTGTTCGCCCAGGGCTGTTTCAATTTCCTGTGGAGTGACCATGATGATGCACCTCGCGGAAGGCGATACCTTCACGTTAGGTGAGGATAAAAAAATGTCAAGAAACCATGGGTAACAATTGGTATCGACAAGGTCCGGATGCCGGGTGCAGAGGGGCGGCAGCGGGTGTGGGTGTTTCATTTTTAACACAGCCGGAATTGCCCCGGCATTGAAAAACTGCTACTGTCGCGCCCTTTGCCACTGTCATCTTTTCTTTCCGGAGTTCCCATGCGTTCGAAACTCGCGCTCCTTGCCGCGTCGCTGTGTGTTGCCACCACCTGCCAGGCCTCCCTGCTGATCAATGGAGGAGCCGAAACAGGGACGCTGGCGGGCTGGACGATCGGCGGCGAGTCGAACCCGAGGATCGACGATGGCAGCTTCGATCCCGGCATCGATCCGCACAGCGGCGACTTCATGTTCCTCGGACATCGCGGCGCGTTCGGGACGCTGACCCAGAACGTGGCCCTGGCGGGGGCCGGCAGCGCCCGCCAGCTGCGCGTGTCGTTCTGGGAGCAGGGCCTAAACCAGGGCAAGCCGAGCGACAACGGCTATGTCTCGCTGACCTACCGCGCCAGTGACGGCAGCGTGATCGGCACTGCGCTCACCAGCGTCATCGACGCCCATCGCGGCGTGTGGAAGCAGTACGAGGGCTTCTTCGATGTGCCCCTGAGCGCGTTCTCGGTCGACTACACCATGCACTTCGTGCGCCATTTCGGCCGCGACCTGGATGCCTTCTTCGACGACAACGAACTGGACCTGGTCGGCCAGGCGCCGGAGCCCGGCACGCTGGCCACGCTCTCCCTGGGAGCGCTGGCGATGGCCATGATGCGCAGGCGGCGCCACGCCGGCGCGGCGCGCTGACCGGCGCGCCGCCAATGCGGCTCGCATCGGCGGCGGCTGGCGGTACAATAGCGGATTCGAACATTTTTCCAACGAGATCGCCATGGCCGTCAATTCCCCCCTGCCCGTCGCAGCCGACCTGAAACCCGTGAACGGCATTGACATCGGCTTCGCAGAAGCCGGCATCAAGAAGCCCAACCGCAAGGACCTGCTGGTCATGAAGCTGGCCGAAGGCGCCACGGTGTCGGGCGTGTTCACGCTGAACCGCTTCTGCGCCGCGCCGGTCCAGGTCAGCAAGGCCAACCTCGAGGCGGCCAAGGGCGGCGGCGCGCCGATCCGCGCGCTGGTGATCAATACCGGCAACGCCAACGCGGGCACCGGCGAGCCGGGCCTGGCCAACGCCCAGGCCACCTGCGCCGAAGTGGCGCGCCTGCTCGGCCTCGACGCGCAGCAGGTGCTGCCGTTTTCCACCGGCGTGATCCTCGAGCCGCTGCCGCTCCAGAAGATCGTCGCCGGCCTGCCGGCCGCGGTCGCCAACCTGAAGGCGGACAACTGGTTCAACGCCGCCGAGGCGATCATGACCACCGACACCCAGCCGAAGGCGGCCTCGCGCAGCGTCACCATCGGCGGCCACACGGTCACCCTGACCGGCATCAGCAAGGGCGCCGGCATGATCAAGCCGAACATGGCGACCATGCTCGGCTACGTGGCATTCGACGCCAGGGTGGCCCAGCCGGTGCTGGACGAACTCGTGAAGCACGCCGCCGACCACTCGTTCAACAGCATCACCATCGACGGCGACACCTCGACCAACGATTCCTTCATGCTGATCGCCACCGGCGCCGGCAGCCTGCAGATCGACGCCGCCAGCGGCGCCGACTACGAAGCCCTGAAGGAAGCCGTGACCGAGATCTCGCGCAACCTGGCGCAGCAGATCATCCGCGACGGCGAAGGCGCGACCAAGTTCATGACCATCACCGTGGAGCAGGGCCGCGACCTGGCCGAATGCCGCAAGATCGCCTACGCGATCGCGCACTCGCCGCTGGTCAAGACCGCCTTCTTCGCTTCCGACCCGAACCTGGGCCGCATCCTGGCGGCGGTCGGCTACGCCGGCGTGGACGACCTCGATGTCACCAAGCTCGACCTGTACCTGGACGACGTCTGGGTCGCCAAGAGCGGCGGCCGCAATCCGGACTACAAGGAAGAAGACGGCCAGCGCGTGATGAAGCAGTCCGAGATCACGGTGCGCGTCACCCTGGCGCGCGGCGAGGCCGCCGCCACGGTCTGGACCTGCGACCTGTCGCACGACTACGTGTCGATCAACGCCGACTACCGTTCCTGACCGATGACGCAACTGGAACAGTTCCTGCACCGCGCCGAAGCCCTGCTGGCGCGGGTGGAGGGGATGCTGCCGCCGCCGACGCCGCGCGAGCCCGACTGGAAGCGCAGCTTCGCCTTCCGCTGGCGCAAGCGCCCGAGCGGCGGGGGCAAGTACCTGCAGCCGGTGCTGCACGCCTCGACCATCCGCTTCGACGACCTGCACCACGTCGAGCTGCAAAAGCGCCAGATCGAGCAGAACACGCGCCAGTTCGTGGCGCGCCGCCCGGCCAACAACGTGCTGCTGACCGGCGCGCGCGGCACCGGCAAGTCGTCCCTGATCAAGGCTTGCCTGAACGGCTTTGCCGACCAGGGCCTGCGCCTGATCGAAGTCGACAAGGAGGACCTGTCCGACCTGCCCGACATCGTCGACCTGGTGGCCGGCCGGCCCGAGCGCTTCGTGATCTTCTGCGACGACCTGTCGTTCGAGGAAGGGGAGGCGGGCTACAAGGCGCTCAAGGTGGCGCTCGACGGCAGCATCACGGCGCAGTCGGACAACGTGCTGATCTACGCCACCTCGAACCGGCGCCACCTGATGCCCGAGAAAATGTCGGACAACGCCAGCTACCGCCATGGCGAGGACGGCGACCTGCACCCGGGCGAGACGGTCGAGGAAAAGATCTCGCTGTCGGAGCGCTTCGGCCTGTGGCTGTCGTTCTACCCGTTCCGCCAGGACGACTACCTCGAGATCGTCGGCCACTGGCTGGCCAGCTTCGGCTGCACCCCCGAGCAGGCCCTGGCCGCGCGCACCGAGGCCCTGCAATGGGCGCTGCAGCGCGGCTCGCGCTCGGGCCGGGTGGCCTGGCAGTTCGCGAAGGACTATGCCGGCAGGCTGCCGGACGGTGAAACGCATGCCTGAAGCGATCCACATCCGGCCGGACGCGGCCCGGCCCATCGACGTCGCGGTCGGCATCCTGATGCGTCCCGACGGCGACGTGCTGCTCGGCCAGCGCCCCGCGGGCAAGCCCTATGCCGGCTACTGGGAATTCCCGGGCGGGAAGGTCGAGCCGGGCGAGGACATCTTCGTGGCGCTGCAGCGCGAGTTCGTGGAGGAGCTCGGCATCGAGGTCCTCAGCGGCGAGCCCTGGTGCTGCGTCGAGCACGTGTACGAGCACGCCCACGTGCGCCTGTACTTCTATATCTGCCGCGCATGGCGCGGCGAACCGCAAAGCCTGGAAGGCCAGGCCTTCGCGTGGCAGGGCGCGTTCGGCGTGAGCCCGCTGCTGCCGGCCACCATCCCGCTGCTCGAATGGCTCGACCGGGTGCGCTACGCGCAGCCCAGTTAAAGCAGTAGCGTGGGCGGCTATGCCGCCCACGCGTCCAACTACAGAATGCGTTGCCACGACGCGCCTGTGATTTGAACGCGTGGGCGGGAAACCCGCCCACCCTACAAGCCTAGGTATGCAGCAGCCGCCCGCCGCCGAACGACCAGTTCTCCCAGCTGGTCTCCTTGAAGACCAGCATCACGTTCTCGGGATCCAGCCCCGCGCCGCGCAGCTTCGCCATCATCTCGTCGAGGAATTTCTTCTTCACCTTGACGCTGCGTCCGACCGACCACAGCACCTCGACCAGCACGAAGTCCCCGTTGCGCGGCGCATGCAGGTCGGGATAGTCCGCGTCGAAGCGGAAATCGGCGGCGTCGAGTTCCAGCACGCGCTGGAATTTGTCGGTGGGCGGCACGCCGACCGCCACCAGCGCATGGTGGACAGCGTCGAGCACGGCCGTCTTGAAGGCCTCGGTCTTGGGTTTGCGGACGGTGAGGGTGACGAGGGGCATGGCCTTCCTTTCGCAGATGAGGACTCGGGAACAGTGTAGCGCGTCGGGCGTCCAGCCGCCGCCGGCCTAGGAGCGCCCCGGCCCCGCGCCGCCCCGCCGTTCGCGCTCGCGTTCGCGCGCTTCGCCCCAGCCGCGCAGCCAGCGCGTCAGCCAGCGGTCCAGCTTGTTGCAGGCGTATTCGCCGGCGGCATTGCATCCGAGGTCGCACAGGCAGTTGCGGGCGCGCGGGGAGCCGCCGCATCCGCCGTCGCAGGGCAGGAGGTCGCATTCGCCGCGCTGGCGATACAGGACCGGATTGCGCGCCGCCGCCAGCGCGCGGTGGGTCTCGCCGCAGCGCCGCAGGCGCCGGCGCAGCAGCGGCAGGCCAAGCGCGATCCCGTTGCGCGCGATGGCGCGATGGCCGAAGGCCGAGCAGCCGTCAGCGCCGGTGGCGGCCCGGTAGGCGCAGGAAAAACCCTTGCGGGGGGATAGGTGGCGCTGGTACAGGCGGATCGCCCGCAGCGCCAGGCGCGCGGTAAAGGAAGGACCCGCGCGCATCAGGGCGTCATTGCCCGGAAGGCGGGACGTCTTGCGGATCGGTCGGTGGGCCGCCGGGGATCGTGTACTTCTCTTCGGCCCAGGCGCCCAGGTCGATCTGCTTGCAGCGCTCGGAGCAGAACGGGCGGAATTTGTTTTCCGCGGTCCATTCGACCTTCTTGCCGCAGGTGGGACAGGAAACGACAGTCATCGACAATTAATATAAAAAATTAAAAATTACACAGGGTCAGGTCGAAGGGCACGTCGACTTCCAGGGGCTTCGGCTTCAGGTCGCCGCCCTGGGTGGTGAAGCGTACCCACAGCATGTACTTGTTGGCCGAAATCTCTGGGATCACGCCCTGCGAGTCGTCGAGGGTGAGGCGCAGCATCTGGTATACCTTGCCCTGCAACATCTGCTGGTAGCTGCCCGAGACGGCGATCATCTTGACCGGACCGCCGGAGTCGCGCAGCAGGCGCAGCACCAGCGACAGCGCATCGAACAGCGGCGCCAGCGGCGCGAACCAGGTCATGATGTCGGCATGGCGCTGTTCGGCCGGACGCCGCTGCCAGGCATAGTATGAGGGAAGATCGAATTCGCAGGCGCCGCCCGGGATGATGGTGCGGCCGCGGATGCTCATCAGCCATTCGTTGTCGCGCACGTTCTGGCCGGTCTTGCCCTGGCTCGCCACCAGGGCGCTGCTGACCTGGTCCAGTTCGCCCAGCACGGCGTCGAGCATCTCGGCGGCGACCGCCGGGTTGCTGCGATAGGCCAGCAGGCTCTGCTTCTGGCGCTCGAGTTCCTGCAGCAGGTCCGATTTCAGGTCGGCGCGGCCAGCCACTTCGAGCATGTCGAAGATCGTGGCCAGGGCCACGTGGTGCTGCATCGGGTGTTCCTGATGAACAAAGAACTTGAATTTCTCGTACAGGTCCTCCAGCCGCAACAACGTGCGAATCCGCTCGTTGAAAGGATATTCGTAGACGATCAAAATGACATTCCTCTGAATGTAGGCTGGGGAGCAACTCCGTGATTCTGAACCATGCTGCGCAAAATTACAAACGCTGCATCACTCTTGTTTGTCACGATCTGTCGCTTTGGCAATATATAGGGCGTGAAGGCGCTCGACCTGGGGCCGCAGCGCCTCCAGCCCATCGTCGTTGACGATCACGTCGTCGGCCGCCGCCAGCCTTTGCGCGCGCGTCACCTGGGTCGCCATGATGGCGCGCACCTGGTCGGCCGCCAGGGCGCTGCGGGTCATGACGCGCGCCACCTGGGTCTCCTCGGAGCAGTCGATGGCCAGCACGCGGCTGACCCGCTCGCGCCACGTTCCCGATTCAATCAGGAGGGGCACCACGAAGATCACGTAGGGTCCGGTGGCGATCGCCGCGGCGGCGGCGGTGGCGTCGCGGATGCGCGGGTGCAGGATGGCTTCCAGCCGGGCGCGCGCGCCGGCGTCGGAGAACACCAGGGCGCGCATCTTCGCGCGGTCGAGCGCCCCGTCGGGGGTGGCGAAATCGGCGCCGAATTCGGCCAGCAGGGCCGGCATCGCGGCGCCGTGCGGCGCGGTGAGGGAGTGCGCGATCAGGTCGGTGTCGACGATCGAGGCGCCCAGTGCGGCGAACATGTCGGCCACGGTGCTCTTGCCGCAGCCGATGCCGCCGGTGAGGCCGATGGAGAATGCCAGTTGCGGCCGGGTCGCCATGTCAGGCGGCCAGCAGGTTCTGGGTGAAGCGGCCCAGCTGCTCGCCCCAGACCAGGGCGATCAGTCCGGCCGCGGCCAGGTAGGGACCGAAGGGAATCGGCTTGTCGCGGCCGCGTTTGGCGAACACGATCAGGCTGATGCCGACGATCGCGCCGACCACCGAGGACAGCAGGATCACGGTCGGCAGCATCGCCCAGCCCAGCCAGGCGCCGAGGGCCGCCAGCAGCTTGAAGTCGCCGTAGCCCATGCCTTCCTTGCCGGTGACGAGCTTGAACAGCCAGTAGACCGCCCACAGCACCAGGTAGCCGGCGGCGGCGCCGATCACGGCGTCCTGCAGCGGCACGAAGGTGCCGTTCAGGTTGACCAGCAGGCCGGCCCACAGCAGCGGATAGGTCAGGTCGTCCGGCAGCAGCTGGGTGTCGAAGTCGATGAAGGTCATCGCGATCAGCAGGAAGGCGAACAGCAGGGTCGCCAGGCCCATGACGCCGCTGCCGAAGGTCCAGACCAGCAGGCCCGCGACGATGGCGGTGAACAGCTCGACGGCCGGATAGCGCACCGGGATCGGCGCCTTGCAGGAGCGGCACTTGCCGCGCAGGACCAGCCAGCTGATGACCGGGATATTCTCCATGGCCGTGATCTGGTGGCCGCAGTGCGGGCAGGCCGACCTCGGCACCATCAGGTTGAAGCGTCCGGTGTGGGGCGGCTCCCTGCCGCTTTCCTGCGCCACGTAGTTGTCGGACTCGAGCTGCATCATCTTCGGGATCCGGTAGATGACCACGTTCAGGAAGCTGCCGACGAGCAGTCCGAACAGGGCGGCGACCAGGGCGGCGCCGAGGGTGGCCGGGGGCGCAAACAGGAATGATTCCACAGGCATGTTGAGTCCGTTAATAAGTGATTCCTTACATCAACCTTATTGTAGGGGTTTTCCGTCATTTGGCGAAGCCTGGCGGGACCTGCGCGCCCCGATTGTGGCGGATCATGGGCGCCCGGCGGCGCGCGGCTACGCTGGAGGATGGCTGACTGACGAGGTCCACCATGGCGGCGCCGATCTTCACCTTCCTCAACCATGCATGTTTCATGGTGCGCACCGGGCATGCGCTGCTGCTGGCCGATCCCTGGATCGAGGGCAGCGCGCACGACGACGCCTGGCGCCTGCTCGACGAATCGACCAGCAGCGCCGCGCTGATCGCGGAGCTGAACGGGTGCGGCCTGCCGGTATTCGTCTGGTGCTCCAGCGCCCGGCCGGACCGCCTGCCCACGGCCTTCCTGCGCCGTTTCCGCTCCGAGTTCCGCGGCATCGCCACCTTTCTCTACCGGCAGGGGCGCGACTGGGCGCTGGTCGAGGAGCTGCGCCGCCACCGGCTGGCCGTGGCCGAATGCGCGGACGGGCAGCCGGTGGCGCTGGCGGGCGACCTGCGCATCACGGCGTTCTCCGGCGCCGGGGAGGCGTATTTCCTGCTCCGGTGCGGGCGGCGCAGCATCCTGTGTACGGGAGAGCGGGCGCTGGCCGGGCGCGCCGCATGCAGCGCCGCCCATGAGCGCCTGGTGCGCGCGGCGCCGCGCATCGACCTGCTCCTGACCGGCTTTGCCCCGATGGACTGGTGCGGCAACCCCGACCAGCCGCTGCCGCGCGAAAGCGCAGCCGCGCGCGGCATCGACAGGCTGGCAGTCCAGGCCGAGGTATTCGATCCGCGCCTGATCGTGCCGATCGCCTCGTTCGCCCGCTTCGGCCGCGCCGACAACGGCTGGCTGAATGAAGGACGCCGCAGTCCGGCCGCGGTGGCGGAGGCACCGCGCCTGGACGCCTGGCGCGGCGTCCTGCGCTTTTTGCAGCCGGGCGCGCAGATCGACCTCGAACGCGACAGCGCCGCCAGCCTGGCCAGCCAGGGCGAGCAGGCGCTGGCGCACTGGATGCACTGCTGGAGCGCCAGTCCGGCGCCGCTGCCGCGTCCGCCGCAGGCGCCGCTGGCGGAGCTGAAGAATGCCTTCCTGAAGTACCGCCTGCGCGTGGGCGGCGCCCTGCATGGCCTGCCGCGCCTCCTGGAAATGCTGCGCCTGCTGCGTCCCCTGGTGCTGCACCTGCCTGACCTGCGCCAGATCGTGGAGTTGTCATACCGGCATGGCCTGCGCACCCTTGCACGCGACGCGCCTGCGCACCTGGCGATGTGTTCGGGCACCGCGCTCTGCCTGTTGCGCAGCGACCAGGGTTTCGAGTCGACCCATGCGGGAGGATGTTTCTGGGTGGTGCGTGCCAACGGGCTCACGGTGTTCGGGCGCTTCTTCCTGCCGCAACGCATGGCGCGCCGCGGCCAGGACCGGCGCCGGCCGCTGGCGATGGGCGGCGTCCTGTTGCGCGCGCTGCTGGGAAAGCTGGCGCGCGGCCTGCGCTAGCGCCCGATCTGCCGGTGATGGATCTCGATCGTCGAGTGCACGATTTCCTCGTGCACCGACAGCCGCTGGCGCAGCTGCGTGGCCGTGAGGTCGGGGTCGCGCGTCACGACGCTCAGGGCGCAGGAATACGACTGCCGGCCGACGCGCCAGACGTGCAGGTCCGCGATCCGGGTGCAAGCGTCGCCTTCCACCACTTCGCGGATTTCCTCGACCACCGGGGCGTCCATTTCGCGGTCCAGCAATACCTTGCCGGTCTCGACGATCAGCTTCCTTGCCCATACGGCGACCAGGACCGCGCCGACGATGCCCATGAACGGGTCGAGCCAGGTCCAGCCAAGCAGCCAGCCGCCCGCCAGGGCGGCGACGGCGAGCAGCGAGGTCGCCGCATCGGCGACCACGTGCACATAGGCCGCCTTGAGGTTCAGGTCGTGGTGATGCTCGCCATGCGCCTCGCCGGCGTGAGGGTGGTGATGGTGATGGTGATCGTGCCCATGGTGCCCATGGTGGCCATGGTGGTCGTGGTGGTGGGCCTTGCCGAGGATGAGCGCGCAGACGACGTTCACGGCCAGGCCGAGCACCGCGATGACGATGGCTTCCCGATAATGGATGGGCTGCGGCGAGAAGATGCGCTCCACGGAGCTGAACGCCATCAGCCCCGCGATACCCAGCAGGAAGACGGCGCTGGTGTAGCCGGCCAGGATCTCGATTTTCCAGGTGCCGAAGGCGAAGCGCGTGTCGCGGGCATATTTGCGGGCCGCGGAATAGGCGAAGGCGCTCAGGCCGATGGCCAGGGCGTGGGAGCTCATGTGCCAGCCGTCGGCCAGCAGGGCCATCGAATTGAACAGCCAGCCGGTGGCGATTTCGACGGTCATCATGACCGCGGTGATCCACATGACCAGGCGCGTACCCCGTTCGGCCGCCTGGTTGCTGGTGTCGAACACGTGCTCGTGGGTCCAGCCCGAGATCGTGTCGTCGAGTCGTTCGGTATTGCTCATGCGTTTCCTATGTCGTCAGGTTGGGTATCAGAGATCCAGCGTCAGGCAGCCGTCCCGGGCACGTGAACAGCATGGCGCGAACACGTCGTTGCGCGCGCGTTCTGCAGGGCTCAGGCAGTGGTCGCGGTGTTCCGGCCGGCCGGCGAGGACGCCGGTCAGGCAGGTTCCGCACACGCCCTGGCGGCAGGCATGCCGGATGCGCACGCCGCCGGCCAGCAGCGCATCGAGCGCGCTTTCTCCGGATCCAACCTGGATGATACGGCCACTGCGCGCGAGGCGCAGCGCGAACGGTTCGCCGCCGGCCTGCGGCGTGGCGCCCGCGAACACTTCGCGGTGCAGCTGGGCGTCGTCCCAGCCGGCGGCGCGCGCGGCGCCAAGCACCGCATCCATGAAGCCGGCCGGGCCGCAGGCATAGACATGGACGCCGGGCTCCGGGGCGGCCAGCAGCGCGGAGAGTTCGCGCCGCGCGCCGCCGAAGTGCAGGCGCACCCGGCCGGCAAAGGGCGAGGCCAGCAGGCGCGCCACGAAGGCGGCGCGCTCGCGCGAACGGGCGACATAGTGCAGCTCGAAGTCGGCGCCGCTGCTCGCCAGCTGCTCGGCCATGCCGAGGATGGGCGTGATGCCGATGCCGCCGGCGAACAGCAGCGAGCGCCGCGCCGATGGGCACAGGGGAAAATGGTTGCGCGGGACACCCACTTCGAGCAGGTCGCCTGCCTGCACCTGTTCGTGCATCGCGCGCGAGCCGCCGCGCGAGTCCTGGGTGTGCAGTACGCAGATCACGTAGCGATGCCGCTCGCGCGGGTGGTTGCACAGCGAATACTGGCGCACCAGGCCGGGTGCGACGTGCACGTCGATATGGGCGCCGGCCTCGAAGCGGGGCAGGCGCCCGCCCGTGGGCGCGACCAGTTCGAAGGAACAGATGTCGCTGGCCTCGGCCGTCTTGCGCGCCACGCGCAGGCGCAGGCGCGCCGACTGCCGGCGCAGCTGGCGCTCGCGGCCGCGCGCGCGCAGCCAGCTGGCCGTGCCGGTCCAGGCCAGCACCCCCACCGACAGCGCCGCCGCGAACAGCAGCAGCTGCGCGGGCAGCCCGCCGATCCAGCCGTAATGGACGCCCGCCGCCAGCAGGTACAAGCGGTGGGCGGCCGTGTTCGACGCGTAGGGCACATGCCGGACCAGCGCCCCGGTGGCCGGGTCGAACATGGCGTAATCGATGGCGTTGGCATGCGCAGCCGTGCGGCCGACCATCTCGAAGCCCAGCGCCTCCGACGGCCCGGCGGGCAGGCGGATCTGGATCCTGCCGGCCTGCGGCGCCAGGCGCTCGGCCCGGGACAGGAGCTGGGCCAGTGTCGGCCGGCCGCTTGCCGCCGCCGGCGTGACCGGAAGGGGCGGCGCAGGCGGTCCCGCGGCGCCCCATGAGAAGGCCTGCAGCAAGCCGCTCAGGATGCTGGCCAGGAGGACCGGCGCGACGCAGAAACCGAGGGTGCGATGCCAGTGCATGCCGCCCCTGTAGCGCTGGCCGGGCCGCCACAGCGCCACGCCGGCCAGGACCAGCAAGAGGAAGGCCAGGCCGGCCGCCTGCATCATGCCTTCGCTGTTGCCGGTGAAGCCGAAGACATGCAGCCAGGAGACGGTCCCGACGGGGCCGGTGTAGAGCGCTTGCGCACCGAGTACCTGCGCGGTGCAGCGGTCGACATGGATCCACTGGCCATCGCTGAAGCGCACGCGCGCGCTGCGCGCCGGATCGCCTGACAGGCGGATGAAGCGCAGCGCTCCGGCATCCGGATGTGCTGCGCGCGCCGCCTCGACCAGGCGGTCCAGCGGCAGCGGCGCGTGGCAGGGCGGCGTCACCAGCAGCCGGGCGCTCACGACCGGCTCGAGCTGGGCCCGGAACAGCAGTGCGGCGCCGCTCAGCGCCACCAGCAGGAACAGCAGCCCGCCGGCCAGCCCTGTCCAGCGGTGCAGCTGCCGCAAAGGCCGCATCGGGGCGCGCATCATGCCGGTGTCGATCGATGGACGCCTGTTACGCGTCCACCCAGACCTGCTCCGGGCAGTTGTAGCCCATGAACGATCCGAGCGGATGGGAGCTGGCACCCTTGATCCGCTTGTTGATCCCCTCGAGAATGGTGATGAAGACCGGGATGCCGATGCCACAGTGCTGGTGCACCAGCACCTGCATGTCCGCGTACATCTGCTTGCGCCTGGCGTCGTCGGTCTCGGCCCTGGCCAGCACCAGCAACTGGTCGAAGCGTTCGTTCTTCCAGGCCGAGCCATTCCAGGGGGCGTCGGACTTGTAGAACTGGGTGAACACCATGTCGGCGCTGGGCCGCGGGTTGACGTTGCCGAAGCCCATGGGAGACTTCATCCAGTGGTTCGACCAGTAGCCGTCGGCCGAGACCCGCTTGACCTTCAGCTTCAGGCCCGCCTTGAAGGCCGATTGCTGCAGCAGCATCGCCATGTCGACCGATCCCGTCGCCGCCACCGAGCAGACTACCGGCAGCTCCAGGTCCAGCGCGCCGGCCCGCTTGAGGTGGAAGCGGGCGCGTTCCGGATCGTAGGGTCGCTGCGGCAGTCCGGCGAAGTAGAAACGGTTGTTCGGCGCGATCGGCTGGTCGTTGCCGAGAACGGCATAGCCGCGGAAGGCTGCGCGCTTGACCTGCTCGCGGTCGATCAGGTATTTCATGCCCAGGGTGAAATCGGGGTGGCGTCCGATTCCCAGGTCCTTGCGGATGACGAGATCGGTGTACAGGCTGGACTTGGCTTCCAGCAGGGCGGTGCGCGGGTCCTCGCGCAGGCGTCTGGCGCTGCGCGGGTTGACTTCGTTGATCCAGTCCACGTCGCCCGACAGCAGGGCGTTGACCCGCGCCGGCTCGTCGGGAATGCCGAACAGCGCAATCTCGTCCAGGTAAGGCAGTCCCGGCTTCCAGTAGCCGGGATTGCGCACGCCGACCGTGCGCACGCCCGGCGTGAACTCCCTGCACAGGAAGGCGCCGGTGCCGATGGCGGTGTCGAAGCGGGTGGTGCCATCCTTGACGATCACGAAATGCGGGGTTGCCAGGATCACCGGCAGGTCGGCGTTCGCTCCCTTGAGGACGATCTCGACGCTCAGCGGCCCGGTGGCCTTCACCGACTCGAATTGCTGGGCCACCGAGCTGGCCTTGGAACCCACTGACGGTATATTGTGGCGGTTCAGCGAGTAGGCCACGTCGGCCGCCGTCAGCGGCTTCCCGTCGTGGAACACGATGTCCTTGCGCAGGGTGACGGTCCAGGTGATCGCATCGTCGGTCGCGATCTCCTCGGCCAGCACCATCTGCGGCGCCAGGCTGGCGTCGAGCGTGGTCAGGCCGTTGTAGAACATGTGCACGCGCAGGTAGTCGGTCGACAGGGCGGCCTTGGCCGGGTCGAGCGTGTCGGCGTTCGAGCTGGACTGGGTTGCGATGGTCATCCGTCCGCCCCTGCGCGGCTGGGCCGCGGCGGCCGCGTACGCGGGATGGACGAGGATGCCGCCGGCGCTGGCTGCCATGCCCCCGGCAAGCAGGGCACGCAGGACGTCGCGGCGCGCGACGGCGCCAGGCAGGGAGGAGGAATCGGTCATCGCAATATATCCTGTGGCTGTGTGACGGGCGGCTCGGACATGGCCCGTTACACCAGCATTACACCATAGGGGAACCCGATGAATGTCGCGTTTCGGCCGCGGCCATACGCACATTGCGCGGTTTTGCGATGTCGAATCAGCATGGCTTGCTGACCCCGGGCGTCGTGATACAAAATGCTATTCGCCTCCGATCTTCGGCCGCAAAACGTTGTCGCCGGCCTCGAACAAAGCAGAATAATTCCTTGCTGCTCCGTACAATTTTCTGCAGCCCGTTCGTTGTCGCCGGCACCCGCCGGCAGCAGCGAACCACCCGAGATCAATCCGAATGCGAGGTGACCAGATGGACCAAACGAATATGTATAACCCGTCCGTGTGGACCGGCCCGAGCGCCCCGACCGGCAGCCTGGCCGGTCAGGCGCAGCAGGTGCGCTCCCGGATCGCCGTGATCGATGTCATGCGCGGCTTCATCATGCTGATCATGCTGTTCGATCACGTCCGCGAAACGCTCTACCTGCACATGCAGGTGACCGACCCGATGACCGTCGCGCAGACCGCGCCGGAGCTGTTCTTCACCCGCATGGCGGCGCATTTCTGCGCGCCGATGTTCGTGTTCCTGACCGGCCTGTCGGCCTGGCTGTACGCCCATCCCGCAGCCGGGCCGCGCAACGCCACCGGCTTCCTGGTCAAGCGCGGCCTGCTGCTGATCGTGCTGGAGCTGGTGGCGGTGAATTTCGCCTGGGCCGGGACCTTCCCCCAGCCGGTGATGTACCTGCAGGTGATCTGGGTCATCGGCCTGGCCATGATCGTGCTGGGCCTGGTGCATCGCCTGCCGCTGCCGCTGCTGGGCGCGGTGTCGCTGGCCATCATCTTCGGCCACAATGCGCTTGCAGGGCTCAGCTTCACCCCCGGAAGCTTCGCCCAGGGCGCCTACACCATCCTCCTGGAGCGCGGCTTCCTGGTCGCCGAAGGCGCGGTCAAGCTGAAGGTCACGTATCCGCTGCTGCCCTGGATCGGCGTGATCCTGCTGGGCTACGTCTGCGGTCCGCTGTACGCCGCCGCGATGGACCCGGCGCGCCGCAAGCGGCTGATGCTCACGATCGGCGGCGGCGCGCTCCTGCTGCTGCTGGTCCTGCGCGGCTTCAACATCTACGGCGAAAACGCACCGTGGGTGAGCGGCGCGACGGGCATCCAGACCGTCATGTCCTTCCTCAACTTCACCAAGTATCCTCCGTCGCTGGACTTCGTCCTGATGACCATCGGCGCCGGCCTGCTGTGCATGGTGCTGCTCGAGAAGCATGACAACTGGTTCACCCGCGCCTGCGCCACCTTCGGCGGCGCCCCCATGTTCTACTACCTGCTGCACCTGTACGTGCTGCTGGGGATGCAGCATGTCCTGGTGGCCCTGTTCGGCGCCAACCACGGCGAACGCTTCGGCGTCGATGCGCTCTGGCCGGTGTGGGTGGTGTCGCTGCTCCTGATGCCGGTCCTGTACGTCCCTTGCCGCGCCTTCGCCCGCTTCAAGCGGACCTCGAAGCAGGCCTGGGTGCGCTACTTCTGATGGATACGTGCCTGATGAACATCGGGCGCTCGCTGATGTGCTGCCTGCTGCTTGCCGGCCTGGCCGGCGGCGCAGCCGCGACCGAAGACACCGACACGCCCGGCAAAGGCGGGTGGGAGATCAACCTCGGCGTCAGCGCCGCCCGTACCGACAACGACGGCTGGGAATACGGCCTTCCGGCCGGTGACATCAACTATGGCGTCGGCGAGCGCGGCCAGTTCCTGCTGGGCGGCTCGCGCGTCAGCCTGCGCGAGCCGGGCAGCGCCAGGATCGCCGGCACCGGGGCCGCGGTGGCGGGCCTGAAGTGGCGCCTGGTCGACCACGAGCGCGCGGGCTTCTCGCTGGCGGTGTTCCCGCAATATGCGTGGACCCCGTCGAAGAGCGCAGAGCGGCGCGGCGTGGTCGAGTCGGAGCGCAGCGTCATCCTGCCCGTGATCGTCGGCCTGCACACGGAGAACACCGGCGCCTTCCTGGAGGTCGGGCGCAAACTCTCCCACAACGGCGGCGACAGCGAATGGGTAGGCGGCTTCAAGATCCTCAACCAGTGCACCCCGAATATCGAGTGCCGGATCGACCTGCATCACAGCCTGGTGTCGTCGGTCGGACGCCAGAGCACAGCGGAAGCGGGGTTCAAGCTGTCTCTCAACGACAGCTTCATCCTGGTAGCCGGTGTCGAGCGCGCCATCGGCCGCCACAACGGCAACGGCGGGTTGAGCATCAACCTCGGAATCCAGATCGTACGTTAAGGAGCGAGTATGAGTATCCGGTTCGAGCATGACCTGCTGGGCGAGCGCGCGGTCCCGCAGGCGGTCTACTATGGCGTCCACACGCTGCGGGCGCTGGAAAACTTCGCCATCAGCGCTTCCCGGCTGGCCGACTATCCGGACCTGGTGGTGGCGCTGGCGGACATCAAGCAGGCGGCGGCGCTGGCAAACTGCGAGCTCGGCATCCTGAGCGCCGCGAAATGCCGCGTGATCGTCCTCGCCTGCCAGGAGCTGCGCGAGGGCAGGCTGCACGAGCACTTCGTGGTCGACATGCTGCAGGGCGGCGCCGGCACCTCGACCAACATGAATGCGAACGAGGTCATCGCCAACCGCGCGCTCGAACTGATGGGCCAGGCGCGCGGCGCCTACGCGCTCCTGCATCCGAACGAGGACGTCAACCTCAGCCAGAGCACGAACGACGTCTATCCATGCGCGCTCAAGCTCGCGCTGCACGCCGCCGGCCTGCGCCTGCTGGACGCGCTCGACGCGCTGCGTTTCGCCGTCGACGCCAAGGCGGTGGAGTTCGCAGCGGTCCTGAAGATGGGACGCACCCAGCTGCAGGATGCGGTGCCGATGACCCTGGGACAGGAATTCGCCACCTATTCGGTGATGCTCGATGCCGACCGCACGGCCCTGCTGCGCGCGCTCGACCGCTTGTGCGAGATCAGCCTGGGGGCGACCGCGATCGGCACCGGCATCAATTCGCCGCCCGGCTACGCGCAGGCGGTGCGGCGTCACCTGGCGAACCTGACCGGGCTGCCGCTGCGCACCGCGCCCGACCTGGTCGCCGCGACGCAGGATACCGACGCCTTCGTCGAGCTGTCCGGGGTCCTGAAGGCCTGCGCCGTCAAGCTCGGCAAGGTATGCAATGACTTGCGGATGCTGTCGTCCGGCCCGAGGGCGGGCCTGGGGGAGATCAACCTGCCGCCGATGCAGGCCGGATCGAGCATCATGCCGGGCAAGGTCAATCCGGTGATTCCGGAAGTGGTGAACCAGGTGGCGTTCGAGGTGATCGGCAACGACCTGACGGTGACACTGGCGGCGCAGGCCGGCCAGCTCCAGCTCAACGCCTTCGAGCCGGTCATCGCCCACAGCCTGTTCAAGAGCCTGGCGCACCTGCGCGCGGCCTGCCATGTGCTGGAGACGCGCTGCATCAGCGGCATCACGGCCAACACCGACTTCCTCCACACGGCGGTGCGCGCTTCGATCGGGCTCGTTACCGCGCTCAATCCCTACATCGGCTACAGCCGGGCCAGCGCGATTGCGCGCGAAGCGCTGGTGTCGGGACGGGGAATCGCCGAACTGGTGCTGCAAAAGGGCTGGCTCAGCCAGTCGCAGCTCGACCAGATCCTGCAGCCGGAACTGCTGACCCAGCCGCGCGTGGATGGCGGAGTAGGGGTGCCGGCCGCAGCCGGTTAGTCGCCCCGCCCGGTCCTGCAAGTGAAAACGCCGTTCCCGCGCATGCGGGAACGGCGTTTTCCTTGATGGCGTCGGACCGGACCGCCGCGGCATTCAGGGTCAGATCTGACATTCGGACACCGATCAAGTACCTTTGCTCTATCTCAAAGTGCTGGTTTGTTTATCCCAAACTCGTCAATGCCCGACTCACATTTGTCACCGAAACCTGTGCATCACGGACCATGTCGGAAAGATGGAAAAAGTCTCAGCGTACGAAAAGCCTTTCTGAGATTTCGCAAGGCTTGTGCGTCCATGTCCGAATGACAGACCTGACCCTGAATGCCCAGGCCCGGCCCTCCTGTCTTATTGAACGACAGCCTCTTCGGGCTTCACCGGCATCTTCCCGGCATCCTTGCGATGCGCCAGCCTGTAGAGCAGGGGCAGCACCAGCAAGGTCAGCGCCGTCGACGACAGGATGCCGCCGATGACCACCGTCGCCAGCGGACGCTGCACTTCCGCGCCGGTGCCGGTCGCAATCGCCATCGGCACGAACCCGAGGGACGCCACCAGCGCCGTCATGAGCACCGGCCGCAGCCTGGTCAGCGCGCCGTGGGTGATCGCCTGGTCCAGCCCCATGCCTTCCTCGCGCAGGCTGCGGATATACGAGATCATCACCAGCCCGTTCAGCACCGCCACCCCGGACAGGGCGATGAAGCCCACCGCCGCCGAGATCGACATCGGGATCCCCCGCATGGCCAGGGCAATGACGCCGCCCGTCAGCGCGAACGGAATCCCCGTGAACACCAGCAAGCCATCCTTCACGTTGTTGAACATGACGAACAGCAGCGTGAAGACGATGAACAGGGCCAGCGGCACCACGATCTGCAGGCGCTGGGTGGCCGATTGCAGCTGCTGGAAGGTGCCGCCCCAGCTGGTCCAGTAGCCCGCCGGGACGGTGACCCGGCTCGCGATCGCGGCCTCGGCCTCGGAGACGAAGCTGCCGATATCGCGTCCACGCACGTTGGCGCTGACGACGATGCGCCGTTTGCCGTTTTCGCGGCTGATCTGGTTGGGCCCCGGGGTAAAATCGAGGCTGGCGACTTCGCCCAGGGGAATATAGGTCATCGCATTGGCCGCCCTGGCCGGCAGTGGCAGCGGCAGCTGGCGCAAGGCGTCGAGATCGCTGCGCATGGCTTCCGGCAGCCGCACCACGATGGCGAAACGCCGGTCGCCCTCGAACATGGTCCCGGCCTCGCGTCCGCCGGTGGCAATCGCCAGGGCTTCCTGGACGTCGCCGATGTTCAGGCCATACCGCGCAGTCCGTTCGCGATCGATGTTCACGGTCAGCATGGGCAGGCCGCCGGTCTGTTCCACCTTGACCTCCGAGGCGCCCGGCACCCGTTCGAGGACTTCCGCGACCTCCTTGCCGGTCGCCGCCAGCACGTCCATGTCGTCGCCGTAGACCTTCACGGCGACGTCGCTGCGCACCCCCGAGATCAGCTCGTTGAAGCGCAGCTGGATCGGCTGCGAGAGTTCGTAGGCGCTGCCGGCATGCCTTTCGGCCTCTTCCTGGATCGCCTCGATCAGTTCGGCCCGGGTCTTGCGTGGCGCCGGCCAGTCGGATTCGGGCCTGAGCATGATGTAGGCGTCCGAGATATTCGGCGGCATCGGATCCGATGCGATCTCGGCGGTACCGGTGCGGGCGAAGATGCGCTCGATCTCGGGGAACTTCGCCTTGAGTCCCGCCTCGAGCTGCTTCTGCATCTCGACCGACTGGCTCAGGCTGGTGCCGGGAATGCGCAGCGCCTGCATGGCCAGGTCGCCCTCGTTCAGGTTCGGAATGAATTCACTCCCCAGCCTCGATGCCAGCAGTCCGGACAGGAGCACCAGCACCACCACGCTGGTGATCACCAGGGCGCCGTTGCGCAAGACCTTCCCGAGGACCGGTGCGTAGGCGCTGCGGGCCATGAGCATGATGCGGTTTTCCTTTTCCGTGACGCGCTTGCCGATGAACAGGGCCACGGCGGCGGGAATGAAGGTGATCGAGAGGATCATGGCCCCGGCCAGCGCCGCGACCACGGCAAAGGCCATCGGATGGAACATCTTGCCCTCGACGCCGGAGAGCGCGAAGATCGGCAGGTACACCACCATGATGATGAGCTGGCCGAACAGGAGGGGGCGGCGCGCTTCCCTGGCGGCGGCGAAGACTTCGTGGAAGCGCTCACTCAGGGTGAGCTCGCGGCGGACCTGCTGCTGCGCATGCGCCAGGCGCCGCACACAGGCCTCGACGATGACCACGGCGCCGTCGATGATGATGCCGAAGTCGAGGGCGCCAAGGCTCATCAGGTTGGCGCTGACCCGGTACGTCACCATGCCGGTAAAGGTGAACAGCATCGCCAGCGGGATCACCATGGCGGTGATCAGGGCCGCGCGGAGATTGCCGAGGAAAAGGAACAGGATCACGATCACGAGGACGGCGCCCTCGAGCAGGTTCTTCTTGACCGTATCGATCGCCTTGTCGACCAGGACCGTCCGGTCATACACGGGAATGGCCTTGACGCCCTTCGGCAGCGAACGGTTCACCTCGACCATCCTGTTCGCGACCGCCTGGGAGACGCTGCGGCTGTTTTCGCCGATCAGCATGAACACCGTGCCCAGCACCACCTCGCGTCCGTTTTCCGTCGCGGCGCCGGTGCGCAGCTCGCGGCCCAGCTCGACCGAGGCCACGTCGCGCACGCGGATCGGGACGCCGCCCACGTTGCTGAGGATGGTGTTGCGGATGTCGTCCAGGGTGCGCACCTGGCCGGGGGCGCGGATCAGGAACTGCTCGCCGCGGCGCTCGATGTAGCCGGCGCCGACGTTGTTGTTGTTGCGCTCGATCGCGCTGACCACATCCGACAGCGACAGGCTGTAGGAGCTCAGCTTGGCCGGATCGGGAGCGATCAGGTATTCCTTGGCGAAGCCGCCGATCGAATTGATCTCGGTGACGCCCGGCACCTGGCGCAGCTGCGGCTTGATGATCCAGTCCTGGATCTCGCGCAGGTCGGCAGGCGTGTAGGGCGTGCCGTCGGGCTTCCTGGCGCCGGGCTCGCTCTCCACCGTCCACAGGTAGATTTCGCCCAGGCCGGTCGAAATCGGACCCATCACCGGCGCGATCCCGGCCGGCAGGCTTTCCCTGGCTTCCTGGATCCGCTGGTTGACCAGCTGGCGCGCGAAGTAGATGTCGGTGCCGTCCTTGAAGATGACGGTGAGCTGCGACAGGCCGTAGCGCGACAGCGACCGGGTTTCCTCGAGATGCGGCAGGCCCGCCATCACGGTCTCGAGGGGGAAGGTGACGCGCTGCTCGACTTCGAGCGGCGAGTAGCCGACCGCCGAGGTGTTGATCTGGACCTGGACGTTGGTAATGTCGGGCACGGCGTCGATGGGCAGCTTCTGGTAGCTGTAGATGCCCACGGCGGACATCGCGAGGATGGCCAGCATGACCAGCCAGCGGTGCCCGATGGCGAAGCGGATGATGCGTTCAAACATGCTTGACTCCTCGCTCAGTGTGCGTGCTCGACGCTGCCCTTGCCCTGTTCGGCCTTCACGACGAAACTGCCGGTCGTGACGTAGGCCGAATTGGCGGACAGGCCGTCGAGGATCTCGACCAGCTTGCCGTCGCTGGCGCCGGTCGTCACCGGCTGCGCCTGGAAGCCCTTCGCGGTCCTGGTGAACACGACGGTCTTGCCTTCGAGCGTGTGCACGGCTTCGAGGGGGACGGCGACGGCCGCTTCTTTCTGTCCGCGCACCAGGGACACGTTCACGAACAGGCCCGGGCGCCATGCCAGGCCCGGATTGTCGATCACGACGCGCGCGGTGGCGGTGCGGGTCTGCTCGCCGAGCAGGTTGCCGACGTAGCTGACCTTGCCGGTCACGGAAGCGCTGCCGGCCGACGACTTGATCGTGACCGGCTGGCCGACCCGGATCGATTCGATGTCCCTGGCGGTGACGACGATCTCGACCCACACGGTCGAGAGGTCCGAGATCAGGAAGACGTTGGCGTCCTCCTTCACGGCCTCGCCCTGGGACAGGTGCTTTTCCACGACGGCGCCGTCGAACGGCGCGCGCAGCACAAAGCGGTTGAGCGCGCCCGCCGATACCTCCGCGCCGAGCGCCGTCAGCTTGGCGCGCGCCGAGCGCGCCTCGATATGTGCTTCGCGGTATGCCTGCTGCGCCTGCAGGTAATCCTGCTCCGCGGTGATTTTTTGCTCCCACAGTTTTTTCTCGCGCTCGTAGGTCACGCGCGCCAGCTCGAGCCGGCGGTCGGCGCCGAGGGTGGCGCTGCGCAGTTCGGCGAGTTCCGCACTGGCGATCACGGCCAGGGGCTGGCCTTTCTTCACATCCTGGCCCAGCGCGGCGCCGACCGATTCGACCACGCCCGCGACCCGCGGCACGACGTGGGCGGTGCGGTCCTGGTTGAAGCGCACCTCGCCCGGCAGGACGATCTCGGTCTGGATGCTGGCCGGCGCGGCGACGGCGGTCGCGATGCCCGCCGCCTGGATCTGCTGCTGGCTCATGGCGATGACGCCGGCCTCGCCGGCGTGGTCGTCTTCCCCGGCGTGGGCCTTGTCCGCGCCTTCCCCTTCGTGTTCCGCGTGCTCGGCGTGTCCGCCATGCCCGTCGTGCTCCTGCGCGTGCGCGCCGTCTCCCTTCCAGAACAGGATGGCGAGGGCGAGAACGATGCCGATCCCGATGACCCCGAGGATGGAGATGGCTGATTTCCTGTCGATGTCGAGCTTCATGGCGTGATCCTGTCGGGTGTAGTGGTGTCGGCGCTTGCCTGGACGAAGCGGTCGAGGTCGGTCATGGAGCGATAGCGCTCATGCAGGACCTGGATGTACTGGGCGCGGCTTTGCAGCAGGGTGCGCTGGGCGTCGAGGACGTCCAGGAAACCGAATTTGCCGGCCTCGAATCCGGTCACGGCGGCGTCGAACACCTGCTGCGCGGCGGGGAGGATTTCCTCGCGCATGCTGCGCACCTGTTCGCGGGCCAGCTGGGCGCGCCGGTAGGCGGCGGACAGGGCCTGCTCGAGCCGCACGCGCTCGGCATCCATCCCGGCGCGCGCCTTGTCGGCACGGCTGAGGGCAGTGTGCAGATTGCCCTGGTTGCGGTTGAACAGCGGAAGCGGAAGCGATACGCCTACCACGGTTTGCGAGCGCCCGATCTCGTCTTCCTTCTTGCGGCCGACGACCAGCGTCAGGTCCGGCATGCGCAGGCTGCGCTCGACCCCGACCTGGGCGTCCTCGCGTGCTGCCAGCAGCCGCGCACGGCGCAGCTGCGGCGAATCGCCCAGCTGGGCGCGCAGGGCGTCCAGGGAAGGCAGGGGCGGGAGCTCGACTGCGGGTTCGGCCAAGGTCCGGGCCGCGGGCCGGGTCTCGCCCCAGTACGCCGCCAGCGCATCGAGCGCGATGGCCAGTTCGCCATGCGCCTGCGCCAGCTCGAGGCGGGAGGTGGATTCCGCCACCGTGGCGCGCGACTGCTCGAGCGGCGAGACGCGGCCTGCCGCTACCCGCTTTTCGGCGGCCACCCTGGCCTTGGCGGCGATATCGAGCGAAGTCCGGGCCAGGCGCACGCGCTCCTGCGCGCTCAAGGCGTCGAAGTAAGCCGCGCTCACGTCGGCGCGCAGTTCGGTGCGGGCGACATCGAGGGCGCCGGCGGCGAGCTGGCTGTCGCGCTCCGCAAGCGCCATGCGCGCACGCCGCTTGCCGCCCAGCTCGAACACCTGGCTGAGCTCGACGGTCCGGGTCCGGGCGCCGCGTTCGGTGCCTTCCTTGAGGAAGGAGACTTCGGGATTGGGAATCAATCCGGCCTGGCGCCGGGCGCCGCCGGCGATCGCCACATCGAGGGCGCTGGCGCGCAGGCCGGGATTGGCTTCCAGGGCCAGCGTGACCGCCCGGTCGAGCGTCAGCGCCGGGGCGGCGGCCGGATTGGCGTCCTGCGCCGCAGCCGGGAACGCCCATGCCGACAGCACGAGCGCCCCGACGATGAATCGTTTGGAATGCATGAATAAACTCCGAAAATGATCGACGAAGGGTATTCAGCAGCGAGCCGTATCAGGACCGTCGCGATGACGGCCCTGGTGTTCAGGAATGGGAATGCAATACGCACCGCCGCCGAATCAGACGGCGGCAATCCATTGAGGCCGCTCGGGCGGGGCCGGGTAGGAAGAGGAGAAGCGGAACGATGCCGGGAATGGCGCGAAGCGCGCCGATTCCAGGACCGCGAGCGCGCCCGGAAGACCCTCGAAGGACAGCGAGGTATGGGCGCACGACGAACAATGCGAATGCAGGGAGTCCGCCTTGGCCTTGGACGGCGGATCGTTGGCAGCGAAGGCTTCCTGGTCGGAGCCTTCCAGCGCCGAATGGTGCCCGAGATGCTGGGCGGCGCGCCCGGTTTCGTGTTCACAATACTCGGCCACCGTGCTCCAGCTAAGCTGGAGCATCAGGATTGTCAGCACGAGATAGACGAAACGGCGGGCCATGGAAGGAACTATAGCATTGCTCAGCGGCGTTCGGTGACGACCCAGAACTTGCTGGCCGGTTCCACGATATCGAACACGCCCTTGAAGCCGGGCGGGATGACGCCGGTGTCCCCCGGACCATAGGCCAGGGTGGCGCTGCCGTCCTCGTTCGAGATCTCCACCTTCCCGGTCAGGATGTGGAAGAACTCGTGCTTGTCCTCGTCGAGCGCGATGCGGTAGGAGCCGGCTTCGGCGCTCCAGGTGCCGGAACGCACGCCATGCACCTCGTTCGCAAAGTATTCCTGGCTGGTGCGCAGCGGATTGCCGCGGATGCGGCGGTCTTCGTCCGGATGCTGGTGGCGGACTTCCGGGGTGATGTCGGCAAAGCGGATCATGGTCATGGTGTTCTCACGGTGAGGGAAATCAAGGGAGGAGCTGGCCGAAGCGGACCACGGTCACGCCGGCGCGCAGCTGGCGCAGCGAGGGCATGACCAGCACGCAGTTCGGGTAGGGCGTGGTGACGGGTTCGCCGGCGTTCCAGCCGATCACGCTGCCCTGCTCGGGGAAGGTTTCGAGCCCGGTGTAGGGGCCGGCGAAGCGGAAGTCCATGCTGCGCGCGACCACCGGCTCGGTGACCCGCACGACCTTCACCGGCGCGCCCGGCGCCGCCAGCCAGCCGGCCGGCAGGTCCTGTTCGTCGATGACGCCGGCCAGCAGCAGGAAGCGCGCGCTGCAGTCCCGCGCGACCGCCACCGCCTGCGCCTCCCAGTGCTGGCCGCACTCGACCAGCAACGCTTCCTTCGGGCTGCCGGCCTCGCCGAAGCCGCCGTAGTCGCGCATCCGGCGTCCTTCCGGATGGCCGGCGTCGCTGACGATCCAGGCCGGGACGCCCAGCCTGCGTGCGAGGGCAATGCCCTTGTCGTGCGGCCCGCAGACGTTCAGCGGCGCACTGCGTTCGTGCATCGAATGCAGGTCGAGCAGCCAGTCGACGCTGTCCACCAGCGGCCGCATGGCGCGCGCGCGCCGCAGTTCGCTCGAATCGCGGCTGGCGTCGTCGAGCGCGGCCTCGCTCCAGACACGGTTGAAATCCTGGTCGACGAAGCGCGAGGCGTCCGGGTTGGCGGGGTCGAAGCGGGCGTAGGCGTCGACGTTGGCGAAGGCGAGCGTCAGCTTGCCGCGGCGCAGGCGCAGGCCGGCGTCGAGCAGGCCGCACACCGCGATGGCCCCGCACACCTCGTTGCCGTGGGTGAGGGCGTTGATCATGACGTGCGGTCCGGGCACGCTGCTGTCGAAGGTGTAGGCGTAGGGAAGGCCCGCGTTGCCCTCGGCATAGGCCGAGATGTCGGGGAACTCCACTTCGATCGGATAAACCTCGCGTTCGGCCATGTTCATTCCACTCCTCCCAGACACAGGTACTTGGTGTGCATGTAATCGTCCAGGCCGTAGCGCGATCCTTCGCGTCCGTAGCCCGATTCCTTGACGCCGCCGAACGGCGCCGATTCGGCGGCGAGGGCGCCTTCGTTGATTCCCACGATGCCGGTCTCGAGGCGGTCGGCGACGCGCCAGACGCGGGCGATGTCGCGCGCGTAGAAGTAGGCGGCCAGTCCGAACGGCGTGTCGTTGGCCAGCGCCACCACCTCGTCCTCGTCGTCGAAGGGGAACAGGGCGACCACCGGGCCGAAGGTTTCCTCGCGCGCCAGCAGCATGTCGGCGCTGGCGTTGCCGATCAGGGTGGGCGCGTGGAAGGTGGTGCCGTGCGCGCCGGCCGGCTGGACCTGCGTGCCGCCGGCCAGCAGCACGCCGCCGCGCGCCAGGGCGTCGCTCACGTGCTGCATGATCTTGTCGAGCGCGCGCGCATTGATCATCGGGCCGATCTGCGCGGCCGGGTCGGTCGCCGGTCCGACCTTCAATGCGCGGACCTTCGCAGCGAGGCGTTCGGCGAAATCGGCGTACACGTCGCGCTGCACGTAGACGCGGTTCGGGCTGACGCAGGTCTGGCCGCCGTTGCGGAATTTCGACACCATCAGGCCGTTGACGGCGGCGTCGAGGTCGGCGTCGCCGAACACGATGAAGGGCGCATTGCCGCCCAGTTCGAGCGACAGCTTCTTCAGGGTGGCGGCCGAGTCGCGCGCCAGGCTTTTTCCCACTGCGGTCGAACCGGTGAAGGTGATCTTGCGCACCCGGGCATCGTTCAGCCACTCGCCGACCACGACCGGGGTCCGGGCGCGCGAGGCGGTCACGATGTTCAGCACGCCCGATGGAATGCCTGCCTCCTGCGCCAGCCGCACCAGCGCCAGCGCGGTGAGCGGCGTATCCTCGGCCGGCTTGGCCAGCACGGTGCAGCCGGCGGCCAGGGCCGGGGCGATCTTGCGGGCGATCATCGCCAGCGGGAAGTTCCAGGGGGTGATCGCGGCCACCACGCCGACCGGCTCCTTGACCACCATCAGCTTCCGGCCGCGTCCACCTTCGGGGATCATGTCGCCATAGGTGCGCACCGCTTCCTCGGCAAACCACTCGACGTAGGAGGCGCCGTAATTCACCTCGCCGCGTGCCTCGGCCAGCGGCTTGCCCTGTTCGCGCGAGATCAAACGCGCCAGGTCGTCGGCATTGGCCAGGATCAGCGCATGCCAGCGCTTGAGCAGCTGCGCACGTTCGCGCGCGGGACGGTGGCGCCAGGCGTCGAAGGCGGCGGCGGCGCTGTCGGCGGCGGCGCGGGCGTCCAGCGCATCGCTGTCGGCCACCTCGGCAAAGGCCTCGCCGCTGGCCGGATCGGTGACCGGGTAGCTGGCGCCGGCCTGGCCTGCGCTCCAGGCGCCGGCGATGAAGTTGCCCGCGCAGATGAGTTCCGGGCGTGCCAGTTGGAGGTCGTTCCTGAATGCTCTGTCCATTGTGACGCTCGCGGTTGGGTTGAGATGCTGATCATGTTAGCGATCCCCCGCGTGTCGCATGGCGCGTAATGGCCATCCGGAAAGAGCAGAAGTTGTGATTTTTTGGCGGCGGCAGCATTTTATGCCGCACCGCCCGAGGCTGCGAAAGAGGCCGTTACGCGGATTGCGCGAACAGTTTTTCGACCGGGTAGTAGCTCTTGGTAAAGGGCGATTTGATGACGATATAGCTGAAATATTTCTCGATGCCGATGTGCGCGTCGAGCAATCCTTCGATGATCGTCTGGTAGTGCACCACGCCGGTGGTGACGAACTTGAGCAGGTAGTCGAAGCCGCCGCTGACCAGGTGGCATTCGGTGATTTCATCGATCTTGCGCGTGGCCGCCTCGAACTTGGCGAAGTCCTCGCGGCGGTGATCCGAGAGTGTCACCTGGGTGAACACCATCTGGACATTGCCGATTTTTTCCATCTCGACATGTGCGCCATAGCCGGTCACGAAACCGCCTTTTTCCAGGCGCTTGACGCGAATCAGGCATGGGCTCGGGGACAGGCCGACCGAGTCGGCCAGGTCCACGTTCGCGATACGTCCGCTTTTTTGAAGGTGGGCAAGGATCCTGATATCGATCCTGTCCAGTTTAAAGGCACCGTCCAGCATACAACCCCCACTGTGTGTCTACAAAGCAAACTGTCACTGATTGTAGCAGCCATTCCACGCAGAACTGCAAGGGGCGCAGCATAAAATTTGGCGCATCTATCGTTGAGGTTTAAAACCTGCTAATCTCCTGAAACCTGTGTGGTTATTATGCAGCAGGGGTAGGGGCCTGCTGCATCGACAGGCGGCAAGGCCGGGCAACTCAGGACATGGCCGCGCGCACCGCCGGCAGTTCCAGTACCTCGTCGAGCGTGCGTTTCAGGCGCTTGAACAGCAGGTCGAATTCCTCCTCCGTGTAGCACAGGGCCGGCGCGAAACCGAGGATGTTGTCATTGAAGGCGCGGAACACCACGCGGTTGCGATAGGCCGCCTCGGCGATCGACTCGCTCAGCCGCAGCGACGGGTCGAACTGGCGCTTGCTCTCCTTGTCCGCCACCAGTTCCAGGGCCCCGACCAGGCCGCGGTTGCGGGCGTCGCCCACCAGCGGATGATCGAGCAGCGCGCGCAGGCCGGCGCTGAAGCGCGGGCCCTGGGCGATGCCGTTTTCCAGCAGCCCGCCTTCGTGGTAGAGACGTAACACTTCGAGGCCGATCGCCGCGCTGACCGGGTGGGCCGAATAGGTCTGGCCGTGCCCGACCGCGATATCCGGCCCCGCGCACTCCGAGATCGCCTGGTAGATGGCGTCCGACATCAGGACCGCTCCCATCGGCGCGTAGCCGGCCGTCAGGCCCTTGGCCACCGTCATCAGGTCGGGGCGCACGTCTTCGGCCTCGCAGGCGAACAGGGGACCGGTGCGGCCGAAGCCGGTAATGACTTCGTCGACCGCCAGCAGGATGCCCAGTTCGCGGCAGGTGTCGGCCATGGCCTTGAGCCATCCGGCTGGGGGCACGATCACGCCGCCCGAGCCCTGGATCGGCTCGCAGAAGAACGCGGCCACGTTGTCCGCGCCCAGTTCGGCCACCTTGTCGCGCAGCGCCTGCACCGAGGCGGCAATGATTGCGGCGTCGTCCTGGCCGACCGGATTGCGGTAAGGGTAGGGCGAGGGGATATGGTGCTGGTGCAGCGAGGGCAGGTCGAAATGGCGGTGGAACACGGGCAGGCCGGTCAGGCCCGCGCCGGCGGCCGAGGAGCCGTGGTAGCCGCGCTGCAGCGAGATGAAGTGCTTCTTGTTCGGCTTGCCGAGCGCATTGTAGTAATAGACCACGTAGCGGATCGCCGCGTCGACCGCGTCCGAACCGCCCTGGGTGAAGTAGACGTGCTGCAGCGAGGGCGGCGCCAGCTCGACCAGCTGGGCGGCGAGCCGGATCGCCGGTTCGGAGCCGTAGCTGAAATAGCCGGTGGCGTAGGGCAGGCGCTGCAGCTGCTCGGTGGCGGCGCGCACGATGCTCTCCTGGCCGTAGCCGGTGTTCACGCACCACAGGCCCGAGAAGGCGTCGAGCAGCTCGTTGCCGTCGATATCGCGCAGCCAGGCGCCCTTGCCGCTCTCGAGGATGGTGACGCCGCGCTTTTCGTGGGCGCGGAAATTGGTGACGGGGTGGATCAGGTGCTGGCGGTCGAGTTCGACCAGTTGGTTTCCTTGCGTGCTTTGCATGATGGCCTTCCCTGTTGGTGGATGAGACCATCATAGGTCCGGAGCGGCAGCGCGAGCTTTCGTAGTGAGCGTGCCGGAACTAGCGTTCGTTGTGAATTCGGACCCGGTTCGGCATATTCTGCTGCGGCCGCGCGGCCCTTTCAGTAGCCGCGTGCGCGGTCGACCAGGCCCGTCAGGACTTGGCCCGTGCGGTGGCGTTCGATGTTGTCGAGGATGACGTCGACCGCCGTTTCCGGCTGCGTCATGCTGGCGATGTGCGGGGTCAGCATGATCTGCGGGTGCCGCCAGAACGGATGATCGGCCGGCAGCGGTTCGGGTTCGCAGACATCGAGGATGGCGCTGGATAACTGCTGCGCGTCGAGCGCTTCCAGCAGGGCCTCCTGGTCGAGATGGGGGCCACGCCCGCAGTTGACCAGGGCGGCGCCGCGCGGAAGCAGGGAGAACAGGCGCCGGTCCAGGATGCCGCGCGTGTCGTTCGTCAGTGGCAGCAGGCAGATCAGGACATCGGTGCGCGCCAGGAAGGCCGGCAGCGCATCGGCGCCGGCGTAGCATTCGACGCCCTCGAGCGTGTGGCTGGAACGGCTCCAGCCGGCGCAGGGAAAGCCCAGGCCGCGCAGTTGTCCCAGCACCGCCTGCGCCAGGACGCCCAGTCCCATCACGCCGATGCGGCGGCTGCGCGCGGGATGCACGCGCAAGGCCTGCCACTGCGCGGCGCGCTGCTGGTCGCGGTAGGTGAGCCATTCGCGGTGGAGGGAGAGCACCGCCAGGGTCACGTATTCGACCATGCCCTTGACAATGCCCGGTTCGACCATGCGCGCCAGCGCCACCCGCGGCGGGATCGTGGAGAGATCGAACTGGTCGATCCCGGCGCCGACCGAAAACAGGACTTCCAGGTTGGGAAAGCAGGACAGGTCGGCCGGCGGCACCCAGGCCGCCAGGTAGCGCACCCGGGCTGGATCGCCTCTGTAGGGCCACTGCGCGAAGGCGAGCTGCGGCGCCTTTTCCCGGAACAGCGCGGCCCATTCGGCGCCGCGCACGGGATCCGCCTTGTAGAGGAAGACCTCGGCCGTCATCCAAGCGCCTGGTTGATGATGGCGAACTGCCTGACGTCGGCATCCGGCAGCGGCGCCTCGCCGCGCACCATCGCCACCACCGAGTCGACCTGGATCAGGCCAAGCCCGTTGAGCCAGTCGCCCAGTCCGCTGCTGGACGGCACGTCGATGCGCACGAAGGAATCGGCATAGGTGCCGGCCCAGTGGGTGATCAGGGCCTTCGCGCGTTCGATGTCGGGCGCGATGACCGGACCGATCGCGTAGCCATGGCCGAAGCGGCGCAGCATCGCGCAGCCGATCACTTCGTCGTAGCGGTCGATGACGACAGTCTCGGCCACGCCGAGCAGGGCGGACAGCACCGTCGCCCGCGGCATGCCGCTGGCGCGCGCGCCCAGTGCGGCCAGCCTGGGCGCGTCGCGCGAGCCGAGCGGGCGGATGCGCTCGCCGGGAGGCAGCCCCACCAGCGGCGGCTGGAACACCGTGCCCTGGTGCTGGTGGATCGCGCCGACGGCCTCGAAGCCGAGGTGCTGGTACATCCCGGCGCCGGCCTCGGTCGCATGCAGCAGCACGTTGCGCTTGCCGAGTTCGGACAACGCCTTCGCCATCAGCTTGCGGCCGACGCCCTTGCCCTGCCAGTCGCGGGAAACGATGACCATCCCGATCGACGAGAACTGGACGCCGTGGCTCCAGCACAGGGCGGTGCCGATGATCTTGTCCTCATGTTCGGCAACGAAGCCGGTGCCGAGACGCTGCACGAAGCGCCAGTCGTCGGCGCGGTGCGGCCAGCGTACGGACATCGACAGCCTGTGCGCCGCCTCGATATCGTGCTCGGACATCCGGCGGTACTGGATGTCGGTTTGAGTAACTGGGGTTGTCACCACTTTCTCCTTTTCGGCACACGGTTTGCGCCGTTCGGAGTTGATGCTACCCCAGCCATTGCGCCTTGCGCCAGCACGCAGGGAAGAACGCAACGATGTCGCATGCCGGTCCGCCGTTTCGGCACAAAGTGCCGAAACGGGCGTGCATTTTTCCGGGATATCGTGAGTTTGTTTTTTGTCTCCGAATCCGCTTGACCTTCCCCCCATGGCAAGCCTTACAGTAGGGTCATGAAACGTTCGCTCGTCCATCTGCTGCTTGGCTTCCTGATCTGCATCACGTCCCTGCAGGGCGTTGCGGCGGGCCTGCTCGCATGCTGTGGTCCGCTGTCCGGCAAGGACGTCCAACTGCCGGCCGGGCAGGGCGCAAGCCATCACGCCCATGAAGGCGGCGCGCACGCGGCGCCGTCCGGGGCCGGGCAGCAGCACGCCCACACGCCGCCGTCCTGGGGCGCGAAGCACGAGGCGCACGCGGCGCATGCCTGTGCAAGCTGTGTCGCCCACTGCAGCGTGGCGGCCGTGCTGCCCGACGACTTTCTTCCCGTCCCCCTGCTGCATGGCGGGACCGGGACCCAGGCCGCCGCACGTGCTCTGGCCGATCATGTACCGGACGCTCCGGAACGTCCGCCCCGGCGCCACGCCGCTTGACCGTTCCGCGGCAGCCCCGGACGCATGGGCCGGCAGCTGTCTTCTCCCGACATGATCTGGAAATGACTATGACAAGATTTTCTTGGCAAAGGCCGACTGCCGCCTGCGCAGTCCTGCTGCTTGCCGGTTGCAGCACGTTCTCACCCGACGGCGGGCTGGATGCCGTCTCGAAGATGAGCTCCGAGCGTATCGGGCAGCAGGCCACGCTCAGCCGCGATAGCGCGGCGACGAGCGGCGCCGCCGCCGACGTACTCAGGCAGCCGCTGACGCCGCAGGCGGCGGTCCAGGTGGCGCTGATGAATAACCGCAGCCTCAAGGCCTCCCTGGCCGAACTCGGGATCGTCGAGGCCGACCTGGTGCAGGCCGGCACGATGCGCAATCCGGGGATCAGCTACAGCAAGCTGCGCGGCGGCGACAGCAGCGAAATCGAGCGTGTCGTCAGCTTCGACCTGATCGGCTTGCTGACCCTGCCGGTGCGCAAGGGCATCGAACAGCGGCGCTTTGCCCAGGCCCAGCTGGCGGCGGCCGGCGCCACGGTGCGCCTGGCCCACGATACCCAGCGCGCCTATTTCGAAGCCGTGGCGGCGAACGAGCGGGCGCGCTACATGGAGCAGGCCAACCTGGCCGCCGAAGCATCGACCGAGCTGGCCCGGCGCATGGCCAGGGCCGGCAACTGGAGCCGTCTCGACCAGGCGCGCGAGGAAGCCTTCCACGGCGAGGTACTGGACCAGCTGGACCAGGCGCGCCAGCAGGCCATCGACACGCGCGAAGCGCTGGCGCGGCTGCTGGGCGTGACGGCGGAAGAGGGCGGCTTCGTCCTGCCGCAACGCCTGCCGGCACTGCCCGAGCAGGTGCGCCCGCTGGGCAATGCGCAGCAGGAGGCGCTGGACTCGCGCCTGGATGTGCTGGCGGCCAAGGCCGACACCAGGGCGACGGCGAAGTCGCTCGGCCTGACGCGCGCCACCCGCGTCATCAACGTGCTCGAGGCCAGCTACATCAACAAGAGCGTGAGCGGCGAGCCGCGCGAGAACGGCTACGAGATCAGCCTGGAGCTGCCGCTGTTCGACTGGGGCGGCGCGAACACCGCCCGGGCCGAGGCGACCTACATGCAGTCGGTGCATCGCGCCGCGGACACGGCGCTGCGCGCGCGCTCCGAAGTACGCCAGAGCCACGCCGCCTACCACAGCGCCTACGGGCGTGCGCGCCGCTACCGCGACCAGATCGTCCCGCTGCGCAGGCAGATCTCGGATGAAGTGCTGTTGCGCTACAACGGCATGCTGGCCAGCGTGTTCGAACTCCTGCTCGACGCGCGCGAGCAGATCGCCAGCGTCCAGGCGTCGATCGACGCGCAGCGCGACTTCTGGGTCGCGGACACCGCCCTGCAGGCGGCCATCCATGGCAATGGCGCCAACGAATAGACAAGGACCACGCATGTTCACACGTAGAGATTTCTTCAAGGGCGCGGGCGCCGTCGCCGTCAGCGCCGCGGCGGTCAGCCGTGTCGGCGCCGCCTCGCTGCCGGAAGCGGTGGTGCAGGCCGACGCCCGCACCCAGCCGCCGCCGCCGCCGCCGAATGGGCGCCCGTTCAATCCGGTCGTCACCCTGAACGGCTGGTCGCTGCCATGGCGCATGAACAACGGCGTCAAGGAGTTCCACCTGGTGGCCGAGCCGGTCGTGCGCGAGCTGGCGCCCGGCATGAAAGCGAACCTGTGGGGCTACAACGGCCAGTCGCCGGGACCGACGATCGAGGTGGTCGAGGGCGACAGGGTGCGCATCTTCGTCACCAACAAGCTGCCGGAACAGACCAGCGTCCACTGGCACGGCCAGCGCCTGCCGAACGGCATGGATGGCGTGACGGGCCTGAACCAGCCCGGCATCCCGCCGGGCAAGACCTTCGTCTACGAGTTCGAGGCCAGGCGGCCCGGCACCTTCATGTACCACCCGCATGCGGACGAGATGGTGCAGATGGCGATGGGGATGATGGGCTTCTGGGTCACCCATCCGAAGAACCCCGAGTTCATGAAGGTCGACCGCGATTTCGTGTTCCTGCTGAACGCCTACGACATCGAGCCGGGCACGGCGACGCCGAAGGTCAACACCATGACCGACTTCAACCTGTGGACCTTCAACAGCAGGGTGTTCCCGGGCATCGACCCGCTGGTGGTGCGCCAGAACGACAGGGTGCGCATCCGGGTCGGCAACCTGACGATGACGAACCACCCGATCCACGTGCATGGCCACGAATTCACCGTGACCGGCACCGATGGCGGCTGGACGCCGCCGGCGTCGCGCTGGCCGGAAGTGACGACCGATGTCGCGGTCGGCCAGATGCGCGCCATCGAATTCGACGCCACCGACCTCGGCGACTGGGCCTGCCACTGCCACAAGTCGCACCACTCGATGAACGCGATGGGCCACGAGGTGCCGACCATGATCGGGGTGGATCACCAGGGCGTGGCCGACAAGATCAACCGCCTGGTGCCCGACTACATGGTGATGGGGGACAAGGGCGGTTCGATGGATGGCATGGAAATGCCGCTGCCGGACAACACGCTGCCCATGATGACGGGGCAGGGACCGTTCGGCGGGGTGGAGATGGGCGGCATGTTCACCGTGCTCAAGGTGCGCAAGGACCAGCCGCGCGGGAACTATGCCGATCCGGGCTGGTACCAGCATCCGCCCGGCACCGTGGCCTATGAGTGGACCGGCGAACTGGCCGAGCCGCAACGCAGCAGCAGCGCCGGCGGCAGGCTGATGCCGGCGAAAAAGCAGGGCGCCGATGTGCACCTGAACGTACGCAAGCCCGCCGGGCATGCGGGACATGGATGATCGACGACGAAAGGAAAGCCAATGAAAACCCTACGTACCCTCGCGCTGGCAGCCATGCTGGCCAGCTCCGCAAGCGTCCTGGCCACGGAAGCCGCGCTGTCCGAAGGCGAGATCAGGAAAGTGAACAAGGACGCCTCCACCCTGACCATCCGCCACGGCGAACTGAAGAACCTGGGCATGATGCCGATGACCATGGTGTTCAAGGTGAAGGACAAGGACATGCTGGAACGTGCCGCCGTCGGCGACAAGGTGCGCTTCCTGGCCGAAAAGGTCGATGGCGCCCTGACCGTGACGGCGCTGGAAGCCGACAAGATTCAATAACCCTTCATCACCGAGGAGTCGACACATGAAACCCCTGCATACCCTTGCCATGGCCTGCGCCACCGCCGGCGCCATCTTCGCCGCCCCTTATGCCGCCGCCCACGCCATGCTGAAGGAATCCAGCCCCGCGGCCAACAGCAGCGTCAGCGCGCCGAAGGAAATCTCGCTCGTGTTCAACGAAAAGATCGAGCCGGCCTTCAGCTCGGTCAAGGTCAGCGATGCCAGCGGCAAGGAGGTGGCTGCCGGCAAAGGGCAGGCCGATGGCGCCAACCTGAAACTCGAGATGCCCGAACTGGCGCCCGGCGCGTATGCGGTGCAATGGACCGGGGTCGGCCCCGACGGCCATCGCCGCACCGGGCAGTTCCGCTTCACGGTGAAGTAGATGGACGGCGTCACGCTGTTCCAGGCCGGGGCGAGCGTCCTTGCGAACCTCGGTTTCGCAGGCCTGCTCGGTGCGCTATGCACGCGCTTCCTGCTGCGCGACGCAGCGCCGGACCTGGAAGGGGTGGCGCTGTGCGGACTGGCCCGCATCGAACGCTGGGCCGCGGCTGTCGGCGTGCTCGGCAGCGCGACGGGACTGTGGGCCGCCGCCGCCGTCATGGGCGGGGTCGCCCTGCACCAGGCCGGGCCGATGCTGGCCCCGACCCTGGGCACCGCCTATGGCCGCGCCGGGCTGCTCGGCCTGGCGGCGCTGGCGGCGGCAGGGCTGGTCGTGCTGGGCGGCCGGCGCGGACGCGCCGGCGGCGCGCTGCTGGCCGCACTGCTGCTGGCGTTTTCGCTCGCGCGCGTGTCGGTCAGCCATGCCGCCGAAGATGGCTTGCTGAGTCTTGGCGCACTGGTCGAATGGCTGCACTTGGTATTGATCGCCCTCTGGCTCGGACTGGTGGCGATGACAGGCTGGCTGGTGCTGCCTCGCGCGAGGACAGGCTGGCCGGGAACCGGGCAACTGGCGACTTACCTGCGCCGCGTATCCGACTGGGCCACGGTGGCGCTGGTCGGGATCGGCGCCACCGGCATCTACAATGCCTGGCATCGGCTTGGCGGGCTCGAACACCTGCTTGGCAACCTGTACGGCAACGCGCTGGTGTTCAAGGTGGCGCTGGTCGCGCTCGCGGTGGCGCTGGGCGGATACAACAAGCTGTTCGGCTTCCCGGCTGTGACAGCCTCGCTGCTCAGGCGGGCCCTGGTGGTGAAGGTGCTGCGGATCGAACTGGTGATACTGCTGGGTGCGCTGGTCGCGGCAGCCGTCCTGACCTCGAACCAGCCGCCGGGAACCTGGTCTTGATCATTTTCTCGAGCACTGCATCCAGGCCGCCCGACGACCAGCGTGATTCCCATTGTCGTCAATACAAATCATTACACTATATGGACAATTCATCTGTTAATTTCATGGTTTAGGTCAAATGCTTCCTTGACTGTACATAACCTATAATTAATAACTAGTTGAGTCGAAATGCGTACGGAAAATGCCTGTAGTCGACATGCTTCCATGGATGACCTTGCGGGCGCATTCGCAGCCTGTCGGGACGCAGTCTTCGCGCATTGGAGGAAGCATGTCTCCGTTGAAGGGCCGACCTTCGACAAGCTTGGCAAGCCGAGGCTGATCGAGGCGCTCGAGACCCTGTACGAAGACATGACCAGGGCGCTTTCCTCTTGTGCGTCGGCTTCCGTCGCCACGTCCGGTACGGATGCAGGCAGCATTGTCGGTCCCGAAGATGTCATCATGAGCCAATATGGCGCGCATGATCTGGTCCATGAGATGCAGATTTTTCGCAAGGCGGTTTTCTCGGTGGCGGAGGCCAACGGCCTTGGACTGACCAGGTGCGGCGCCGAGCTCATCGGCCATTGCATCGAATCCGCCACGCGCGAGCTGATGATTGCCTATAGCGCGCTGAACAAGGAAGCCAGTGGCGCCTTCGTCAAGACCTTGTCCGACGACTTGCGCAATCCGCTTCATGTGGCGCATACATCCGCCCAGCTCCTCGAATTGAAATCATCCGACCCGCACGTCATTCGCCTGGCGAAGCGCATCAGGGAAAAACTTTGCCAGGCCGATGCCATGATCCTGGCCGCCGAACGCAGTCTGGCCGAAGGTTGAATGAAGGTCGGGGGAGAGAGGCCCTGGCGGTGACCGCGCCGCAGTGAAGAACGCCCCGGCGTGCCCGAGGCAGGCCGGGGCGTCGCGAACACGCCTGGATTACTTCAGGGCGAAGGTCGTCGCGACCTTGGTCTTCTTGTCCGCCATGAGCAGCTTGGCCGTGACCCTGGCGCCGGCCGGCACCGCGCCCTTGGCCTCGAGCTTGTTGGCGCCGGCCGGGGCCAGGGTGAGTTCACCCGGTTTGCCGGCAACGCTCACGGTGCCCGACACGCCCGCGCTGGGCATCGGATCGCCGTCGTCCTCGAGATAGAGTTCGAGCTTGTCGCCCTTGACCACCAGCTCGAGCCAGGTTTCGCCGACGGCCTGCACCACGCCGCCATGGTTGGCGATCGGCGTGCCATGGCTGTGCGCACTGCCCATCACCAGCGAGGCGCTGCACAGCAGCAGTGTTCCCAAGATGTACTTCATGTGATTCTCCTGTAAGGTAACAGCGGTTTATTCGGGTGCGTGCGCCAGCACGAAGGACAGCGAGGCGAGGTGCTCGGTCTTGTTGTACTTGGCCGGCTCGTCCGGCGGAGCATCGAGGATCGCGGCGATCACGTTCAGGCCCTGGTTGCGCACCTTGATCGTGACCGTTCCGTCGGCCCCGCTCAGCACCGGTTTGCCGTCCGGATCGTTGATGAAGTCATGCAGGACGCGGGCGCCGGCCACCGGCTTGCCCTTGTAGAGCACCCGCAGCCTGATCGGATCGCCGATCATTGGCGGCAGCGCCGTCTCGACCGGCACCACCTGCAGGACGTGGCCCGGGATCGCGCCCAGCGGCGCGGTCAACGGGGCGCGCAGGTGGACCGCATACTTGTAGGTATGCTCGCTGACGACGGCGGTCGGGACTTCGTCCTTGCCTTTCTTGTGCCATTTCCCGTCGGGCGTCTTGCTCCAGGTGCCGTTGTCCATGATGGCCGCCACGACCGCCGGCTGGTTGCTGGTATCGACCAGCATCAGCCGGCCATCCGGCTGGACCGAGGTCTCGACCGGCTTGCCGGCGCCGTCGTAGGCGGTCATGCTGGTGACCTGGCTGGCGCGCTTGACGATGTCGAGGTCGTCGGCGCCGACGCCGTACAGCAGCGCCAGCTGGGTGGCGCGCTGCGCGAACCAGATGCCGTGCGCCTGTGCGAGCGAGCCCGCGAACAGGCTGCCGGTGATTGCCGCGAGGGTGACGAGCTTGCCGATCTTCTTCATGTTTGCCTCTTTCTCCGTTGGGTCATGGAACAGTACTCAGAACTTGTACTGAGCGTTGAAAACGACGCTGCGGTCGGCGCCGGGCGCCACCCACACCTGGCTGTACGAGCTGGCGTAGTATTGCCTGTCGAGCAGGTTCTCGACGTTCAGCGAAAAACGCAGCTTCTTGCTCGGCGAGTAGGACGAAATCAGGCGCACCGTGGTGTACGAAGGCAGCCTGAAGTTGGTGGACGCGGCCACGTCGCCCATGCGCTCGCCGACGTAGATCACGGCGCCGCCCAGGCTGGCGGTGCCGCTGCCAAGCTTGAACATCGGGGTCAGCACCACGCTGGCGCTGTTCTTCGGCACGTTCGGGAATTGCGAGCCGGTCCGGATGAGGTTATCGCCCTTGGTGACCTTGGCATCGGTGTAGGCATAGGCGATCGAGAAGCGCACGTTCTTCATGATCTCGCCGGCGATGTCGACTTCCACGCCCTTGCTGGCGACCTCGCCGGCCGACACATAGAAGTTGACGTCGATCGGGTTCGTGGCCAGGACGTTTTCCTTCTCGATCTTGTACACCGCCAGGGTGCCGGAGATCTTGCCGTCCGCCGTTTCGAGCTTGGCGCCGGCCTCGTACGAGCGGCTTTCCTCGGCCGGGAAGGCCTGGTTGTCGATGCTGATGCCGCTGTTCGGACGAAAGCCCTTGGCCGCCGTGGCGTACAGCGACCACTTGCTGTTCGGCTGGAACACCAGGCCGACGCGCGGGCTGGTGGCCGACAGGTCCTGGTCGTTCACCGCATTGATGAGACGGTTGGTGACGGTCTGGTCATACGTGTCGCGGCGTACTCCCAGCATCGCCTTCCACTTCTCGGTCAGGTCGATCTGGTCCTGGGCGTAGACGCCCTTGGCCTTCTGGTTCTCGAGCGTATTGATCGACGGGATCATCGGATCCGCGGTCTTGCCGTACACCGGGTTGAAGATATTGATGGTGTACGGGTTGCCGGCGGTCGGCGTACGGCGGTGCTGGATCCGGGTGTCGTCGAACTTGTAGGCGTCGACCCCCACCAGGATATTGTGCTTGACCGGACCGGTATCGAACTTGCCGAGGATTTCGATGCGGCCGGAGCGGTCGGTGGCGTCGAAGTCGCGATCGCGGCGCTGGCGGCGCAGGGTGGCGCCGTCGGCCAGCAGGTTGACCGCTTCGCTCGACGCGCCTTTCATCGAGCTCTCGCGGTAGGCGACGCCGGTCTGCAGCTTCCAGTTCTCGTTGAATTCGGTCTGCACGAACACCTGGTGGCCCAGCGTCTCCACCCTGGTCGGGCCGTCGCCCGGCTCGCCCAGGAAGCGCGAGTTCGGGATCAGCCCGAGCACGCCGTTGACGGCCACGACGCCACGGTCGAACGGGGTGTCCTGGCGGCTCGCTTCGACCTCGTACGACACCGTGGTGGCTTCGCCGACCAGCCAGATGAAGGAAGGCGAGACGAAGGAGCGCTTGGTGTGCAGGGTGTCGCGGAAGCTGTCGGCCTTTTCATGGGCGGCGTTGAGCCGGTAGGCGAGGGTTTCGCTGATCGGGCCGGTCAGGTCGACGGCGGCGCGGCGCAGGTTGTGGCTGCCGACCGAGGCTTCGACCATGTATTCCGGCTTGAAGCGCGGCTTCTTGGTGGTGATGTTCACCGTGCCGCCGGGCTCGCCGCGGCCGTACAGGGCCGAGGCCGGACCCTTGAGCACTTCCACGCTGGCCGTGTTGGCGCCATCGCGCAGGCCGTTGTAGCCCCGGCTCGAGCTGAAGCCGTTGACCATGAAGTCGGAGCCGAAGTTCGGATCGCCGGTAAAGCCGCGCATCGAATAGCTGTCCCACAGGCCGCCCAGGTTGCTCTGGCGCGAAATGCCGCTGGTCAGGTCGAGCGCCCCGGCCAGGTCGGTCACGCCCACATCCTTCAGCAGGTCGCCGGTCAGCACGCGTACGCTCTGCGGCAGGTCCTTGATCGGGGTGTCGGTCTTGGTCGCGCCGGTGGCCGACAGGGCCCGGTAGTTCTGGCGCTGGCCGTTGACCCTGACCTTGCGCATCTCGCCGTCTCCCGCCGCTCCCGCTCCCGCTCCCAGGTCGGGGGCGGGGGCCGCGGCAGGGGCGCCCGCAGGCGCTTCGGGCGACGCCGCGGCAGCCGCCTCCGCCACGAGATCCTTGTCGGGGGTATCCGCTGCCGTGGCCGGGATCAGTGGATAGGTAGCCGCGAGAAACAGCGCCAGGGTGCAGTAACGTGATGGATACATGACAGGCTCCGGTTGGGTTCATACGTTGTTTGTATGAATCGATTACAACATGTGCTCCTGCATTGCTTATCGCGTAATGCGCCGGTCATAAAACATAAATCGCGTTTCTTTATGCATGAATCAGCACAGATTGCGGCGGCGGTCAGCACTGCACGCTGACCGTGCGGCATGGCGCCGCGTGCACCATGCCGCAGCATTTTTTCGCTTACTCCGCGAAGTCGATCAGCACGCTCTTGAAGCGCAGGTTGGCCTCGTAGGCCTGGCGTCCCAGGTCCTTGCCCACGCCGGAACGCTTGAAGCCGCCGGTCGGGATCACGTAATCCGCGCTGCGTCCGTAGCGGTTGACCCAGACCGTGCCGGCCTCCAGCTTGCGCACGAAGCGCAGGGCGCGGCCGATATCGGCGGTATGGACGCCGGCGGCCAGGCCATAGGCGGGATGGTCGGCCAGCGCCAGCGCTTCATCGTCGTCGTCGAATACCTGGAGCGTCAGCACGGGGCCGAAGATTTCGTCGCGCACCGCTTCCATGCCGGCGTGTACGTCGGCCAGGATGGTCGGCTGGTAGTAGCCGCCGGCGCCGGCGACCGCCAGCAGGCGCCCGCCGCAGAGCAGCGAGGCGCCGGCCGCCACGGTGCGCTGCACCACGCCGTCGATGCGCAGCGCGTCGGACGGACGGATGATCGGCGGCAGCGTGGTGTCGTCTTCCCAGGTGTGGCCGGCCTTGAGCGCCCCGAAGGCCGCCACGATGCCGCTCACCAGCCGGTCGGCGGCGGAGCGCTGCACGATCAGGCGCGAGCCGGCGACGCAGACCTGTCCGGCATTGCCGCTGATGGCGCCGGCGATCGTGCGCGCGGTCCGGTCCAGGTCGGGCGCGTCGGCGAACACGACCTGCGGGCTTTTTCCGCCCAGCTCCAGGGTGACCGGCTTGATGCCGGTCTGTGCGCAGGCCGCCATGATCGCGCTGCCGGTGCGGGTCGAGCCGGTGAAGGTCACCTTCGAGATCTTTGGATGGCGCACCAGGGCGTCGCCGGTGACGGCGCCGTCGCCCTGGATCACATTGAAGATCCCGGGCGGCATGCCGGCCTGCACCGCCAGTTCGGCCAGGCGCAGCGCCGAGAACGGGGTCAGCTCCGAGGGTTTGAGCACCACCGCGTTGCCGGCGGCGAGCGCCGGGGCGATCTTCCAGGAAGCCATCACCAGCGGGAAGTTCCACGGCGCGATCGCCCCGATGACCCCGTACGGCTCGGCGATGGTCATGCCCAGCGTGTCGCTGCGGGTGGCCGCCACGTCGCCGCCGTGCTTGTCGGCGAATTCGGCGAAGAAGCGGATGCCTTCCGCGGTGAACGGCACGTCCCAGCCCAGCGCGTCGCGGATAGGGCGGGTCGATCCCACCGTTTCCATCGGCGCCAGCACGGCCGCGTCAAGCTCGATCAGGTCGGCCCAGCGGCGCAGCACGCGCGCGCGCTCGCGCGGCGCGCGGCGCGCCCAGTCGCTGGTCCTGAAGGCGCTCCAGGCGTCCTGCACGGCGCGGTCGACCATCTCCGGGCTGGCCACCGGCAGGCCGGCATAGGGTTTGCCGTCCGAGGGGCGGCGCACTTCCAGGGCCAGTTCGTCGTCGATATAGGCGCCACCAATATAGTGGGCGCTGCGCACGCTCACCGCGTCGGGATGAATCCGCTCCATTGCATCTTCCTTTGTCTGAGGGTCAGGGCCGCGGATGCGGCCGGGGTCGATGGTCGATCCTACGCCGAACCCGCAGCATTAAATGCGGTCGTCGCGGCGCCAGGTGGCGCAAGCTGGTGTTGTTGGGCCGGATCCGGCACATCCTGCTCTTTGCGCGCAGGCGCCGGGAAAAGCCGGTTTTCTCCTATGTAAACTGGTGCACGCGCGCGCCATTCCGGTGCGCCGCGAGGCCCTGGCCGGGACCCCCTGCAGCCCGCAGCAAGGTGTGCTGATTACGGCGCCCAAAACCGCGCATTCTGTCTCGACCGGACAGTAAAACGCGATATTGCACACGTGGGGGCATGGTGTAATGAATATCACGAAGCGGCTCTGCGACACCTGCCACGGCGCGGCGCGGAACCGGTCCGAATCACCCCGACCACCAGAGGAAAACAATGAGCATCTTGCGGCCCAAATACATCACCTTCGACTGCTATGGCACCCTGACCCGCTTCCGCATGGCGGACATGGCGCGATCCATCTTCGCCGACCGCGTGCCGGCCGAGCGCATGGAAGAATTCATCTTGCACTTCGCATCCTACCGCCTGGACGAAGTGCTGGACGCCTGGAAGCCTTACCAGGACGTGGTCAAGAACGCGGTCGCGCGCACCTGCAAGAAGTGGGGCATCGACTACATCGACGCGGAAGCGCAGCAGTTCTACGACGCCGTGCCGACCTGGGGGCCGCATGCGGACGTCCCGGATGCGCTGGCCAAAGTGGCCAAGGAATTCCCGCTGGTGATCTACTCGAACGCGGCGAACGCCCAGATCATGCACAATGTCGAGATGCTGGGTGCGCCTTTCCACAAGGTCTTCACCGCCGAAACGGCCAAGGTCTACAAGCCGCGCCTGGCCGCCTTCGAGTACATGCTGGATAACCTGAACTGCAACCCGGAAGACGTCCTGCACGTGTCGTCCAGCCTGCGCTACGACCTGATGCCCGCGCACGACTGCAGCATCACCAACAAGGTGTTCGTCGCACGCGGCCACGAACCGTCGACGCCGCACTACGGCTACCACGAAATCAAGGACCTCTCGGGCCTGCCGGGCCTGCTGGGCCTCTGATCCACCCGCGACGGACAGGACACCTGATGAAGCTCGAATCCTACTGGCTCGATACCGCGCCCCCGTTCACCGAGGGCGCCGAGGGGAAGGTCCCGCCGCATGCCGATGTCGTGGTGGTGGGCGGCGGCTTCACCGGCCTGTCCGCCGCCCTGGCGCTGGCCAGGAGCGGAGCGTCGGTCGTGCTGCTGGAGGCCGGCCGGGTGGCCGGCGAGGCCTCCGGACGCAATGGCGGCCAATGCAATACCGGCCTGGCGCACGACTACGCCGACCTGGCGGCGCGCCTGGGCGAACAGAATGCGCGCGCCTTCTACAAGGCCTACGACAGCGCCGTCGACACCGTCGAACGACTGGTGCGGGACGAAGGAATCGACTGCGATTTCCGCCGCTGCGGCAAGCTGAAGGTCGCGGCCAAGCCGGAACATTACGCCAAGCTGCAGCGCATCCACGAGCAGCTGCGCACCAGCGTCGACCCAGGCGTGCAGTTGGTCGCCCCGGAGCGCCTGGGCGAAGAAATCGGCTCGCGCAGCTTCCATGGCGGGCTGCTGCAGAAGGATGGCGCCCAGATGCACATGGGGAAATTCGGCGTGGGCCTGGCCGCAGCGGCGGCGAGGGCCGGCGCCAGGGTCTATGAATCGGCGGCCGTCACCGCGATCGAGCGCCAGGCCGGCGGCTACCGCCTGAGCTGTGCACGCGGCACGGTCACGGCCGGCCAGGTCTTCCTGGCGACCGGGAACTCCAGCCTGGGGCCGTTCCGCCACTTCCGCCGGCGCCTGGTCTCGGTGGGCAGCTTCATCATCGCCACCGAACCGCTCGACAAGGCGACGCTCGACGAGATCGCACCGACAAGGCGCAACTATGTCACCACCAAGAACATCGGCAACTACTTCCGCATCACCCCGGACGACCGCCTGCTGTTCGGCGGCCGCGCGCGCTTTGCGCTGTCGAATCCGAAGTCGGACCAGAAGAGCGGGCGCATCCTGGCCGACACCATGACCGAATTCTTCCCGCAGCTGGAACAGACCCGGATCGATTACTGCTGGGGGGGCCTGGTGGACATGACCGCCGACCGCCTGCCGCGGGCGGGACGCCACGAAGGCATGTTCTATTCGCTCGGCTACAGCGGGCACGGGGTGCAGATGTCGGTGCACATGGGCCAGCTGATGGCGGAGATCATGGCGGGCAGGACCGACCTGAATCCATGGCGCGACCTGGACTGGCCGTCGATCCCTGGCTACTTCGGCAAGGCATGGTTCTTGCCTCTTGTCGGGGCATATTACAAATTGCAGGACCGGCTGCACTGAAGCAGAGGAGAGCACATGAATGGAACCATAGGAAGACTGCTGCTTCAGCGCCTGGGCCTCGGCATGCTGACCTTGCTGATCGTGTCGGTCGTGGTCTTCATGATCACCAACCTGCTGCCGGGCGACGCCGCCGAGGAATCGCTGGGGCAGGCGGCCACGCCCGAAGCCGTGGCCGCGCTGCGCGCGCAGTTCGGCCTCGACCAGCCGGCCCCGGTGCGCTACCTGCAATGGCTGGGGAACCTGGCCGGCGGCGACGCCGGCGCCTCGGTCGTGAACGGCATGCCGGTAGCGGAACTGATCGGCAAGCGCCTGCCCAGCTCCCTGGTGCTGGCGGCGGCCACGGCGGCGGTCTCGGTGCCGCTGGCGCTCACCCTCGGCATCCTGTCGGCGATGTACCGCGGTTCGCTGCTGGACCGCACGGTGAACCTGGCCGCGGTGTCGGTGGTGTCGGTGCCCGAATTCCTGATCGCCACCCTGGCGGTGCTGGTGTTCGCGGTCAAGCTGCGCTGGCTCTCGGCGCTGTCGCACACGGCCGATATCGACTCGCTGGGCGCGTTCCTGCGCGCCTACGCCATGCCGGTGTTCACCCTGTGCTGCGTGATCGTGGCCCAGATGGCGCGCATGACCCGCGCGGCGGTGAGCGACCAGCTCGACTCGCCCTATGTCGAGATGGCGCGCCTGAAGGGGGCGGGGCCGGTGCGGATCGTGCTGCGCCATGCGCTGCCGAACGCCATCGGGCCGATCGCCAACGCCGTGGCCCTGAGCCTGTCCTACCTGCTGGGCGGCGTGCTGATCGTCGAGAGCATCTTCAACTATCCGGGCATCGCCAACCTGATGATCGATGCGGTCACGACCCGCGACATTCCCCTGATCCAGGCCTGCGCGATGATCTTCTGCGGCGCCTACCTGCTGCTGGTCATGCTGGCCGATATCTGTGCAATCGTCTCCAACCCGCGCCTGAGGAATCAATGAAGACTCCGTCCACGACTGTGCCGGCCAGCGCCGGCGCGCCCGCAGAGCGGCGCCCGGCGCTGCTGGCGCCATCCCTGCTGGGCATGCTCGGCCTGGTGCTCACCGCCTTGTGCCTGCTGATGGCGCTGTTCGGGCCGTCCCTGGCGCCGTACGACCCCGCCGCCATCGTCGACGAGGAGGTGTTCGGGGCGATCAGCAGCCAGTTCCTGCTGGGGACCGATTACCTGGGACGCGACATGCTCAGCCGGATCCTGGTCGGCGCCCGCTTCACGGTGGCGCTGGCGCTGGCGGCCACCCTGCTGGCGAGCCTGACCGGCACCACGCTCGGCCTGTTCGCGGCCACGGCGGGCGGCCTGGTCGACGCTACCCTGAGCCGCGCGCTCGACGCCCTGATCTCGATTCCCAGCAAGATGTTCGCACTGATGATGGTGGCGTCCTTCGGCTCCTCGGTGCCGCTGCTGATCCTGACGGCGGCGATCAGCTTCATGCCTGGCTCGTACCGGATCGCGCGCGCCCTGGCGGTGAACGTGCAGGCGATGGACTTCGTGCAGGCGGCGCGCTCGCGCGGCGAGGGCATGGCCTACATCATGCGCGTCGAAATCCTGCCCAACATGATCGGGCCGGTGCTGGCCGACTTCGGCCTGCGCTTCGTCTTCATCGTCCTGCTCCTGAGCGGCCTGTCCTTCCTCAGCCTGGGCGTGCAGCCGCCGGATGCGGACTGGGGCTCGCTGGTGCGCGAGAACATCGCCGGCCTCTCCGAAGGCGCTCCCGCCGTGCTGATGCCGGCGCTGGCGATCGCACTGCTGACCATCGGCGTGAACCTCTTGATCGACAACCTGCGCGGCGGCCGCGCCGGAAAGGAAGGCTGAGATGACTGACCTGGTCCAGGTAAAGAAACTGCGCGTGCTGGCGCGGCAAAGCGACGGCAGCGAAACGGCGATCGTCAAGGACATCGATTTTTCGATTCCGAAGGGCGAGGTGCTGGCGCTGATCGGCGAATCGGGCTCGGGCAAGACCACCATCGCGCTGTCGCTGATGGGCTATGCGCGCGCCGGCTGCCGGATCGCCGGCGGCAGCGTGCGCGTGGGGCAGCAGGAGCTGGTCGGCATGAGCGAAGCCCAGCTGGGCGCACTGCGCGGGCGCACCGTCGCCTACATCGCGCAAAGCGCGGCGTCGGCCTTCAATCCGTCCAGCACCCTGATGGCGCAGGTGATCGAGAGCGCCCTGATCCACGGCGTGCTGACCCGCGCCCAGGCCGAGGCCAAGGCGGTGGAGCTGTTCCGCGCGCTCGCCCTGCCGAATCCGGAAACGATCGGACAGCGCTATCCGCACCAGGTCTCGGGCGGCCAGCTGCAGCGGGTCATGGCGGCCATGGCCTTCATCACCGATCCGGCCCTGGTGATCCTGGACGAGCCGACCACCGCGCTCGACGTCACCACCCAGATCGAGGTGCTGCGCGCCTTCCGCGACGTGGTGCGCCATTCCGGTGCGACGGCCGTGTATGTCTCGCACGACCTGGCGGTCGTGACCCAGATGGCGGACCGCATCGTCGTGCTGCGCGGCGGCGAGATCCAGGAAACGGCGCCGACCGGCCGCCTGTTGAACGATCCGCAGCATGGCTACACGCAAAGCCTGCTGGCGGCCGCCGAGCCGGCCGCGCGCACCTTGCCGCCGGTAGCGGACAGTAGCGCCCGTCCGCTGCTCGAAGTGAGCTCGCTGGTGGCCGGCTACGGACCGACCGGCGCCGACGGACTGCCGGCCAAGCGCATCCTGAACGACATCCATTTGCGCATCGCGCGCGGCGCCACGGTCGGCATCATCGGCGAGTCCGGCTCGGGCAAGACCACCCTGGCGCGCGTGATCGCGGGCATGGTGCCGGCGGCGCGCGGCAAGGTCCTGCTGGACGGCGAGCCGCTCGGCATGCACGGACGGTCGCGCGAACAGTTCCGCCGGGTCCAGTTCGTGTTCCAGAATGCCGACACCGCGCTCAATCCGGCGCATACCGTCGAACGCATCCTGGCCCGCCCGCTGGCCTTCTACCATGGGCTGGATGCGGCGGCGCAGAAGAAGCGGGTGGCCGAGCTGCTCGACCTGGTGCGCCTGCCGCAAACGGTGGCCAGCCGCCGCCCCGGCGCGCTGTCGGGCGGGCAGAAGCAGCGCATCAACCTGGCGCGCGCGCTGGCGGCCAAGCCCGACCTGGTGCTGTGCGACGAGATCACCTCGGCCCTCGACACGGTGGTGGCAAGCGCGATCCTCGACCTGATGGCCGAACTGCGGCGCGAACTCAAGCTCTCCTACCTGTTCATCAGCCACGACATCGGCACGGTGCGCGCCATCTGCGACGAGATCGTGGTCCTGTACGCCGGCAACAAGGTGGAGGCGAGGCCGCGCGCGGCGCTGGCCGCGCCTCCCTACCATCCGTATTCGCATCTCCTGATTTCGTCGGTGCCGCGCCTGCGCCAGGGCTGGCTCGACGAAGTCGAGGGACGCAGCGCCGCGGTGCTGCCGGCGCTGGCGCCGGGCGCCGCCGTACCGGGGCTGTGCTCCTTCCGCGACCGCTGCAGCGCCCGCGTCGATGGCCTGTGCAATACCAGCCCGCCGCCGCGCCAGCGCCTCGACAACGGCAGCGAGATCCTGTGCCACCATTCCAACGCCGCGCTTGCGCAGATGCAGGCGTCCTTCGACCGTTTTGAGGAAGTCGCATGACAGGCCGATTCATCCGGCTGGCCGAAACCGGCCGCCCCACGATCAATTTCACGATAGACGGCCGTCCCGCCCAGGCGCTGGCCGGCGATACGCTGCTGGTGGCCGTGCTCGGCGCGGCGCGCAGCGTGCGCAGCTCGGAGTTCGGCGACGGCAAGCGCGCCGGCTTCTGCCTGATGGGCGCCTGCCAGGACTGCTGGGTCTGGACCGCCGAGGGCCAGCGCCTGCGCGCCTGTTCGACGCCGGTCGAAGAGGGCATGCGCATCGTGACCGAAGACACGGAGGCCGCATGGTTCAGCCTCGCGTCGTAGTGGTGGGAGCCGGCCCTGCCGGCGTGCGCTGCGCCGAGCAGCTGGTGGCGGCCGGCCTGCGCCCGGTCGTGATCGACGAAGGACGGCGCGACGGCGGCCAGATCTACCGGCGCCAGCCCGAAGGCTTCACCCGCAGCTATGCCACCCTGTACGGTTCCGAGGCCGAACGCGCGGCGGCGCTGCACCGCGGCTTCGACGCCATCCGCGACCGGATCGATTACCGCAGCGAGACGCTGGCCTGGAACATCACCGCCGGAGAACTGCATGTCGTGCGTGACGGGATCGCGTCGCGCATCGGCTTCGATGCGCTGGTCATCTGCTCGGGTGCGACCGACCGCCTGATGCCGGTCAAGGGCTGGCAGCTGGCCGGCACCTACAGCCTGGGCGCCGCCCAGATCGCGCTCAAGTCGCAGGCCTGCTCGATCGGACGCGAAGTCGTGTTCATGGGCACCGGCCCGCTGCTGTACCTGGTGGCGATGCAGTACCTGAAGGCGGGAGCCAAGGTGGCGGGCGTGCTCGACACCTCGCGCCTGCGCGACCAGCTCAAGGCGCTGCCGCAGCTGCTCGCACGGCCACGGCTGCTGCGCAACGGCCTGTCCTTCATTTCCAGCCTGCGCGCGGCCGGCGTGCCGGTGTTGTCCGGCATCGAGCCGCTCGAGATCAAGGGGCTGCCCGAGGACGGCGTGCGCTCCCTGGTGTTCCGCGACAAGGGCGGCGCCACGCGCGAGATCGCCTGCGATGCGATCGCGATGGGCTACCACCTGCGCCCCGAGACCCAGCTGGCCGACCTGGCGCGCTGCGCCTTCCGCTTCGATGCCGAGACGCGCCAGTGGTTTCCCGAAGTGAGCCTGGAAGGCCGCAGCTCGGTGGCCGGTGTCTACCTGGCGGGGGACGGCGCCCGCATCCTCGGCGCCGACGGCGCCGAGAACGCCGGGCGGCTGGCCGCCCTGTCGGCCCTGTCCGACCTGGGCATCCCGGTGCGGCGCGCCCAGGTCGACGAATTGATCGCCCGGCAGCAGAAGATGGACCGCTTCCGGCGCGGGCTGGTGCAGGGCTTCCCCTGGCCGGTGCGGCAGGCCGCGCAACTGCCGGACGATGCCATCGTCTGCCGCTGCGAGAGCATCACTGCCGGAGAGCTGCGCCACGTGGCGCGCGAGATGGGCGCCTGCGAGGCGAATCGCGCCAAGGCCTTCAGCCGGGTCGGCATGGGGCGCTGCCAGGGCCGCTACTGCGGCCAGGCCGGCGCCGAGATCATCGCCCACGCCACCGGCGTGCCGGTCGAGCTGGTGGGCCGCCTGCGCGGCCAGGCTCCCGTCAAGCCGCTGGCCATCGTCACCCACGAGGAGCAGGAATGAACACCCGGTCCGCCGACGTCTTGATCATCGGAGGAGGGCTGATGGGCTCCTCCGCCGCCTATTTCCTGCGCCGCCGCGGCGTCTCGGCCATCGTGCTCGAGCGCGGCCTGGTCGGACAGCAGGCCAGCGGGACCAATTTCGGCAATGTGCGCCGCCAGGCCCGCTACCTGCCGCAGCTGCCGCTGGCCAACCGTTCCTTCGAGATCTGGAAGAAGCTGCCGGAACTGATCGACGACGATATCGAGTTCCTGCAGTCGGGGCATATCCGGGTGGCGTACACCGAAGAACAGGTGGGGGTGCTGGAAAAATATGCGCGCGATGCGCGCGAGTACGGCCTGCACCTGCAGATGGTGTATGGCGAAGAGATGCGGGCGCGCTGGCCTTTCCTGGGCAGGGAAGTCAGGGCCGCCTCGCTGTCCGCGGACGACGGGCATGCGAACCCGCGCCTGGCCGCGCCGGCCTTTGCCCGCGCCGCGCGCCGGCTCGGCGCCCAGATCTTCGAGAACACGGAGGTGCTCGAGGTGGCCAAGGAGGGCGGCGAGTTCCGCGCCACCTGCGCCGATGGCCGCGTATTCCGCGCCCCCAGCATGATGGTGGCCAGCGGCGCCTGGGGCGATGCGATGAGCGCGCAGTTCGGCGAAGCGGTGCCGCTGGCGGCGCGCGGACCCCAGCTCGGCGTCACCGAACCGATGCCGTACCGGATCCTGCCGGCGGTCGGCGTGGCCACGCCCTTGCTGGAAGAGACGCTGTACTTCCGCCAGATCAAGCGCGGCAACATCATCTTCGGCGGCTGCGGACGGGGACCGGCCCATACCGACACCCGGCGCGCCTATGTGCTGCCGGAACACATCCTGACCCAGTTCCAGCAGCTGGCGCGGCTGGCGCCGCCGGTGGGGCGCCTGAACATCATCCGTACCTGGAGCGGGATCGAAGGCTATATGCCGGACAACCTGCCGGTGATGGGGCCGAGCGCGAAGGTCAGCGGGCTGTATTACGCCTTCGGGTTCAGCGGCCACGGCTTCCAGATCGGGCCCGGGGTGGGGGATGTCATGGCCGAGCTGATCGCCACCGGCAGCACCAGCACGCCGCTGGAGCCCTTCCTGATCAAGCGCTTCAGCCAGGCGCCGGCGGCGCAGGCGGTGGCGGTGTGAGGATGGACATCGCCTGACTGTCGAGGAAAACCATGGATCGACACTGCACCTGCCAGCGCCTGATCGCCGCCATCCTGGTGGTGTTCGTGCTCGGCCTGCAGTGCATGAGTGTGCTGTCCACCTCGCATACCCGGATGGCGCACCGCCATGCCGATCACAGCCAATCCGTCGGCACAGCGCAGGCGGACCATGGACATCACCAGCTCGCCACGAAGGCAAAAGAGGCCCGCGCCCACGTCCATTCGCACCAGCACGACCCCAGCGACCACACCCATGACTTTCCCTTGCGCCTGGTCCTGGCGGTCGTACAATTTTCCTTCCTCCCGATCTGGCACACCGAGGCGGCGCTTCCGTTCCGCTCGGTCGTGGTCCATCCGCTCGAGCGTCCTCCGAAGCCGGCTGTCCTTGCGTGATTCGCCCGGGCCGCGGCCGCCGGCTGCGCTCATTTACCGCAATACATTTCGGAGAAATTCATGTTTCCACTCCCTTTCACCGGGGGCGGCCGGCGACCTGCGCGCGCAGGATCGCACCGCCTCCTGCTGTCCATCGCCGGCATTCTGATGCTGACCCTGCTGGCGATCTCCACTGCCCAGGCGCACGGCATCGCCGAGGGCGACAAAGGCTATATCCAGGAGATCAGCGGTGTCCATTTCCTGGCCTTCATGTACCTGGGCGCCAAGCACATGTTCACAGGCTATGACCACATCCTGTTCCTGTTCGGGGTGATCTTCTTCCTGTACAAGCTCAAGGACATCGGCCTGTACGTCAGCCTGTTCGCGATCGGCCATTCGACCACCATGATGGCGGGCGTCTACTTCGGCACCACCATCAACGGTTACCTGATCGACGCGATCATCGGCCTGTCGGTGGTCTACAAGGCCCTCGACAATGTCGGCGCCTTCCAGCGCTGGTTCGGCGTCCAGCCGAACACCAGGGTCGCGACGCTGGTCTTCGGCCTGTTCCACGGCTTCGGCCTGGCGACCAAGGTGCAGGACTACGAGATATCGCCCGATGGCCTGGTGACCAACATGATCGCCTTCAATATCGGGGTCGAGGTGGGGCAGTTGCTGGCGCTCGGGACCATCCTGATCGCCATGGGCTTCTGGCGCCGCTCCGACAGCTTCCTGCGCCACGCCTATACCGCCAACGTCGCCATGATGACCTGCGGCTTCATGCTGATCGGCTACCAGCTGGCCGGCTACTTCACTCTTTGATTGGACACGCACATGTACAACACCGATATGCCGCGCCGCGCAGAGCTTCCCAGCCACGCCCAGCTCCTGCGCTCCACCGCCATCGCCCTCGTCACGGCCGGCGTCCTCCTGGCCACCGTCGTGCTGCCCTCCGAATACGGCATCGATCCGACCGGCATCGGCAATGTCCTCCAGCTGACCGAGATGGGCAAGATCAAGGCCGCGCTGGCGGCGGAAGCGCTCGCCGACGAGGCTGCCGCTGAGCGCAAGCCGCAAGGGGGCGCCGCCGCGGCGGTCGCCTTCACGGCGCCGCCCGCCACGCCGGCGCCTGCGGCGGGGACCGTACGCAAGGACGAAATGCAGGTGACGCTCCAGCCCGGCGAGGGCACCGAAGTGAAAATGGCGATGCTGAAGGGCGCGACCGTGCACTACGAGTGGAAGACCGACGGCGGCCCGGTCAATCACGATACCCACGGCGATCCGGCCAACGGTCCGGCCAACACCTTCCACAGCTACAAGAAGGAGAAGCAGGTCACCGGCAGCAGCGGCGAGTTCGCGGCGGTCTTCGATGGCAATCATGGCTGGTTCTGGCGTAACCGTGGCGACAAGCCGGTCACGATCACGCTCAAGACCAGCGGCGCTTATGCGAGCATCAAGAAGATGATGTAAGACCGGCGGCGTTCCGTCCTGGCCGGAACGCCGCACTTCCCTTGCTTACCCATAGAGGACTTCCATGAAGCGCTTTTCCGCATTACTCAGTCTTTGCCTGCTGATCTTCAGCGCGGCCGTCACCGGGTGCGACCGCCACGAACACGGCGAGGGCGAGCAGGAGCACGGACACAAGCACGAATAGTCGGGCGACGCGTTCTGTCGCACAGGCGGCGCCATCCTGTGCGCCGCCTCTTCATGCCGGTAGCTGAATCCATTCCAGGTTTTTCAACACTGCCGAGCGCCCGTGCCGGCGTTGCGGACGTCCCCCGAAATACGTGTGCGAGACACTTGACTTCCATATGCCTCTACCCCAGAATATATTTAATCGGTACCGATGTAATCGGTTCCGTTTTAGCGCTCGACTTCGACCACATCGAGTCTTCATGAGCAAAATTACAAAATTGCTCGCAACCAGAAAAACCCGCGCCGAAGTATCCGGCGCCCGTTTTTCAAACATGAATCACCTCGTCACCAGACCAGTGTGACGAAGCTTCGACAAGGAGTCTTACCATGCCACTCGTTCAAATTTCCATTCCTGCCGGTTCGCTCGACGATGCGAAGAAGGCCGACATGATCAAAAGGGTCACCGACGCTGTCGTCGAAGCCGAGGGTTTCCCGGCCGTTCGCGCCTTCACCTGGGTTCATATCAACGAGGTGCCGGACGGCGGGTGGGGAATGGGAGGCCAGGTGGTCACCCTCGACGACGTGGCCGCTGTGCTGAAAGGCAGTTAATCGGGGCGGACATTCACCGGTTTTGCGACAGGGGCCGATGACGCGTTGCGCACCTGCCTCCTGCCGCCGCACCGCTTGTCGTGCCCGAGGGATGGCATTCAGGGTCAGGTCTGTCATTCGGACATGGACGCACAACCCTTGCGAAATCTCAGAACGGTTTTAAGTATGCTGAGACTTTTCCCTCTTTCCGACATGGTCCGTGATGCGCGGTTAAAGTGGACCCATCAGTCGAGACACTTTGCCGTTTAATTTAAGCCGTGTCCGTTCTGCTTCCGCAGCTGTTCGGCGCTGCCCCGCACTGCTTTCCTGTGGCCGCTGGAGGGCACATTCTTCGTGCAGATTCCCGGAACAGCTTATGGCATCATGTGTCGTAACGCCGAATCGAGACTTCTGCAGGAGACATGCCATGACTGTCGATACCAGGAAAATTGATGAAGTGGTGCTGGCGCTTTTCCAGCTAACCCTGCATGACCGCTACCGGGCCTGGAAAAGCTTCGACTGGGATGTCCTGAACCGGCTGTATGAACAGGGCCTGATCTGTGACCCCGTCAACAAAACGATGTCCGTCGTCCTCACCGACGAGGGCATGGAGAAATCAGCGCGACTCTTCAACGAATACTTCACGGTGTCCAGCGAAGCGCAGAAGTAAGTCCTCGTGCAGCGTCAGCTGCAGGCTGCGCGCCGCCGTCGGACAGCGGCGCGAGTTGCATCAGCCAGCTGCCAAGGACTTGTACTGGTGTCGGAAACCACGAAGCGCGGTGACCGCTTTGGCGGCTTCATCGCCACGCTGCCGATGATCACCTTGCTTGCCTGATCGGGCCCCTCCATCGCCGGGAAATCCTCCTTGCGTGAGCGATGGAAGAACGACGTTCCGGCCGGAACGGAACGCCGCCGGTCTTATCATCTTCTTGATGCGCGAATAAGCACGCCATTCGGGTCAGGTCCTGCCCCTTCCTCACCTATGAGGCGGCGCTGGCGCACTGGATGCATCGCTGGCAGGACAGCCCGGCGCGAAGGCATGACGCTGTCGCCCTTCCTGCATCGCGTTAGAGGCTTCCTCCAGAGTGCTGAAAATGCGTACCCCTCTTGGCACCTTATCAAGCCCGACTACGCCGGCTCCGCCCACCCATAATTGAATCCCGTGTTCCAGTTGCAGCCTTAGCTGCCTGAGCATCGGACTGATGTTCTTCTTCGGGAAAGAGGCGCTGAACGAAAGTCCAACGATGTGCGTGCCGTAGGCTTTGGCTGCGGATGCGATCTCCGGGAGAGGGGACTGCGCACCAAGGGAAATGCAGCGTGCCCCGCTCACGGTAAGCGCAGCCTCTACCATCAGCGTGCCAAGCGTGTGCAATTCGCCAGGAACCGTTGTGAGAAGTATACGAGGCCAGCCAAGCGGGTTCAATGCATGAGGAAGCGCTTCCCTGATCAAGGCTTGCACTGTCTCCGTGTACAAGTGCTCGTCGTGTATCTCGATCGTACCGGCGGCCCAGGCATTGCCGACTTCATTGTTTAGACGGGGCAAGAGGTTCAGGACAAAGCCTTCCAGTCCAAGGCGAGTTAGCGCGCTCCGTAGATTCTCACGCAACTGGTTCGGGTCTCTCTTCAGCAGCAGATCGATCAACTGCCGGCCTTCTTCTCCCGCACCGGTGACGACAGGTGTCCGTTTCTTTTTGATCAGTTCATGGAGCTGCGCCTCGTCAAGCGGCACCACCATGCCAGGTCGCAAGCCCGCATCCAATAGCAGCTTGATGAGCTTGATCCTGCTCACCTGCTCTACGGAATACATGCGATTTCCTGCGTCATCGCGGTCCGGCATGGGAAAGCCGTAACGGTCTTCCCATTTTCTTAATACTTCCTTTGCAATCCCTGTTTCACCGGATACCACTGATATTGATACCATTTTTGCCTCAAAATTCTATTTGTCTAAGACAAAACCTATGTTATATTAATTTCTCTTCAGAAACAAAACTGTTTTGTCAGCCTTGGCGTCACTTTCAGGATCTACTATGCTCAGCACAGGATTATCGGGTCTTACCATCAGGGCCCGGGTATGTATCGGATTCGCAGTAATACTCTTCTTGATGATTGTTCTTACAGGAATTGGTGTCAGTCGCGTCAACACGGTTTCCGCGGGCTTGAGTACCATCGGGGACGTCAATAGTGTAAAGCAACGCTATGCGATCAACTTCCGCGGCAGCGTACATGACCGCGCGATAAGCCTGCGTGACCTGACGCTTGTCGAGAGTGACGACGAGATCAAGAAAGTCCTGTCCGACATCGCGCGCCTGACGTCCGACTATCAAAAGTCAGCGGTGCTGCTTGACGGGATGTTCGGCGAGCGCACTGACACGCGTCCTGACGAGCGGCAAATCCTGGCCAGTATCAAGGAGATCGAGGCTCGCACGCTACCGATGATTGCAAAAGTAATCGCGCTGCGCCAAGCGGGCGAGCCTGATCGGGCAAAGGAGCTGATGCTCACGGAAGCCCGCCCCGCATTCGTGGAATGGCTGGCCCGCATCAACAAATTCATCGATCTGCAGGAAGAGATGAACCAGTCCGAGTCCGCGCACGCCAGGGAAGTGGCAAGCGGGTTTCAGGAGCTGATGTTGATTATGTGCGCTGCGGCAGTGGCCACGGGGACCCTCGTCGCAGCCGTGATTGTCAGGGCAATATTGCGAGCATTGGGCGGCGAGCCGGCACAGGCAAGCGCGATTGCGAACCGCATTGCCACAGGCGATCTTGCTGTCGTGATCGATACCGACGAGAGCAACCGTTCCAGCGTACTGTTTGCAATGAAGGACATGCGGGACAGTCTGCTGAAGATCGTTGCGGAGGTTCGCAGCAGCACACACGCCATTTCAGCCGCAACCCATGAGATTGCCTCTGGTAATCTCAATCTATCGTCCCGTACCGAGCTGCAGGCGTCTTCGCTTCAAGAAACCGCTTCCGCAATGGAGCAGCTGACGTCGACGGTGAAACAGAATGCAGATAACGCGCTCCAGGCCAATCGCCTTGCGGTATCAGCCGCAGCTGTGGCGCTCAAGGGTGGCGAAGTCGTTTCTCAGGTGGTGAAGACGATGGAGTCGATCAATACCTCGTCCAAGAAAATCGTCGACATCATTAGCGTGATCGACGGGATCGCCTTCCAGACCAATATCCTCGCTCTCAATGCCGCAGTGGAAGCTGCGCGCGCAGGCGAGCAAGGGCGCGGCTTCGCGGTAGTGGCGACCGAAGTACGCAACCTGGCGCAGCGCTCCGCAGCGGCTGCGAAAGAGATCAAGATATTGATCGGAGATTCGGTCGACAAGGTTGATGCAGGAAGCCAGCTCGTCGCCGAAGCGGGCTCGACGATGGATGAGATTGTCGGGAGTGTGAATCGGGTGACCGACATCATGGCCGACATCACGGCGGCAAGCCAGGAACAGAGCGTTGGTATCGAGCAGGTCAACCGCGCCATTGGCCAGATGGATCAGGTGACCCAGCAGAACGCGGCACTCGTCGACGAGGCGGCTGCCGGAGCCAGTTCGCTGCAAGAGCAGGCGAAAAATCTTGGCAACGTCGTCGCCATTTTCAAACTGGCCGGCAGGCATGCAAACCCTCAAGGCCGGGACCGTGTCGTTCCGGCGCTCGCAGGCACGCTCTATAGTGGACCCCGAAGTTGAGACGGTAGTTTAAGCTGTCGTCCTTGAAGGGATGGTAGCGAATGAGTGAAGGTAAACAACGCAGGGTGCACACACCGGAGTTCAAGGCTAAAGTTCCGTCGTTGGCCGGGCAAGGAAGGTTTGTGAAGGCGCCCGGCAGCGAGTTCGTCTGAGAACACGGCGAAGTCACTGCCCAATATTCTGGGAGACTGCGAACGATTCTGTGAACCCACAAGAGCCCTCGCTCAGACCACCGAACCCAGCTTGAAGATCGGCAGGTACATCGCCACCACCAGCCCGCCGATCAGCACCCCGAGGATCACCATGATCAGGGGTTCCATCAGCGACGACAGCGCGGCCACCGCCTCATCCACTTCCTCCTCGAAGAAGTCCGCCACCTTGCCCAGCATGGCGTCGAGCGAACCCGATTCCTCGCCGATCTGCACCATCTGGATCACGAGATTCGGGAACACGGTGGTGTTCTGCATGGCCGCCGTCAGGCTCACGCCGGTGCTCACCTCGCCCTGGATCTTGCGGGTGGCGTCCAGGTAGACGGCATTGCCGGAGGCGCCGCCGACCGAATCGAGCGCCTCGACCAGGGGCACGCCGGCCGCGAACATGGTCGCCAGGGTGCGGGTCCAGCGCGCGATCGTCGCCTTGCGGATCACCTCGCCGAAGATCGGCAGGCGCAGCAGGATGCGGTCCATGGCCTGCTGCATCTTCAGCGAGCGCTTCCAGGCCTGGAGGAAGAAGTAGATGCTGCCGATGATCGAACCGAAGATCAGGTACCACCAGGTGACGAAGAATTCCGAGATCGCCATCACCACCAGGGTCGGGGTCGGCAGGTCGGCGCCGAAGCTCTCGAACACCTGCTTGAAGGCCGGCACCACCCAGATCATGATGACGGCGGTGACGATGAAGGCGATCGCCAGGATCGCGATCGGGTAGGTCAGGGCCGACTTGATCTTGCTCTTGAGCGCCAGCGTCTTTTCCTTGTAGATCGCCAGGCGGGTGAGCAGGTCTTCCAGGATGCCGGCCTGTTCGCCCGCGCCCACCAGGTTGCAGAACAGCGGGTCGAAGTAGAGCGGGAACTTGCGGAATGCGCGGTTCAGGCTGGTGCCGGTCTCGACATCGTTGCGCAGGTCGTTGATCAGCTTGGCCATCGACGGGTTCGCATGGCCCTTGCCGACGATGTCGAAGGATTGCAGCAGCGGCACGCCGGCCTTCATCATCGTCGCCAGCTGGCGCGTGAACATGGTCAGGTCCTTGTCGGTGATCTTCCTGCCGCTGCGGTAGACCTTCTTCTTGACCTTGGTGACCAGGATGCCCTGGCGGCGCAGGGTCACGTTGACGATCGCCTCGCCCCCGGCGCGCAGCTCGCCGCGCACGATGCGGCCCGCCTTGTCCTTGCCTTCCCAGGCATAGACGGCTTCCTTGACCTGGGCGCCGCCGCGGCTCTTGGTGGGGAGGGAAGTTGCCATATCGTTCCTATTCGTTGGTGCAGCCGAGCACTTCTTCGAGGCTGGTCAAACCTTGTTTCACTTTCATCAGGCCGGAGCGGCGCAGCGAGTTCACGCCTTCCTTCTCGGCCTGGGCGGCGATCTGCATCGAATTGCCGTTTGCCAGGATCAATGCCTCGATCGCGGGCGTGATCGGCATGATCTGGTAGAGGCCGACCCGGCCCTTGTAGCCGGAGCCGAGGCAGCGGTCGCAGCCCACCGGGCCGTAGGGTTTCCAGCTGCCGTCGATGTCGGTCTCGCGGAAGCCGGCTCCCAGCATCGCCTCGTGGCTGATCTCGAGCGGCTGCTTGCAGGTGCACAGGCGGCGCGCCAGGCGCTGGGCCGTGATCAGGATCACCGAGGAGGCGATGTTGAACGGCGCCACGCCCATGTTCATCAGGCGCGTCAGGGTCGAGGGCGCATCGTTGGTGTGCAGGGTGGAGAACACCATGTGGCCGGTCTGGGCGGCCTTGATCGCGATGTCGGCGGTCTCCAGGTCGCGGATCTCGCCGACCATGATGATGTCCGGATCCTGGCGCAGGAAGGACTTCAGCGCCACCGGGAAGGTCAGGCCGGCCTTGTCGTTGACGTTGACCTGGTTCACGCCGGGCAGGTTGATCTCGGCCGGGTCTTCCGCGGTCGAGATGTTGATGCCCGGCTTGTTCAGCAGGTTCAGGCAGCTGTACAGCGACACCGTCTTGCCGGAACCGGTCGGACCGGTCACCAGCACCATGCCGTAGGGACGGGTGATGGCGTCCAGCAGCAGGGCCTTCTGGTCGGGATCGTAGCCGAGCGCGTCGATGCCCATCTGCGCCTGGGTCGCATCCAGGATACGCATCACGGTCTTTTCGCCGAACAGGGTGGGCAGGGTGCTGACCCGGAAGTCGATGGTGCGGGTGGCCGACAGGATCAGGCGCATGCGGCCGTCCTGCGGCACGCGCTTTTCCGCGATGTCGAGGCGCGCCAGCACCTTGATGCGCGAGACCAGCTTCTCGCGGATCGACAGCGGCGGCGAGGCGTGGTCGCGCAGCACGCCGTCCACGCGCAGGCGGATCCGGTAGTACTTTTCGTAGGGCTCGAAGTGGATGTCCGAGGCGCCCAGCTGCACCGCATCCATCAGGATCTTGTTCAGGAAGCGCACGATCGGCGCATCCTCGACCTCGTTGGCGGTGTCGACCGCCGCGAGCGGCTGCGCATCCTCCTCGGCGAACTCGATCTCGGTATCGTCGCCGGCCAGGTCGCTCAGGCTGTCGCCGGCGCTCTTGGCCATGCCCGCCAGCAGCGCCAGCAGGGTGTCGTGCGGCACGATCACCGGTTCGACCGAGGCTTCGCTCTGGAACTTGATCTGGTCCAGGGCCTGGCTGTTGGTCGGGTCGGACAGGGCGACCGACAGCTTGTTGCCGCGCTTGGCCAGCGCGATCACGCGCTGGCCCTGCATCAGCTTGGCGTCGATGGCGGCCGCCGGCAGGGCCTCGACCGAGAAGGCCGACAGGTCGAGCAGCGGGTAGCCGAAGGTCTCGGCGCAGAACACGGCCAGCGCGGATGCGTCGATCGCGCCGCTGGCCAGCAGGACGTCGATGAAGGGCGTCTTGTCGGTGCTTGCCTTGCGTTGCAGCGCATCCGCCTGCACGGCGCTCAGGCGGCTGGCCTGGACCAGCGCGCGCGCCAGTCCCGACAGCGGGGTGCCTGTGGTCGTGTTAGGGAGGACTGCTGCCATAAACGCTGTGTTGTGAGGAGAAGCGACGTGGGCGCCGGGCCTGGGCGGCAGACTGGCGGACTCTACGGATGATGCCTATAGGCATCAAATTTGTAAAGTATTTGCTGTCCGGGAAGATGCGTGCGCACCACGTAGACGAAAAGGCATGCAGGATCGCCTAGAAAGATAGTAAGCGTCTTGATGCAACCGGGCGTAACAGCTTGACGATCCGGATGGCCTGGTTCTGGACCTGGACCACTTCGATCACGCAATTGCCGATCCTGAGCGCGATCGGGGCCTCGGGAATTTCCTGCAGGTGTTCCAGCAGCAGGCCGTTGACGGTCCTGGGGCCGTCCAGGGGCAGGTCGAGGCCGAGCTTCTTGTTGATGTCGCGCAAGGGAGTACTGCCTTCGAGCAGGCATTCGCCCTTGGCGTTCCAGCCCACCGAATCGCCGCGCGCGGTGCCGGGCACCGAGGTGGTGAAGTTGCCGATCATTTCCTCGATGATATCGTCGAGGGTGACCAGGCCCTGCACCTCGCCGTATTCGTCGACGATGATGCCGAGGCGTTCGCGCTGTTCCTGGAATTGCTGCAGCTGGTCGAGGGCCCCGGTGTCCTGGGGGATGAAGTAGGGCGCGACCAGCAGTTCGCGCAGGTGGTCCTTGGTCAGGTCCTCGGCCTCGCGCAGCAGGCCGACCGCCTTGCGCACGTGCAGGATGCCGACGATGCGGTTGATCTCGCCTTCGCAGACGGGCAGCTTGTTGTGGTAGCAGGTGGTCAGTTCCTCGAGGATGGTCTCGAGCGGATCGGACAGGTCGAGCGCCTCGATCTGGGTGCGCGGGATCATGATGTCGTCGACCGTGACGGTGTCCAGGTCGAACAGGTTGAGCAGGATGCTGCGGTGCTTCTGCGGGATGAAATTGCCGCCTTCGAGCACGATCGAGCGCAGTTCCTCGGGCGACAGGCGGGTCTGGCGGGCGTCGGCGCCGGTGCGGATGCGGAACAGGCGCAGCAGGCCGAACACGAACAGGTTCACGAACCAGATCAGGGGCCGCGCCATGCGCATCAGGGTCTGGAGCGGCAGGCTGGTGGCGATCGAGATCGGTTCCGGGTAGGTGGCGCCGATGACCTTGGGCGCGACTTCGGCGAACACGATCAGCAGGAAGGCGACGATGGCGGCGGCGGCCGTGATCACGCCCTCCTCGTTGCCGAACAGTTCGATGGCGACCACGGTGACCAGGGCGGCGGCCATGGCGTTGAGCAGGATGTTGGCGATCAGGACCAGGGACAGGAAGCGGTCGGTGCGTTCCAGCAGTTTCAGTGTCGTGATCGCGCCGCGGTTGCCGCGCTCGGCCAGGTGGCGCAGGCGGTACTTGTTCGAGGCCATCAGGGCGGTTTCCGCCATGGCGAAGAATGCGGACAGGAGAATCAGGAGGACCAGTGCGAGGACGGGCACCCACAGCGGGACGGAATCCAAGGCTCACCGTGAAGAAGCTTGCTGGGAACTGGGCAACGGGGGCGCCAGCGCGGTGCGGCTTGTGGGCCGCGTAGTTGATTCTAAGTTAACTGTTTAGGTGGTGCAAGCGGACGTCTTGATTAATTCCACCAGTGGCAGGTGGAGCCGACGGACGGCAGGCGGGCCTGGATGGCTTCGTGGATGATGCCCGCCTCCAAGGCTTCCTCGGCGGTGAAGATGCGGGCATTGCCGGTCAGGTTGCAGCGGATGTCGGTCTCGCGGCCCGCCTCGCGCGTGGCTTCGACGAAGACGGTGGCGTAGCGTTCGGCATCGAAGTCGAGGCAGTCGCGCCATTCCGACACGCGCGCGTGGTCGGCCGCCACCAGGTTGCCGAAGCCCCAGTGCAGCGGGTGGATGAGGAAGCGGGTGCCGGGGCAGGCGTAGCGTTTCTGCCCGGCCAGGAAGATCACCACGCCGACCGATTCGACGCTGCCGATGTTGTGGGTGATGAGGGGCAGCGGCAACGATTTCAGGAAGAAATACAGCGCGAAGCCGGCCGTCATGTTGCCGCCCTCGGTCGACATGTGCAGTTCGAGTTCGGTGGCGCCGTTCTGCAGGGCCTGCAGGCAGCAGTTACGGATCGTGCACGCGGAATTGTGGTTGATCGGCCCGATGAAGTGAACGATGTGCAATGACATAGGTGCTCCCGATGCGGTGCACCCAGCATAGCAAAATTCACTGCCGGGCAGCGCCTCCCTCGACCGCCGGGGGCGCCGGCCGGCAGGCCAGGTCGGGCAACTCCTGCACCGGCACCCGCTGGCCGGCGATCTCGAGGTCGCCCATGGCGGGCGGGACGACCCGGACCTTGCCGTCACGCAGGGCCTGGCGCAAGGCGGGGCAGGTGACCAGCTGCGGCGGAAGGCTTCCCACCGCTTGCCACCGGTCCGGCCCGGCTTCACGGAATACGGCCGTCTCGAACGGCTCGGCGCCGACCAGGATGACTTCCGGCCTGGCATCGCCGCCGAGGTCGAGCACGAAGGCGTCGCAGGCGATGCCCGGCTGGCGCAGGCAGGCCGGCCGTTCCTGCGGCGCCGGGGCCCGGGTCCAGTCCGACGCCAGGAAACTGTCGGGCAGGCGCGCACCCTGGGGGTAGACGCGCAGGTTGTCGGCAAGGTCGAGGGGACGCTGCGGCGGCCGGGGCGACTCGGACTGCTGCAGCTGCGCAAGGCGGGCGCGCACCAGGGCCTGGTCCGGCCCGGTCGCATTCGCTTCCAGGCGGGCCAGCGCCTCGCGCCCGAAGCGCCCGCCGTGCTGGTGCAGGTAGGCGAAGTCGAATTTCTCCAGGGGCAGCCTGCCGGCCTCGAGCCGGGCCAGCTGGTCCTTGACCGACAGGCGGGCCGGATCGGCCACCGGCGAGAACAGCGCCAGGAGGACGCCCAGCACCACGAAGGCGGTGGCGATGTTGACGCCCGCGATGCCGCGCAGCCCGCCCTTGCGCAGGGCCGCCGCCGCATAGCCGCCCGCATAGCAGCTGGCCACCAGCAGGCAGGCCGTGGCGATGATGCGGTCGTTCGTCCAGCCATGCTCGTGCACGCGCAGCGCCAGCGCGTAGATGGCCAGCGCGGCCAGCGGCGCCAGCAGGATGCTGGCGACCCGCGCCGACAGCGCGACCACGCGCGCCGCCGGCGTCGCGCCGTCCTGCCAGGCCGCATTGATCAGGATGACGAAGGCGGCCATGGCGCCCAGCAGCACGGCGGCGGCGCTGCGCGTCGCCCACAGCGGTTCCAGCCCGGTGAACGGCAGGATGCCGATGAAGCCGGCGACCAGCAGGGCCAGCACCGGCAGGATCCAGGCCAGCAGGACGTGCGCGAGGTTGCGGATTCCGCGCACGATGCCCGGCTTGACGTCGGTCAGGTGCATGGCGCACGCGAAGGCGAAGGCGGTGACGGGAATCGCGAACCAGGCATGCCCGGCCAGCCTTTGCATGAAGTCGAGCCGGACCAGCTGGAACAGCGCGGCGCCGAGCTGCAGCGCCACCCAGGCCGCGCCCACGAACAGGGTGCTGAACGCGAGCTGCACGCCGAGTTTCCAGGCCAGTTCGAAATACGTGGCGTATGACGCGATGCGGCGCCGGTCGTGGCTTCCGGACAGCACCAGCGCATGGGCGATGAACAGGCCGGCCGCCAGGAAGACGGACAGTTCCATCGATGGCGTCACGGGCCGCCACGGCTGCGGGTCGGGCATGCCGGCGGCGCGCCAGACATCGTAGACGCCGAACGCGGCCGTCACCGCCGCCGCGATGCCGGCCCAGGGCAGGAGCCGGCGCCGCGGCATATGGCCCAGGCCGCTGATCAGGAGCACCGGCGCCAGCAGCGCGGCCAGCACCAGCGGCGCGAACAGGAGCGGCTCGGTCGCCGGCCAGGCGGCGTTTTTCGCCGCCCGGTACAGCAGGTACAGCACCAGCCCCTGGCCCAGGCCGATCCCGATCCGCGTGGCGCCGAGCCAGGCTGGGTGGTCATGGTCGTCGGGAGCGGCAGGTGGCGAGGGGGAATGCATGGGCGGTGATCCAGTTGTGAATCGGAAATCTTACTGCAAACTGGAAAAACACCGCAGGACCGCTAGCTCCCGCGATAGGTCGAGTACGACCAGGGCGTCATCACCAGCGGCACGTGGTAGTTCTGGCCGGGGTCGGCGATCCCGAAGGCGATCGTGATGCGGTCGAGAAATCGCGGTTCCGGCAATTCCACGCCCAGGGCGGCAAAATAGTCGCCGGCCCCGAAGACCAGTTCATAGCGTCCCGGTTGCAGCATGGCGCCTTCCAGCAAGGGCTTGTCGCAGCGTCCGTCGCTGTTGGTGACCGCGCTGCGCAACAGGGTGGGGCCGCTGTCGTCGTAGACCGCGTACAGTTCCACCTTGACGCCCGCGCCGGGGCGGCCGTGCGCGGTGTCGAGCACGTGGGTGCTGAGTTTGCCCATCCTGTCTCCTATATGTGAACGCTGAACTGGCGTATGCGAGTAATCATATACCGTTGTGCTTCCTGCAATATATGATCGTTCATATACCTCACCACCCTTCGTTCCCATGGACACTTACGCCAATTACCCGCGCGACCTGGTCGGCTACGGCCGTACGCCTCCCCATCCGCAGTGGCCGGGCGAAGCCCGGATGGCGCTGCAGTTCGTGCTGAACTACGAGGAAGGGGGCGAGAACAGCGTGCTGCACGGCGACCCGGCCTCGGAAACCTTCCTGTCCGAGATGATCGGCGCCAGCGCCTTCCCGATGCGCCACATGAGCATGGAGTCGCTCTACGAGTATGGTTCGCGCGCCGGCCTGTGGCGGGTGCTGCGCCTGTTCGAGGAGCGCGGCCTGCCGCTGACCGTGTTCGGGGTGGCGATGGCGCTCAAGCGCCATCCGGAGGCGGTGGCGGCCTTCCGCGAGCTCGGGCACGAGATCGCCTGCCACGGCCTGCGCTGGATCTCCTACCAGAACGTGGACGAGGCCACCGAGCGGGCCCACATGAAGGAGGCGGTCGAGATCATCCGCGACCTGACCGGCGCCGCGCCGCTGGGCTGGTACACCGGGCGCGACTCGCCGAACACCCGGCGCCTGGTGGTCGAGCACGGCGGCTTCGCCTACGACGCCGACCACTATGGCGACGACTTGCCGTTCTGGCAGCAGGTCGAGACCCAGAACGACCGCGGCGAGGCGTTCAGCGTGCCGCACCTGGTGGTGCCGTACACGCTCGACACCAACGACATGCGCTTCGCCGCCATGCAGGGCTTTAATTCCGGCACCCAGTTCTTCGACTACCTGAAGGATGCCTTCGACGTGCTGTACGCCGAGGGCGACCCGAACGGCCTGAACCAGCCGAAGATGCTGTCGATCGGCCTGCATTGCCGGCTGATCGGGCGGCCGGCGCGGGCGGCGGCGCTGGCGCGCTTCCTCGATTACGTGTTGCGGCACAACCATGTCTGGATCGCGCGCCGCATCGATATCGCCAATCACTGGAAAACGGTGCACCCTTATCTAGAATGAAAGGAAAGGGATTGCCCGTAGTTATGCGAATTCTCTGATAATCAATATCAGGAATTGAGTATATGAGGAAAGGCCGTCAATGGTAGCCTTCCGCCCCTGGTAACAGCGAGACAAGCATGTCAGAACCGATCCGATTCTTTTACCGCGGCGCCGTCCATGAAGTGCGCGACGCGGCCCCGACGCAGACCATCCTGCAGCACCTGCGGGAGGACCTGCATTGCACGGGCACCAAGGAAGGCTGCGCCGAAGGCGACTGCGGCGCCTGCACCGTGGTGATCGGTTCGCTGGAAGAGGGCGAACTCAGGCTGCAGGCCGTGAATTCCTGCATCCAGTTCACCCCCACGCTGGACGGCAAGGCGCTGTTCTCGGTCGAGGACCTGCAGCAGCCGGACGGCAGCCTGCACCCGGTGCAGCAGGCGCTGGTCGAGTGCCATGGTTCGCAATGCGGCTTCTGCACCCCGGGTTTCGCCATGTCGCTGTGGGGCATGTACCTGAAGCAGGAGGGACGCCCGCCCTCGCGCTGCGAGATCAACGACGCGCTCTCGGGCAACCTGTGCCGCTGCACCGGCTACCGGCCGATCATCGACGCCGCGCGCCGCATGGTCGAGCTGCCGCCGGTGGGCTTCGACCGCGCCGCGCTGGCCGGGCGCCTGCGCGCCCTGCAGCGCAGCCATGGCTTCAGCTATGCGGCGCAGGGGCAGCGCTTCCACGCGCCGCGCACCCTGGACGAGCTGGCGCGGCTGCGCGCGGAATACCCGACGGCCGTGCTGCTGGCCGGGTCGACCGACGTCGGCCTGTGGGTCACCAAGCAGATGCGCGTCCTGGAGGACATCATCTACCTCGGCCAGGTCGAGGCGCTCAAGACCGTCCATGAGGCGGACGGCATGCTGGAGATCGGCGCCGGCGCCAGCCTGGAAGACGCCTACGCGGCGGTGTGCCGCCATTACCCGGACGAGTTGTCCGAACTGTGGCAGCGCTTCGCCTCGCTGCCGATCCGCCATGCGGGTACCTTGGGCGGCAATGTCGCCAACGGCTCGCCGATCGGCGATTCCATGCCCTGGCTGATCGCCCTCGGCGCCCAGTTGGTGCTGGGCGGCGCGGACGGCGAGCGCGTGCTGGCGCTCGAGGAGTTCTATCTCGGCTACCAGCGGAAGGACCTGCGCCCGGGCGAATTCGTGCGCGCATTGCGGGTGCCGCTGCCGCGCGCCGGACTGCGTTTTCGCACCTATAAGCTGGCCAAGCGCTTCGACCAGGACATCTCCGCGGTGTGCGCCGCCTTCGCCATCACCCTCGACGGCGATGTCATTGCCAGTGCGCGCATCGCCTTCGGCGGCATGGCGGAGACGCCGAAGCGCGCCGCCGGCGCCGAAAGCCAGCTCGCAGGCCAGCCCTGGAACGAGGACACGCTGCGCGCGGCGATGGCCGCGCTGGCGCAGGATTACACGCCCCTGAGCGACATGCGCGCCTCCAGCACGTATCGTATGCAGGCGGCCCGGAACCTGCTGCGCCGCTTCTGGTTCGAGACGCGCACGGCCGATCCGCTGCCGGCCGGCGCCGTCAATGCCTTCGCGGCCTGAGGAGAACACCATGAACGACGCAGGCGCCCCGATCCTGACGAACTCGGCCTGGACCGAAGTCGGCCGCGCGCGGCCGCACGAATCGGCCGAGCTGCACGTGCTCGGCCAGGCCACCTATACCGACGACATCGCCGAGCTGGCGGGCACCCTGCACGCGGCGCTCGGCCTGTCGGCGCGCCCGCATGCGCGCATCGCGGCGATCGACCTCGAACCGGTACGCGCCAGCCGCGGCGTGGTCGCGGTGCTGGGCGCCGCCGACATCCCCGGCACCAACGATTGCGGCCCGATCATCCACGACGATCCGATCCTGGCCGACGGCCTGGTGCAGTACGTGGGCCAGCCGATCTTCATCGTGGTCGCCGACAGCCATGACAATGCGCGCCGCGCGGCGCGCCTGGCCAGGGTCGACTACGAAGACCTGCCGGCCATCCTCACGCCCCAGGAAGCGCGCGCCGCCGCATCGTATGTGCTGCCGCCGATGCGCCTGGCGCGCGGCGACGCGCTTCAAGCCTTCGCCGGCGCACCCCGCACCGTGAAGGGCGAGCTGCATGTGGGCGGGCAGGAACAGTTCTACCTCGAGGGCCAGGTCGCCTACGCCATTCCCGGCGAGGACCGCGGCATGCACGTGTACTGCTCGACCCAGCACCCGAGCGAGATGCAGCACGTGGTCGCGCATGCGCTCGGCCTGCACTCGCACCACGTGGTGGTCGAGTGCCGCCGCATGGGCGGCGGCTTCGGCGGCAAGGAGTCGCAGTCGGCCCTGTGGGCGGCGAGCGCCGCGATCGCGGCCGCGCGCCTGCGCCGCCCGGTCAAGCTGCGCGCCGACCGCGACGACGACATGCTCGTCACCGGCAAGCGCCACTGCTTCCACTACCTGTACGAAGTCGGCTACGACGATGCGGGCCGCATCCTGGCGGCGAAAGTCGACATGGTCACGCGCGCCGGCTTCTCGGCCGATTTGTCGGGCCCGGTCGCCACCCGCGCGGTCTGCCACTTCGACAATACCTACTACCTGTCCGACGTCGAGATCCGCGCCGCCTGCGGCAAGACCAACACCCAGTCGAACACCGCCTTCCGCGGCTTCGGCGGGCCGCAGGGCGCGATCGCGATCGAGTACGTGATCGACGAGATCGCGCGCGACCTGGGACGCGACCCGCTCGACATCCGGCGCCTGAACTTCTACGGCCGCCTTGATCGCAATGTCACGCCCTACGGCCAGGAGGTCACCGACAACGTGATCCACGAGCTGGTCGCTGAGCTGGAGCAGAGCAGCGACTACCGCGCGCGGCGCGCCGCCATCGCCGACTACAACCGCGCCAGCCCGGTGCTCAAGAAGGGCCTGGCGCTCACGCCGGTCAAGTTCGGCATCGCCTTCAACGTCACCCACCTGAACCAGGCGGGCGCGCTGGTGCACGTCTACGTGGACGGCTCGATCCTGGTCAACCATGGCGGCACCGAGATGGGGCAGGGCATCAACACCAAGGTGATGCAGGTGGTCGCGCACGAACTGGGCGTGGACCTGGCGCGCGTGCGCGCCACCGCCACCAATACCAGCAAGGTCGCCAACACCTCGGCCACCGCCGCCTCCACCGGCGCCGACCTGAACGGCAAGGCCGCGCAGGACGCGGCGCGCAGGATCCGCGAGCGCCTGGCCGCCTTCGCCGCGCAGCAGTACGGCGGCGCGGCCAGCGAAGTGCGCTTCGCGGCCGATACCGTGTTCGTGGGCGAGCTGGCGCTGCCGTTCGCGGAACTGGTGGCCAAGGCCTACCTGGCGCGGGTCCAGCTGTGGTCCGACGGCTTCTACGCCACTCCCGGCCTGCACTGGGATCCGAAGACCATGAGCGGGCATCCGTTTTCCTACTACGCCTATGGCGCGGCGGTCTCGGAAGTGGTGGTCGACACCCTCACCGGCGAGTGGAGGCTGCTGCGCGCGGATGCGCTGTACGACGCCGGCCGCTCGCTCAACCCGGCGATCGACATCGGCCAGGTCGAAGGCGCCTTCATCCAGGGCATGGGCTGGCTCACCACCGAGGAACTGTGGTGGAACCCGGCCGGCAAGCTGATGACGCATGCGCCGTCCACCTACAAGATCCCGGCCGTGTCGGACTGCCCGGAAGACTTCCGCGTGCGCCTGTTCGACAACGCCAACGCGACCGACAGCATCCACCGCTCGAAGGCGGTCGGCGAACCGCCGCTGCTGCTGCCGTTCTCGGTCTTCTTCGCGATCCGCGACGCCATCTCGGCGGTCGGCGGCCACCGGTTCAACCCGCCCTTGAACGCGCCGGCGACCAGCGAGGAAATCCTGAATGCCGTCGCCGCCGTCGAAGCGGCCAGCCTGCGGAGCGCCTGATGGACGACTGGCTGACAGCCGGACGCGCCGCGCCGGCGGTGCTGGTGACGGTCGCCGCGACCGAAGGCTCGGTGCCGCGCGAACCCGGCGCGAAGATGCTGGTGGCACGCGACGTCTTCCACGGCACCATCGGCGGCGGCCACCTCGAGCACCGCGCGCTGGAGATCGCGCGCGCCATGCTGGAGGAGGGCGGGAAGGGCGGCATGCGCCGGCTGGAACGCTTCGCGCTCGGTCCCAGCCTGGGCCAGTGCTGCGGCGGCATCGCCCATCTGGCCTTCGAAGCTGTCGACGCCGACCAGATGGCGCTGCTGGCGCAGCGCCGCAACGAGGATACCTGGCGCCTGGCGGCGCTCGACGGCGAGCCCGACTGGGCGCTGTGCGACGGCGCCGGGCGCCGCTTCGCCGGAACCGCGGCGTTGTCGTTCGCCCGCGACAGCGGCACCCATGTGCTGAAGCAGGAGGGCGGACGCCGCTGGCTGGTCGACGCCGTGCTGGCGCCGCGCGCCCACCTGATGCTGTTCGGCGCCGGCCATGTCGGCGCCGCCATCGTGCGCGCCCTCGGCGAGCTGCCGTGCCGCGTGACCTGGGTCGACGAACGCGACGACCTGTTCCCGGCCGCGCTGCCGGGCAATGTGACGGTCGAGGCCACCGATACCCCCGAGGCGCTGGTGGAAAGCGCCGCGCCCGGCACCAGTTTCCTGGTCATGACCCATAGCCATGCACTTGACCTGCGCCTGTGCCACGCGATACTGTCGCGTCCTGGCGCCGATTGGTTCGGCCTGATCGGCTCCGATACCAAGCGCCGCCAGTTCGAGCACCGCCTGCGCGAACGCGGCGTCGACGCCGCCCGCCTCGAGGCGATGGTCTGCCCCGTCGGGCTGCCCGGCATCGCGGGCAAGGCGCCCGCCGTGATCGCCGCGTCGGTCGCGGCCCAGCTCCTGGGCGTCTGGGAAGCCGCCGACCACCCTGTAGCCTCTTCGGAATCCAACTGATGTCCACCGTACCAAACAACGTGCAGGCTTACCGAGCAAGCCTGCTCTACTTCCGCGCCGATCCGGCGTTCGACGACCGGGCCGCCGTCTGGCATGAAGACGGCCTGCTGGTCGTCGAGGATGGCCGGGTCAAGGCCGCCGGCGACCATGCCAGCCTGCTCGGCAGCCTGCCGCCCGGCGTCGTCGCGCACGACTACCGCGGCAAGCTCATTTCGCCCGGCTTCATCGACACCCACCTGCATTACCCGCAGACCGACATGATCGCCTCGCCGGCGCCGGGCCTGCTGCCGTGGCTCGACACCTATACCTTCCCGACCGAGCGCCGCTTCGCGGACCCGGCGCATGCGCGTTCGGTGGCCGAATTCTTCCTCGACGAGCTGCTGCGCTGCGGCACCACGACCGCGGTGGTGTACTGCACCGTGCATCCGGGTTCCGTGGACGCCTTCTTCGAGGCCAGCGAAGCGCGCAGCTTGCGCATGGTGGCCGGCAAGGTGCTGATGGACCGCCACTGCCCCGACTTCCTGCGCGACCTCGAAGGCGACCTGGGCGAGACCGAAGCCCTGATCAACAAGTGGCACAAGCGCGGCCGCTCGCTGTACGCGATCACCCCGCGCTTCGCGCCCACCTCGACCGACACCCAGCTGCGCCTGACCGGCGAGCTGGCGGCCGCCTATCCCGACACCTTCATCCAGACCCACGTGTCCGAGAACAAGGACGAATGCCGCTGGGTCGGCGAACTGTTCCCGCAGGCGCGCAGCTACCTGGACGTCTACGAACGGGTCGGCCTGATGCGCCCGCGCGCGCTGTTCGGCCATTGCATCTGGCTCGACGACGAGGACTTCGCGCGGATGGCGGCCACCGGTTCGGCGGCGGCGGTGTGCCCGACCTCGAACCTGTTCCTGGGCAGCGGCCTGTTCGACTTCGAGCGCGCCGACGGCGCCCGCGCGCTGCTCTCGCTCGGCACCGACGTCGGCGCCGGCACCTCGTTCTCGATGCTGCAGACCATGAACGAAGCCTACAAGGTGGCGCGCCTGAAGGGCAGCTACCTGCCGGCGCTGCGCATGTTCTACCTCGCCACCCTGGGCGCGGCGCGCAGCATGGGCCTGGAGGGCACGATCGGCAGCTTCGCGCCGGGCGCGGAGGCCGACTTCGTGGTGCTCGATCCGAAGGCGACCCCGCTGCTGGCGCGCCGCACCGGGCATTGCAACTCGCTGGAGGAACTGCTGTTCGCGCTGGCGCTGCTGGGCGACGACCGCACGATCGCCGCGACCTATTCGGCCGGGCGCCAGGTGCATACACGCGACGCCTGAGGGAGCTTTGCAGGGTGGGCGGATTCCCGCCCACGCGTCGACTGGTATCGGTTCCGGTATCGCGCTCGAAGATCTGGCCGCTAACTATCTACGCGTGGGCGGAATCCGCCCACCCTACAATATTGCAAACGGTTAATGAAGCAGTTAGAGTTGCGCGAGCCATCCGGCGGCCCCTGCGCCGCCGCCAACCCATCCTGAGAGTATTTATGCACAAGACATTGACCGGCAGCGTCATGTTGGCGCTGGCCATCGCCGGCGCCTGCCAGCCGGCCTGGGCCAGAAGCCCGGCCGCCAGCGCCAATGAAGCCGCCACCGCGCGCCACTACGCATCCCTGATCGCCGGCGAGCAGCCGAAGGTGGCCGAGCTGACCCTGTTCTTCACCCAGATGCCGAAGGGCGGCGACCTGCACCACCATTACTCGGGTTCGGTCTACGCCGAACAGTACGTGGACTTCCTCGACAAGCAGGGCCTGTGCGTGAACAAGCAGACCTACCGCATCGAGACCGACAAGGCGGTGATCGCCGCCGAGCGGGCCAAGCCGGCCGCCGAGCGCAACTGCCTGTCGAGCGCCGAAGTCTATGCCGACGACCATACTTTCCGCGAGCTGCTGCAGCGCTGGTCGAACAAGGACTTCGCCAACCATGGCGCGCTCCAGCCGCCGCCCGACCGCCTGTTCTTCCAGACCTTCGGCTTCTTCGGCCCGGTCTCGAACGCCAACTTCCGCGAAGGCCTGCAGGAACTGAAAAAGCGCGCGATCGCCGAGAACGTCGGCTACATCGAGACCATGTTCAAGCTCTCGCCCTTCGTCGCCAATGCCGACTTCGACCAGAAGGCCTGGCTGAACGTCGACAACAACGCCGCCCTCGAGGCCGAGCTGCGCGCCGCGCTCGGCGCCCTGGAGCAGGACCCGGCCTTCGCCAGGTCCACCAGCGACTTCGTGGCCAGGATCCAGGAAGCGGCCGAAGGCATCGACGACGAGCGCTTCACCATGCGCTACCAGACCTATGTGCTGCGCCTGCTGAACCCGTCGCAGGTGTTCTCGTCGATGGTGTCGGGCTTCAAGGCCGCCACCATGAACGACAAGATCGTGGGCGTCAACATCGTCGGCCAGGAAAGCGCCAATGTCTCGATGCGCGACTACACCCTGCACATGAAGATGTTCCGCTTCCTGAAGTCGGTCTATCCGAAGGTGAAGGTGGCGATGCATGCGGGCGAGCTGGCCATGGGCGACGTGCCGCCGGAAGGCCTGAAGTTCCACATCGACCAGGCCCTGGTGGTGGCGGGCGCCCACCGCATCGGCCATGGCCTCGACCTGGTGCATGAGAGCAATGCACCCGAGATCATGAAGAAGATGCGCGAGGACGATATTCCGGTCGAGATCAACCTGACCTCGAATGCCTTCATCAATGGTGTCGAGGGCGCGAACCACCCGATCAACCTGTACCGTAAATACGGCGTGCCCTATGTGATCTCGACCGACGACGCCGGCGTGACCCGCCACACGCTGTCGAACGAGTACGTGCTGTTCGCCAGCCGCTACAAGCCGGCCTATGCGGAAATGAAGCGGACGTCGTACAACAGCATCCGCTATGCCTTCCTCTCCGTGGCAGAAAAGCAACGCTTGACCCGCCAGCTCGACCAGCGTTTTGCAGCCTTCGAAGCCAGGGTCGCGGCCCTGGCGAAGACCGCCAAGCCCTCGAAGTAATTCCTGCCTCCCGGTCCGGACGCCCCGTCCGGACCACCTCCCGGTTACGCCAGCCCTGTGACTTTTTGACCATAGATTGTCACGGAACAAACATTTGTCGTCTTCATGCGACAAAATGTCTTGTCACATCACGGCTTTGCTGAATTTTTAAGCAAAAAAATTTCGCTTGAGAACGCCGCCCGTATAATCCCGCCTGTGAATTTTCTTGGGGAAACTCTTGAATCCGTGACGTAACAATGGCGCCTTTGATGTATTTATTTGCGGAAGCTATAAATAATTAAAGGAAAACGAATTTGCCGCGTTGTTAACACTCATGCATATTGGCCACGATGTCCGAGGCTTGATGTTGTCACTCCGCCATGTAACTTCGTTGACATATGGGAACGTTACAATCGCCGCCGTCTGCTTGGCTGGCCCGCCGGCGCACCAATGCCGCACCACTAGATTGCAGTACTGTAAAGAGGGATGCCCATAGGGTATCCATAAATAACTATTAAGTTCTTTTTGGGGTAATCAATGATCACTCAACAACAGATCCGGCTTACAAAGTTGGCGCTGGCTTTGTCGGTTGCACTGGCGGCATCACCGTCGTTCGCACAGAACACCACCTCCGCCATCGGCGGCCGCATCGCCAGCGCAGACGGCAAGCCGGCTGCCGGCGCCCAGGTGCAGATCGTTCACGCCGAGTCGGGTTCTGTCAGCAATGTCACCACGGACACTGAAGGCCGTTACGTCGCACGCGGCCTGCGCGTCGGCGGTCCCTACACGATCATTATCACCAAGGACGGTGTCACGGAACGTCGCGAAAACGTGTACGTCGAGCTGGCCCAGACCGCGGCGGTCGACGCCACCCTGGGTTCGTCGATGCAGACCGTGACCGTGACCGGCGCCGCCGTCCGCTCGGAACTGTTCACCCGTAACAACATGGGCGCGGGCACCGCGATCAGCAACACCGAACTGCAGACCCAGGCATCGATCAACCGCAACCTGCAGGACTACGCCCGTGCCGACCCGCGCGTGTCGCAGACCGACAAGGAACGCGGCGAACTGTCCGTGGCCGGCCAGAACTCGCGCTACAACTCGCTGACCATCGACGGCGTCGCGATCAACGACACCTTCGGCCTGGAAGCCAACGGCAGCCCGACCGCGCGCCAGCCGATCTCGATCGAAGCGATCCAGTCGGTGCAGGTCAACGTCGCCAACTACGACGTGACCCAGAAAGGCTACACCGGCGGCAACATCAACGCCGTGACCAAGTCGGGCACCAACAGCTACAAGGGTGGCGCCTACTACGTGTTCCGCAACGACACCATGTCGGGCGACCGTTACAACCCGACCAACGACACCTACAGCGAACCGCCGAAGTCGAAGGAAACCACCAAGGGCCTGTGGGCCAGCGGCCCGCTGGTCAAGGACAAGCTGTTCATCTTCGCCCTGGCGGAGAACTTCGAAAGCTCGCGCTCGCGTCCGGCCTTCGGCCCGATCGGCAGCGATGCCGGCACCACCGTCGGCATCACCCAGTCGTCGATCGCCGCTGCGCAGAACATCGCCCAGAGCGTCTACGGCGCCGACATCGGCGGCCCGACCGTGGCGGACGGCTCGTCCATGACCTCGAAAGAGCGCATGGTCAAGTTCGACTGGAACATCAACGACGACCACCGCGCCAACCTGCGCTACGCCAAGACCGACCAGAGCGAGCCGTTCTTCCCGAGCTTCTCGGCGACCGGCATCGGCTTCTCGTCGAGCTTCTACCGCCAGGAAAAATCGATCGAGACCGTGGTCGCCCAGCTGTTCTCGGACTGGACCCCGACCTTCTCGACCGAGCTGAAGTTCTCGACCCGCTCCTACGATTCGGTCCCGCAGAACGCGACCGCCATGCCGGCCGTCTCGCTGCAGTTCTCGGGCCCGCTGCCTGCCGGTGCACCGGCTGGCACGCCGACCGGTAACCGTTTCATCAACTTCGGTACCGAGTACAGCCGTCACAACAACGTGCTGGGCACCGATACCAAGGACATCTACGCGGGCGCCAACTGGATCGTCGGCGACCACGAGATCAAGTTCGGTACCGACCACACGAAGAACAAGGTCTACAACGCCTTCCTGCAGGGCGTGTACGGCCAGTACACCTTCGGCTGCATCGCCTCGACCGATGCAAATTTCTACAGCTTCGGCGCCCTGGCCGACTGCGGCCGCGCAAGCACTGCCCAGATCGAGGCTTCCGTGCTGGAGAACTTCCGCCGTGGCCGTCCGACCTTCTACAACGTGCAAGTCCCGGCAGCCGGTACCTCGCTGTCCCAGGCAGCCGCCCAGTTCGAAGTCAAGAACACCGGCCTGTTCCTCCAGGATACCTGGACCGTCAACGACCAGCTGACCCTGACCTACGGCGTTCGCTATGACCGCAACGACGTCGGCGGCCGTCCGCTGGCCAACGCCGCCGTGGCCCAGCCTGTGGTGGCCGGCAACCCGGCAACCGGCGCGCGCCAGACCGGCGGCTTCGGCTTCGACAACACCCGCACCATCGACGGCCAGGACCTGGTCCAGCCGCGCTTCGGCTTCAACTACCGCTTCGACAAGCAGCCGCGTCCGACCCAGCTGCGTGGCGGCGTCGGCCTGTTCCAGGGTGCGGCGGCGACCGTGTGGATGTCGAACCCGTTCTCGAACCCGGGCGTCGCAACCCGCTTCGTGAGCTGCTCGACCACCGGCGCGGTGAAGTGCCCGACCGGTGACGGCCTGTTCAGCATCAACCCGGCCACCCAGCCGAACGTGCCTGGCGTGACCCCGGCGGCCAACGTCGACATCCTGGATCCGAGCTTCAAGCAGCCGTCGATCTGGAAGGCCAACCTGGCATTCGAAACCGAACTGCCGTGGTACGGCATCGTGTTCGGCGCCGAGTACCTGTACACCAAGAACAAGGACAGCATCTACTACGAAAACCTGAACCTGGGCGCAGCGACCGCGACCGGCTCGGATGGCCGTCAGCTGTTCTGGAACGCCGGTGGCCGCGACGCCTCCTGCTTCTCGGTGGCCAACGGTACCGTCAACCTGCGTTCGGGCTGCGTGACCTCGAAGGCGCTGAGCAACCTGAGCTACGGTAACGTGCTGCTGGCCAAGGGCACCGACGAGGGACGCGCCAAGATCACCACCGTGTCGCTGTCGCGTCCGCTGACCAAGGGCTTCGGCTGGTCGCTGGCCTTCAGCCACACCGATGCGACCGAAGTCTCGCCGCTGACCTCGTCGACCTCGAACTCGAACTTCACCGGCCGCTCCGTATTCAACCCGAACGAAGAAGTCGCCGCGACCTCGAGCTATGTCGTGAAGAACCGCGTGAACGCGCTGCTGAACTTCCAGCAGAAGTTCTTCGGCAGCTACAACACCCGCCTCGGCATCTTCTATGAAGGCCGTTCGGGCAAGCCGTTCAGCTGGACCTTCAACAACGACATGAACGGCGACAGCCTGGCCGGCAACGACCTGATGTACATCCCGAGCGCCTTCGGTTCCGGCGAAGTCGTGTTCTACGGCGACACCGCGACCAGCAAGGTGAACGAACAGAAGTTCTGGGATATCGTCAATGCCGACGAGCAGCTGAAGGGCGCCGCCGGCGGCGTCGTGAAGCGTAACGGCAGCTTTGCCAAGTGGACCAACAGCTTCGACCTGCGTATCAGCCAGGAAATCCCGGGCTTCTTCGTCCGCAACAAGGCTGTGTTCTCGCTGGACATCCTGAACTTCGGCAACCTGCTGAACAAGAAGTGGGGCCGGATCTACGAAGTGCCGTTCCAGTCGGCCGGTGGCCAGGCGCGCAGCTTCGTGGACTACGCCGGCATGGATGCCCAGGGCCGCTATGTGTACGCAGTGCGTCCGCAAGTGGAGAGCCTGGACGTCCGCCAGGCCAAGGGCGAGTCGCAGTGGGCAATCCAGGCAACCGTCAAGTACGAGTTCTGATCGTCTGATCCCGTCATGACGCAAGCCAGAGCGGCCGGTGGAAACACCGGCCGTTTTTTCTTCTAAGGGTGAGGGGGCATGCGGCGCCAGGCCAGCCATGGTCAGGATGTGCGCGACAAAAACCGCGTGCAATAATGCGCGTCGCTCCGGGACTATCCCTCCCGGCAGGCCCCCTCCCGGTATGCACTCACAAAGGACCATCATGACCGACCCGCGCCGCGTCCGCGCAAGCCTTTCGACCCTCACGCTGGCGCTGCTGCTGGCCGGCTGCGCCACCACCGCCAGCCGCGAACCGGTGACCATCAACCTGGTCGCCATGAACGATTTCCACGGCAACCTCGAGCCGAGCCGCTACACGCTGCAGGGCAAGGACGGCGCCGCGCCCCAGTCCATCCGCGCCGGCGGCGCCGAAGCCGTGGCGGCTGCGCTGCAGGCCTGGCGCAAGGAAGACAAGGACCTGCTGTTCGTCTCGGCCGGCGACCTGGTGGGCGCCAGCCCGGCCATGTCATCGCTGTGGGCGGACGAGCCGACCATCGAGGCGATGAACCTGCTGGACCTGCGCGCGAGCGCGGTCGGCAACCATGAATTCGACGCCGGCCGCAAGGAACTGCTGCGCCAGCAGCACGGCGGCTGCGATTCGCCGCGTCCGGCCAAGGCTTGCCAGATGGGGCCGAGCTTCGGCGGCGCCAGATTCACCTACCTGGCCGCCAACGTGGTCGACAGCGCCACCGGCCAGCCCTTCATCCCGGGCTTCAGGATCGAGACGGTGAAGGGGATCAAGGTCGGCCTGGTCGGCGTCGTGCTGCAGGCGACGGACACGGTGGTGATGGCCTCCGGCATCGCCGGCCTGGCGTTCGGCGACGAGGCCGAAGCGATCAACCGCGCGATTCCCGCCATGCGCGCGCAAGGCGCCGACGTCATCGTCGCTCTGGTGCACGAAGGCGGCACCACCAGGGACAATCCGATGCAAGCCGGCTGCGCCAACCTGCAGGGACCGGTGGTCGGCATCGTGAAGAAGCTCGACCCGGCGATCAGGCTGGTGATCTCGGGCCACTCGCACCAGAGCTACCTGTGCAATGTGGAGGGCCGCATCGTGACCCAGGCGGCCTCGTACGGGCACCTGCTGACGCGCATCGCCATGAAGGTGGAGAAGGGCGCCGGCGTGCCCAGCGACATCCAGGTCGCCAACGTCGTGATGAAGCCGGGCGATTATCCGGCCGATCCGACGATGAGCGCCTTCATCGCCTCGGTCAAGGAACGCAGCCGCGCCGCGCTGAGCCGCCCGGTGGCGCGCCTGGCGCAGGCGCCGGTGCTGCGCAAGCAGAACGCGGCGGGCGAATCGGTGCTGGGCGGCCTGATCGCCGACGCGGTCCTGGACGCCACGCGCAATGTCGGCGCCCGGATCGGCTTCATGAACGAAGGCGGCATCCGCAAGGACCTGGAAGCGGGCGAGGACAAGGTCGCCGCCTTCGGCCAGACCCAGGCCGTGCTCCCCTTCGGCAATACCCTGGTCGTGATGGACCTGACCGGCGCCCAGATCCGCACCCTGCTCGAGCAGCAATGGGCGCGTCCGGCGGCGGCCCCCGTCTCGATGCTGCAGGTGTCGCGGGGCTTCAGCTACCAGTGGGACGAGAAGCGTCCGGTCGGCCAGCGCGTGGTGCCGGGCAGCGTGAAGCTGGACGGCGCGCCGCTCCAGGATGGCGCCACCTACCGCGTGGTCGCGAATAACTTCCTCGCCGAAGGCGGCGACCTGTTCCCCGAATTCGCCAAGGGCACGCAGCGCCTCGAAACCGGCCTGCTCGACCTCGACGCCTTCACCGACTACCTGAAGAAGAACGAAGGGCAGGGCGTCGCGCAGGCGGCAGCGGCCCCGCGCATCCTCAAGGCCCAATGACAATCGCAGCACCGACCCATCAAGGAAGATTCATGAAAAAACTAGCCTGTGTACTCGCGCTGGCGGGCGCGTTCGCCTCCTTCGACGCGATGGCCTGGGGCCGCGACGGCCACCGCGCCGTGGGCGCGATCGCCGACAAGCTGCTCAAGGGCAGCAACGCGCAGAAGCAGATCGCGGCCTTGCTGCAGCCGGGCGAAACGCTGGCGTCGATCGCCAACTGGGCCGACTGCGTGAAGGGCACCTATTGCGGCCCGCAGACCCAGGAAATGATCGACTACGTGGCCGGCAATCCGCGCCACGGCGAGTACCACTACACCGACGTGCCGTTCCAGCTCGACCGCTACCACGACCACGGCGTGGGTACGTTTGATGTCGACATCGTGCAGACCCTGAAGCAGTGCATCGCCGTCCTGCAGGGCAAGACCGATCCGGCGCTGAACCCGCACAAGTTCACCAAGCGCCAGGCGCTGATCCTGCTGACCCACTTCGCCGGCGACATCCACCAGCCGCTGCACGTGGGCGCGGCCTTCGTGAGCAAGGACGGCAAGTTCGTGGTGCCGAAGACGCATGCGGAAGTCGACGAGGCCACCATCTTCGATTCGCGCGGCGGCAACAACCTGCTGCTGGACGACCAGAAGCTCCTCGAGCTGGCGGCCGGCCTGATCCCGCCGGGCGATCCGGTACCGGTGAAGGAAGGCGTGCCGAAGTCGCTGACCAAGCCCTTCCACTCGTACTGGGACAGCACCACGGTCGACTACGCGTTCCGCCGCATCCAGGCCAGGACCCCGGAACAGTTCGCGCAGGCCGCGCTCGACAGCAAGCCGCACGTGGCAAGGGCCCAGGGCGACGTGATGACCTGGCCCTACCAGTGGGCGGATGACGCGCTGGTGGTGTCCAAGCTGGCGTATGCCGACGTGGTGCCGGGCAAGCTGACGCCGCAGGTGAGCAAGAAGGGCGAGACCTATTACACCTTCGCGCTGGAAGTGCCGGCCAATTATCCGGTGCCGAGCTCGGCAATTGCGAAGACGCAGCTGATCAAGGGCGGGTATAACCTGGCGGCGATGCTGGCGGCGATCTGGCCGTAATGAAAGAAAACAGGTGGGCGGCTTCGCCGTCCGCCTGCCCGGCGCTCCCGCCACACCGTCTTGGATAGAATCCGGTTCATTCCCATGAACCAGTCCGAGGCACCATGAACACCTTGCTCAAGGCCACCCTGGCCGCCTCCCTGAGCCTGCCCCTGGTCGCCGGCGCCCAATCCGGCGACGAACGCAGTCTTCCCCTGTGGGAAATCGGCATCGGCGCCGCGGGCATTTCCACCCCTGCCTACCCCGGCGCCGACGACCATTCCTCGCGCGGCCTGGTCCTGCCGTTCATTCTCTACCGCGGTGAAATCCTGCGTGCCGACCAGGGCGGCATCGGCGCGCGCCTGTTGCGCACCGAACGGGTCGAATTCGACGTCGGCCTGGCCGGTTCGCTGCCTTCCGACTCGGACGACGTCGATGCCCGCGCCGGCATGCCCGATCTCGGCACCCTGTTCGAATTCGGCCCACGCCTGAAGGTCAAGCTCGCCGACCTCGACCGCAGCAGCCGCCTGCGCGCGGAATTGCCGCTGCGCGCGGTGATCGAGGCCCGGGGAGGGCTGCGGCGCCAGGGTTGGACCTTCGAGCCGCGCCTGGTCTACGAACGCGCGGGCGAGGGCGGCGCCTGGACCTTCCAGGGCCAGCTCAGCGCGGTGGTGGGGGACCGGAAGATCCACCGCTATTTCTATGACGTGGCGCCGCAGTTCGCGACCGCCGCGCGGCCGGCCTTCAGTGCGGATTCGGGGCTGATGCTGGTGCGGCTCGGGGTGTTCGGGACGCGCAGGATCAACCCGGATTTGCGGGTGTTCGGGTTCCTGCGCTTCGAGAGCTACAAGGGCGCGGCGAACCGGGATAGTCCGCTGCACTTGAAGGACACGGGCGTGTCGGGAGGAGTCGGGCTGGCGTGGACCTGGAAGCGCTCGAGCCGCAGGGCCGCCGGCGGGGAAACGGTCGATCCGACTACCTTCTGAGGACGGAGGAAAAAAAACCGGGTCCCGCCGTGGCGAGAACCCGGGTTTGCACGGCCGGTATCAGCGCGACTTGACGAACGGCCGTCCCAGCGCCTTCGGCGCCACCGACTTGGCCATCAGGCCCGCCAGCACGATCACGGTCACGACATACGGGATCATCTGGATCAGCGAGCCCGGAATCCGTCCCACCACCGGCAGGTCGACGCCTTCGATCTGGATCTGCAGCGCACCGAAGAAGCCGAACATCAGGCAGCCGAGCACCGTGTGCAGCGGACGCCAGTTACCGAACACCAGCGCCGTCAGCGCCAGGTAGCCGGCGCCGGCAGACATGTCGCGCAGGAAGAAGCCGCTCTGGACGATCGCCAGGTAGGCCCCCGAGAACGAGCACAGCACGCCGGCGATCAGCATCGCGGTGTAGCGGGTGCGTTCCACCGACACGCCGGCCGCATCGGCCGCGTGCGGGTTTTCCCCGCAGGCGCGCAGGCGCAGGCCGAAGCGGCTGTGGTAGAGCACCCAGTGCACCACCGGCAGCAGCAGGAAGGCGAGGTAGACCAGCACCGAATGGCCGCCGATCACGTGGCCATACAGCCAGCCGAGCACCGGAATGTCGGCCAGCGCGGCAGTCCCCGGCAGCACGATGTCGGTCAGGCGCGCTTCGCCCAGGTCCGGCGTGCGGCCGCCCTGCTGGAAGAAGTACTGGGCCACCACGAAGGTCAGGCCGCTCATCGCGATGTTGATCGCGATGCCCGCCACCAGCTGGTTGCCCTTCTGGGTGATCGAGACGACGGCCTGCACCATCGCGAGCGCGACCGAGGCGAGGATGCCGGCGCCCACGCCCAGCCACGGGTCCTGGTAGGCGTAGGCGACGGCGGCCGAGACGAAGGCCGAGGCCAGGATCTTGCCCTCGAGGCCGAGGTCGACCACGCCGCTGCGTTCGGCGAACAGGCCGGCCAGCGCCGCGAAAATCAGGACTGGCGCATTGCGGATCGTCGAGACGACGATACTGGCGAACTGGAAGTCTTCCATGGCTTATCCCTTGCGTGCGTTGATCAGTTTCAGGACCGCCGGCGCGTACAGGTGCTCCATCGCGCCGCAGAACAGGATGATCAGACCCTGGATGAAAATGAAGGTTTCTTGCGGAATGTTCGGCTTTTCCAGCGACAGGTCGAAGCCGCCCTGGATCAGCGCGCCGAACAGCACCGCCGACAGGAAGATCCCGACCGGATGCTGGCGGCCCATCAGCGCGATCGCGATGCCGATGAAGCCGGCGCCGGCCGGGAAGTTCAGGCTCAGGTAATGGGTCGAGCCCATGATCGAGTTGACCGCGGCCAGGCCGGCCAGGGCGCCCGAGATCAGCATCGTGACGATGATGGTGCGGCTGATGCGCACGCCGGCATAGTGGGCCGCGTGCGCGTTCAGGCCGGTCGCCTGCAGCTGGTAGCCCCACGACGAGCGCGAGATCATCACGCCGTAGATCGCCAGCGCCACGATCGCCAGCAGGAAGGAGATGTTCAGCGGGGTGTCGCCCAGGGCCGGCAGCCATTCGGCCAGGCGCGGCATCTCGGCCGCGGACGAGAACACGCGGCTGGCCGGGTTCTGGTCGCCTTCCGGGATCATGTAGCGCACGATGATGAAGTTCATCAGGTTGGCGGCGATGAAGTTGAACATGATGGTCGTGACCACCACGTGGCTGCCGCGCTTGGCCTGCAGGAAGCCGGGCAGGAAGGCCCAGCCGGCGCCGAACAGCGCGCTGAAGATCATGCCGAGCGGGATCAGCAGCCAGGGCGACAGGGTGGCGTCGCACGCCAGCATGGCCAGGGTCAGGCCCAGGCCGCCCAGGTACATCTGGCCTTCGGCGCCGATGTTGAACAGGCCGGCCTTCATCGCCACCGAGACCGCCAGGCCGGTGAACACGAAGGTGGAGGCGTAGAACAGGGTGTAGCTCAGGCCTTCCGGATTGATGACGGCGCTGTTGACCAGGATCTGCAGCGACTCGACCGGGCTCTCGCCCAGCAGGTGGATCACCAGTGCCGCCACCAGCAGGGCGGACACGAGGTTCAGGACCGGCAGGACGAAGCCCGAGGCCCAGCGTGGGAGTTCAGTGGTTTTCATGTCTTCACGACCTATGCATCCCGCCCATCAGGAGGCCGATGCGGGTGGTATCGAATTCGTCAATCTTCAGTTCGCCCGTGACGCGGCCGCCGGACATCACCACGATGCGGTCGGCCAGCGCGCGCACTTCCTCGAGTTCCACCGACACCAGCAGGATCGCCACGCCTTCGTCGCGCAGGCGCAGCAGCTGGGTGTGGATGCTCTCGATGGTGCCGATGTCGACGCCGCGGGTCGGCTGGCCGACCAGCAGCAGCTTGGGGCTGGCCGACACTTCGCGCGCGATCACGACCTTCTGCTGGTTGCCGCCGGAAAGCAGGCCGATACGCACGTTCGGGTCCTTCGGGCGCACGTCGAAGGCTTCCAGCAGGTGGGCGCAGCGCTTGGCGATGGCGTCGAAGTCGAACAGGCCCCAGCGGTTCCTGACGCGGTTCTGGTAGCCGAACACGGTGTTCTGCATGACCGAGAAATCCTTGATCACGCCGTCGCGCAGGCGGTCTTCCGGCACGTGGCCGATGCCGAGGTCGCGGAAGGCGGCCGGCAGGCCGTCGGCGTTGGCGCGGCGTCCGAAGGGCAGCTCCCTGCCTTCGAGTTCCACCTTGCCGGAAGTCGGCAGGCGCATGCCCGACAGGATTTCCATCAGTTCGCTCTGGCCGTTGCCCGACACGCCCGCGATGGCGACGATTTCGCCGGCGCGCACGGTGAGGTCGATGTCGGCCAGCAGCTTGACCTTGTTCGCGTCTTCCAGTTGCAGGTTCGAGACCTGCAGCACCGGCTGGCCCGGGTTGTAGGGCGCGCGCGGCAGGTTGCCCTCGATCGGGCGGCCGACCATCATGTTGGCCAGCTGTTCCTTCGAGGTCTGCAAGGTGGTCACGGCGCCCGCCACGCGGCCGGCGCGCATCACCGTCACCTGGTCGGTAATGTCCATGATCTCCTGCAGCTTGTGGGTGATCAGGATGATGGTCTTGCCCTGTTCCTTGAACAGCCGCAGGATCTCGAACAGCGACGCGGTTTCCTGGGCGGTCAGGACGGCGGTCGGCTCGTCCAGGATCAGGATGTTGGCGCTGCGGTAGATCTGCTTGAGGATCTCGACGCGCTGCTGCGCGCCCACCGACAGGTCGTGGATGGTGGCCAGCGGATCGACGTCGAGGCGGTACCTGGCGCAGATCTCGCGCAGTGCGGCCTCGGTCTCGGCGCGCCTGGCCGCCAGCTTGAATCCGCCTTCGGCGCCGAGCATGACATTGTCCAGCACCGTCATGTTCTCGACCAGCATGAAGTGCTGGTGCACCATGCCGATGCCGAGCGCGATCGCTTCGTGGCTGGTGCGGATGTTCTGCTCCACGCCATCGATCAGGAGCTGGCCGCTGTCGGCATTGTAGTAGCCGTACAGGATGCTCATCAGGGTGGACTTGCCCGCGCCATTCTCGCCGATCACGCCGTGGATCGAGCCCTTGGCGATCGAGAAGCTGACGTCAGCGTTCGCCTGCACCGGCCCGAAGACCTTGCTTATGTTGCGAAATTCTACGGCTGGCTGCATTGCGATCAGTTTTAAGTAGTGTGCATTTATTTAAAAACGCGCCGGGCCGGGAGCTCCGGCGCGGCGCGCTTTTGAATGGGGAATGGAAAATCAGACCGGGCAGCTGCTGCCGGCGCGGTAGTCGATGACCTTGATCTTGCCGTTGATGATGTCGGTGCGGACAGCGTTGACGCGCTTTTCCATCTCGGGCGAGACGAGCTTGCGGTTGTCCTTGTCCAGGACCCAGTCCACGCCGCCTTCCTTCAGGCCCTTGTAGGTGACGCCGGCCTTCCAGGTGCCGTTCTTCTGCGCCATGAACGAGTCGTACACGGCCACGTCCACGCGCTTGACCATCGAGGTCAGCATCGTGCCCGGGTGCAGGTAGTTCTGGTTCGAGTCGACGCCGATCGCCAGCTTGCCTTTTTCCTTGGCCATCTGCAGCGAACCCATGCCGCTGCCGCCGGCCACCGCGAACACCACGTCGGCGCCGCGGTCGAACTGGGCGCGCGCCAGCTCGCCGCCCTTGGCCGGGTCGTTCCAGGCGGCGGCGGTGGTGCCGACCATGTTCTGGACGATCTCGATCTTCGGATACTGGGCCTTGGCGCCCTGCGCGTAGCCGCAGGCGAACGCGCGGATCAGGGGGATGTCCATGCCGCCGACGAAGCCCAGCTTCTTCGACTTCGATGCCATGGCGGCGGCGACGCCGACCAGGTAGGAGCCTTCCTGCTCCTTGAACATCACCGAGTTGATGTTGTTACCCGGCGCGATGCTGTCGATCAGCACGAAGCGCACGTTCGGGAATTCCTTCGCAACCTTCTGGACCGCCTGGGTCTGCGAGAAGCCGATGGCGGCGATCAGGTCGAGCTTCTTGCGCGCGAGGCCGCGCATCACCTGCTCGGCCTGGGTATCGCTGCTGGCCTGGGCTTCGAAGACCTTGATGCCGGTTTCTTTCGAGAAGCGCTGCAGGCCTTCGAATGCCGACTGGTTGAACGATTTGTCGAACTTGCCGCCGGCGTCGTAGACCATGCCGAGCTTGGGTGCGCCCGGCGTAGGGGCGGCTGCCATGGCGGTTCCGGCGACGGATAGTGCCGCAATCGTCATGCTGAGTTGCTTGAATTTCATGAATTAGCTCCTGGAATAGCGATATTGTACCCGGCGCAACCTTACCGCTGGACGGGCAGCGCAAGCTGCAATCATCCACGGGTGCATGCGGACCGGACATCGCGCTGCGCGATTGTGTCAGTCCAAGGGCACTCGTGGGGTTTCAATTTGTATCGGGGCCATGATTTTTCCCGCTAGAAGCCTTGCCTTGTAGCATGCCCACAACAGGCGGTTCTTCGGGTGGATCGGCCGCGATGCCGCGCGTGATTCGCCATACCTGGACCTACGCAGCTTAGCCTATCAAATATGCATCAATCGACATATTGATGACAAATACGATTTTACTTGCCAATTTATTCGGAAGAAATATAACTGCCGACAACATTCAACAATTATTTTCTTCGACCTGGACCGGCGGCAAGGCCGCGGGCGTGATCGGCTGGCTGAACTGGCGGGTGAGGAAACTCGCGATCAGCGCCTGGGTCGCTTCCAGGTAAGGGATGTTCATGTGGTCGGAACCGGGGACGACCTCGTCCGCCACGAGGTTGGCCAGCTTTGCCACGAGCTGGTCGGTGTGGGAGTGGGGCACCACGTCGTCCTGGGCGGCGCGCAGCACGTAGGTGGGCGCCTTGAGCGACGGGGCATACTTGATCGACTCGAAACGGTGGCGCAGCAGGTATTCGATCGGCATCGCGCGGAACTTGCGCTTGGCGATGGCCAGGATCGAATCGTAGGGCGTGATCAGGGCCACGGAATGGACCGGCCGTTCCTTCGCGATCTGCACCGCGACGCCCGAACCCAGGCTGCGGCCGACCACGGCGATGCGCCGGGCGTCGACCTGGCCGCGCTTGGACAGCCAGTCGAACAGGGCGCAGCCATCTTCGATCATGTGGATCTCGGCCGGATCGCCGTGCGAGTCGCCATAGCCGCGGTAATTCATGGCCAGCACGGTCATGTTGGGGAACAGCTTGCCGGCGTCGCGCACGACCCAGGACACTTCCTCGGAACGGCCGCCGAAGTACAGCACCGCCGGATGCGGCCCCTGTGTCTGCGGCGTCATCAGCCAGCCGCACAGGCGGGTGCCGTCCCTGGAGCGCAGCACCACCTGGCGGGTGCGGTGGCCGCTGCTGCGCGGACTCTGGACTTCACGCTCGATGGTCGGATTGAACACCAGGCGGCGCTGGCTGGCCGCCACGGCAGCAGTCAAGCCCAGCCAGAGCACGCTGGCGACACCTGTTATTCCCGCAGCCATTTTCTTTGGTGTGTACATGGCACCAGTCTACGCCCGCCGCCGAGCCTTGTTCTGTGCGCCAGACCGCACTGTGCCATGCACATTCCAGGAGCAAGGAAATGGTTGCGTTAATACTACAAAAGCTGGCGCGACGGAAACCCGCTTCCATCGCGCAGGGGACAGGTCAGTGGGGTGCGGGATTCGCGGCGGCGGCGTATTTTTCGACGTCCATGAAGCTGTGGTCGATGCGCTCGTCGCCCGGCGCGCCCAGCGCGGGTTTGCCGGCGGTGGGGTCGACGCCTTCGACGCGCATGCCCAGTTCGTAGACCATGCGTCCGCCGAACCAGCCGGACACGATCACGCCGGCCGCGGCGAGGGCCGACAGCGCGAACGAGCCGCCGGTGTGGCGGCGATTATCCTTGCGCATCAGGACATTGGCGGCGGTGGCCGCCAGCGCCGCGCCATTCAGGATCGCGTGCACGTTGGCGGTGCGCTTGACCTCGGTGTCCTGGTCGATGGTGAGGTAATCCATCGCGCCCGCGACCCCGGCCGCGATGCCGCCCACCAGGCCGCCGGTCAGGCTGTAGTAGGCGGCGTTGGCGTAGTCGTCGTTGTCGGTGGAGCGGTGCAGGGCGTCGAGGATGAAGGCGAACGGAATCAGCGCGGCGGGCGCGACGACCAGCATCGGGTGCAGGGGATGGCCTGCGAGGCTTGACTTGGGCATGGGGTTCTCCTGGGCTCGTGTGGAGTCCAGTGTGGCATAGGAGGGGAGAGGGGATCGCACGCTTGGGTATGGGGATGCCGCGTATTCCGGTACCATTTCTGTTTTCTGACCGACAACCACTGGAGTCCCCACGTGCACTACGTCCTGACGTACGACCTCGCCCCCGACTACCTCGAACGCCGCGGCGAATTCCGCGACGCCCACCTGAAGCTGGCCTGGGAAGCCCATGAACGCGGCGAGCTGCTGCTGGCCGGCGCCCTGGCCGAACCGGTCGACCAGGCCGTCCTGATCTTCCAGTGCGACACCCCCGAACCGGTCCAGCTGTTCGCCGCCAGGGATCCCTACGTGACCCACGGCCTGGTGCGCGCCTTCCACGTGCGCCAATGGAACACCGTGGTCGGCGAGCAGGCCGCCACCCCGGTCCGCCCCGCCTGATTCTCTGCAGGAAGGGCCCTGGACATCAGGTAATATTGCCCGGCTTTCAAAACAATAAATAGCCGGAGAGTTCATGCAATCTGCCGTCAACCTGTGGCCGCTGCTCGGCGTAGCGGTCATCATCGCGGGCTTCCTGCTGCGCGCCAACCCGGTGCTGGTGGTCGTCGCGGCCTGCGGCGTCACCGGCGCCGCCGCCGCCATGCCGGTCATGGCCATCCTCGAGTCGCTCGGCAATGCCTTCGTCAAGACCCGCAACCTGCCGCTGATCCTGCTGCTGCCCCTGGCCGCCATCGGCCTGCTCGAACGCCATGGCCTGCGCGAGCGCGCCCAGGCCGCGATCGCCAGGGTGCATTCGGCCACCGCCGGCCGCCTCCTGATCGTCTACCTGTTCGCGCGCGAAACCTCGGCCGCCGCCGGCCTGACGAGTTTGGGCGGCCAGGCCTCGATGGTGCGCCCGCTGGTGGCGCCGATGGCCGAAGCGGCCGCCGAAGCGAAGTTCGGACCGCTGCCCGAAGCCCTGCGCCACCGCATCCGCGCGATGGCCGCCGCCACCGACAACGTCGGCCTGTTCTTCGGCGAGGACATCTTCGTCGCCTTCGGCGCCATCGTGCTGATGCAGACCATCCTGCAGGCCGAGGGCATCGCCGTCGATCCGCTGCACATGGCGCTGTGGGGCATCCCGACCGCGATCACGGCCTTCATCATCCATGCCTGGAACCTGCGCCGCCTGGACGCCCACATCGTTCGTGAAATGGGCAAGGCATGACCATCGCGCTCGAACATTTCTACGTGCTGGTCGGCCTGCTGCTGGGCGCGGTGGCCGTGATGAACCTGCTGGACCGCAGCAACCCGCGCCGCTTCAGCACGGCGCTGTTCTGGGGACTGTATGCGCTGCTGTACCTGGCTGGCGAACGCATGCCGGCGGCGGCGGTCGGCGCCCTGATGATCCTGATGGCCCTGGTCGCGGGCTTCGGCGGCGCCCATGGCGGCAAGCCGTCCACGCTGCCCGAGGAAGCGCGCCGCGCCAGCGCCGCGCGCCTCGGCAACCGCCTGTTCCTGCCCGCGCTGCTGCTGCCCATCGTGACCGTGATCGGCGCGACCCTGCTGAAGGACGTGCAGGTGGGCGGCCTGCCGCTGCTCGATCCGAAGCACCTGACCCTGGTGAGCCTGGGCTGCGCCGCCGTCATCGCCCTGGGCGCGGCCTGCTGGCTGACGCGCGCCACGCCGCTGCAGGGCGTGCGCGAGGCGCGCCGCCTGATCGATGCGATCAGCTGGGCCGTGGTGCTGCCGCACATGCTGGCCGTGCTGGGACTGCTGTTCACCGAGGCCGGCGTGGGCAAGGCGGTGGCCCACGTCACCACCTCCTATATCGGCATGGATTCGCGCTTCATCGCGGTGGCGGTGTTCTGCCTCGGCATGGCGCTGTTCACCATCGTGATGGGCAACGGCTTCGCGGCGTTTCCCGTGATGGCGGGCGGCGTCGGCATTCCGGTGCTGGTCGGCGTGTACGGCGCCAATCCGGCCGTGATGGCGGCGATCGGCATGTTCAGCGCGTATTGCGGTACATTGATGACGCCGATGGCGGCCAACTTCAACATCGTGCCGGCGGCGCTGCTCGACCTGCCCGACAAGAACGCCGTGATCCGCGCCCAGGTGCCGACCGCGCTGCCGCTGCTGGTCGCGAACATCTTCCTGCTCTACTTCCTGATGAACCAATGATCAAGACTGTGCTGCTCACCGGCTTCGAGCCGTTCAACAAGGCGACCGTCAACCCGGCCTGGGAGGCCGTGCGCGCGCTCGACGGCTGGCAAGGTGCGAATTTCCGGGTGGAGGTGCGCCAGCTGCCGTGCGTATTCGGGCAGGCCATCGACGCCATCGCGCGCGCAGTGGACGAGCTATACCCCGACCTGGTGATCGCGGTGGGGCAGGCGGGCGGGCGCCCCGACATCTCGGTGGAGCGGATCGCGATCAATGTCGACGATGCGTCCATCCTCGACAACGGCGGCCTGCAGCCGGTCGACCAGCCCATCGTGGCCGGCGGACCGGCGGCCTATTTCTCGACCCTGCCGATCAAGGCCATCGTGCATGCGCTGCGCGAACGGGGGCTGGTGGCGGGCGTGTCGCAGACGGCCGGCACCTTCGTCTGCAACCACGTGTTCTATGGCCTGATGCACCACGTGGCGGGACGGGAGCTGAAGGCCGGCTTCATCCACGTTCCCTTCCTGCCGGAGCAGGCCGAGGGGCGTCCCGAGAATCCGCCGTCGATGGCGCTGGACGACATCGTTGCGGGCATCAGGACGGCGGTGGAGGTGTCGCTGGCGGTCGAGCGTGACATTGCCGAAACGGGCGGGGCGACGCACTGATACGCATGCTCGCCGGCAGAAGCGAGGTGTTATCGTCGATCGATGTCACTGTGAACAAAGCTCCGCAAGCGGCCAGGAGCATCCGTTCAGGGGCAATCCTCAGGCAGGCCTCATGGGATTGCCGAACTTCTGGTTGGAGCGACAGGCCCCTGTCGGTTCGGTCGCCGCTCCGGTATCATTCTGGGATGAATGAGATTTCTTTCCTTCCATTTGTCATTGGTGTCGCGGGCGGAAGCGGCAGTGGCAAGTCAACGGTGTCCCAGCAAGTGCGAGCGTCGTTTGGCGCTGATATGGTCTCGGTCGTGATGCAGGACGATTACTACTGCGACCAGTCCGATCTCCCGCCTGAAGTCCGCCGCAAGCAGAACTACGACCATCCGCAGGCCTTCGACTGGCCACTGCTGGTACGGCACGTCCAGACCTTGCGCAATGGCGAAGCGATCGAGATGCCGGAGTACGATTTCACGATCGACAACCGCTCCAACAAGACCATTCCAGTCAAACCGGCCCCGGTCATCGTGATCGAAGGCCTGTTTGCCTTGTATGACGCGGACTTGCGCAACATGATGTCGCTGAAGATCTTTGTCGACACCGCCCCCGACGTCCGCTTCATCCGCCGCATGCAAAGGGATATTACCGAACGCGGCCGCTCGCTGGAGAGCATCGTCGACCAGTACCTGGAAACGGTACGGCCGATGCACAAGCAATTCATCGAGCCAAGCAAGCGCCACGCCGATGTCATTTTGCCTCACGGCGCGAATGGCCCGGCAGTCGATGTCATTACCACCAAGGTAGCGAGCGTCATCGGCCAGTTGAAGCGGCCCTGATCTTAGCGCCTGAAATTCTCGCGAATGTCTGGGCGAGTACTCAGGCCTGGCCGACGATAGTGATGTTCGCGTCCGTGCCGTCCGTGTAGATCCCCATGAGGGTGCTTCCCGAGAAGGTGTTGTTGGAAATAATGGTGGGACTGCCGTAAACGTAAGTCAGCGAGATATGCGCCTGGAATGGGCTGGGTGTTTTCCCTCCGCTGCGCCGGTTCAGGACGGAAAAGGTGCAGTTTGAATCCATTTTGTTGGAATCGATCTTGTGGCCGCCTGTGTCGGGCCACGTGGCGGGGACGCCGCCGCCATACACCTGGATACCGCTCCCTTCATTGTTCGAGATAACGTTGCCGTAGACCGAGCACTTGCTGGTCCCATCGTCCACACCGATGCCGACGCCTTCCGAACCGTTGTCCCGCGGACCGCCGTAGTTATAGTTGAACCTGCAGGTATTGTAGCGGATCGTATGTCCGGCTACGGCGCCCTGTCCGGCCGCCGACGATAGCTCGATACCCCGGCCGTAATAGGTGCTGGCCAATGTCCCGCCATTGGAATTGCAGACGTTGCGCTCAATGATGTAAGACCTGGCAACGCCAGTGATATGAATTCCGAAATTCATATTCTTGCTGCAGTTATTGTTGCCCACGTAGCTGCGATCTCCACTGTTGATGAAGATGCCGGTCAGCATACCGGTCACGGTATTCTTGTCCAGCGTGGCAGCGTCCCCCCGGACAAGGTAGATGCCGATCGCTCTGCGGTTCGGGTTGTAATCGACACCGGGTGGCGGAGAAACGCGGTTCCCGCGAATCACAAGACGCTTGAGGAAGGCGGCGCTGTCGTACGTTTCACAGCGGATGCCATGCGATGCCACCGTGCCGCCGCCGCGGTGGCGGACAGTATTGGTGAGCAGGCGGATGTCGTCGATACTGGCGTTCGCTGCCACCAGGATCCCCTGGTTGCCATGCGTGGGGCCGTTGCTGATGACGTCGAGCACACAGCCGGAGACGGTCACGTGGTTTTTTTCGAAGATATACACGCCGGCACAATTCGACGTCACGTTGTTATTTTCGAAAACGCAGTTATTGCCCAGCCAAATGATCGCCACGTCGCTGTCTTCCGGCAAGGCGCTATTCCGGATGTCCAGGTTGCGGTAGGTGACGAAATCGCGCTCCTGTTTATACGCCGCGATCGAGGCGCCGTCGGCCGGCGTGGTGGGCGCCCCCGGCAGGATGATGACCGGTTTGGGCCGTGAAGCATCGTCGCTGCCGTTGGATCGATAATAAGCGCCAATCGTGATGCGCTGGGACGCAGTGCCGCTTGCCGACACCTGGAAGACACCCGAATACGTCGTGCCTCGTTTCTGCAGGTAGGTATGGCCAGGCGCCCAGGAAACGCTGGCCCATGAGCGGAAAGGGCTGGCAAGCGTTCCGTTACCCGGACCGGTGACAGTTGGATCGATGTAATGCACATTCGCGTTGCGTCCGGTTTGGGCCATTGCGAACCTGGGAAGCACTGTCCCCGCGCACGCGGAGACGCCCACGCTGGAGGCAATCCGAAGGAAGTCTCTTCTCTTGGTCATGACTGTTCCAATCAAGATCTGACAAACATGGCGCCAGTCCCTTCAGCCGGTTGCCGGCCGTTCTGCGCTCGACCGTACTGGCTACAGTGTTCTGTACGCCTGGACATGCTAAGCTTTGTGCTCGCGATGCGGCAACGACTCTTTGTCAAAACAAGAGAACTGCCGCCAGGCTGAGTTGTGGCAATGCCAATTCCCACCATCAAGTAGGTCGACATGATGTGCCGCGCTGGTCGACAGGAAGACTCAGCCGCTACACGGCGCAGGCGCACCAGACATGTTCCTTGTGACCCGTGACCGCAACAGCTTCGAGCGATTGAAAGAGTTGAACGTACTGCCGTAGTCAGGCTACGTAGCGCGGCCAAGCCAAGTTGGCGGGCTCAATTGAGAGGTATGATCGTTCCATCGCCCTCGAGCTTGAATTGAGTTCGATCTTTTGGTTAAAGGAGAACCGCCATGCGCGCTTTGATTTTGTCGGCAGCGAGCGTATTTTGCTTGCTCGGGTGTACGACTCCTCAAGAACAAGCACTAAAGCAACAAGCTGAGATGAATCGCATGATGGCCGAATTCGGGCCAGCCTGCGTTCAGCTGGGCTATCCGGCGAATTCAGACCCTTGGCGGAACTGTGTTGTTCAGTTAGCCGCGAAGAACGACAGCAAGCGCAGTGGCGTATCGACGTCCATTTTTGGCAGCTGGGGAAGGAGCGGCTGGGGCAGCGGTTCCGGCGTGGGCATTGGCATCGGGGTGGGACGCTAGGCATGTTTGAAGCACGGCCAGGTGCTGCTACACTCGCGTGCTTCACACGGCAAACATCCTTGAACAAGACATGAAGAGTAGTTCGAACAGCGGCCTGGTCTATTCCACCGATGGCGGGCGCATGTGCCCGGAATGCCGGCGGCCCCTCCCGGAATGCATGTGCAAGGCCAAGGCCCTCGCTACGGGCGATGGTGTGGTGCGCGTGTCGCGCCAGACGAAGGGCCGGGGCGGCAAGAGTGTGACGCTCATCAAGGGGCTCGCGCTCGATGCCACCGCACTGGCGCTACTGGGCAAGCAGTTGCGGACGGCATGCGGCTCGGGCGGAACCGTGAAGGATGGCGTGATCGAAGTGCAGGGCGACCACTGCGAGCTGGTCATGGACACCCTCAGAAAGCATGGCCACCATCCGAAGCGTGCTGGTGGCTGAAGCGTTGAAACGCCGAATGCCTGCATACGGCCAGAAGCAGTCCAGTGCAGGCCTGGGTGTCGGGTTCGAAGGCGCTCTTTTTGTCGGGCGCAACCCTGGCGTTGTCCCTCGATGAAGGCCTCATCGTTGCGGTGAAGCCCCGCCGCGGCATGGATCACCCTTGCCCCTCATTCATGGCTGAGCAGTACATCTTGCTTAACTCCAAGCTCATACGATATTGTCTCGCGTAAATACAGTGCGGCCAATGCTGAGCGCCGCGCTGCCAGCCAAGGAGAAGTAGAAGTGCTGTTCACGTTCGGGCTGCTGTTCGCAGCCATTGCCGTCGCATGGCTGCCGCCATTGCGCGTCGGCGCCACATTTTCATTTGCTGCATGGCAGGCGCTGCTCGGCGCCGCGGTCGTGGCGGGTCTGGTCCAGGGCTTCCTGAGTGCGCCGGCGCTGGTGGCGCTGGCGCTGCTGGCGGCGCTTGCCGTCGGCGCCGAGCGCGCCGCGGGCAAGGTGCCGCGCGTGCTGCTGCTGGCGGCCGCCATGCTGGTGATACTGGCCCTCGCCCTGCATGCGGTGCCGGGCTTTCATAATCCCAAGCTGTTCGATCAGCTGGTCGTGAGCACGAACGCGCCGCCGTTCACCATGTACCTGAACTTCGACAAGGCGGCGGCGGGGCTCGTCCTGCTTGGCCTGCTGTGCACGCGCGTCGTCGATGGCGACGGCTGGCGCCGGGCGCTGGGCGCGGGCCTGGCCGGCGGTCTGCTGACGGCGGCCGCGGTGCTGGGCATCGGCCTGGCGCTCGGCTATATCGCCTTCGATCCGAACGACTGGCAGCTGGTCCTGCAGTTCGGACTGGTCAACCTGCTGTTCGTCTGTGTCGCCGAAGAGGTGTTCTTCCGTGGCGTGCTGCAGGAGCGCCTGCAGCGTGCCTGGGCGGGCCACAAGGCCGGCGCCGCGTGCGCGGTCGCGCTCAGCAGCCTGCTGTTCGGCCTCGCCCACCTGGGCGGCGGCGTCACGCTGTTCCTGCTGGCGACGCTGGCCGGGGCAGGGTATGGCGTCGTCTATGCGCGCACCCGCTCGATCGAGGCGGCGATCCTGGCCCACGTGCTGCTGAACGTCATTCACTTCGCCTGGTTCACCTATCCACGCGCCTTGTGACGTGACGATGCCCGCGCGCTAGCGTGCGGGCGGCAGGGAAGTCGTAGCGCATGGGCGTTCTCTCCCTGGGGGCTTCTTCATATCTGCTGCGCCATGCGAGTGTGGCAAACGCTCGTGTCGCCCCCGCGGGAACGGCGCGAGCGCGCGCCGCATCTAATGTCGCACATGCAGTTGCAGACGCCGCCCAGGAGACCACCATGCTGATACGACATTTTTGCAAGCCGGCAGTCCTCGTTTCCCTTGCGCTGCTGGCCGCCTGCGGCGGCGACGACGATGACGACGACCGGCCGCGAGCGGATGCCGATGCGAAGCTCGTCGCCCAGGGCAAGCAGGTGTTCCGCTTCGAAACCTTTGGCGACGAGGTCAAATGGACCGACACCTTGCGCCTGCATGAAACGATCGCGTCAGCGGTCGACCCGACCACCGCGCTTGCCGTCGGCCTGAAGGTCGACGTCGACGCGTTGCCGCCGGCCGTCCAGCAGGGCATCAAGGACGGCAGCGTCGACCTGAAAAATCCGCAGACGACCGTCACCCTGCTCAAGCTCAATGCCGTGGTCGGCCTGGCCGGGCAGGTGGAAACGGTGGCCGGCAGGGATGTGCTCAGGCGCGTCGGCACCACCTGCGCGCTGTGCCATTCGACCGTCGACGATTCGTTCGCCAAGGGCATCGGCAAGCGCCTGGACGGCTGGCCGAACCGCGACCTGAACCCGGGTGCGATCATCGCGCTCTCGCCCGCGCTGAGCGCCGCGCAGAAGGCCGTCTACAACTCCTGGGGACCGGGCAAGTACGACCCGCGCTTCAGCATCGACGGAAAGAATGGCCCGGTGACGATCCCGCCGGCCTACGGCCTGAAGGACTTGCGCAGCATTACCTTCACCGGCGACGGCGACGATGTCAGTTACTGGAACCGCTACGTCGCCGTGACCCAGATGGGTGGGCTCGGGCACTTCGCCGACCCGCGTATCGGCGTGGACATCACCAATGGCGCGGTCAACCGGGTGGAACCGCTGCTGCCGGCGCTGCGCGCCTACCAGCTCTCGCTCGACGCCCCGCCGCCGCCGGCGGGCAGCTTCGATGCGGTGGCCGCCGCGCGCGGCCGCCTGCTGTTCAACGGCAAGGGCACCTGCCTGAGCTGCCACAGCGGACCGAAGTTCACCGACGCCAACGAGCGCCTGCACGAGGTGTCGGAAGTGGTGAGCGAACCGGAACCGGGCGGCGCGCCCAGCTATGCGTCGCGCAGCGCGACCAAAAAATACCGCACGGCGCCGCTGCGCGGGCTGTGGCAGCACCCGCCGTACTTCCACAACGGGACGGCGGCGACGCCGGAGGATGTGGTGAAGACCTATAACGAGCGCAAGGCCCTGGGCCTGAGCCCGCAGGAGGTCGCGGACCTGGCGCAGTACCTCAAATCGCTGTAGCGCACACCAGGCCGGGCCTGCCACCCCAGGCGGACCCGTGCGCTGTTACTTGTATTTTTGTTATAGAGTCGTCTCGACTGTCCTTGCCCATTAGATGTCCACGGCCACAATCCTGCATGGCGGAGGGAACGAGGGATGACGTCGCAACTGACGAACGAATTGCGGTTTGCTACCCGTGCGCTGCTTCGCGACAACTGGTTATGCCAGTCCTCCTTGCGTAAGCTGCGGCGCAACGAACAACTCGACAGCGAACAGCTGGACCGCATGCAGGCGCGCTACCTGCATAAAACCCTGCAAACCGCGATCGCGCGTTTGCCGTTCTATTCCCACATCTCGCCGGCGTTCTCCGTGGACGAAGCGCGGGACGTGCTGCACACCTTGTTTCCCATCATTACCAAGGAAACGCTGCTGGCCAATCCCGCCACCCTGTACCCGCACGGAGGCGCCCGGCGGCCCTGGGAAGCCGCCGGCAAGACCAGCGGCACGACGGGAACGCCGCTCGTCATCTATCGCAGTATCGAATCGCTGCTGCTCGAGAACGCGTTCGTGAAGCGCCACTGGACCTGGGCGGGCTACGAGGATGGCATGCCACGGGCGACGCTCAGGGGCGACATGGTCGTCGGCCTGGAGCGCAAGGAACCGCCATTCTGGTTCTGGAACCGGTATAACCAGCAATTGCTGCTGTCCTCGCGTCATCTGACCAGCGCCCACGTCGGCGCCATCATCGACCGCCTGGAATCGCTGTCGCCGCCGATCATGCAGGCTTATCCGTCGACGGCGTTTACGCTGGCCACCTATCTTGCGCGCAGCAAGCGGCAACTGCGCATTCCCCATGTCTTCACCGCTTCCGAGCCGCTGTATCCCCACCAGCGCGAGCTGATCCTGGAGCGCCTGGGTCTCAGGATCATGGACATGTACGGCATGGCCGAACGGGTTGCGTTCGCGACCCAGTGCGAACATGGAGAGATGCACATCAATCCCGATTATTCGTACGTCGAGATCGTCGACGAGCAGGGCAGGCGGACCGATGACTACGGTTATGTGGTCGGCACGACCTTCCATAACCAGGCGATGCCGCTGGTACGCTATCGCCTGAGCGACCGCACCCGCTGGAAGCCGGGACGCTGTGCCTGCGGGCGCAGCTTTCCCATGATCGAGAGCGTCACCGGCAAGTACGAAGACAGCATCACCGGCAGCAATGCCGCCGTCGTGAGCCCGTCCGTGCTGACCTTCGCCTTCAAGGGGGTCGAGCATATCCGGCGCTCGCAGGTTGCCCAGGTCGGTCCGGCGCGCTGGGAAGTGCGGCTGGTGCCTTTCCCCGAATTCTCGGCAGCCGACCAGAACAAGCTGGTTGACAACATTCACACCCTGGTCGATCCCCATGTCGACGTCAAGGTGGTTCTGGCAACCGAATTGCCCGACACGGCGGCCGGGAAGTTCCGCTGGGTCGTCAACGAAACGGCGCAGCACACGGCTGCCGCCGAGAGCCCGCATTGAGGCAGGACAGGCGCAGCGCGCGCCTGCTCAGCTACGCAGCAGATGCATCACCGTCGCGATCTTGTACGGCTTGCCCACGAACAGATAGTTGCGGTCGCGGTTGGCCAGCAGCGCCGGCACCGTGAAGCCGGACGTCAGGACCACCTTGATCCAGGGATAGCGCTCGGTGACCGTATCGGCCAGCTGCAAGCCGTTCATGCTGGGCATCATGATGTCGGAGAACACGGCATCGATATCGTCGTGGCGCTCGAGCAGCGCGAGCGCCTCCGCTCCCGAATACGCGACCACCACCTCGAGTCCCTGGTTGCGCAGCAGCGCCTCCGCCAGTTCCGCCAGGTCCTGCTCGTCGTCGACGACCAGCACCTTGGCCAGCGATGCTCCGGTGGATTCGTCCTGGTCCGGCGACGCCGGCAACTGGCTCCGGTCACGGCGCCTGGGCGGCTCCGTCACGAAACAGGGCCTGGAGGGAGCGTGCTGCAACATGATTCTTGACAATGGGTATCCGTGTTTCGATGAAGTCCGCCGAAGCCGGCCCGCTCAGGCAGGCCTCGGCCCCAGTATGGGCCAAGCGGGACAGCGGCCGCACACGATTGCCTGCCGGCACCTGACCGGTGTGAGGCGCAGCGCGCAGCGCCTCAGGCCTGCTTCTCGTCCGGCGACAGGATGTTCAGGAAGGCGCGCACCACCGGGGCGTCGTCCTGCACCGGATAGCTGATGTACAGGTTGGCGGACGGCGCATTGGTGCGGATCGGCAGGAAGCGCACGCCCGGCCAGCCGATGCGGCTGGTGGTTTCCGGCATCAGGGCCACGCCCAGCCCGGCGCCGACCATGGCCAGCAGGGTTTGCGGCTCGGCCGCTTCCTGGAAGATGGTCGGCTGGAAGCCGGCGTTGACGCAGCACTGGATCAGGTAGCGCGGCTCGGCCGACTGGTCCAGGTGCAGGGTCAGCATCGGCTCGCCGGCGATATCAAGCAGCTCGATGTCTTCGTGCGCCGCCAGCGGATGCTGCTCGTTCACCGCCACGCACACGTTCTCGCGGAAGCACAGTTCCTGGTGCAGGCTGGCCTGCCTGAGCACATCCTGCTCGATGCGCGGCTCGCGCCAGAAGCCGATATCGATCTGCCGGTTGCGCAGCGCTTCCCACTGGTCGTTCGGCCCCATCTCGTGGATGGTCCAGGTCACGCGCGGGAACTGGCTCTGGAACTGCTCCAGCAGGCTGGGGATCGGTCCCCACATGGCCGAACCGACGATGCCCACCCGCAGCCGGCCGACTTCGCCGCGGTCGATCTGGCGGATGGTGTCGATGGTCATGCGCATCTTCGCCAGCAGTTCGGCCGCCTCGACCATCAGCGCCTTGCCGGCCACCGTCAGTTCGAAGCTGCGCGTGGTGCGGGTGAACAGGCGCACCCCCAGCTCGCTCTCCAGCTTCATGATCTGCTGGCTCAGCGGCGGCTGCGAGATGTGCAGGCGTTCGGCGGCGCGGCTGAAGCTCTTTTCTTCGGCCACCGCGAGGAAGTATTTCAGCTGTTTCAGGTCGATCGACATGGGCGTGCGCGTCAATGGGGTCAGGCTGCGGGAGCAGGGTGCAGGGCGACCGCGAGGCGCGCGCCGACCAGCGCATTGTGCTTCACCAGCGCGATGTTGGTGCTCAAGCTGCGCCCGCCGGTCAGTTCCTTGATGCGGCCCAGCAGGAAGGGCGTGACCGCCTTGCCCTTGACGCCCTGCTGGCCGGCCTCGCCCAGCGCCTGGGCGATGATGCCGTCGATCTCGTAGGGCTCCATCGCCGCGTCGAGCGGCACCGGATTGCCGACCACCACGCCGCCCCGCAGGCCGAGCTGCCACTTGGTGCGGATGAAGGCCGCCTGCTCCTCCGGCGCGTCGATCTGGAAGTCGGCCCTGAAGCCGCTGTCGCGCGTGAAGAAGGCCGGGAAGTCGGGCTGGCCCACGCTCAGCACCGGCACGCCATGGGTTTCCAGGTATTCGAGCGTCAGGCCGATGTCGAGGATCGACTTCACGCCCGCGCACACCACCGCCACGTTGGTCCGGGCCAGTTCCTGCAGGTCGGCCGAGATGTCGAAGCTGGTCTCGGCGCCGCGGTGCACGCCGCCGATGCCGCCGGTGACGAAGACCTCGATGCCGGCCAGCTGCGCGCAGATCATGGTCGCGGCCACCGTGGTCGCGCCCAGGCGGCCCTGCGACAGCACATAGGCGAGGTCGCGCCGGCTCACCTTGATGGCGTCGGGCGAGGAGCCGAGCAGCTCGAGCTGGTCTTCCGACAGGCCGACGCAGATCTTGCCCTTGATGATGGCGATGGTGGCCGGCACCGCGCCGGCGTCGCGGATCACCTGCTCGACTTCGCGCGCGGTGTGCACGTTCTGCGGGTACGGCATGCCGTGCGAGATGATGGTCGATTCCAGGGCGACGATCGGCTTGCCGGCGGCGCGCGCGGCCGCCACTTCGGGCGAAAACAGGAGGAAGGATTGCATGGTCAGTCCTGGGAAGGTTCGTGGAAAGGAGCCTGGAGGCGGCCGGGGTCGAGCAGCGGCGACACGGTCTGCTCGCACTCGAGGGTCATGGCGGACAACTGCAGTCCGCGGCCGCAGGCCAGTGCCAGGTCGGGATCCCCGCCGTGCAGCGACCAGCACACGGCGGCCGCGAAGGCGTCGCCGGCGCCGGTGACGTCGACCACCCGGACCGGCGGCGCGTCGAGGCGCGCCATGCCGTCCGGGCTGGTGAACATCACGCCGCCGGCGCCGCGCGTGACGACCACGTCCTGCACGCCTTCGCGCTGGACTGCAAGGCAGGCGGCGGCGATATCGGCATCGTCCAGCAGGGGACGGCCGACCCGGGCCGCCAGTTCGCCGGCATTCAGGATCAGGAGGCGCAGGCCGGACAGCTTGCGCGGCAGGCGCGCCATCTTCGGTTCGGAGACCGCGACCACGGCCATGTCGACGCCGTCGCGCACGGCATCCTCGAGCAGGGCGGCGATGGTGTCGTACGGCAGGTTCAGGTCGGCCACGATCAGCGAGGCGCCGGCGCGCTGCTGCTGGCGCGCCACCAGGAAGTCGGGGGTGAGCGCTTCGTTGATCGCCATGTCGGCCAGCGCGACCGCCATCTCGCCATCGGTGTCCAGCACGGCGGTGTAGGTGCCGCTGCTGGCGCCGTCGAGGCGCAGCGTGCCGCGGGTGTCGATGCCGACGCCTTCCGCATGGGCGAGCAGGGCGCGTCCGGAGGCGTCGCCGCCGACCGCCGTGATCAGGGATACCGGCGCGCCTAGGCGGGCCAGGTTCTCGGCGATGTTGCGCGCCACGCCGCCGAAGGATTCGTCCTGGCGCGCCGGATTCGAGGTGCCGAGAGTAAGCTTGCCGAGCGAGCGCAGCTTGCGGTCCAGGTTGGCGGCGCCGATGCACAGGATCGGCCGGTGGTCCGGCAGCACGTAGGCGCGGCCGAGGATGCGGCGCTCGCGCACCAGGGTGGCGATGTAGTTGGCGACCGCGGAACGCGACAAGCCCAGTTGCGTGGCCAGATCCTGCTGTGAAATGAAGGGATTGGCACGGATCAGTTCATATAACTGTTCTTTTTTGGGCAGGTCGCTCACGGTCGTGTCTCAAACAAATGTTTATCAATACTAGACAAATGTTTTTCCGGTGTCAACCAGTCGTCTGCATGGTAGCACTGGATCCGCTTATTTATCCGGTAATGATATAAATCGGGAAGAAAAATGGTATTTGCCATACATATCGGGCTTCATGCATAGTAATACTATTCGGCTGACCATCTCCGCACCTGCTGCGGCAGCGCCACCAGCCTCTCCGAACGCCCCCCGACCAGCACACACAAGGAAGATCCATGTCCAGCAATACCCCATTCGAAGCCGCCGACATCATCCGTGCCCGCAAGCCGGGCTTTACGCCGCGCGTGGCGCTGATCCTCGGTTCGGGCCTGGGCGTGCTGGCCGAGCAGATGGCGGACGCGGTGGCGATCAGCTACGCCGACCTGCCGGGCTTCCCGATCAGCACCGTGCACGGCCACGCGGGCGAACTGGTGCTCGGCACCCTGGCCGGCGTGCCGGTCGCCTGCATGAAGGGCCGCGGCCACTTCTACGAAGGCTATGGCCCGGGCGTGATGACCTCGGCCATCCGCACCCTGAAGCTGATCGGCGCCGAACTGCTGTTCGTCACCAACGCCGCCGGTTCGCTGCGCGTCGAGGCCGACGCCGGCAGCCTGGTGGCCCTGACCGACCACATCAACTTCCTGCCGGGCAGCCCGATGGCCGGCCCGAACGACGAGCGCTTCGGTCCGCGCTTCTTCAGCATGGCCAACGCCTACGATGCGGAAATCCGCGAACTGGTCAAGCTGACCGCACAGGAGAAGGGCATCACCCTGCACGAAGGCGTGTACCTGGCCGCGGCCGGCCCGCACTTCGAGACGGTCGCCGAAATCCGCGCCTTCAAGACCCTGGGCGCCGACGTGGTCGGCATGTCGCTGATCCCGGAAGTGATCGCCGCCCGCCATTGCGGCCTGAAAGTGGCCGCCGTCTCGGCCATCACCAACCTGGCCGAAGGCCTGAGCCCGTTCGCGCTGTCGCACGAGCAGACCCTGAAGTACGCCGCCGTGGCGGCCAAGGACATGGTCACCCTGATCCACTCCTTCGTCGAGCGCCTGGGCGCGACCCCGCGCGCAGCCTGAACCCTTTATCCATAGAGAGCGAGCGATATCATGTCACGCGCATTCATCCTCCTGCTTGACTCGTTCGGCCTGGGCGCGCTGCCCGATGCCGACAAATACGGCGACACGGGCGCCAACACCTTCGGCCACATCGCCGAGTGGGCCGCCAGGGAAGGCAAGCCGATGTCGCTGCCGAACCTCGAGCGCCTGGGCCTGGCGGCCGCGGCGCACAAGGCCAGCGGCGAATGGGCCGCCGGCTTCGGGCTGCGCGACGGCTTCACCGGCGCCTGGGGCGTCGCGCGCGAGCAGTCGACCGGCAAGGACACCCAGAGCGGCCACTGGGAAATCGCCGGCGTGCCGGTGCTGTTCGACTGGGGCTACTTCCCGAAGACCGTGCCCTCGTTCCCGAAAGAGCTGACCGACAGGCTGCAGGAGATCACCGGCGTGGCCGGCTGGCTCGGCAACTGTCACGCTTCCGGCACCACCATCATCAACGAACTGGGCGACGAGCATGTCGCCAGCGGCAAGCCGATCCTGTATACCTCGGCCGACTCGGTGCTGCAGATCGCCGCGCACGAAGAGCATTTCGGCCTGGAGCGCCTGTACCAGGTGTGCGAAGCCGCCTACGAGCTGGTCAAGCCGTACAACATCGGCCGCGTGATCGCCCGTCCGTTCCGTGGTGCGAACGGCGACTACAAGCGCACCGCGAACCGCCACGACTACGCCGTGCCGCCGACCGCGCCGACCCTGCTGGACCACGTGAAGAACGACGGCGGCGAAGTCATCGCGCTGGGCAAGATCAGCGACATCTTCGCGGCCCAGGGCGTGACGCGCCTGGTCAAGGGGCCGGACAACATGGCCCTGTTCGACCGCCTGCTCGAGGTGGCGGACGAAGCGGGCGACAAGTCGCTCACCTTCGTGAACTTCGTCGACTTCGACATGCACTTCGGCCACCGCCGCGATGTCGCCGGCTATTCGAACGCGCTGCACGAACTGGACGCGCGCATGCCGGAATTCATGGCCAGGCTCAAGGAAGGCGACCTGGTCGTGATCACCGCCGACCATGGCTGCGACCCGACCGCGCCCGGCTCGGACCACACCCGCGAGCACATCCCGATGATTTTCTTCGGCCCGGGCGTCGCCCCGCGCGAACTGCCGGTTGCGGATACTTTCTCCGACATCGGCGCCACCCTGGCCAAGCACCTTGGCGTCAAACCACTTTCGAACGGAACCGCACTGCTATGACCCAGCCCCTGGATTTCAAACGTAATACCGCCGTCGGCCTGGACCTGGGCCTGGTCAACGGCATCAAGGTCAACCGCAATGCGGCCGACCGCCGCGCCGCCAGCCTGGCCAACCGCCGCACGGTCAAGAAAGAATACCAGGCCGCCTGGCTGGTCCGCGCGATCGAATGCATGGACCTGACCACGCTGTCGGGCGACGACACCCCGGGCCGCGTCGAGCGCCTGTGCATGAAGGCGATGCGCCCGCTGCGCACCGACCTGATGCAGGCCCTGGGCCTGGAGCGCCTGACCACCGGCGCGGTCTGCGTGTACCATGAAATGATCCAGCCGGCCGTCCGCATCCTGGAAGGCCGCCTGCCGATCGCCGCGGTGTCGACCGCGTTCCCGGCCGGCCTGTCCAGCCTGGAAACCAAGCTGCGCGAGATCGAGCTGTCGGTGGCCGCCGGCGCGACCGAGATCGACATCGTGATCACCCGCCAGCACGTCCTGACCGGCAACTGGCAGGCGCTGTACGACGAGATGGTGGCTTACCGCCAGGCTTGCGGCGAAGCGCACGTGAAGGCGATCCTCGCGACCGGCGACCTGGTCACCCTGGAAAACGTGGCCAAGGCCTCGTGGGTGTGCATGATGGCCGGCGCCGATTTCATCAAGACCTCGACCGGCAAGGAAGGCGTCAACGCCACCATCCCGGTGTCGCTGGTGATGGTGCGCGCGATCCGCGACTACTACGAGCAGACCGGCTTCATGGTCGGCTACAAGCCGGCCGGCGGCGTCTCGACCGCCAAGTCGGCGCTGCAGTACCTGACCGTGATGAAGGAAGAGCTGGGCAATGAATGGCTGCAGCCGCACCTGTTCCGCATCGGCGCATCGAGCCTGCTGACCGACATCGAACGGCAGCTCGAGCACTACGTGACGGGCAACTACTCGGCCGCCCACCGCCACGCGCAACCTTAAACTCCAACGGATTCGTCATGCCAACAATTAAAGAGATTCTTCAGACCATGGACTACGGCCCCGCACCAGAAAGCACCAAGGAAGCGCAAGCGTGGCTGGACCAGCATGGACGCCGTTTCGGGCTGTTCATCGACAACGCCTGGACCGAGGCTGCCGAGACCTTCGCCAGCAACAACCCGGCCGACGGCAGCGAACTGGCCCAGGTGACCCAGGCGACCGCGGAAGACGTGGAGCGCGCCGTGGCAGCCGCGCGCCGCGCCCAGCCGGGCTGGGTGGCGCTGGGCGGCCATGGCCGCGCACGCGTCATGTACTCGCTGGCCAGATTGCTGCAGAAGCATGCGCGCCTGTTCGCGGTGCTCGAGACCCTGGACAACGGCAAGACCATCCGCGAGACCCGCGATGCCGACCTGCCGCTGGCCGCGCGCCACTTCTACCACCATGCCGGCTGGGCCCAGCTGCAATCCGAAGAGTTCGCGGACTACCGCGCCGTCGGCGTGGTCGGCCAGATCGTGCCGTGGAACTTCCCGCTCCTGATGCTGGCATGGAAGATCGCCCCGGCGCTGGCCGCCGGTAACACGGTGGTGTTCAAGCCGGCCGAGTACACGCCGCTCACCGCACTGCTGTTCGCCGAGATCTGCCAGCGCGCCGGCGTGCCGGCGGGCGTGGTCAACATCGTCACCGGCGACGGCCGCGTGGGCGAGGCGATCGTCAACCATCCGGGCATCGACAAGCTGGCCTTCACCGGCTCCACCGAAGTCGGCCGCCTGATCCGCAAGGCCACCGCCGGCAGCGGCAAGAAGCTGTCGCTGGAACTGGGCGGCAAGTCGCCCTTCATCGTGTTCGACGACGCCGACCTGGACGCCGCGGTCGAAGGCCTGGTCGATTCGATCTGGTTCAACCAGGGCCAGGTCTGCTGCGCCGGTTCGCGCCTGCTGGTGCAGGAATCGGTGTATGACCGCTTCATCGCCAAGGTCAAGGCGCGCATGGAAAACCTGCGCGTCGGCTCGCCGCTCGACAAGTCGAACGACATCGGCGCCCTGGTCGATCCGGTCCAGCAGCAGCGCATCCACGGCCTGGTCGAATCGGCGCGTGCCGAGGGCTGCCAGGTCTGGCAGCCGGCCTGCGAAGCCCCGAGCGCGGGCTCGTGGTACCTGCCGACCCTGATCACCGGCGCCTCGACCTCGGCCGCCGTGGCCCAGGCCGAGATCTTCGGACCGGTGCTGGTGGCGATGAGCTTCCGCACCCCGGCCGAAGCCGTGCAGCTGGCCAACAACACCGTGTACGGCCTGGCGGCCTGCGTGTGGAGCGAGTCGATCAGCCTGGCGCTGGACGTGGCGCCGCAGATCAAGGCCGGCGTGGTGTGGATCAACACCGCCAACCAGTTCGACGCGGCCTGCGGCTTCGGCGGCTACAAGGAATCGGGTTACGGCCGCGAAGGCGGCAAGGAAGGCATGTACGAGTACCTGACCCCGCTGTCGGAAGACGCGCGTCCCGCCGCGCCGGCCGTGGTGGACAAGGTCAAGCCCAAGGCCATCGAGTCCGACAGCCCGTTCGCGGTCGACCGCACCGCCAAGCTGTACATCGGCGGCAAGCAGGCGCGCCCGGACGGCGCCTACAGCCGCGCGATCAATGGCGCCAACGGCGCCTTCCTGGCCGACGTGGGCGAGGGCAACCGCAAGGACATCCGCAACGCGGTGGAAGCGGCGCACAAGGCATCCGGCTGGGCCAAGGCGACTGCGCACAACCGCGCGCAGGTGCTGTACTACATCGCCGAGAACCTGGCGATCCGCGCCGACGAATTCGTGGCCCGCATCGCGCAACAGACCGGCAGCCGCAACGCGCAGCAGGAAGTGCAGGCATCGATCGAGCGCCTGTTCTACTGGGCGGCGTGGTGCGACAAGTACGACGGCCAGGCGCACCAGCCGCCGATGCACGGCATCACCGTGGCGCTGAACGAGCCGGTCGGCGTGATCGGCATCATCTGCCCGAACGAGAACCCGCTGCTGGGCTTCATCTCGCTGGTGGCCCCGGCGCTGGCGCTGGGCAACCGCGTGGTGGCCGTGCCGTCGGAAGCGCATCCGCTGTCGGCGACCGACCTGTACCAGGTGCTGGACACCTCGGACCTGCCGGGCGGCGCGCTCAACATCGTCACCGGCAGCGCGGACGAGCTGGCGCGTACCCTGGCCTCGCACGGCGAGGTCGATGCGGTGTGGCGCCACGACGGGAAGGCAGAGGGCTGCGCCGAAGTGGAGCGCCTGTCGGCGGATTCGCTCAAGCGCACCTGGACCGGCGGCGGCAAGGGCCGTGACTGGTTCGATGCGAAGCAGGCGTGCGGCCGCACGGTGCTGCAGCACGCGAGCCAGGTCAAGAACGTCTGGATTCCGTACGGCGTCTGAATTAGCTACGTAGGGTGGGCGGGTCACCCGCCCACGCGGTGAGAGTTGGCGGTTGCCGGACCCTTGATGGGAACGGAGCCGTTTCGTATCAACGCGTGGTCAGAAATCAGTCCACAGGACTGATTTCTCCCGCCCACCCTGCATTGAAAGGATTACTTGATGTTTCTCCCGCAAGAAATCGTCCGCAAGAAGCGCGACGGCGGCATCCTGAGCGCCGAGGAGATCCAGTTCTTCGTGCGCGGCATCCCCGACGGCAGCGTCACCGAAGGCCAGATCGCCGCGCTGGCGATGGCCGTCTATTTCAACGACATGAACATGGACGAACGCGTCGCCTTCACCCTGGCGATGCGCGATTCGGGCCAGGTCATGGAATGGAAGTCCCTGGACCTCCCGGGCCCGGTGGTCGACAAGCACTCCACCGGCGGCGTCGGCGACGTGGTCTCGCTGATGCTGGGCCCGATGATCGCCGCCTGCGGCGGCTTCGTGCCGATGATCTCGGGACGCGGCCTGGGCCACACCGGCGGCACCCTCGACAAGTTCGACTCCATCCCCGGCTACTGCACCGTTCCCGACCCGGAACTGTTCCGCCAGGTCGTCAAGGACGTGGGCGTGGCCATCATCGGCCAGACCGCCCAGCTGGCGCCGGCCGACAAGCGCTTCTACAGCATCCGCGACACCACGGCGACCGTGGAATCGGTGGCGATGATCACCGGCTCGATCCTGTCCAAGAAGCTGTCGGCGGGCCTGGATGCGCTGGTCATGGACGTCAAGGTGGGCAGCGGCGCCTTCATGCCGACCTACGAGAAATCGGTCGAACTGGCGGAAAGCATCGTCCAGGTGGGCAATGGCGCCGGCACCCGCACCTCGGCCATCCTGACCGGCATGAACGAGTCGCTGTGCCACGCCGCCGGCAACGCGGTCGAAGTACGGGTTGCCATCGACTACCTGAGCGGCAAGTCGCGCCCAAGGCGGCTGCACGAAGTCACGATGGCGCTGTGCGCCGAGATGCTGCTCATCTCGGGCCTGGCCGCCAGCGAGACCGAGGCCCGCGCCAGGTTGCAGGCGGCGCTCGATTCGGGCGAAGCCGCCGAGCGCTTCGCGCGCATGGTGGCCGCGCTGGGCGGTCCGGCCGACCTGATGGACAAGCCGGACGCGCATCTGGAGACCGCGCCCGTCATCGTTCCGGCGCCTGCGCTGCAGGCCGGTTATGCGGTTGCGGTCGATACCCGCGGCCTGGGGCTGAGCGTGGTGGCCCTGGGCGGCGGCCGCGTGCGTCCGCAAGACCCGATCGACTTCGCCGTCGGCCTGACCGGCCTGGTGGAACTGGGCGACAAGGTCGACGCCGGCCAGCCGCTGGCGCTGGTGCATGCGCGCACCCCGGAGGCAGCCGGGCAGGCCGTGCGCCAGGTGCAGGCGGCCTACCGGATCGGCGACAGCAAGCCGGCTGCCGAGCCGATGATCCACCGTACCATCCGTCCTTGAGAGACACCGACATGAACTACGCAACACTGATAGCCGAAGCACGCGCCGCGCGCGAACTGGCCTACACCCCGTACTCGAAGTTCAAGGTCGGCGCGGCGCTGGAGTGCAAGGACGGCCGCATCTTCCGCGGCTGTAACGTGGAAAACGCGTCCTACGGCCTGTGCAACTGCGCCGAGCGCACCGCCTTCTTCAGCGCCATCGCGCACGGCTACAAGCCGGGCGACTTCAGCGCGCTGGCCGTGATCGGCCAGACCGAAGGCCCGATCGCCCCATGCGGCGCCTGCCGCCAGGTCATCCTCGAACTGGGCGGCAACGCGCTGCCGGTGGTGCTGGCCAACCTCGAGGGCGACGTGTTCGAAACCACCGCTGCCGAGCAGCTGCCGAACGCCTTTGGCGGCCGGGACCTGAACGGCTAAGCCCTTGAAGAAAGCGGTCGACATCCAGGCCGCGGTGGCGATCGCGGCCGGCGAGGCCATCGCGGCGCGCGGCAACGGCACGTTCGGGATCGGCGCCGTCATGCTCGACCAGCACGGCAACGTGCTGCGCGCCATGCCCAACGGCGTGGTGCGCGACGGCTTGCCCTACGACCCGACCGGTCACGCCGAGCGCCAGCTGATCGACTGGTATTTTTCCGAGCGGGCCGGCGGGCGTGCGCTGCCGCCGCCGCAGGAGATCACGATCGTCACCTCGCTCGATCCGTGCGCGATGTGCACGGGAGCGATCCTGTCCGCCGGTTTCCGCGTCGTGGTGGCCGCGCCGGATACCGAAGCCGGGGCCAACCACGACGGCCGCTGCGGTTTCGGCGGCCTGCCCGAAGGCCTGCGTGCGCAAGCGGCGGCGGCGTTCTCCTACCCGGCGGTGCTCGGCGGCTCGGCCTATGCCCGCGTGGCCGGCGGTGCGCCACCGGCTTCGTTCTTCATCGGGAAGACCATTTCCGAACAAAGCCAGGCGCTGTGCGCGCTGCTGTGCGAAGCCAGCGCCGCCAGGGTGCAGGCGCTGCTCAACAGCGACCTGGCGCGCGATGAACTGAAGGATCCGGCCACGCTGCCGGCCGGACATCCGCTGCGGCGCGCGCTGCGCCGTGCCTGCGCTGGCGCGCTCGACGTCCGCTGCGCGCCGGCCAGGCCGGATGCGGGCCTGGCGCCGGTCCTGCGGCAGGCGATGGAACTGGACCGCCGGCAGGGCGGGGAGGGCGACGCCGTCGCGCTGCTCGACGCCTTCGGCAACCTGCTGCTGTGCGTGCCGGGACGGCGCGGCGAATCCGGCATCCGCACCGCCTTCATGGAATGCACGCGCCTGTATGCGCAGCTGCGCCACCGCCTGATGCACGGCGCCGATGCACGGGTCCAGCGGGAAGTGAGGGAATACCTGGCCCATCCGAAGCACGGCACCTTCGTGTTCGCGCGCGGGCCGGGAAGGACGGCGGACAGCTACATGGACCTGGGCGCGTACGGCTCGACCATGGAAGGACCGCTGCCGGCGGAAAACCCGGCGCAGTTCCAGTACGTGCTGCCGCGCCTGGAGGCGGGCGAGCTGGACGCCTTGTGCGCGGCCTTGCCGCCGCTGTACCGCAAGGTGATCGGCGTGCGCCCAGGGCAGGTGGCGGACCGCGACCTGGTCGCGGCCCTGTCCTGAACCGGACGGCTTACCACATCAGGTCGTCCGGGATCTTGTAGGCGGCGTAAGGATCGTCCTCTTCCACTTCTTCGACCTTCTTCTTCACCTGCACGACGATGGAAGCGTCGCGTTCCGCGATCTTCTCGGCGATCACGCGCGGCACCAGTTCGAAGTGGCCGTTCAGGCCGACGATCACCAGGCGGCCGGCGACCAGGTGCTCCTGCACCCTGGACGACACGTAGATGCGCTCGATCTTGCTGCCGAAGGTGAAGTTGTAGGGGACGTCGCCCTTGCCCTTGTCCTGGCGGTTCTGCTGCACCATCTGCGCGATCTGCGCGACGATGGCTTTCTGGGTCGCGGCCGCGTCGCGCTGGGCGTTCAGTTCGCGCGCCCGCTCGGCGTTCTTGCGCTGCATCTCGAGCGCCGCCTCGCGCGCCTCGTTCACCGATTCGGTGCCGGTGCGGCGTTCGATTTTCTTCTGCTTGGTTTTGTCCTGGTTGACCTTCTTGACCTTGTTCTTGTCGACCAGGCCGGCTTTCAATAACTGCTCCTGCAGCGAGACCATGTTGTAATTCCCTAGATAATGTTTGCCTGTTTGCCGCCACCGGAATCGGCGGCTGGTGCACAGCCGCTAGCATAGCAAAGCCGGGCGCTCCAGCGTCAGCCTTTCCACGGATCGTAGGTGCCGACATGCCACACATGGCCTTCCGGATCGCGGCAGGCGAAGACCCGTCCGCCGAAAGGCGCGTCGTCGATTTCCTGCACGATGCGCGCGCCGCTCTCGACCACGCGCGCGTAGATCTCATCCGCGTCGTTCACCTGCACCCAGGTGGTCTGGGTCTGCACGCCGCCGATCCGTTCGGGCGGCACGATCAGCTGCGCAAACCTGTCGTCGGCGTGCGAGCCGAGCATCACCATGCCGCCGCCCAGCACCAGCTCGGCGTGGGCGACCGCGCAGCTCTTGCCCGGCACCACGAGACGCTGCTCGAAACCGAGGCAGCGGCACAGCCAGTCGATGGCGGCGGGGGCGTCGCGGTAGCGCAGGCAGGGTATGACCGTCGAGCTCATTGCATCCTCCTCGTGATGGGTGTCGGACAAGGTCCCATGGTACCGCAGGCGCCGTGCCAAGCTTGAAATCCTGGACAAGTGCACAACATATGGTGGATATCTGTTCTTCGATGAGGAGCACCACCATGCACCAGTCAGATGCACAGATGCTGCACGATTTCCTGGGCCAGCTGGTCCAGGCGCGCGGCGTCCAGAAGGACCCCGAGGCGGACGCGCTGATCCGGCGCGCCGTGTCCCAGCAACCGGATGCGGCCTACCTGCTCGTGCAGCGGGCGCTGCTGATGGAACAGGCGCTTTCGGCTGCGCAGGAGAGGATCGCGTCGCTGGAAAACCAGCTGAGCGGCTCGCAGCGGCGCGCCGGCGGCTTCCTCGATCCGCATTCCTGGGGGCAGCGTGCGCAGGTGTCCTCGCATGCGCCCCAGCACTACCAGCACGCCCACCAGGTTTCCTCCCAGCACGGGACGCCGGGATTCATGCAACGCGGGTCGGGCTTCCTGCGCGGCGGCGGCGGCGGTCTCCTGGGCACGATGGCCGCCACCGCGGCCGGCGTGGCGGCGGGCAGTTTCCTGTTCCACGGACTGGATAACCTGTTCCACGACCACGACCAGGGCGGCCATCACCTGTTGTCCGATAACGATGCAGGCAATGCCCCCGGCGACCAGTCGGGAAGCGCGCTGGCCGACCAGGCAGGACTGAACGCGATCGACCAGTCCCTCGACCAGCCGGCCGCAGGCTTCCTCGACAGCGGCGAGGCCGGCATCGAGGGCAACCACGGCTTCTTCGACGGCGACGGTTCGGACGAAGGGCTGTTCAGCTGAACTCACATCTGCTGGAACAGGTAGGTGTGGTTGCGGCTGACTTCCAGCTCGTGCGGATAATTGCGCAGCCTGAGCATGTGGCGGCCGCGCAGGTCGCGCGTGACTTCGGCGATCGCGTCCACCCGCACCAGGGTCGAGCGGTGGATGCGCCAGAACTCGTCCGGATCCAGCTCGTCCGCCAGTTCCTTCAGGGTCTTGCGGATCAGGTGCTGGCCGGTCACGGTCTGCACGCAGGTGTATTTCTCGTCCGACTGGAAGAACAGCACCTCGCGGGTGCTGATCATGCGCAGGCTGTTGCCGACCTGGGCCTGGATCCAGCGCAGGTAGCTGCGCGCCTTGGCGCCGTCCTGGCGCAGCAATTCGTTGATCTGGGCCAGCTGGGCGCCGATATCCTTGGGCGGGTGCGCCAGCCGGCGCCGCAGGCGCTCGCAGGCCGTGCCCAGGCGCTCGGCCGTCACCGGCTTGAGCAGGTAATCGATCGCGCCGTGTTCGAAGGCGTCGACCGCGTACTCGTCGTAGGCGGTGACGAACACGATGTGGCAGCGGTTGTACAGCTGGCGCGCGGCCTCGATCCCGCCCATGCCGGGCATGCGGATGTCGAGGAAGGCGATGTCGGGCCGGTGGGCGGCCGCCAGGTCGACGGCTTCCAGCCCGTTGGCCGCCTCCGCCACGATGCGCAGCTCGGGCCAGGCCTCGCCGAGGCGCATGCGCAGCTGCGCGCGCATCGCCTGTTCGTCGTCGGCGACCAGGGCGGTGGCCATCAGCCGTCCTCCGTCATCCGGTAGGGCAGGCGGATCGAGGCGCAGGCCCCGCCTTCCGGCGGCGTCTCGATCACGAGTTCGGCCTGGCTGCCGTACAGCAGCGCCAGCCGCTCGCGGATATTCGCCAGGCCCACGCCGTCGCCCTTGTGCAGGTTGATGCCGACCCCGTCGTCGCACACGTCCACGTGCAGGATCGCGCCCACCACATGGGCGCGCACCAGGATGGTGCCGCCCGCCACCTTCGGTTCCAGCCCGTGCTTGATCGCATTCTCGATCAGGGTCTGGAGCATCATCGGCGGGAAGGGCGAGCTGCCGAGGAAGTCGGGCACCTCGAAGCGCACCGCCAGCCGCTCCTTCATGCGCGCCTGCATGATGGCGAGGTAGGCGCGCGACAGTTCGACCTGCTTGCCCAGGGTGCCGCCGGAGCCGGAACGCATCTGCGGCAGCGAGGAGCGCAGGTATTCGACCAGGTGGGCGTGCACGCGCGAGGCTTCCTTCGGATCGGTGTCGATCAGCTGGCCGATCAGGGCCAGGGTATTGAACAGGAAGTGCGGCTCGACCTGGGCCTGCAGCGCCGCCATCTTCGCTTCCATCAGGCGCCGCTCGAGGGTGGCGACATCGGCCTTGTCGGCCGCTTCCTTGGCCATCAGTTCGGCGCGGCGCTTGCCGCCGGCCAGCACCTTGACGCCGAAGGAGATCAGGATGAACCAGACCGCCTGCTCGCCCAGCTGCAGGAAGATGCCGAAGGCGAGCGCCAGGAACCAGGTCAGGTACAGCTGGCGCCACTCGACCATGGCCAGCCAGTCGAAGAAGCGCCACCACAGGACGCCTGCTTCGCTGACGGCATCGCGGACGAAGTCCACCGCGCGGTTGAGTTGCGTAGCCACCATCCTACTCTCCGATCTGGCGCGGCCGGCGGCCGAACACGGCGCCAGCCACGAACTTCAGCAACAGGAAGCCGACGAACAGCGTCAGGACCAGCGGCACGATGGTCAACAGGCAGGCCAGCAGGATGGCGGCGACCAGCAGCACCGGCCAGGGCAGCGCGGCGAGCGTGCGCGCGCCGGAGCGGACCGCGCGGGCGCAGCGGTGGCCAAGGTCTTCCATGTCAGCAAAAAACGAGGAAAAACGGGATTCGAGACGGGTGGGTTTCATGCAGGGTCCTTTCGTGGGTCGATGGATCCACTGTAGGCCGCCGCCAGCCCAACCGCCAGCATCATCCGATAAAGCGCATGATTCCCGGGTTTAACGGTGCACAGGGCGGATGAATGGGAAGCGCCTAGATTTTCCGCTTGCGCTCGTCCCAGTAGCTGCGCAGCAGCCCGTAGAACACCGTGTCCGCGTATTCGCCATGCACCAGCCAGCGCTGCGGCATGAAGCCTTCCTTGCGAAAGCCCAGCTTTTCCAGCACCACGGCCGAGGCGGCGTTGCGAGGGTCGATGTCGGCTTCGATCCGGTTCAGGTCGACGGCGCTGAAGCCATGCTCGAGCGCGGCGCCAATCGCCTCGGTGGCGTAGCCGTGGCCCCAGTGCGCGCTGGCGATGGCGTAGCCGAGTTCGCAGCGCCGGTTCTGGTTGAAGAAGTGGTGCAGGTTGACGGTGCCGACCAGCTCACCGCTATCGGCCAGCTCCACCGCGAACCGGATATCGGTCTCGTCGCGGTAGCTTTCCAGCGCCCGCGCAATGGCGGTTTCGGCAAAGGAGATATCGGTCCAGGGCTCGGCGCTCCAGTATCGCACCACGGCGGGATCGGCAAACACGGTGAACAGTGCCGGCGCATCGTGCTGGGTCAGGGGCCGCAGTACCAGCCGTTCGGTCGTGAGGACAGGGGTGGCGTATGTGGACATGGCGATGTATTGTCGATGTTGTATTCAGGAGCATATCATTGCTTTGAACCAAATGAACAGACTGTTACAAAAGCGCTCACAGGGGTTTGCCGGCCCCCGGATGGTTGCCAGATGGGCCAGATTTGTTCACACTTCATTATTGGCACAAGTTGCCAGCCAGCCGAGGAGAGTCGCATGAATGAGTCGAGGCCCGCATCGATGTCGTCCTTCTGGATGCCGTTTACGAACAACCGCGATTTCAAGGCCGACCCGCGGCTGCTGGTGTCGGCCGAAGGCATGTATTACAAGGACGTCGACGGCAAGCGGGTGCTCGACGGCACCGCCGGCCTGTGGTGCGTGCCCTGCGGGCACGCGCAGCCGAAGATCGTCGAGGCCATCGGCCGCATGGCCGGCCAGCTCGACTTCGCGCCCACTTTCCAGATGGGCCACCCGGCCGCGTTCGACCTGGCCGAGCAGCTGATGGACTACACGAACCACAAGTTCGGCCACGTGTTCTATACCAACTCGGGTTCGGAGGCGGTCGACACCGCCCTCAAGATCGCGCTGGCCTACCACAAGGCGCGCGGGGAGGGCAGCCGCACCCGCCTGATCGGCCGCGAGCGCGGCTACCACGGCGTGGGCTTCGGCGGCCTGACGGTGGGCGGCATCGGCCCCAACCGCAAGCAGTTCGGCCCGCTGCTGCCCGGCGCCGACCACCTGCCGCACACGCACGACCTGCAGAAGAACGCGTTCTCGCGCGGCGAACCGGACTTCGGCGTCGAACTGGCCGACGAGCTGGAACGCCTGGTGGCGCTGCACGATGCCTCGACCATCGCCGCCGTCATCATCGAGCCGGTGGCCGGTTCGACCGGGGTGCTGGTGCCGCCCAAGGGCTACCTGAAGCGCCTGCGCGAGATCTGCGACAAATACGGCATTCTCTTGATCTTCGATGAAGTCATCACCGGCTTCGGACGCCTGGCCACGCCCTTCGCCGCCGACTATTTCGAGGTCGAGCCGGACATGATGACGACCGCCAAGGGCATCACCAACGGCGCCATCCCGATGGGCGCCGTGTTCAGCAAGCGCTTCATCCACGACGCCTTCATGGATGCGCCGGCGGGCATCGAGCTGTTCCACGGGTATACCTATTCGGGCCACCCGGTGGCCTGCGCGGCCGCCCTGGCCACGCTCGAGGTGTTCCGCGAACAGCGGATCCTCGAGAATGCGAAGAACATGCAGTCCTATTTCGAGGATGCGCTGCATTCGCTGCGCGGGCTGCCGCACGTGATCGACCTGCGCTCGATCGGCATCGTGGCCGGCATCGAGCTCGAATCCATTCCCGGCAAGCCCGGCGCGCGCGCCTACGGCGCCCTGAAGAAAGCCTTCGCCGACGGCATCCTGATCCGCACCACGGGCGACATCATCGCGCTGTCGCCGCCGCTGATCCTGCAGCGCCAGCATGTGGACGAACTGTTCGGCAAGCTGGCGACCCTGCTGAAGAAGCTCGACTGACCGGCATGGGCGTTACCCCCATCATCCATTGCAAGGCCACCTGGACCTCATTCCCATAACAACAAGAGAGGCATATGTTCCAGTCAGAAGAACAGCCTGCCGCGCCGGCATGCCGGCCGCACCCATTCCCGCGCCATGCGGCGCCGCCCACCGGCAAGCAGGTCGCCGTCATCGGCGCGGGACCGGCCGGGATGGCCTGTGCGCACCGCCTGGCCATGCTCGGCAATGGCGTCACCGTGTTCGAGGCCCGTTCCCGGGAGCGCATGCAGGCCGCGCCCGCACTGGAGGGAGAGGGCGCCCGCGAGCAGCTCGCCGCCCTGCTGGCGGCCGGACGGATCCGCATCGAGCATGGCAGCAAGCTGGGCTTGAACCTCGAGCTGGCCGAGCTGCACCTGTCGCATGACGCCGTGTTCGTCGCCGTCGGCCTGGCCGCGGGCCGCGTGCTGGGCCTGACCGGGGACGAGGCCCCCGGCCTGCGCGACGCCGGCAGGCGGGTGACCGCGGTCTGCCACCCCGAGGACCTGGGCGCGCTGGCGGCGCCGCAGCGCGCGATCGTGATCGGCGCGGCGCGCGGCGCGGTCGACACGGCGGCGCGCCTGAAGCGGCTCGGCGCGCAGGACGTCACCCTGGTCTACCGGCATGGCCTGGAAGCGGATGGCTACGAGTTCGAGACCGCGCGCGCCAGCTTCGTGCGCATCCGCACCTGGGCCTGGCCGCTCGAGGTCTTGCGCGACGAGCGCGGCCTGGTCGCAGCGGTGCGCTTCGAGCAGACCCGCATGCAGGATGGCCGCCTGGTCAACACCGGCGGCTTCACCGAGATCGCCACCCATGCCGTCCTGAAGGCCGTGGGACGGGCGGGCGAGGGCGCCTGCGAGGCGGACGACAGCGTCCGGCGCATCTCGCGCGAGGGCGACCGCATCCGGGTCGACCCGTGTTTCCGCACCGCGCTGCCGGGCGTCTATGCCGGCGGCGACTGTGTCGCACCGGGCCAGGAAGCGCCCCAGGCGCTGCGCCACGGGCGGCTGGCGGCGCAGGCGATCCACGCCGACCTGCAGTCATAAAAAAAAGCAAACGGATGGGGAGACGTCCGGCAGCGCAGGTAGGTTTGCGCTACACTCGCGCGCTACGAACGAATGGAGAACCCGCCCCGTGAGCACCACCCCCGCATCCCATACCGACCTCTGGAACGACGACCTCGCCCCGACCGACGCCGCCCAGCGCACCTGGCGCTGGTATCACTTTGCCGCGCTGTGGGTCGGCATGGTGATGTGCATTCCCGCCTACACGCTGTCGGCCAGCCTGATCGAGGCCGGCATGTCGGGCTGGCAGGCGGTGTTCACCGTGTTCCTGGCCAACGCCATCGTGCTGGTGCCGATGCTCCTGATCGGCCATGCCGGCACCAAGTACGGGATTCCCTATGCGGTGCTGGCCCGTACCTCGTTCGGCACCACCGGCGCCAAGCTGCCGGCGCTGATGCGCGCCATCGTCGCCTGCGGCTGGTACGGCATCCAGACCTGGTTCGGCGGCAGCATGATCCATACGCTGCTGGGCGTGATGAACGGCGCACCGATCGGCGGGGCGCCGATCGCGGCGCTGGGCATCAACCTCGCCCAGCTGCTGTGCTTCCTGGTGTTCTGGGCGATCCAGCTGTACTTCGTGGTGCACGGCATGGAATCGATCCGCAAGCTCGAGACCTGGACCGCGCCGCTGAAGATCGCGATCTGCTTCGTGCTGCTGTGGTGGGTGCATGACAAGGCCGGCGGCTTCGGCCCGCTGCTCGACCAGCCTTCGCAGTTCGCCCCGGGCGGCAAGAAGGAAGGGCAGTTCTGGACCGCGTTCTGGCCGTCGCTGACGGCGATGATCGGCTTCTGGGCCACCCTGGCGCTGAACATCCCCGACTTCACGCGCTTCGCGAAATCGCAGCGCGACCAGGTGGTGGGGCAGAGCGTCGGCCTGCCGCTGCCGATGGGACTGCTGGCCGCGCTGGCGGTGATCGTCACCTCGGCCACCGTGGTCCTGTACGGGAAGGCGCTGTGGGACCCGGTCGACCTGGCCGCGCGCATGACCGGGATCGCGGTGCTGGTGGCGCTGATCGTGCTCCTGATCGACACCGTGAGCGTGAACCTGGCCGCCAACCTGGTGGGGCCGGCCTATGACTTCTCGGCGCTGGCGCCAAGGCAGATCAGCTACCGCACCGGCGGCTACATCACCGCCGGCCTGGCGCTGGTCATGATGCCCTGGAAGATCCTGGAAACCACCCATAACTACATCTTCACCTGGCTGGTCGGCTACTCGGCGCTGCTCGGGCCGATCGCCGGCGTGCTGGTGGTCGACTACTACCTGGTGCGCAAGACCCGCCTCGACGTCGCGCAGATGTACGTCCACGACGGCATCTACTCGTACGGGAACGGCTGGAACACGGCGGCCCTGGTCGCCTTCGCGCTGGGGGTGCTGCCGAATATCCCGGGCTTCCTGAACGCGGCCTTCCCGGCTTCCTTCCCCGATGTCGGCGAAGGCTTCAAGACCATCTACACCTACGCCTGGTTCGTCGGCGTCGCGATCGCCGCGCTGGTGTACGGCCTCATGATGCGCCGCCGGGGTTGAACATGGCATCGAACCGCTTCCGCACCGCGCCCAGGTCCATGGCCGCCGCCATCCTGCTGCTGAGCGCGGCCGCCACCGCCGGCGCCCACGACCACAGCTACGGCGCGCACGGCATGGTGCTGTTCGGCGACCGCGACGGACTGTATGCCTCGCACCTGCCGCTGTTCAAGGCGCCGCACGACCGCCAGGTGGTGCTGCAGCTGCGCCTCGCCGATCCGCGCCTGGACCGGGAGCTGCGCGCGCGCATGCAGGGCGCGACCGCGCTCTGGACCATCGATCCGGAGCGCTTCGAGCTGTCGCGCCTCGACCCGGCCAGCGCCTCGCCCCTGCGCGCATTCAAGGCCGACATCGTCGAAGGCCATTTCGAGCGCGGCGGCCGGCAGCGCCATGCGCAGGCGCAGTTCGTGGTCGAGAAGGTGGTCTACCACTGGCGCCTCGATCCCGGCCTGCGGGTGGCCACCACGTCGCGCTACCTGCCGGTCGGGAAGTACCTGGTGAAGAAGCTGGACAGCCGTCCGGACTTCGACCACATCGTGAAGCTGGCGCAGCCGCTGAAGGAAGCGCTGACGATCGAGCGGCCGGACCTGTCGAATCCCGAGGCGGCGCTGGGCCAGCGGGCGCCGGTGGTCGGCACCGTGTATTTCGAGACCGGCGACCTGGAATAAGGGGCGCTCAATCGGCCGGCGCCGCGGCCGCAACGGGCGCTGCGCCGGCTGCGCCGTTCGCCCGCTGCTCCACTTCCAGCGCCGCCTTTTCGTTGTCCATGCCGCGGTACACGGCGGCCAGGTCGCGGGCGGTCTCGATCGTTTGATGATGCGCCGGCTGGAGCTGGACGCGCATGTCGAGCGCCTGGCGCAGCAGGTCGCCCGCTTGTGCATGCCGCCCCAGCTGCCGCAGGGCGAGGCCTTGCAGGTGCAGGACCTCGGCCAGCTGCCAGCCCGGGCGGCCGGGCGCGTCGGCCTGCATGATCGCGATGGCGCGTTCGAGCACGGCCCTTGCCTGTCCATGGCGGCCGGTGGCAAGGTAAAGTCTTGCCAGGCTCTTCAGGCTGATCGATACCTCCTTGTGTCGCCGGCCGAGGACTTGCTCGCGCATGCGCAGCGAGCGCGACAGCAGGTCTTCCGCCTCCCGGTATTTCCCGGCCTTCGTCAGCAGCACGCCCAGGTTGTTCCAGCTGGTGGCAAGGGCATGCCCGGGTTTGCCGCCACTGTGCTTCTCGCGTATGGCCAGCGCCCTGCGGAAGCCTTGTTCCGCCAGGGCGAGCTGTCCCCGCTCCATGTGGTTATAGGCCAGGTTGCCCAAGGGGCCTGCGAGGGACGCGTCGGCCTGGCCGAAGCGCGCCTCCAGCGCAGCAATGGACTGCAGGAAGAGTGGTTCGGCCTGCGCATAGTTGCCCTGGAAATACAGCAGCTGTGCCAGGGATCCGCGTGCGCGCGCCGTTTTCGGATCGTCGCGTCCGAGCGCCTTCTCCAGGATGTCCAGGGCCAGCCGCTTGTCATGCAAGGCCTGGTCGAAGCGGTCGCGCATGAAGTGGATGGTGCCGAGCATGCCGTAGCTGGAAGCGGCCTGTGCCGATTCCGGTCCGTGCACTGCCAGGTGCAGAGCCAGGTTGCGCTGGAATATCGGCTCGGCGAGTTCCGGGCGCTCGCTTTCCACATACAGGTAGCCCATCTCCTCGAGGTTTTCCGCCACCATGGCAGGCGGCGCATTGCCCAGCTTGTCCAGCAAGGCCATCTGGTCCTTCAGGTAGCGTTCGGCGGCATCGAATTCGCGCCGCTCGCGGTAGGCGCTGCCGACCCTCCCCAGTGCCAGGATGAAGTACAGGTCGCGGCTCGCCACGGCGGATGCGGCCTGCGCCGCCGCACGCCGGATGATGGGTTCGGCATCCGCGGCGTGGCCATGTTCGACCAGCAGGGCGGCGGATTCCAGGATGGCCCCGGCATTGCCGGCGGCGATTTCCTGCTCGACCAGGGCCTGGACCCTGGCCGGATTGCGTGGAAGGCCCCGGCCTTCGACGTGCATCCGGATCAGGTAACTCGTCGCCGGAGCGAAGCCGGCCCCGCTGGCTTGCCGGAACAGCTGCGCGGCCCTGGCGTCGTCGCGCGCGACGCCCGTACCTTGCTCCAGGCACCGCGCCAGCAAAAACTGACCGTGTGAATCGCCACTCTCGGCCGCGCGCGTGAACAGCGCGATGGCGGCGGGCAGGTCGACCGGCCGTCCCGCACCGCTCAGGTGCATCCGGCCCAGCTGGACCATGGACCGGGCGTCGCCGATCTCGACGCCCTTGCTCAGCAGGCGGTACGCCTCGACATAATCCTGGGGCACGCCTTGCCCGTCGAGGTACATGATTCCCAGCAGGTTGATCGAATCGACCTGCCCATCCTCGACGCCAAGCCGGAGCAGGCGCAGGGCTTCCTCGCTGTCCGGTTCGCCACCATGGCCGTTCGCATAAAGACGGCTGAGCCGGAAGCGGGCATCGGCCTGGCCCAGCGCCGCCGCCTCACGGTACCAAAGTCGGGCACGCTGCAGGTCTTGCCTGACGCCGGTTCCCTTTTCATAGGCCCTGCCGAGATCGGCCATCGCATGGGGATTGCCCAGTTCGGCCGACTTCAGCATCAGTTCGTAGCCCTTCGCCGGGTCGGGCGCGACGCCGCGGCCTTGCAGGTACAGGAGGCCGAGATTGCGCACGCCATAGGAATTGTCCTGGTGCGCAGCCTTGGCGTACCACTGCAGCGCCTGTACCGGATCGCTGCGCTCGACGCTCAGGCCCACCTCGACCTGGGCATCCGCATGGCCCAGGTCGGCTGCTTCGCGCATCAGCTTGTCCGCGAGGGCAGGGTCGTGCGCGACGCCTGTGCACTGGCTGAGGCACAGTGCCAGGCCGTACATGCCCGAGGCGCTGCCTTTCCCGGCAGCCAGGCGGAACCAGTTGGCTGCCGCGGCATGATCCCGGACGACGCCATCGCCATCGTGAAAGCGCCAGGCGAGTTCGACCATGGCGTCCGTATCGCCACCCTGGGCCGCCAGCTGTTGCGCCTGCACTGTTGCCGGCGACACCCTGGAAGGGACGGCGGCGCGCGCCGGACCAGCCAGGACCAGGAACGACAGGACGAGGCAGGCGCGGCGGAAGCTCATGGTGAATGGCCGGTTGACGAGGTAAGGGCCAGTCTGCGATTTTGCGCAAATTTTGTCAAATTAATAACATCCGGCAACGCACTGTCCAGCAGCGCAACAAGCCTCGAGCCTCCAGGCCGTCTCCGGAGGGGAGATCGTTGTAAGGGTGAGACGATCTCCGGCATTTGACGTATTTTTCTTTTGGTTTCCTACAATAAATAACTCTCCCAAAGTGTAGTTGTGTATAGTTGCCACGTAGGAATATTCCTACCTGGAAACCAATAACAAGAAGTCACAACGCCCGGTTATCGACCGGCAGCCCTGGCCATCCACCTTCCGATCAATAAATCCAGGAAGCATCTTGCGCGCCTCATGCACCAGGCGGGCGTACGCGCCGACATCCAGTGTGTGGCTGATTCCCTGGATGGGCGGAGCACAAGAAGAAGCTTCGATGACGAAGTGCACGGTGCTTTACCATCCGAATTGAAGAACAAGGAATGTGAATGTTTACAACTATGAGAGTGGGGACACGTCTTCTCGCGGGATTTCTGACGCTTGCCCTCTTCAGCGCGGTGGTCGGCATCGTCGGCATGCGCGGCATGGGGGAGATCAACGACCAGGCCACCGACCTTTACGAAAAAGAGTTGCTCGGCGTTTCCTACATCAAGGAAGCGAACATTAACCTCATCTACATCGGCCGTGCGCTCAGTAACATGCTGCTCGCTTCTTCCCAGCAGCAGCGGATGGCGTACACCGCCCAGATCGACAAGGCGCGGGCCGCGCTGCGCATGAATGCCGACAAGGCCAGGCCCCTGTTCCATACCGAGGCGGGCAAGAAGAAGTTTGCCGACTTCGAGCGCAAGATCGCGGAATACGATGTGCTCATCCCATCCCTCATGAAGCGCATGCAGACCCAGGAGATGCAGGAGGAATCCGAGGTCGTCCAATATTTCTTCGGCGATTTCCGCAAGTCGGTCAATACCCTCGACGAGATGGTGGACGAACTGGTCACCATGAAGGAACAGGCGGCCCGGCAGGCCGATGAGGAAACCGGCGAAACCTATGCGCACAGCCTGTGGATCATGATTGTCCTCGTTTCCGGCAGCGCCATCACCGGCATTGCGCTCGGCGTCCTCCTTACCCGCTCGATCACCCGTCCCCTGGGCAATGCGGTGCGCGTGGCGCAGTCCGTCGCCGCCGGCGACCTGACCAGCCGCATCGAGGTGAACGCGAGCGACGAAACCGGGCAGTTGCTGCTCGCCCTCAAGGAAATGAATGACAGCCTGGTGAATATCGTCGGCGAGGTGCGCAGCGGCACCGATACCATCGCCACGGCCTCGAGCGAGATTGCGACCGGCAACCTGGACCTGTCGTCGCGGACCGAAGAGCAGGCTTCGTCGCTGGAGGAAACCGCCTCCTCGATGGAAGAGCTGGCATCGACGGTGAAGCAGAATGCGGACAATGCGCGCCAGGCCAACCAGCTGGCCGTCGCGGCGTCGGAGATCGCCATCAAGGGCGGGCAGGCGGTGTCCGAGGTCGTGGCGACCATGTCCTCGATCCACGATTCGTCCAGGAAGATCGTCGATATCATCGGCGTGATCGATGGCATCGCCTTCCAGACCAATATCCTGGCCCTGAACGCGGCCGTGGAAGCGGCGAGGGCGGGCGAGCAGGGCCGGGGATTTGCCGTCGTCGCCAGCGAAGTGCGCAACCTGGCGCATCGCTCGGCCGCCGCGGCCAAGGAAATCAAGTCGCTGATCGGCGATTCGGTGGACAAGGTGGATACCGGCGCCAGGCAGGTCGGCCAGGCTGGCCAGACGATGCGGGAAGTCGTCGACAGCGTGCGCCGCGTCACCGACATCATGGGAGAGATCACGGCCGCCAGCCAGGAGCAGAGCGCCGGTATCGAACAGGTCAACCAGGCGGTCGCGCAAATGGACGAGGTGACGCAGCAGAATGCGGCCCTGGTGGAAGAGGCGGCGGCCGCCGCCGGTTCGCTCCAGGACCAGTCCGCGAAGCTTGCGCAAGTCGTCAGCGTGTTCAAGCTCGACCGCGTGCAGGCGTCTTCGGCGCAGCCCGCCGGTTCCAGGCGCCGGGGTTCCGACGCGACGGCGAGCCTTGCCCTGGCAAGGACGGTCGTGGAACGCGCGCGCGCGCCGGGTCGAGCGCGTGGCGCAAGCCCGGAGTCTGCGCCCAGCGAATGGGAGCAGTGCTGAACAAGGATGCCTGAACCGGTCATGACATTCCGATCAGTCCTGTTCTTCCTGGCTTGCCTGGTGCTCGGTGCGCAAGGCGCCGCACCGGCGCAGGAAGCCGGGGGACGCGGCGCGCGCGTCGTGTTCGCAGGCGACCAAGCCGATTACTATCCTTATCATTTCCTCGACAAGGGAGAGCCGAAGGGCTTCGATGTCGAGCTGTTCCAGCGCATGGCAAGAAAGGAAGGCTGGTCCACGGCATTCCGGTTCGAGGACTAGGACAAGGCCTTGAGCCTCCTCGAGTCCGGGGAAGTCGATGTCGTGCCGATGTTCGTCACCAAAGAGCGGGCGAAGAAATATCTTTTCAGCGAACAGATCCTCTCCCGCAGCTATCTGGTGTTCGGGCGTACAGGGAGCAGGTATGTCGGTTCGATCAAGGCGCTCTCGCACCAGCGTGTTGCTGTACAGTACGCCAGCATGGCCTGGGAAGAGCTGCATGCGGATGCCGCATCGCCGATGATCATTCCGGTGAACCGGGAAGCGGCTGCCATTACCGCCGTTGCACAAGGCCAAGCCGACTATGCGATCGTGCCGGACTACATCGGCTATCACGCGATCAAGGAGTACGACATCAAGGGCATCGTCGCTGTCAGTCCTCCCGTACTGGAGCGCAGCTACGTGTTCGGGATCGCGCGTACACGGCCGGAACTGCTCGCCAGGGTCAACGCCGGCTTGCGGGAGCTCCAGACCAGTGGCGGACAGGATGAGCTGTATATCAAATGGCTGGCGAACCTGACGCCTCCAGCCACGAGTGACCGTTCCGGCCTGATGGCGGGAGCGTGGATGGCGGTTCCCTTGCTGCTGACAACGGTGCTTGGCGTCCTTTGGTGGCGGCGCGCGCACCGGCGCAGCCAGCTGCAGTTCCAGCGCGCGGAAGGCGAGGCGAGCCTGCGCCGGAAAGCCCAGCACCAGATACACCTGCTCGCCTTCCGTGATCCCACGACCGGCATTTCAAACCGACATGCCTTTGAACGGGGGCTGGGCGGGCCGCTGAAGCTGGCCGCGCAACGCGGCGGCAGCTGCGCGGTCATGCGTATCGATGTGGTCAACCTCGGCCTGATCGAAACGGTGGCGGGAAAGGGCTTGAGTGATGAGCTTGTCCGGGTCGTGGCCGAACGGCTGGTGGGCCGATGGGAGGAAAGGCATGTGGCGCATTTCGGAGGCGGCCAGTTTGCCGTCATGCTGCGTGGCGATCACTGCGACGCCTCGTTCGACGACGACTTGTCGATGCTGATGAACCTGGTGCAGCGGCCGATCGACGCACAGGAGTTGACGCTGACCCTGGATTGCCGCGCCGGCCTGGCCCGATGCCCGGATCACGGTTCCGAAGCTTCCGAACTCTTGCGTGCCGCGGAGGTCGCATGCGGAGCAGCCCGTGACGGCCACCTGCGTACCCAGGTCTACCATCGGGGCCTGGAGCCCGATCCGCGCAACCTGACCCTGCTGGGTGACCTGCGGCAGGCACTGCTGGACAATACGCTCGGCTATGCCATCCAGCCGAAATTATGCCTTTCCACGCGCCGCATCGTGGGCGCCGAGATGCTGGTACGGTGGAACCATCCGCGCTACGGCGCCCTGTCACCCGACATGTTCGTTCCCCTGGCCGAGCAAACCGGCGTGATCGGCACGATGACCTTGTACCTGGTGCGGCATGCTCTGCAACACTGCAGGCAATGGCAGGAACTCGGACTCGACATGTCCTTGTCCGTCAACGTGTCGGTCAACGACCTGGCCAATCCGGAGCTGGTCGACGCGCTGATCGGCGACGCCGAGGCCCTGGGACACATGCTCATCCTGGAAGTCACCGAGACCGGCATCATGCGCGACGCGGACGAGGTGCTGCGCTCGATCGGACGCCTGCGCTCCATCGGCATCCGCATCTCGCTTGACGATTTCGGCACCGGTCACGCTTCGCTGACCTATCTCCAGCGCATGGCCCCGAACGAGTTGAAGATCGATCGCTCCTTCGTGACCAACCTGCTGCACTCCGCCAGCGATCAATCGATCGTCCGCACCAGCATCCAGCTAGCCCATGATCTGGGCGCAACGGTCACGGCGGAAGGCATCGAGGACGAAGACACCCTGGCATGGCTGGCGGCGGCAGGCTGCGATAGTGCCCAAGGCTTCGCGATCGCCAGGCCGATGCCTGTTTCCGAATTCATGAGCAGCAGGCTGGTGGGCAGGGCATGGAACGGACCGGCCGAGCGTCCATTGCGCAGCGCGAGCTGAGCGTCCTCAGCTCGCCAGCGAGCGCAGGAAGTCGAGCAGCACCTGCCCCGCGATCTCGGCATCGTCGGCGGTCATGGTCTCGAGCGGGTTGTGGCTGATGCCGCCGTTGCCGCAGCGCGTGAACAGCATCGCCACCCCGGTGAGCTGCGCCATGCGCATCGCGTCGTGGCCGGCGCCCGAGGGCAGGTCATGGCGCGGCAGGCCGGCGCGTTCGACCGCTACGCCCAGCTGCTCCATCAGGTGCGGCGAGCAGGGCACGGCTTCGGCTTCCACCAGCTTCCACAGCTTTTCCTCGATCCCGCGCCGCGCGCAGATGGCGCTGATGCCGGCCAGGATGTCGTCCACCGCCGCCAGCCGTTCGGCATCCGCGGCCGCCCGGATGTCGAGCGACAGCCGGCAGGCTCCCGGCACCACGTTGACCGAACCGCCGGGCACCTCGAGCTGCCCGACCGTGCCCACCAGCGCGCCGCGCCCGGTGCAGCGCCCCTCCACCAGCAGCACGATCTCGGCGGCGGCGGCGGCGGCATCCCTGCGCATGTCCATCGGCGTGGTCCCGGCGTGGCTGGCCACCCCGTCCAGTTCGACCAGGTAGCGCGAGCTGCCCGCGATGGCGGTCACCACGCCCAGCGGCAGGCCGCGCTCCAGCAGCACCGGTCCCTGTTCGATGTGCACCTCGACGAAGCCCAGCAGCGAGGCGGGGTCGCGCGCGATCGCGGGGATGGCGGCCGGATCGTGCCCGGCCGCGGCCAGCGCTTCGCGCATGCTGACGCCTTCCGCGTCCTGCTGTTCGAGCAGGGCCGGATCGAAGCTGCCGCTCACCGCGCTGCTGCCGAGGAAGGTGCTGCGAAAGCGCACGCCTTCCTCTTCGGCGAAGCCGATGACTTCCAGGTCGAAGGGCAGGCGCTCGCCGCGCGCGTGCAGGTGGCGCACCAGGGCGACCGGCAGCAGGATGCCGAGCCGGCCGTCGTACTTGCCGCCATTGCGCACGGTGTCGTAGTGCGAACCGGTGAGCAGGGTTTTCGCGCCCGGCCGCGCTGCCGCGTAGCGCCCGACCACGTTGCCGACCGCGTCGATATGCACCTCCATGCCGGCCTCCCGCATCCAGTCGGCGATGGCCGCCGCGGTGCGCTGGTGCGCCGGCGTCAGGTAGGCGCAGGTGAGATTGGCTTCGCTGTCGCTGATGGCGCCGAGGGTCTCGGCCCATTCCATCACCGCAGGGCCGAAGTCGTGCCGCACGCCCAGCAGCTGGTTGAGGCGGATCTCGGCGATGCGGTGCACCTGGCGCAGGCACTCGGCCATCTCGGCGGCGCGCCCGTTCTTCAGGCGCCGGGCGAAGGTCTCGATCACGGCGCGGCGCGTCAGGCCGCGCCCGGTCGGCCCCTTGACCGCGAGGATGAAGGGAAAGCCGAACTTCTCGCTGTACTGGCGGTTGAGGTCGTGCAGCGCCGTGTATTCCTCGGGCGTGCAGCGGTTCAGGCCCGAGCTGGCCTGCTCGTCCACCGATTCGGGCGTCATCTCGCCCGCGATCGCGGCCTTGCCGGCCAGTTCGGGGTGGGCGCGCAGCAGGACCAGTTGCTGGTCCTCGCCGGCCGCGCCGACCGCCGCCTGCAGCGCCAGCTTGAGCGCCGCCAGGCTGGCGAAGGGCCGCTGCTGCGCCGCACGCTCGGCGACCCAGGGCGAGTTTTCGTAGATGCCGCCCAGGGCGGCGGCAAAGGCCTGCGGGTCGCAGGCGTTCAGGCTGGTGAGAGTGGTCATGGGCTGTCCATCGTTCAAGCAGTGGATGATAAATCCTGCAAGCCTCGCGTCGTATATCGCCCGCCGCATGCGCTCCCTCGGCGCGCCGATATAAGGCCCGGGCCTAGGCCTGGACCAGGGCGCGCGCGGCGGCGCTGATCTGGTCGCGCAGCCATTTGTGCTCGGTCGACTGGTGCACGCGCTGGTGCCACAGCTGGTAGAAGCGCATCGGCGGGAACTTGACCGGCACCGTGAAGCTCTTCAGCGGCAGCGTCTTTTCATAGAAGCGGATGAACTGGCGCCCGGTCGTCAGCAGCAGGTCGCTCTGGGTCAGCATATAGGGAATCAGGCCGAAGTAGGGCGACTCGACGGCGACCTTGCGCTGCATGCCCTGGCGCTCGAGGTAGGCGTCGATCACGCCATGGTAGCCCGGCAGCATCTGCGATGGCGCCACGTGGGGCAGGCTCAGGTAGTCCTCGACCGTCATCGCATCGCTCGCGGTGCGCCGCGCGTAGGGACTGTCGGCGCGCATGGTGCAGATGATCGGGTCCTCGAACAGCTTCGAGATGTGCAGGTGGGCCGGCGGCTCGTCCCAGTTGGCGATCACCAGGTCCATCTCGCCGTCGGACAGCATGCGCAAATAGTCCAGGCCCGGCCCCAGGCTGTGGATCACGACCTTGCTGTTGGGCGAACCGCGGCGCAGCACCGCCACCACGTTCGGCAGGAACTGGGTGTCGAGGTAGTCGGGGGCGGCGATGTGGAAGGTGCGCGCCGCCTCCTCGGGCACGAAGGGCGATTTTTTCACGAACAGGCTCTCGGCCTCGTCGAGGATGCGCTTGGCCGGCTTGAGCAGGCTTTCGCCGTGCTGGGTCGGCACCATGCCGCGCGCGCCGCGCACCAGCAGCGGGTCGCCGGTCAGCTCGCGCAGCTTGCGCAAGGAGGCCGAGATCGAGGGCTGCGGCTGGTTCAGCTTGAGCGCGACGCGCGAGACGTTCTTCTCGACCAGCAGCAGGTACAGGATGCGGATCAGGTGCAGGTCGAGGTGCTGGGGCAGGCTGGACATCGCTGTGTATATCGAAGCAGATATGTCGAATATACGCTAGTTTTCATGTTGTAGAAATTGAAATCGGTTTATCTTCGAGGAATCCCGCAACCAGGAACCCCCCATGGACGTATTCGGATACCTGGCCCCGTACGGCCTCGAATGGCTCAACCTGCTCGTACGCTGGCTGCACATCATCACCGGCATCGCCTGGATCGGCGCGTCCTTCTATTTCGTCTGGCTCGACAACAGCATCCGTCCGCCGGCGCCCGGCTCGGAGCTGGCGAAGAAGGGCGTGGCCGGCGAGCTGTGGGCGGTGCATGGCGGCGGCTTCTACAACCCGCAGAAATACCTGGTGGCGCCGGCCGAACTGCCCAAGGAGCTGCACTGGTTCAAGTGGGAAGCCTATTCCACCTGGCTGTCGGGCTTCGCGCTGCTGGTCATCGTGTACTACCTGAACGCGCAGGCCATGATGGTCGACCGCGGCGTGGCCGACCTGTCGAGCTGGCAGGCGGTCGGCATCGGCCTGGCCAGCCTGGTGGTGGGCTGGGTCGTGTACGACCTGCTGTGCCGCTCGCCGCTGGGCAGGCACGACCTGGCCTTCGGCGCCGTCGTCTACGGCTTCCTGGTCGCCAGCGCCTGGGTGCTGAGCCATCTGCTGAGCGGCCGCGCGGCCTACCTGCACGTGGGCGCGATGATCGGCACCATGATGGTCGCCAACGTGGCCATGCTGATCATCCCGGGCCAGCGCAAGATGGTCAATGCCATGCTGGCGGGGCGGAAGCCCGATCCGGCGCACGGCATCCGGGCCAAGCAGCGCAGCGTCCACAATAACTACTTCACGCTGCCGGTGCTGTTCATCATGATCAGCAACCACTATGCGATGACCTACAGCCATGCGTATTCCTGGGCGGTGCTGGGCGCGATCATGCTGGCGGGCGTGTTGATCCGCCACTTCTTCAACCTGCGCCACAAGGGCCGCATCGAATGGCAGTATCCGGCGGCGGGCGTGGCCCTGCTGGCGGCGGTGGCGGTGGCGATCGCGCCCGCGCCGCCGGCGGGCGGCGCGGCGGCCGCCGGATCGAGTCCCGCCGCGCAGTTCGCCAGCGTGCGCACCATCGTCGACCAGCGCTGCGTCGGCTGCCATGCCGAGCGGCCGACCCAGCCCGGCTTCGCCACCGCGCCGGCCGGGGTGATGCTGCACACGCCGGAACTGCTCACGCAGAACGCCGCCCGCATCTACCAGCAGACGGTGCAGACCAGGGCGATGCCGCTGGCGAACCTCACCCACATGACCGACGCCGAACGGGCCCAGATCGGGGCCTGGTTCGAGGCCGGCGCCAGGACAGGAAACAACTAGATGGATACCACACAGCTGCAGGAACGACTGCTGGCATGGATCGACGCCCACTTCGACGAGGAAGTCGGCTTCCTCCAGCAGGTGGTGCGGGTCCCCACCGACACCCCGCCGGGCAACAACGCGCCGCATGCGGAGGCGGTGGCCGCCATGCTGGAAAATCTTGGCTGGCAGGTCGGGAAGCATCCGGTGCCGGCGCAGCTGGTGCGCGACTATGGCATGGAAAGCATCACCAACCTGATCGTGCGGCGCGCCTATGGCGCGGGCGGCCCGACCCTGGCGCTGAACGCCCACGGCGACGTGGTGCCGCCGGGCGAGGGCTGGACCCGTCCGCCCTACGGCGCAGTGGTGGAGGACGGCTATCTCTATGGGCGCGCGGCCGCGGTGTCGAAGAGCGACTTCGCGACCTATGTCTTTGCGGTGCGCGCGCTGGAGGCGCTGGGCGCGCCGCTGCGCGGCGCGGTGGAGCTGCACTTCACCTATGACGAGGAATTCGGCGGCCTGCTGGGGCCGGGCTGGCTGCTGGAGCAGGGGCTCACGCGGCCGGATGCCGTGATCGCGGCGGGCTTCAGCTACCACATCGTCACCGCCCACAACGCCTGCCTGCAGCTGGAGATCACCGTGCACGGCAAGGCCGGCCACGGCGCGATGCCGGAAACCGCGGTCGACGCGCTGCAGGCCGCGACCCGCATCCTGAATGCGATCTATGGCCAGCTGCCGGAACTGAAGAAGATCCGGAGCCAGGTGGCGGGCATCGATTCGCCGACCATGCTGGTCGGGCGCATCGACGGCGGCACCAATACCAATGTGGTGCCGGGCAAGGTGGTCATGAAGATGGACCGGCGCATGATTCCGGAAGAAGACCCGGTGGCGGTCGAGGCCCAGGTGCGCGCGCTGGTCGAGGACGCGGTGCGCGGCATGCCCGGGATCCGGCTCGAGATCCGGCGCCTGCTGCTGTCGCAGGCCCTGCGGCCGCTGCCCGGCTCCGAGCGGCTGGTGGCCAGCCTGCAGCGCCACGGCCGCGCCGTCATGGGCGAGGAGATCGCGGCGCAGGGCACGCCGCTGTACGCCGACGCGCGCCTGTACGGAGAGCGCGGCATCCCGGCGGTGCTGTATGGCGCCGGCCCGCGCACGGTGCCGGAATCGAACGCCAAGAAGGCCGACGAGCGCCTGTCGCTCGAGGACTTGCGCAAGGCGACCAAGGTGGTGGCGCTGACCCTGCTCGACTTCCTCGCGCCCGCCCAGGGATGAGCGTCGTCAGCGCGGCACGATCGCGAACTGCGGCCCGGTGCCGTAGTTCGGCTTGACGCTGCGCGCCATGAACTGCTGCCAGGCCTTGCGGCCTTCCTCGCCCAGGGCGTCGGCGGCATAGGCCAGCGCCGGCTGCATGTTCGACGGGAAACCGGCCACCGACGAGGAATAGCCGGACATCTCGCCGGGGCGCAGCTTGAGGGCGGCCGCCATCTCGGCGCTCGCGCAGGGTAGCGGCCGCACTTCGGGCTCGTGGCTGGCCTGGAACACCTGGGCGATCGTGTCGTAGAACGGGGCGGTGGGACTGTCCCGCACCACCAGCGCATACATCGCGCCCGTGACCCAGCAGCTGCCCTCGCCGATCATGCGCGCGACCGGGAATTTCGCCTTCCACTTCAGCAGCGGCCTGGCCTTGTCGAATCCCAGTTCCGCCGCACGCCCCACCGCGGAAGTGAAGAAGTCGTCCATCCAGGGCGCCGCGGCGGTCTTCTTCCTGTAGCCGATCGCATAGCCGTTGGCGATGATGCCGAGCTTGTTGGCTGCCGGATTGCGGGGATACTCGGCGTTGTACCACTCGAGATTGCTGTCCAGGATTTCCAGGAAGTGGGACTTGAGCGGATGGCCGTCGGGCGTGATGTAGGCCGCCTCGGCCAGGGTGCGCAGTCCCCAGGCCTGGCCGCGCACCTGTTCCGGCTTGAGCAGGCCCTTGCGGCGCTCGCGGTAGCCGGGGTTCGAGGCGAAGACGTCGTACATGGCCCAGAACTGCAGCTCTTCCAGGTAGTAGTGGTCGCCGGTGACGAGGTAGGGCAGGTAGGCGAAGTTCGGCTGGTGCGAGATATCGTGCTTGTTGGGCGTGCGGCAGGCCTCCTTGCTGGCGCACGGGGGGAACATCTCGGACTTTCCGGTCTCCCGGTTGCGCGCATCGGACGCGCTCCCGACGGTGGTCATGTTGGGGTAGTCGAGCAGGCTGACCGGCAGGCCGGTGCGGCGGTCGCGGTAGTGCATCGACCAGCTGCCGGCCAGGTCGGCGGTGCCCAGGGTGAGCATCTTGGCGCGCGGATCCATGCCCAGCAGGTACATCGCGGCCCAGCCGGGCTGGAGGCCGATGTCGGGCCGCCCGCCGGTGGTGCCCATGGCCCGCATCGCCAGGCCGACGCCCATCGGCTCCGAACTGGGTCCCCGCCATTGCTCGACCAGTTTCGCCAGCGCGCGTTCGTCCACCTGGACCGAGCGGTCGTAGTTCGGCAGCGCGAAGGAATCGATCAGCTGCCGGGTGTCGTGGCGCAGGTGCACGGCCGGCGCCGCGCCGCCCCACCAGGCCAGGGTGCGCCAGCGGGCGTGGTGGTAATGCTCCAGGGCCGCTTTCGAGACCACCTTCTCGCCGCCGACCGTGATTTCGGCGTCGTAGGTGAAATTCTGCGGATCCGGCTCGAACGCCCAGTTGTTCTCGACCGTGACGTCGACCCGCGCCTTGCGCACGCCCGGATACCAGCGCACCGCGAAGCGCGCGGCGAGATGCGGGTGGGCCTTGCCGTCGGGGCCGGCCAGCGGCGCGGCGACATGCCATTCGCGCGCCACCGGGCCGTCCAGCCAGGCCTCGGCTTGTCCGCGCTTGAGCAGCTGTTCCAGCGAGGCCGTATAGGCCTTGCCCTCGACGGTCGCCCTGACCGTGGCGTCCAGGCCGGCACGCAGCAGGGCCGCCGGCGTCGCCTTGTCGTCGGCGGCGGCCGCCTTGCTGTCGGGTTTGGCCTTGACCAGGCCGAGCGCGAGCTGCCTGGCCTGTGGCGCGGGCAGCAGGGCCGAGACGACCGCATGGCGCAGCGATCCGTCCCGATGGCGCGCCTTGGCGTCGACCTGCAGCGGCACGGCGGCGCCGTCGGCCAGCCTGCCTTCCAGCCGCACGCCGCGCTCCACCGCGCCCGGCGCGAACACCTGGCCGAAGGTGACGGGAATCCGCTCCTCTTCGCCGGCCGCGCCGCTGCGCTCCACCCAGACCGTGGCCAGCGCGCCCGCGATGCGCGCCGGCCCCGCGGGCGGCGCGGCCGGCGGGGTGGCTGCCGGGGTGGCTGCGGATGTGGCGGAATCCGCTTCTGGTGTTGCGGATTTGCGACCCGGCGGCGCCGTTTCCTGCGCTGGCGGCTGGCGCCCCGCAGCCGGATCCTGCACGGGCGCCGGCGCGCGCTCGGCGCCGTAGCGGGAATCGAGCACCTTTCCCCAGTCGAGCTGTTCGCCCGAGGGCAGGCCCTTGTATGGCTGCTCCGCCTGGTCCTTCTGGAAGGCGTGGGAGGGAAGCGCGAGCAGTGCGGCGGCGTGGAGCAGGGCGCTCAAGACAGGACGTGGCATAGGCATGTTGGCTTGGCGTTTCTCGGGTTGGACATGAAAAAAGGCGCCCGGAGGCGCCTTTTCATCTTACCGCGTTACTGCTTGAGTGTGCGTTCGAACAATTTATAGATCCGGCGGTACTGGTCGAACCAGGCTTCCGGCTGCACGTAGGCGTGGCGTTCCAGCGGATAGCTGGCCAGCTCCCAGTTGTCCTTCTTCAGCTCGATCAGGCGCTGCGCCATGCGCACCGAATCCTGGTAGAACACGTTGTCGTCGACCATGCCGTGCGAGATCAGGAGGTGGCCCTTCAGGTTCTCGGCGTACTCGATCGGCGACGAGACCTTGTAGGCCTGCGGGTCGATGTCCGGCGTATTCAGGATGTTGGCGGTGTACTCGTGGTTGTAGGTGATCCAGTCGGTCACCGGGCGCAGCGCGGCGCCCGACTTGAACACTTCCGGCGCGCGCATCAGGGCCATGAAGGTCATGAAGCCGCCGTAGCTGCCGCCGTAGACGCCGACGTTGGCGGCGTCGCCCTGGTGGTGCCTGACCATCCAGTTCACGCCGTCGATGTAGTCGGTCAGTTCCGGATGGCCCATCTGGCGGTAGATCGCGGTGCGCCACTTGCTGCCGTAGCCCTTGGAGGCGCGGTAGTCCATGTCGAGCACGATGTAGCCGTTCTGCACCAGCAGGTTGTGGAACATCTGCTCGCGGAAGTAGTTCGGATAGCGCTTGCTGACGTTCTGCAGGTAGCCGGCGCCGTGCACGAACATCACGATCGGGTACTTCCTGCCCGGTTCCAGCTGGGCCGGACGGTACAGCTTGGCCCAGACCGGGTCGCCGCCGTCGCTCGACGGCACCGCCACGTACTGCGGCTCGATCCACTGGCGCGCCTTGAAGTCGGGGGTGCGGGTGTCGGTCAGCTTGCTGGCCGCGCCGCCCGAGACCGGCACCGTGGCGAGCTGCACCGGGGTGTAGCTGGACGACCAGTGCACCAGCAGCTTGCCCTCGTCCGGCGACAGGCGGAAGCCTTCCACGCCGTCGAGCTGGGTCACTTCGCGCAGCGCGCCGCTCTTCGCGTTCACGGCGCAGACTTCGTAGTCGCCCGGGGTGGCGCGGTTGCACACGAAGTAGGCGGTGCCGCCGTCATGGGTCCAGCGCACGTCGGTCGCTTCCCACTTGCCCTGGGTCAAGGCGCGCGAGGCGCCGCTGGCGGCGTCCACCGTGTACAGGTGCGAATAGCCGCTTTCCTCGGACAGGTACCACAAGCTGCGGTTGTCCGGCAGCCAGCCGAATTCGGCGTTGTCGTAGTTGACCCAGGCGGCGTCGCTCACGCGGTGCAGCGGCTTGAGCTTGCCCGCGCCCAGGTCGACGGTGGCGATCCAGCGGTCCTTGTTGTCCACCGAGCGCAGCATGATGGCGACATTGGCGCCGTCCCGGCTCCAGTGGATCGCGTCGGAGCCGTCGGCCACGCGCACCGCACGGCTGCCCTTGAGCGGATCGAGCTTGTTGGCGGCGCGCAGGGCGGCCAGCGGGTCGGTCGTAATTCCCGGAAGCACGTCAAAGGACAGGTCTTGCACCTTATTGGTGCGCAGGTCGACCAGCTTCAGTGCATGGCCGGCCGGCATGTTGCGCCCCACCCTGGTGCGCTGGTCGTCGAATTCCTCGTAGCCCGACTCGGTCACGTAGCGCGGCATCTTGCCGACGCGGCCCTTGTCGCCGTTCTTCAGCGCGGTGACGACCACCAGCCAGCGGCCGTCCGGCGACAGCGTGCTGCCTTCGAGCGTGACCTTGTCGCCGAAATAGACCGGGGACGGCGCCATCGACGGGTCGATCCGGCGCAGCTCTTCGGTGCGCGAGCGCAGCGCCTCGCGCTCGTCCTTCTGGCGCTGGAGCGTGGTGATCAGGCGCAGCTGCATGGCGCGCAGCGCGTCGTCGTCGGGAGCGGCCGGGTCCTTGGCGGCGCGCGGCAGCGCGGCCGGGCCGACCACCTTGGTGGCGCGGTCCCACAGGTACCAGTCGGCGCCGATGCGGTATTGCACGCCGCGCTCGTCGGCGGTGTACTGCGCGTCTTCCAGCTTGCTGGCGCCGCGCGTGATCTGGGTCAGGGCGCCGTTGTTCAGGTCGCGCTCGAACAGGTCGCCGTTGCGGCGGACCAGCACGCGCTTGTGGTCGCGGTCATACGTCACCTCGGCGCCGTCGTCGATCTTCGCCAGCTCGGCGTCGGGCACCAGGCGCGGCTTGCCGTTGGCGGCCAGGAAGGTGTCGCGGATCGGCGAGCCGGTGCGCTTCTGCCTGTAGTAGACCTGCTTGCCGTCCCAGCTCCACCATGCGGTTTCCACCGGTGTGCCGATCCAGTCGGGATGGGCCATGGCCTGGTCGAGGGTGATGGGCGTGGAGGCCGCCGCCGGCAGCGCGATCAGCGCCGCGAGAATCGTAAGTGCAGGGGTACGCATCGTCGATAGTGTTGAGTGAAAGGAAATGCTGTCTCGCCAGAAAAAGCGAGTGCATTCTAGCTCAGCCACCACTCAACGGCGAGGAAATACGCAGGTAAACACAAACGCCGGCAATACATATGTATGGTCGGCGCGAAAGGGGAGCGGCATGCTGCGCCGCAGCGTTCAGATCACCCGGTACGGGCCTTTCGGAGTGCGCGGCAGGAACAGGGCGAGGCGGCCGACGATGCCCAGCACGGCCAGGGCGACAGGGATGTATTCGAGCAGGCTCATGGTTCAACCCCGCACTGCCGGAGCCCAGCCGCCATGGGCGGCGTAGAGTTCCTGCGAAAAGCTGCGGACGGCCGCGAGCGCGGCGGCGAAGAAGCTGGTACGGATGGTGGTGCTCATGTTGTTTTCTCCGGTAAATACTGCGATGTTGCGTTGCAGTATAGGGGCTCCATCGTCATAAGCAAACTTTTGATTCGTGATCTCATCGATACAAATTATGAATAACTGTCGCTTTATCCTCAGGCAAGATATTTGTTGCAGGAATGTCTGCGCTGTCGAGGCATGAATAAGAAGGGCATTGCCGCAGAGTATTTTCCTGGGGCATGAGGACGGGTGGTGCGAATCTTGCATTCAACCGGTGCATGAAACCGCCCCACAACGCCTCATCCCATCTGCGCATCGTTGTCGTGCTGCCGGCCACGCCGCCGGGCGCCGATCCCGACCAGGCGCTGGCCGCCCAGGCCCGGCGCAGCGCCGCGCTGCGCATCGGCCTGCTCGAATCGGGCTACGACCTGGTCGCCTCGCTGCCGGCGGACGTCTTCCTGCCCGAGCGCATCGCCCAGCTGCAGCCCGACCTGATCATCGCCGACAGCGAGTCCGACGCGCGCGACATCCTGGAGCACGTCGTGATCGCCACCCGCGACGAGCGCCGCCCGATCGTGCTGTTCACCGAGGACGACGCGCCGGCCAGCATGGATGCCGCGATGGCGGCGGGCGTGTCCGCCTACATCGTGGCGGGCCTGCAGCCGGAACGGGTCAAGGCGGTACTCGACGTGGCGCTGGCGCGCTTCCGGCGCGAGCAGAAGCTGCTCGACGAACTGTCCGACACGCGCCAGAAGCTGGCCGAGCGCAAGGTCGTCGACCGCGCCAAGGGCCTGCTGATGGCGCGCTACCGCTTGACCGAGGAGCAGGCCTACCAGCGCCTGCGCAGCATGGCCATGAACAAGAACCTGAAGCTGGCGGAAATCGCCCAGCGCATACTCGATGTGGAAGACCTGCTGGGCTGAACCCGGCGCGAAGGAGAACTATGGCAGCTTTGGCAGGCAAGGGCGCGTGGGCGCTTGGCTCGGACCGCCCCGAGATCGAGACCGTCAGGATCGGCTTCATGCCGGTGGCGGACTGCGCCCCGGTGGTGATGGCCTCGGTGCTCGGCCTGGACGAGAAGCATGGCGTGAAGTTCGCGTTGAGCCGGGAGCAGTCCTGGACCGGCATGCGCGACCGGCTGCTGAGCGAGGAACTGCATGCGGGCCAGGTGCTGTACGGGATGCTGTACGGCGTCCAGATGGGGATCGGCACCCAGCGCCGCGACATGGCGGTGCTGATGAACCTGAACCAGAACGGGCAGAACATTACGCTGTCGCGCGCGCTGGCGAGCTGCGCCCACGATCCGGTCGCGCTCAGGCGGCTGGTGTATGCCGAGCGCAGGCGCCTGACCTTCGCGCATACCTTCCCGACCGGGAACCATGCGATGTTCCTGTATTACTGGCTGGCGGCGGCGGGCATCGATCCGTCCGCGGACTGCCAGGTGGTCACCGTGCCGCCCGGCCAGATGGCGAACAGCCTGGCGGCCGGCCACATGGACGGCTTCAGCGCCGGCGAGCCCTGGGGCCTGCGCGCGCAGCGCGACGGCGCGGGCATCCAGGCCGCATCGAGCGAGCAGGTCTGGCCCAACCATCCGGGCAAGGCGCTGGGCGCCCTGGCCAGTTTCGCGGACCGGCACCCGAACACCTGCCGCGCCACGATCGCGGCCATGCTGGAGGCGGCGCGCTGGCTGGACGCCTCGCGCACCAACCGCGAAGCCGCGGCCGAGGTGCTGGCCAGCCCGGGCTACGTCAACGCCAGCCGCGAACTGCTGCAGTACTGCCTGGCGGGCCGCCAAGGCGCGGGAGGCAAATGGCGCGGCCACAACGGCCTGCGCTTCCATGCCGACGGCGAGGCGAATTTTCCCTGGCTGTCGGACGGCATGTGGTTCCTGACCCAGCACCGGCGCTGGGGCCTGCTGCGCACCGATCCGGCCTACCGCGCGGTCGCGCTCGAGGTCCAGCGCATCGGCCTGTACCGCGAGGCGGCCGAGCTGACCGGCACACCTCTGCCGGAAGGCAACATGCGCAAGTCGGTGCTGATGGATGGGCGGGTATGGGATGGCCTCGACCCCACGACCTACCTGGACGGGTTCGCGCACCCGCATGCGGCATGAGTAGCGCATGCGCAGTGCATGGAAACGCATCATTCTTGGGCATGGTGCACTGCAATGTAGCGCAGGCGGCCCCCGTACTGACGTCTTTCCCTCACGGGCGTACATGGCACGGGTCTTGCACATAGTCTTGCAGGATCAACGGCGATCTCTTTACAAAATTCAACGCTAGCCTAACGAGGGGCCGGCAACCTGGACAACGGCGTCCGCTTTCCTGCATCAAGTGCTGGAGTGCGGACGCCTTTTTGTTTTCAAAGGAAAAGACATGGCCAGCAAAGCGGACAGTATCAAGCTCTTCTCGTTCTCAGACGCACCGATGCGTGCCTTCCACCTGACCTGGATGGCCTTCTTCGTATGCTTCTTCGCCTGGTTCGCCTGCGCACCGCTGATGCCGGTGATCAAGGGCGAATTCGGGCTCTCGATGGAACAGATCGCCAACATCAACATCGCCGCCGTCGCGATCACCATCTTCGTGCGCCTGGTGATCGGTCCGCTGTGCGACCGCTTCGGCCCGCGCAAGGCCTATACCGGCCTGCTGCTGCTCGGTTCCATCCCGGTGCTGGGCGTGGCGATGTCGCAGAGCTACGAGAGCTTCCTGCTGTTCCGCCTGGGGATCGGCGCCGTCGGCGCCAGCTTCGTGATCACCCAGTACCACACCTCGGTGATGTTCAGCCCGAAAGTGGTCGGCACCGCCAACGCGGCGACGGCCGGCTGGGGCAATGCCGGCGGCGGCGCCGCGCAGGCCTTGATGCCGCTGCTGCTGGGCGCGGTCACCATGCTGGGCGTCAGCCAGGCGCTGAGCTGGAGGGTGGCGCTGGTGGTGCCGGGCATCCTGATGATCATCATGGCCTTCGTCTACTGGAACTATACCCAGGACTGCCCGGCCGGTAACTACGACGACCTGCGCAAGGCCGGCACCCTGCCGGAAGGCAGCGGCAAGGGCGGCTGGGCCAGCTTCACGGCCGCCTGCCGCAACCACCGCGCCTGGCTGCTGTTCATCACCTACGGCGCCTGCTTCGGCATCGAGATCTTCATCCATAACATCGCCGCCGTGTACTTCGTCGATCACTTCGACCTGACCCTGGGCCAGGCCGGCATGGCCGTCGGCGGCTTCGGCCTGCTGGCCCTGTTTGCCCGCGCCCTGGGCGGCATGCTGTCGGACCGCTTCGCCCGCAACGGCGACCTGAACCGTCGCATCACCGTGCTGTTCGTGATGATGATCGGCGAAGGCCTGGGCCTGCTGTGGTTCGCCAACGCCGAGGGCGTGGCCTACGCCGTGATCGCGATGCTGTGCTTCGGCCTGTTCACCCACATGGCCTGCGGCGCCACCTATGCGCTGGTGCCCTTCGTGGCGCCCAAGGCGCTGGGCGGCGTGGCCGGCATCGTCGGCGCGGGCGGCAACGTCGGCGCGGTGGCGGCCGGCTTCCTGATGAAGGGCACCGGCGACATCAAGCAGACCCTGATGATCCTGAGCGTCCTGGTGCTGGTAGCCAGCATCTGCGCGCTCGCGGCACGTTTCACCCTGACCGCCGCCGAATCGGCGCCGGCAGTTTCGGCAGCATAAGGAAGGAGCAGCAAATGCATATCGTCGTCATCGGCCACGGAATGGTTGGCCACAAATTCGTCGACACCCTGGCGGCCAGCGGCCGCACGGACGTGCGCGTCACGGTACTGGGCGAGGAACCGCGCCCGGCCTACGACCGGGTCCACCTGTCGGAATTCTTCTCCGGGAAGACCGCGCAGGACCTGTCGCTGGTCGAGCCGGGCTTCTTCGACCGCGACGGCCTGGCGCTGCGCCTGAACGCCCAGGTGGTGGCGATCGACCGCGCCGCCAGGGTGGTGACCCTGGCGGGCGGCGAGGAAGTCGCCTACGACAAGCTGGTGGTGGCCACCGGCTCCTATCCCTTCGTGCCGCCGGTGCCGGGCTCCGACCGCAAGGACTGCTTCGTCTACCGCACCATCGAGGACCTGGAAGCGATGCAGGAATGCGGCGAGCGCTCGCGCACCGGCGTGGTGGTCGGCGGCGGCCTGCTGGGCCTGGAATGCGCGAAAGCGCTGCGCGACCTGGGCCTGGCGGCCCACGTGGTGGAATTCGCGCCGCGCCTGATGGCGGTGCAGGTCGACGATCCGGGCGCGCGCGTGCTGCGCACCCGCATCGAGGAACTGGGCGTGGGCGTGCACACGCAGAAGAACACCCTGGCCATCGTCGACGGCGAGGAGGCCACCCACCGCATGCAGTTCGCCGACGGCAGCCACCTCGAGACCGACATGATCGTGTTCTCGGCCGGCATCCGCCCGCGCGACGAGCTGGCGCGCACCTCCGGCCTCACCATCGGGCCGCGCGGCGGCATCGTGATCGACGACAGCTGCCTGACCTCCGACCCGCATATCTACGCGATCGGCGAATGCGCGCTGTGGAACGGCCAGCTGTTCGGCCTGGTGGCGCCGGGCTACGACATGGCGCGCACCGCCGCGCGCCACGTGCTGGGCACCGAAGCCGGCTTCACCGGCGCCGACATGAGCACCAAGCTGAAACTGATGGGCGTGGACGTGGCCAGCATCGGCGACGCCCATGGCGCAACGACGGGCAGCCGCAGTTACCAGTTCCTGGACGAGCGCAAGCAGATGTACCGCAAGATCGTGGTGTCCGACTGCGGCAAGTACCTGCTCGGCGCGGTGCTGGTGGGCGACGCCTCGCCCTACGGCAGCCTGCTGCAGACCATGCTCAACCGCATCGAACTGCCGGAAGCGCCCGAATTCCTGATCCTGCCGGACGGCGGCGGCGCGGAGCGCCCGGCGATCGGCGTCGACAAGCTGCCGGCCAGCGCCCAGGTCTGCTCGTGCAACGACGTCTCGAAGGGCGCCCTGTGCGCCGCGGTCGAAGGCGGCGCCGCCACGCTCGGCGAGCTGAAGAGCTGCACCAAGGCCGGCACCGCCTGCGGCGGCTGCGTGCCCCTGATGACCCAGGTGATGAACGCCGAGCTGAAGAAGCTGGGCGTGGCCGTCAATAATCACCTGTGCGAACACTTCCCGTATTCGCGCCAGGAGCTGTACCACCTGGTGCGCGTGGAAGGCATCAAGAGCTTCGGCGAACTGCTGGAGCGCCACGGCAAGGGCCTGGGTTGCGACGTCTGCAAGCCGACCGCCGCCAACATCCTGGCCTCGGTGTGGAACGACTTCGTGCTCAAGCCGAAGCACGCCAGCCTGCAGGATTCGAACGACTACTTCCTCGGCAACATCCAGAAGGACGGCACCTACTCGGTGGTGCCGCGCATGCCGGGCGGCGAAGTGACGGCCGACGGCCTGATCGCGGTGGGCATGGTCGCCAAGAAGTACGGCCTGTACACCAAGATCACCGGCGGCGCGCGGGTCGACATGTTCGGCGCCCGTGTCGAGCAGCTGCCCCTGATCTGGGAAGAGCTGATCGCGGCCGGCTTCGAATCCGGCCACGCCTACGGCAAGTCGCTGCGCACCGTGAAGTCCTGCGTCGGCTCGACCTGGTGCCGCTACGGCGTCGGCGACAGCATCGGCTTCGGGATCGCGCTGGAAAACCGCTACAAGGGCCTGCGCGCCCCGCACAAGATCAAGTTCGGCGTGTCGGGCTGCACCCGCGAGTGCGCCGAGGCGCAGGGCAAGGACGTGGGCCTGATCGCCACCGACAAGGGCTGGAACCTGTACGTGTGCGGCAACGGCGGCATGAAGCCGCGCCACGCCGAGCTGCTGGCCACCGACCTGGACGACGCCACCGCGGTGCGCCTGATCGACCGCTTCCTGATGTTCTACGTCCGCACCGCCGAGCGCCTGCAGCGCACCAGCGTGTGGCGCGAGAACCTGGAAGGCGGGCTGGAATACCTGAAGCAGGTGGTGGTCGAGGACAGCCTGGGCCTCGGCGCCGAACTGGAAGCGCAGATGCAGCACGTGGTCGACACCTACGCCTGCGAATGGAAGGAAGCCGTCACCGACCCGGCCGTGCGCAGCCGCTTCCGTCACTTCGTCAACAGCGAGCAGGGCGACGAGAACGTCGTGTTCGTGCCTGAGCGCGGCCAGATCCGCCCGGCCGCACCCGATGAACGCCGCCGCACCATTCCCATTGCCAGCGCCGCCTGAGCGCACGATTCTAGGAGAACGACATGCCCCGTGACCTTCAGCAGGATAACTGGACCGCGATCTGCGCCATCGACGAGATCGTCCCCGACACCGGCGTCTGCGCGCTGATGAATGGCCGCCAGGTGGCGGTGTTCCGGATCGGCGAAGAAGCGCCGCGCGTGTTCGCGATCGATAACTTCGATCCGAATTCGGCCGCGGCCGTGCTGTCGCGCGGCCTGGTCGGCAGCATCGGCGAGCGCATCGTGGTGGCCTCGCCGATCTACAAGCAGCATTTCGACCTCGAGAGCGGAGAATGCCTGGAGGCGCCGCAGCATTCCGTGACCAGCTACCCGGCCCGGCTGGAAGGGGGCAAGGTATGGATAGCGGCGTAAAACCCAGGCTGGTCGTGGTGGGCAACGGCATGGCCGGCATGCGCACCGTCGAGGAATTGCTGGCGCTCGCGCCCGGCATGTACGACATCACGGTGTTCGGCGCCGAGCCGCGCACCAACTACAACCGCATCATGCTCTCGCCGGTGCTGGCCGGCGAGAAGGACTTCGACGAGATCGTGCTGCACACGCGCGAATGGTATGCGGAGCACGGCATCACCTTGCACGCGGGCGACCCGGTGGTGGGCATCGACCGCCGCCGCCGCGTGGTGCGCGCGCAGTCGGGCTGCGAAGTCGCCTACGACCGGCTGCTGCTGGCCACCGGCTCCAGCCCCTTCATCATCCCGGTGCCGGGTTCGCAGCTGGCGGGGGTGGTCGGCTTTCGCGACCTGGACGACGTCGAGACCATGCTGCAGGCGGCGCGCCAGGGCGGCCGCGCGGTCGTGATCGGCGGTGGCCTGCTCGGGCTGGAAGCGGCCAACGGCCTGCTGCGGCGCGGCATGGAAGTCACGGTGGTGCACCTGACCGACAGCCTGCTCAACCAGCAGCTCGACAGCAGCGCCTCGCTGCTGCTCAAGGCGGCGCTGGAGCGCCGCGGCCTGCGCATCCAGCTGTCGGCCCAGACCGCCGCGATCCTCGGCACGGATAAAGTGGAGGGCGTGCGCTTCCAGGACGGCAGCGAGGCGCCCGCCGAGCTGGTGGTGATGGCGGCCGGCGTGCGTCCCAACGTCAGCCTGGCGCGCGAGGCCGGCCTGCACGTCGAGCGTGCGATCGTGGTCGACGACACCCTGCAGACCTACGACCCGCGCGTCTACGCCGTCGGCGAATGCGTCCAGCACCGCAAGAACACCTTCGGGCTGGTGGCGCCGATCTGGGACCAGGCGCGCGTGTGCGCGGCCCACCTGGCGGGCTTCGGCCACCGCCGCTACGTGCAGCAGGCCACCGCCACCAAGCTGAAGGTCACCGGCATCGACCTGTACTCGGCCGGCGACATCGTCGGCGGCGAGGGCAGCGAAGACCTGGTGCTGCGCGACCGCCGTTCCGGCATCTACAAGCGCCTGGTCCTGGCCGGCAACCGCGTCACCGGCGCGGTGCTGTACGGCGACGTGGCGGACGGTCCCTGGTATTTCGACCTGATCCAGCGCGGGGCCGATGTTTCCGGTTATCGCGACCGCCTGCTGTTCGGGCCTGCGCTGTGCGAGGCGCAAGCCGCGTGAAGGAGTGACGATGTTGAAGAAAGTGGAAGCGATCCGCACCACCTGCCCGTATTGCGGCGTGGGTTGCGGCGTCAAGGCCACGCCGCTGGGCGAGGGCGAGGCGAAGATCGAGGGCGACGAGGACCATGCGGCGAACCGGGGACGCCTGTGCGTCAAGGGTTCGGCGCTGGGCGAGACGCTGGGCCTGGACGGCCGCCTGCTGCATCCGGCCATCCGCGAGGAGGGCAAGCTGCGCCAGGCGGGCTGGGACGAGGCGCTGGACAAGGTCGCGGGCAGCCTGTCGCGCATCATCGCCGAGCATGGCCCGGACGCGGTGGCGCTGTACGTCTCCGGCCAGATCCTGACCGAGGACTACTACGTCGCCAACAAGTTCATGAAGGGCTATGTCGGCAGCGCGAACATCGACACCAATTCGCGCCTGTGCATGTCCTCGGCCGTGGCCGGGCACAAGCGCGCCTTCGGCGAGGACGTGGTGCCCGGCTGCTACGAGGACTTCGAGCTGGCCGACATGATCGTGCTGGTCGGCTCGAACGCCGCCTGGTGCCACCCGACCTTGTTCCAGCGCATCGTCAAGGCCAAGGAAGCGCGTCCCGGACTGCGCATCGTCGTCATCGACCCGCGCCGCACCGCCACCTGCGAGCTGGCCGACCTGCACCTGCCGGTCAAGCCCGGCGCCGACGTCGCGCTGTTCAACGGCCTGCTGGCCTGGCTGGCGCGCCACGGCGCAGCCGACCAGGCCTTCGTCGAGGCCCATACCGAAGGCCTGGAAGCGGCGCTGGCGGCGGCCGACGGCGAGCTGGAGGACGTGGCGCGCGCCTGCGGGCTCGATCCGGCCCTGCTGCGCGACTTCTACGAATCCTTCGCCGCCACCGAGAAAGTGGTGACCGCCTTCTCGATGGGCGTGAACCAGTCCACCAGCGGCACCGACAAGGTCAACAGCATCATCAACTGCCACCTGCTCACCGGCCGCATCGGCAGGCCCGGCATGGGGCCGTTCTCGCTGACCGGCCAGCCGAACGCGATGGGCGGGCGCGAGGTCGGCGGGCTGGCCAACATGCTGGCCGCCCACCTCGATATCGACAATCCGGCCCACCGCGAGGCCGTGCGCAGCTTCTGGAACGCCCCGCGCATCGCGCAGAAGCAGGGCCTGAAGGCGGTCGACCTGTTCCGCGCGGTGGAAGAGGGCAAGGTCAAGGCGGTCTGGGTCATGGCCACCAATCCGGTGGTCAGCATGCCCGACGCCGACCAGGTGCGGCGCGCGCTGGCGGCCTGCGAACTGGTGGTGGTGTCGGACGTGGTGGCGGGCACCGACAGCGCCGCCTTCGCGGACGTGCTGCTGCCGGCCCTGGCCTGGGGCGAGAAGGACGGCACCGTCACCAATTCCGAGCGCTGCATCTCGCGCCAGCGCGCCTTCCTGCCGGCGCCGGGCGAAGCGCGCGCCGACTGGGACGCGCTGTGCGGCGTGGCGAAGCGCATGGGCTATGAGGGCTTCGACTACGCCGGCGCCCACGAGATCTTCGACGAGCACGCGCGCCTGTCGGTGTGGCGCAATGCCGAAGACGGACATCCGCGCGCCTTCCGCCTCGATCCGCTGGTGGGAATGGACCGCGCCGCCTATGACGCGCTGGACCCGGTCCAGTGGCCGCTGCGCAGCCGCGGCGAAGGCACGGCGCGTCTGTTCGCCGGCGGCGGCTTCTCGCATCCGGGCGGCAGGGCGCGCTTCATCGCCACCGTGCCGCGCGCGCCGGTGAACGCACCCGGCGGCGAATTCCCGCTGGTGCTGAACACCGGCCGCCTGCGCGACCAGTGGCACACGATGACGCGCACCGGCAAGTCGCCGCGCCTGGCGGGCCACGCGCCCGAACCCTTCGTCGACCTGCATCCGCACGACGCCCTGCTGTGCGGCGTGCGCGAGGGCGAGCTGGCGCGCGTGACCAGCCGCTGGGGCGCCATGGTGGCACGCGTCGCCCATGGCGGCGGCATCGCGCGCGGGGCGGCCTTCGTGCCGATCCACTGGAACGGCCAGACCGCGTCCGATGCGCGCGTGGGCGCGCTGGTCAACCCGGAAGTCGATCCGGTCTCGGGCGAGCCCGAGTTCAAGCACACACCGGTGCGGATCGAGCCCTTCGGCGTGAACTGGCACGGCTTCATCCTGAGCCGCGACGAGCTCCAGCTCGAGCGGATCGCCAACTGGACCCGGGTGCGCGGCAGCGGTTTCCTGCGCTACGAGCTGGGCGGACGCGAACCGGTCTCGCCCGAGTGGGCGCGCGCGCTGCTGGGCGCGGACGAGGAGGCGGACTGGATCGAATACCAGGACAAGGCCGGGGGCATGCTGCGCGCGGCGCTGGTGGTCGACGGACGGCTGCAGGCCTGCGTGTTCGTGGCGCGCCGTCCCGATCTGCCGTCGCGCGCCTGGCTGGGCGGACTGTTCGCGCAGGAACTGCTGGACAGCGCCGACCGCGCGACCCTGCTGGCGGGCCGTGCGCCGGCCCTGGGACCGGATCCGGGACCGACCGTGTGCTCCTGCTTCGGCGTGGGACGAAATACGATCTGTGCGGCGATCCGGGACAAGGACCTGAAGACGGCGGGCGAGGTGACGGCCTGCGTGAAGGCGGGCGGCAACTGCGGCTCGTGCGTGCCGGAGATCAGGAAGCTGCTGGACGAAGTGCGCTGCGCGGAAACCTGAGGGTCCGCGGCTCCCGGACGCCGTTCCCGCCACTGGCGGCAACGGCGTCATGAAGCGACGGGCCAGGCGGAATCAGCGCAGCGTGCGCGCGAAGAACGCGTCGGTGCGGCCGTTGGCCAGGCGCGCGTCGGCATCGTCGTAGTGGTTGCCGCCCGGACGGGCGAAGGCATGATTGCGGCCCGGGTAGGTGTAGACCTCGACGTTCTCCTTGCCGGCCAGGGCGCCGGTGATCTTCGCCTGCGCCGCCTTGTCGATGTATTCGTCCTCGCCCGCCAGGTGGTAGAGCAGGGGGGCGCCGATATTCTCCGCCTCGTCCACGTACTTGTCGGTGCCGCCGCCGTAGTAGGCCGCGAAGGCGTCGGCATCGGTGCGCGCGGCGCTCAGGAAGGTCATCAGGCCGCCCAGGCAGTAGCCGGTGACGCCGACCTTGCCGCTGGCGTCGTCCATGGTGCGCACCGCGCTGATGGCGGCGGCGATGTCCTGCACACCCCGGTCGACGTCATAGGCCTGGTACAGGGCGATGCCCTTGGCCCAGTCGCCTTCCTTCGCTTCCGACATCGACAGTCCCGGCTCGGTGCGCCAGAACAGGTCGGGGCAGACCGCGATATAGCCTTTGCGGGCATAGTCGTCGGCGATCGAGCGGATGCCGGCGTTCACGCCGAAGATTTCCTGGATCACGATCAGGACCGGATGCGGACCGGGCGCGGCGGGGCGGGCAACGTAGCAGTCGAAGCTGCCGTCAGGCGTCTGGACAGTGAGTTTCTCGGACATGGTCTTCCTTTCTTGATGTGGAGTAAGAACCTGGTGCGGCAGGCGGCCGGCGCGGCCGGCCGTGTCAGCTTTGCATCATAGGTCCTTGTGCCGGATTGGAAAAGCCGCAAAAGGCGCATGCCGCCAGATGCGCAACATCGGCCGCCCCGGCATGCGCGGGACTGCCGCCCTGGCCGGAGGAGGGGGCCGGCCTGTCCGCCCGCCACATTCCCAGAAAGCTGCGATAAGGTTTGTCTTGATTGCAGGTCATTGCTTGCTCCTTGTCAGAACCCGCATTCTAGGGAGCCCTGCGCCGGCATTCTTGATATGACGAGACAAATGTTTTACTTTACGGGACATGCATGCAATGGTCCGTTCTTCCGGCGCCAGGGGATATTCCGAGCTGATGCGCAGCCTCGGCGTCGACCCCTTGCCGCTCCTGGCACGGCATGGCTTGCCGGCGGACCTGGGGCAGGACGAGGAAGCGATGATGCCGCTGCACGCCGTCGCCGCGCTGATGGAGGAGAGCGCGGCAGTGACGGCGTGCCCGGACTTCGGGTTGCGGCTCGCCGCCAGCCAGGACATCCGCATCCTGGGGCCGCTGGCGGTGGCCATGCAGCATGCGGCGAACGTGCGCGAAGCGGTCCTGACGGCGTCGCGTTACCTGTTCGCGCACAGTCCCGCGATCCAGCTGAGCATGGTCGAGGCCGGCTCCGCGGTCGAGCTGCGCATGGAGATCGTGCTGCCGCACACCCCGGTACGGCGCCAGACCCTGGACCAGAGCCTGGGCATCACGCACCGCATCGTGCAGTTCATTGCTGGCAGCAGCTACCAGCTGCTGGCGGTCACGCTGCCGCACAAGCCGCTGGCCGACCTCCGGGTCTACCGGCGCTTCTTCGGCGCGCCGGTCGATGCGGAGCATGAGCATGGCGCCCTGCTGCTCACGCCAGCCACGCTCACCAGCTCGCTCGCGAACGCCGATACGGCGCTGCGCGACATCGCGCTGGATTACCTGGGCCGGCTGTATGGCGACCCGAACCTGTCGACGGCGGACCGGGTGCGCCGGGCGCTGGGGACGACCCTGAGCAGCAACCGGGGCGACAAGGCGGCCATTGCCGGACTCCTGTTCCTGCACCCGCGCACCCTGCAGCGCCGGTTGGCGCAGGAAGGCGTGCATTTCGAAGACCTGCGCGACGAGGTGCGGCGCCAGTTCGCGCTGCATTACCTGAGCGAGACGCGCATCCCGCTGGCCCAGCTGGCCGGGCTGCTCGGCTTTTCCGACCAGTCGGTGCTGACCCGGTCCTGCCTGCGCTGGTTCGGCAGGACGCCCAGCAGGATGCGTCAGCCCATGTAGCCGCGACGCGGCATCTCGGCGCCAGGCTGGGGCTTCATGGCCGGTGTGTCGAGATGCCCAGGGGCAGGCCTCGAAGAAATGGAAAAAGCCGGATCGGCTGATGCCTGATCCGGCTTTTGGAATTCGTGGTCGGGGTGAGAGGATTCGAACCTCCGGCCTCTACGTCCCGAACGTAGCGCTCTACCGGGCTAAGCTACACCCCGACTGTTTGAGATGTCGTTTCCGACATCTCGGGAAGGCATTACTATAATTTGCGTTAGTGGTTCCTGTCAACAGCGAAACTGCAGAGCTGGAGCAGGCTGGACTTGTATTCGTTGTCCGGCAGGTCGGCGATGGCGTCGGACGCGCGCTGCGCCGCCTGCTCGGCCTGTTCGCGGGTGTAGGCCAGCGCGCCGCTCGAGGTGACCGCCGCCAGCACCGCGTCGAAGTGCTGTTCGTCGCCCTGTTCGATGCAGGTGCGCACCAGTTCGCGCTGCTCCGGGGTGCCGTGTTCCATCAGCCAGATCAGCGGCAGGGTCGGTTTGCCTTCGCGCAGGTCGTCGCCCAGGTTCTTGCCGATTTCGGCGGCGTCGCCCGCGTAGTCGAGCACGTCGTCGATCAGCTGGAAGGCCGTGCCCAGCGAGCGGCCGTATTCGCCGGCCGCCGCGATCTGCGCATCGCTGGCGCCCGCCACCAGCGCGCCCAGTTCGGCCGCCGCCTCGAACAGCTTGGCGGTCTTGGAACGGATCACATTCAGGTAGCTCGCTTCGGTCACGTCCGGATCGTGCATGTTCAGCAGCTGCAGCACTTCGCCTTCCGCGATCACGTTGGTGGCGTCGGACAGGATGCGCATGATGCGCATGTCGTCCAGGCCGACCATCATCTGGAACGAGCGCGTGTACAGGAAGTCGCCGACCAGCACCGAGGCCGCGTTGCCGAACAGGGCGTTGGCGGTCTGGCGCCCGCGCCGCATCGAGGATTCATCGACCACGTCGTCGTGCAGCAGGGTGGCGGTGTGGATGAATTCGATCAGCGCCGCCAGCTCGTGGTGGCCGGCGCCGCGGTAGCCGTAGGCGTTCGCCAGCAGCAGCACCAGCACCGGACGGATCCGCTTGCCTCCGGCGCTGATGATGTACTCGGAGACCTGGCTCACCAGGCTGACTTCCGAGTGCAACCGCTGTCGGATCACCTGGTTGACGGCCTCCATGTCGGTGGCGATCGAATGGGTGATGGAATTCTGTTGTGCGTGTGGGATAGCGGCTGACAAGGCGAACCTGCAATAAACAGTGAGTTTTATCAAGTGCCGCGATTATACGACATGCAAGCAGTACTCGTCCTGCCTAGAACTAAGCCGGTGTTCCGGCGGCAGCCCGCAGGGAAGGGCGGCCGCCGTTGGGCAGGCGCGACGCGCCACACTGATCCGTACTGCGTTTTGACGCATGGTAGCGATCCATGTATAATCCCCTGTTCCCCGGCATTCGAACAGTCCAGCGCTCTTGCGCCGTTGGGATTCTTTTAACATTTGATGAGGTTTCAATCATGTACGCGGTCATAAAAACCGGTGGCAAGCAATATAAAGTTGTCGCTGGCGAAAAACTCAAAGTAGAACAGATACCGGCAGACATTGGTTCCGAACTCACGATCGATCAGGTCCTCGCCGTTGGCGCGGGCGACAGCATCAAGTTTGGTGCTCCGCTGGTCGAAGGTGCGACGGTGCTGGTGAAAGTGGTTTCGCATGGTCGTCACGACAAGGTCCGTATCTTCAAGATGCGCCGTCGTAAGCACTACCAGAAGCGTCAGGGCCATCGCCAGAACTTCACCGAAATCCAGATCGTTTCGATCAACGGCTAATCACCGTCCGGTAACCCAAGTCATCAAGGAGCATTAAATGGCACACAAAAAAGGCGGCGGCACTACACGCAACGGCCGTGACTCAGAAAGCAAACGCCTCGGCGTGAAGGTGTATGGCGGCCAGGCGATCAACGCCGGCGGCATCATCATCCGCCAGCGTGGTACCCCGGTGCGCGCAGGCGCCAACGTCGGTACCGGCAAGGACCACACCCTGTTCGCCCTGGTGGACGGCAAGGTCAAGTTCGTCAAGCAAGGCGTCGGTTCGAAGCAGTACGTGACCGTCGTTGCTGACGAAGCAGTCGCAGCCTAATTTATTAGGTCACGCACGCGCCGCGCATGCGGCGCTCTTTGTAAGGCGCAAGCCTTCCATCGAAAGGCTCTGCCCAAGGTAGGGCCTTTTTAGTTTTTTGGCGGTCATCATGAAGTTTATCGACGAAGCAAGAATTGAAGTCATCGCTGGCGACGGCGGCAACGGGTGCGCCTCGTTCCGTCGCGAGAAGTTCCGTCCCTTCGGCGGTCCCGACGGCGGCGACGGCGGCAAGGGCGGCTCGATCTGGGTGGTTGCAGATCGCAACGTCAATACACTGGTCGACTTCCGCTACTCCAAGGTCCACAACGCCAAGAACGGCGAACCGGGACGCGGCTCCGATTGCTACGGCAAGGGCGCCGAAGACGTCTACATGCGCATGCCGGTGGGGACCCTGATCGTCGATGACGTCAACGGCGAGATCGTCGCCGACCTGACCGAGCACGGCCAGACCGAACTGCTCGCCAAGGGCGGCGAGGGCGGCTGGGGCAACATCCATTTCAAGACCTCGACCAACCGCGCGCCGCGCCAGAAGACCGAAGGCAAGGAAGGCGAGCGCCGCACCCTGCGCCTGGAGCTGAAGGTGCTGGCCGATGTCGGCCTGCTGGGCATGCCGAACGCCGGCAAGTCGACCTTCATCACGGCCGTCTCGAACGCGCGCCCGAAGATCGCCGACTACCCGTTCACGACCCTGCACCCGAACCTGGGCGTGGTCCGCGTGTCGCACGAAAAGAGCTTCGTGATCGCCGACATCCCGGGCCTGATCGAGGGCGCGGCCGAAGGCGCGGGCCTTGGCCACCAGTTCCTGCGCCACCTGTCGCGCACCGGTCTGCTGCTGCACATCGTCGACCTGGCGCCGTTCGAGACCAATGTCGATCCGGTCAAGGAAGCCAAGGCCCTGGTCAAGGAACTCGAGAAGTACGACGCCGAACTGGTCGACAAGCCGCGCTGGCTGGTGCTGAACAAGCTCGACGTGCTGGACGAGGCCGAGCGCAAGAAGCGCGTCAAGGACTTCGTCAAGCGCATGGCCTGGAAGGGCCCGGTGTTCGAGATCTCGGCCCTGAACCGCGAAGGCTGCCAGGACCTGGTCAATGCGATCTACCTGCACCTCGAAGAGAAGCGCCATACCGAGCACCGCGCCGAAGAGACCCAGATGACCGAGGAAGCGCGCGGCATCGCGTCGATCGATCCTGCCGATCCGCGCTTCAAGATCCTTGAAGACTGAGTTGGCAGCAGCGCTCAATCGCGCCCGGCTGCGCGGCCAGCTGCTGCAGCTGGTCGCGACGGCCAGCTCCCTGGCCGCGCTTGCGGCCATGCTCGACCCCGACCGCATCGCCACCGCGATGGGTCTGTTTCTCGTCGGCGTGAACGGCTACAGCCAGTTCTACGCGATCTACGTCGGAGTCCGCCTCGCCACCGCGGGGCTGGCTCTGTTGGCGGCCAGGCAGGGCGACCAGCCCGTCCTCGGCGACCTCACTGCATTGTTCCTCCTGGCCCAGCCGGCTGGCCGACTTGTCGCGGCTTTCGCGATTGGCCTGCCGACAGGGGTATTATTTGTCGTCTGCGCGGTTGAACTGCTGGCAGGACTTTCCCTGCTGGCGTTGCGGCCGCGAGGGAAAATCCTGTCGCCATGAACTCCGTACTCCAACAAGCCTCCCGCATCATCGTCAAGGTCGGTTCCTCGCTCGTCACCAACGAGGGGCAGGGACTCGACCACCAGGCCATCGCCCGCTGGGCCTCCCAGATCGCCGCGCTGCGCGCACTCGGCAAGGACGTCCTGCTGGTCAGCTCGGGCGCCATCGCCGAGGGCATGCTGCGCCTCGGTTTCGGTGGACGCCCGACCGACATCCATGAACTCCAGGCCTGTGCGGCCGTGGGGCAGATGGGACTGGCGCAAATCTATGAAACCAGCTTCCGCACCCACGGCATCAAGACCGCCCAGGTGCTGCTGACCCATGCCGACCTGGCCGACCGCGAACGCTACCTGAACGCGCGCTCGACCCTGACCACCCTGCTGCGCCTGGGCGTGGTGCCGATCATCAACGAGAACGACACCGTGGTCACCGACGAAATCAAGTTCGGCGACAACGACACCCTCGGCGCCCTGGTGGCGAACCTGATCGAGGCCGACGTGCTGGTGATCCTGACCGACCAGCGCGGGCTGTTCTCCGCCGATCCGCGCAAGGACCCGCAGGCGCGCCTGATCGCCGAGGCGCAGGCGGGCGACCCGACCCTGGAAGCGATGGCCGGCGGCGCCGGCAGCAGCATCGGCCGCGGCGGCATGCTGACCAAGGTGCTGGCGGCGCGCCGCGCGGCCCGTTCCGGCGCGCATACCGTGATCGCCTGGGGCCGCGAGCCGGACGTGCTGACCCGCCTGGCCGCCGGCGAGGGGATCGGCACCCAGCTCACCGCCGCCACCCCGCGCCTGACCGCGCGCCGCCAGTGGATGGTCGACCACCTGCACACCACCGGCGAAGTCGTGATCGACGGCGGCGCGGCGCAGAAGCTGACGCGCGAAGGCAAGTCGCTGCTGCCGATCGGCGTGATCGCGGTGAACGGCGAATTCGGGCGCGGCCAGGTGATCACCTGCGTCGACGAACACGGCAAGCCGCTGGCGCGCGGGCTGACCAATTATGCGAGCAGCGAAGTGCGCCGCATCATGCGCCGCTCGTCGGCCGACATCGAGGGCATCCTCGGCTATGTCGAAGGGCCGGAGCTGGTGCATCGCGACAATATGGTCCTGCTGTAGGGGGCGGGTCTTCTCGCCCACGCGCTGATGGTTATCCGCGAGATCCCCGATCCGCGTGGGCAGCGAAGCTGTCAACCCTACGTATGTCAATCCGCCATTGAACCATAAGCATGACGACACGCTCCCCGCTCGCCACCGTCCAGGCCCAGCTCGACGCCTACAACGCAAGGGATATCGACGCCCTGATGGACACCTATGCGCCGGACGCGCAGCAGTTCGCGCTGCACGGCGCCCTGCTGGCGCAGGGACATGAGCAGATGCGCCCGCGCTTCCTGGAACGTTTCCAGGAGCCGGACCTGCATGCGCGCCTGTTGTCGCGCACCGTGCTGGGCAACTTCGTGACCGACCTGGAACTGGTGACGCGCAATTTCCCGGAAGGCCAGGGCACGCTGGAGATGCTGTGCGTGTACGAAGTGAGCGAGGGACGCATCGTGCGCGCCTCGTTCGCCGCCGGCGACAAGCGCCTTTACCCCAGCCCGGCCGCCTGAACCGCGGCCTGGACGGCGGGATCGAGCACGCCTTCGGGCGCCGGTGTTTTCTCGCGGAACTCGCACAGGTCGGCGATCAGGCAATTCCAGCACCTGGGCTTGCGCGCCACGCAGGTGTAGCGGCCATGCAGGATCAGCCAGTGGTGGGCGTCGTGCAGGAAATCCTTCGGCACGAATTTCAATAGTTTCTGTTCGACGATGTCGACGTTCTTGCCGGGCGCGATCCTGGTCCGGTTGGCGACCCGGAAGATGTGGGTATCGACCGCCATGGTCGGTTCGCCGAAGGCGGTATTCAGCACCACGTTGGCGGTCTTGCGGCCCACGCCGGGCAGCGCCTCGAGCGCCTCGCGCGAATGCGGCACCTCGCCGCCGTACTGTTCCACCAGGATCTGGCAGGTGGCGATCACGTTCTTCGCCTTGTTGTTGTACAGGCCGATGGTCGAGATATAGGTCTTGAGTTCGTCCAGCCCCATGTCGAGGATGGCCTGCGGCGTGTTGGCGACCGGGTACAGGCGGCGCGTGGCCTTGTTCACGCCGACGTCGGTGGACTGGGCCGAGAGCAGCACCGCGATCAGGAGCTCGAAGGGCGTGGTGAATTCGAGTTCGGTGGTCGGCTTCGGATTGGCGGCGCGAAAGCGCGTGAAGATGGCGAGGCGTTTGGCTGGATTCATCGGGACATCAGGTCTTGTCTGGCGGATTGCCGGCGGCCTTCTGGCGCGCCCGTTCCATGGCGGCGGCGATGATCGCGCGCTTGCGTTCCTTCTCGGCCAGTTCTTCTGGGGTATTCGCGGCTTCGGCGGTGACGGCGCGCATTTTTTCCACCGCCTTGGCGGCCAGGCGCGCCTCGTTTTCCTCGCGTTCGCGGCGCAGGCGCTCGTTGCGGAAATCATGGCGCGCGCGGGCGGCGTCGGCGGCTTCCTGCGACCAGGCGGCCCACCCGGTCAGGTCGCCGGTAACCGGGATCATCGCGATGCAGTCCACGGGACAAGGCGCCACGCACAGGTCGCAGCCCGTGCACAGGCTCGGGACCATGGTGTGCATCTGTTTGGCGGCGCCAACGATCGCGTCCACCGGGCAAGCCTGGATGCACAGGGTGCAACCGATGCAGAGGGATTCGTCGATGAAGGCGACCGGCCGTGGACGCTCGACGCCGTTGGCGGGGTTGATCGGGATCACCGGGCGTCCGGTGAGGCTGGCCAGGCGGCGCACGCCTTCCATGCCGCCGGGCGGGCACTGGTTGATCCCGGCCTCGCCGCGCGCGATCGCTTCCGCATACGGACGGCACGCGGGGTAGCCGCACTTGGTGCATTGCGTTTGCGGCAGCAGGTCTTCGATCTGGTCGGCGAGGGTCTTGGTCACGGCTGCAAGAAACTGGTAAAGCCGACATTATCCGCCAAAAATGCAACTGAAGCGAAGATGCCTTCCCGAAGCGCGCAAGACGCAGGCATTATATGCACGTACAAGGTGTCCGAGCTAACAGACAGGGCGCCGCCGCGGTGCTGTAGTAGGGGTTGGTCAGGGGAGGGCTTAGGGATGAACGAGTTGATCGTACCAGTCTTGCTCGCCGCGCTCCTGGCGGGCGGGCCGCGGGCGCAGGCGCAGCAACGCCCGCAACTTGTGGATAGTTCGCGCACGGAACTGCGTGACGAGCGGGTGAAGCGGTCCAGCGCGCCGGCCTACCGGAGCGTCGAGGCAAGCGGCACCGTGCGGCGCGGGGAACAATTGCCACCGCGTTACCGTGCCCATCAATACGTGATCGAGAACTGGCGTGCGCTCAGGCTCGATGCGCCGCCGCGCGGGCACCAGTGGGTGCAGGCGGGGCGTAGTTATGCGCTGGTGGCGATTGCGACGGGGGCGGTGGTGGAGGTGCTGGCGGGGAGGTGAGTCGTTCGGGTTGGACTGGCACTGCGCCGGCATACCTGGATCCCTGCGAAGGCGGGGACAATGCCCCTGGCATTGCCCCCAGGTTCGTCGCGCGCCACTAGCGCAAAAAAAATGCCGCGGCACCCCGCGGCATTTTTCCGTTAACCACCCGATCAACGATGTTCGCGAATGAACTCGCCAATCTTCGGGCAGATGATCTCGCGCCAGCGGCGGCCCGAGAAGATGCCGTAGTGACCGGCTTTCGGGGCCATGAACTCGCGGTGCATCTCGGGCGGGATGCCGGAACACAGGTCGTGCGCGGCGCGGGTCTGGCCCAGGCCGGAGATGTCGTCCAGCTCGCCCTCGACCGTCATCAGCGCCACCGTCTTGATGTCCTGGGGACGCACCAGCTGGCCGCCCACTTCCCAGGTGCCCTTCGGCAAACGGGTTTCCTGGAACACGGTCTTGATCGTGTCCAGGTAGTACTCGGCCGGCATGTCCAGCACGGCGTTGTACTCGTCGTAGAACTGGCGGTGCGCCTCGGCCGAATCGTCGTCGCCCTGCACCAGGTGCTGGTAGAACTCGCGGTGGCTCTGCGCGTGGCGGCCCGGGTTCATCGCGATGAAGCCGGCGTGCTGCAGGAAGCCCGGATAGACCTTGCGGCCGAAGCCCGGGTAGTTGCCCGGCACCGAGTAGATCACGGTGTTCTCGAACCACGAGAACGGCTTTTCGACCGCCAGGTCGTTGACCGCCGTCGGCGACTTGCGCGGGTCGATCGGGCCGCCCATCATGGTCATCGACTTGGGCAGCTTCGGATCGTTGTTGGAGGCCATCAGCGAGATCGCCGCCAGCACCGGCACGGTCGGCTGGCACACCGAGATCACGTGCACGTCCGGGCCGAGATGGCGGATGAAATCCTGCACGTAGAAGACGTAGTCGTCGAGGTGGAAGGGGCCGGCCGACAGCGGCACCATGCGCGCATCGGTCCAGTCGGTGATGTACACGTCGTGCTCGACCAGCAGCGCGCGCACGGTGTCGCGCAGCAGGGTCGAATGGTGGCCCGAGAGCGGCGCCACCACCAGCACCTTGGGCTGGTTCAGCGCTTCGAAGGCGCTGTCGGGCATGTCTTTCTTGAAATGCCGGAGCCTGCAGAAGGGTTTGTTGAGGACGGTGCGCTCGATGATGGCGACGTCTGCGCCGTCGACCGGGACCGTGTCGATCCCGAATTCAGGCTTCTCGTAATCCTTGCCGAGCCGGTACATCAGTTCGTAGCCGGCGGCGATACGTTGCGCGAAAGGGGTGTGAGCGAAGGGCGAGACTGGATTGGAAAAGAGTTTCGAAGACGCATCGGCCCACTGCATGAGCGGGGTCAGGAAGGATCGTTGCATCTCGTGCAGTTGGTAAAGCATAGGTAATTCCTTTGTAGACAGTTCGCGCCGCAATCGTTTGCGCGTCACTTAAAGTCAATTATAGGGCAATTCGGATTGGCCTGCGGAAACGGCTGCCGTCCTCTCCCTTCTGCATGTGTCACTTTTAGCATATTCATCTGCGGCCGTTGGTGAAACGCACCACATAAAAGAAAAAGCCCCGGCTGGCGGGGCTTTTTCTTTGCGCGCATGTAACAGTTAGTCGAAAACCGGAGTCTCGACGCCGAGGATCTTGTGCAGCTTCGGCGAGGTCGTCGTGTACTGCATGTGGATTTTCTTGTCCGGGAAGATGTACGGCGCGGCGCCGAAGGCGGCCAGCGCGGCTTCGTGGAAGCCCGACAGGATCAGCTTCTTCTTGCCCGGGTAGGTGTTGATGTCACCCACGGCGAAGATGCCCGGCACGTTGGTTTCGAATTTCTCGGTATCCACGACCTTGAGCTGGCGGCGCTCGATGTCCAGGCCCCACTCGGCGATCGGGCCGAGCTTCGGCGACAGGCCGAAGAACACCATCAGCATGTCGAGCGGGACGCGGCGGGTCACGCCGTCCTGGCCGGTGACCTTCACTTCGCTCAGCTTGCCGTCCTTTTCGTCGAAGCCGGTGACCTGGCCGATGATCAGCTGCATCTCGTATTCGTCGCACAGGGCCTTCATCTTGGCGACCGAGGCTGGGGCGGCGCGGAAGTCCTCGCGGCGGTGCAGCAGCACGACCGACTCGGCCTTGCCGACGAAGTTCAGGGCCCAGTCCAGGGCGGAGTCGCCGCCGCCGCAGATGACCAGGTTCTTGCCTTCGAACAGGGCCGGATCCTTGACGCGGTAGAACAGCTGGCTGTTCTCGAACTTCTCGATGCCTTCGACCTTGATCGTGCGCGCCTGGAACGAGCCCACGCCGGCGGCGATGAAGATGGTCTTGGTGATGAAGCGGGTGCCGGTCGAGGTCTCGACGTTGAAGCGGCCGTCTTCGCGGCGCTGGACGGTGGTGACTTCCTGGCCCAGGTGGAAGGTCGGCTCGAACGGCTCGATCTGCTTGAGCAGGTTGTCGGTCAGTTCCTGGCCGGTGCACACCGGCACGGCCGGGATGTCGTAGATCGGCTTGTCCGGGTACAGTTCCACGCACTGGCCGCCGACGGCCGGCAGCGAGTCGATGACGTGGGCTTTGATTTCGAGAAGGCCGAGTTCGAACACCTGGAACAGGCCAACCGGGCCGGCGCCGATGATCACGGCGTCCGCTTCGATGGCGCCGGCGAACGAACTGTTGGGAGCGATGCTGCCCGCTTCGTGGGTGGCACTGATAGTCATGCGCTTACTTCCTGTGATTTTTTGTGGGAGGGGGCGATGGCAGCCAGACTGCCATCGATGGCGACACCCTGCTGGCGCCGGACCGGAGGTGGAGGGCTCCGGCGCCAGCCCGCGTCAGCGGGCCAGTTGGTCGAGTTTGCTCTTGACGTCTTTCCATTCTTCCGCGTCGGGCAGGGCCGGCTTGGTCTTGGTGATCGATGGCCAGGAACGTGCCAGTTCGACGTTGAGCTTGATGAATTGCTGTTGGTCGCCAGGCACGTCTTCCTCGGCATAGATCGCATTCACCGGGCATTCGGCCACGCAGACGGCGCAGTCGATGCACTCGTCGGGATCGATGGCGAGGAAATTCGGGCCTTCCCGGAAACAATCTACCGGGCATACATCGACGCAATCGGTGTAACGACAGCGGATGCACGATTCGGTGACAACGTGGGTCATAACAATCCTATCAATTGGTGGGGATGTCGCGTCGCCGGGCGCTGAGTGGGCCGGCCGGACATGGCAAAGCACTGTATTTTAGGGCAATTCGGGTTTTCCTTCAAATTTGCCTTAATACACAATATACATAAGCAAATGCGGGGAAAAGCCGTACGGCCGTGCTTCAGGCGCTCCGGCGCAGCCCGTCGAGCAGGGCCTGCCAGTCGCCGCCGCTGCCATCCTCGCGCAGGAAAACGGTGTGGCAGCGCGCCCCGTCCCGGACCGTGATTTCCCAGCGCGGCAGGTCGGCGCCGAGCGGGCAGGAGGGCGCGGCGGCGAAGAAATCGAGGCGTCGCAGGAGCGCCTCGAGCGCCGCGCCGTCGGCCCGGCCGGCGGTATCGAGGTCGTAGGATTCGGCCACGCCGGCGAAGCCGCCGCAGGCGCGCGCACTGATCTTCATGGGGCGGCGCCCGCGACCGCGCCGACGACCGCGCCGGCAGCGGCGGCCTCGCCGGCGGGCAGGCGTGCGGCGTGCCGGTATTCGGGCAGCTGCATGGTGCCGCAGCAGGCGCTGCGGTCCTGGCGCGCGCCGGGGGCGTCGCAGACGCGCGCCGCCAGCCGCACGCCCGGCAGGCTGGCGGCGTTGCCGCTGCCCGCCTCGACCACCTCGCGCCGGCTGAACTGGTTGCGGATGAAGCCGCCGTAGGCCGGCGGCCTGCCGTCGGCGCCGACGATGCGCAGCATCTCGTTGACCACGTCGGCATAGGTGGCCGCGCTGTCCGGCGCGGCCACCAGGGCGCGCAGCAGCACGCCGCCCAGGTAGGCGGCGACCCGGTGCAGCACGGCGGCGTCGTCTTCGCGTTCGGGATCGCGTTCGTAGGCGAACACGTCGGCCAGCACGTCGTACACGGCGCCGGTGAACACCCGCGAGATCGCGTGCACCTGGGTGCCGGCCTGGGACAGGGTCAGGTCGTTGTCGGCATTGCGCAGGCCGGCGCCCGAGCCCAGCGCCAGGCCGAACTGCTCGGCGATGTCGGCAAGGAAGCTCTTGTCGTGCAGCCGCGCCTTGGTCTGGGCCACCAGGGCTTCGCACTGGTCGAGCTGGGCCAGCGCCAGGAAGATCGCGCTCAGGTCGCCGAAGGCCTCGTGCAGGCCGCCGGTCTGGGGCGGGGCGTCGGCCAGCAGCCAGCGCGGCTTGAGGCCGTCGAGCACGGCGTGCGCGGTCTCGTGGGCGACGATGTCGAACGAGCGGCAGGTGTAGACCCGCGCGCCGTCGCCGCCCGGAACGAAGTCGCCGAACCTGAGGCAGGCCTGCGCGCGGCTGTAGAAGGCGTTCATCACATTCGGCAGGCCGTGCGGGAAGACCCGCAGCGGGCTGGTGTCGGCGCCGCTGTTCCATTGCCAGGGCAGGGGGATGGCTGCGCCCGCGGCGCTCAGGGAGCGCTGGTACATGGTCAGGGTCTGGCGCACCACGGCGAAGGTGTGCACCGCATCGAACTGGGGCGTGTCGGGCGGGACGAGGAAGTCGCCGAAGGCGTTCGGCTCGACCGCCGCGATGCCCGGCTCGCCGGGCGCGATGCGGGCGTCGCGCGGGCCGGCCAGCACCACCCCGGGCAGGAAGGCGGTGCGGGCGCCGATTTCCTTGACCGACGGATCCTGCTTCCAGATCAGCACACGGGCGCCGAAGGCATGCGGCAGGGGCGGCGGCTCGACCTGCGCGGCGGGGTCCGCAGTCGGGTCCGGGTCGTCCAGCAGCAGGGCATGTGGTTCCATGTCGACTCCTCACGCTTGATGGCGTCTTCATGGTCGCGCGCTGCGCCGGGCAGGCATTGATACTCATCAATTGATGTCGCTCGAAGCCGCTCATGCTCGCGGGCTCTGGCGCAGCCGGCTTCCAACTGGCATCATTGCGGATTGTCTTGCAATCGATTAGGAAGGAATTGTCCAGATGGCGGAAATCAGCATCGTCCAGCAGCACGGCCTGGGTCCGGTGGCGGCGCGCACGGCGGCCGATCAGGTGGCGCAGCGTCTCGCTGCCGAATACGGACTGGAATGCAAGTGGGACGGCGATGTGCTGCGCTTCGAGCGCAGCGGCGTGGACGGGGCGCTGACCCTGGAGGGGCAGAGCGCGGCGCTGCGCATCCGCCTGGGCTTCTTCATGAGCGCCTTCGCGCCGAGCATCGAGGCCAAGGTGGTCGAGAAGATGCGCAAGGTGTTCATCCCCGCGTAAGGGCGGATCGGTGCAGTGCACCGATCTGCGGCCGGTGCCGCGACGCCGGCCTGGGAGTGTGTCCGGATCAGCCCTTCAGTTCCTCGATCAGGTCGATGTACTGCTGCTGCGCGTCTTCCTGCGACGTGCCTTTCAGGGCCGCCCAGGCGTCGTACTTGGCGCGGTTGACGAAGTCGGTCATGCCGGGACGCTCGCCGGTCGCGTCGCCGCTCGAACCCTGCTTGAACAGCGCGTAGATCTTCAGCAAGGTCATGTTGTCCGGACGCTCGGACAAGGTCTTCGAATCGGCCTGGGCCTGGGTGAACTGTTCCTGCAAGCTCATGGAAACTCCTGTGTGGTTGGTTGCCGGATTGCCTATCCGATCATGAATGCGGAGGCATCTTAGCGCAGGAGGGAGATGCGGACGGGAAATCGCGCCGCTCTTTAGAAGGGATGCTCGAATGGCGCGCCGGCAGGCGCGCCATCGGAGGCGGGACGCGCTCAGTCGTCGTCGTCCTCGTCGTCGCGGAACGGCATCGTCGCCACGCTGACCGCGCCCTTGCCGACCGCCGCACCGGCGCTGACTGCCGTGGAAGCGACGCTGACGCCGGCGCCGACCACGGCGCCGCCGACCGCCACCGCCATGCACCCGCCCAGGGACGGCAGCACGGCGGCCGCCACCAGCAGGCGCCACAGTTTCTTCGACATCGTGCCTGCCTTAGACGGCCAGCAGGTCGACGTCGAAGATCAGGGTGGCGTTCGGCGGAATCACGCCGCCGGCGCCGCGCGCGCCGTAGCCGAGGCTGGCCGGGATGGTCAGGCGGCGCGAACCGCCGACCTTCATGCCTTGCACGCCTTCGTCCCAGCCGCGGATCACGTGGCCGGCGCCCAGCGCGAACTGGAACGGGTCGTTGCGGTCCTTGCTCGAATCGAACTTGGCGCCGGTGCTGCCGTCGTCGTTGCGCAGCCAGCCGGTGTAGTGCACGGTGACGTACTGGCCAGCCTTGGCCTCGTCGCCCGAGCCGACGACGGTGTCTTCGTACTGCAGGCCGGAATCAGTGGTGATGGTGGACATGATCTTCCTTTGTTGTTCAAGATGAACGGCGATTGTAGTGCATGGGTCCCGACAGCGCCATGCGGGCGCGTCGCCGTGGCAGGGGCTCGCGCGCCTGAAGTGCGTAAAATGGCAAGATCGCCAACAAGCCGGGAGTTTTCATGCCGCAAGCCGCCTGCCGTCGCCGCCCACCGGGGGCCCGCCCATGAAAGGCGTCGCCACCGCCTACCGGCGCGCGCTGCGCGCCCAGTTCTCCGGCCGCATGCTGGTCCTGTCGCTGGCGCCGCTGCTGCTGTCGCTGCTGCTGTGGGGCGTGCTGCTGTGGCTCGGGCTGCAGCCGCTGCTCGACTGGCTGCACGGCCTGTTTTCCGAATACGACGCCTTCCAGACCAGCGGCAACGTGCTGGCCACCCTGGGCCTGGGCATGCTCAAGGTGATGGTGGTGCCGCTGCTGGCGATCGCGCTGCTGCTGCCCCTGATGATCGCCTCGGCCCTGCTGTTCATGGGCGTGGCGGCGATGCCGGCGATCGAGAAGCACGTGGGCCGCGCCCAGTTCCCCAGGCTCGAGAAGAAGGAGGGCGGCAGCTTCGCCGGCAGCGTCGCGGTCAACCTCGGCAGCACGGCCGTGTTCGCGGTGCTGTGGCTGTTCACCCTGCCGCTGTACGCGATCCCGCCGCTGGCCTGGCTGGTGCAGGCCTGCCTGTGGGCCTGGGTCACCTCGCGCGTGATGAGCTACGACGCGCTGGCCGCGCACGCCAGCCCGGCCGAGCGCCAGGACCTCATGCGGCGCCACCGCACGGCGCTGCTGGCGATCGGCCTGGCCACCGGCCTGGCCGGCGCGCTGCCCGGCATCGCCTGGATGGGCGGGGCGGTGCTGTCGGTGGTGCTGTTTCCCCTGCTGGCCATGCTGTCGCTGTGGCTGTACATCATGATCTTCCTGTTCGCCGGACTGTGGTTCCAGTACTACTGCCTGCAGGCGCTGGAAGAACTGCGCGGCGACGGCGTGGCGCGGGCGACGGTGTAAATGCCGCGCCGATCGGCGCGCCGCGCGCCGTCCTGTGGCGCATGCGACACGGCTGTCTACCTGAGGGGAGACTCGCGCGTTAATGGTGTGGGTGCCGCGAGCGGCCGGGAGCGCGCTGTGGCACACTGGGTCATCCACCACACAGGGAGCTGCGCATGGGATTCGGGCTGATTGTCGTCGGGGATGAGATCCTGTCCGGCAAGCGCCAGGACAAGCATTTTTCGAAAATGGTCGAGCTGCTGGACGAGCGCGGACTGCAGCTGTCGTGGGCCGAGTTCGTCGGAGACGATCCCGCGCGCCTGGGCGCCACCCTGCGCCGCAGCTTCGCCGGACCCGACATCGTGTTTTCCTGCGGCGGCATCGGCGCCACCCCGGACGACCATACGCGCCAGTGCGCAGCAAGCGCGCTCGGGCTGCCGCTGGTGCTGCATCCCGAAGGGCGCCTGAACATCGAGCAGCGCATCCGCGAGACCGCGCTCGAGGCCGGCCACGAGCCCGACTTCGACGCGCCCGACAACCTGCAGCGCTTCAAGATGGCCGAGTTCCCGCAGGGCGCCACCCTGATCCCGAATCCCTACAACCGCATCGCCGGCTTTTCCGTCGCACTGCATCACTTCGTGCCCGGCTTCCCGGTGATGGCCTGGCCCATGATGGCCTGGGTGCTCGACCACTGCTACGCCGACCTGTTCCACCGCGAGCCGCGCGCCGAGCGCGCCGTGCTGGTCTACGGACAGGCGGAGGCCGCGCTCACCCCGCTGATGGAACGGCTGCAGCACGAGTTCGCGGGCGCGCGCGTGTTCAGCCTGCCGAGCGTGGGCGATGCGCAGACGCGCCGCCACATCGAGCTCGGGGTGAAGGGCAGCCTCGAAGCGGTCGAGTCGGCGTTCGCCGCCATGTGCGCCGAGCTGGACCGGATCGGGGCCGAGTACAGGCTTTGTTGAATGACATGTCGTCCAGTTAAGACCGACGTTGTTTTTTTGCGAAAATATTCCCCGCAAAACAAATTTGTTAAACCGTGTCGCGCGTGTGTCGTATTGATGTGGTGGAATGTTACTTACGAACGGTGCCATCTGGAGTGGGGTCGCACTGCCGATTTTGCGCGATAATGATGAGCACAATCACTCGAACGGACCAGCAGCAACAGATGGCAAGCAGGGTTGCGGGGATTGCAAGCACATTGATTCAGACCGGTTAAGCCATCATGGAAAGTATCCGCCGTTTAAAACGGCCAAGTAATATGTTCGGCAGGTGGCGCGATCGCCCCGCTGCCGCGGTTGCATCCGCAGCACAGACGGGCGCTCCCGTGCTCGCCTCGGCAGGGGGGCGCGACGTGCCGCTGTACGAAGCCTATCCCCACCTTGGAAACGCCCCCGGCGGGCCGGGCGGCGGCCCCGACGCGCCCGAGCCCGCGCCGCGCAAGCGCCGTTTCAAGCTCTACCTGTTCCTCGGCTCCGCGCTGCTGGCGGCCCTGCTGGCCGCCTGGGCGACGCTCGAGATGCGCACCTCGCGCCTGCAGGCCAAGGTGTTCGCCGAGATGGCCGACGACCTGAACTACAAGGTGGAGAAGGGGCCGAGCAACGCGATCCGCTTCCCGGCCGCCAGCCCGTATGACACCCGGCTCGGCTATGCCAGCCTGCCGCAGTACCTCGAGAAGCTGCAGGCGCGCGATTATTCGATCGCGGCCCAGGCGCGCATCTCGCCCAAGATGGTCAAGATGGCCGACCTCGGCCTGTACGCGACCTACCACGAGAAGACCAAGGTCGGCCTCGAGATCCTCGACTGCCGCGCCCAGCCTCTGTTCACCTCGCGCTTCCCGGAACGCTTCTACCACAAGTTCGACGAGGCGCCTTCGCTGCTGGTGCAGAGCCTGCTGTTCATCGAGAACCGCGAACTGCTCGACTCCACGCATCCGAACCGCAACCCGGCGGTCGAATGGGACCGCTTCTCGAAGGCCGTGTTCGACAAGTCGCTGTCCAGCATCGGCATCGGCAGCGGCGGCCGCGTGGCCGGCGGCAGCACCCTGGCGACCCAGATCGAGAAATACCGCCATTCGCCGGAAGGGCGCACCAGCTCGCTGACCGACAAGCTGATCCAGATGTCCTCGGCCACCATGCGCGCCTACCAGGACGGCGAAGACACCACCGGGGCGCGGCGCCAGATCGTGCTCGACTACCTGAATACCGTGCCGCTGTCGGCCAAGCCCGGCTATGGCGAAGTGAACGGCATCGGCGACGGCATGTGGGTCTGGTACGGACGCGACTTCGACACCGTCAACAAGATGCTGACCGGCCCCCTGACCACGCCGGAAGCGGTGCTGGCCTACAAGGAAGCGCTGTCCCTGATGATCGCGCAGCGCCGTCCCGCCTATTACCTGGGCGGCGGCGAGCGCGACCTCGAGACGCTCACCGACAGCCACCTGCGCGTGCTGGCCCAGGCCGGCGTGATCTCGCCGCAGCTGCGCGACGCCGCGCTGAAGGTGCACCTGCACCCGGCCCAGGGCTCGGGCGTGGCGCCGCCGCCGGCCGACGCCTTCGTGTCGCGCAAGGCCGCCAACGCGGTGCGCAACCACCTCGGCTACCTGATCGGCGACACGCGCCTGTACAACGTCGACCGCCTCGACCTGTCGGTGGTGTCGACCCTCGACGCCGAGGCCCAGCAGGCCGTCACCGCGGCGCTGCGCAGGCTGTCCGACGCCGAACACGCGAAGGAGGCCGGCCTGACCGGCAAGGGCCTGCTCGGCAACGGCGATCCGGCCGAGGTGGTGTACAGCTTCACCCTGATGGAGCGTGGCGAACACGTCAACTACCTGCGGGTGCAGACCGACAACTACGACCAGCCGCTCGACATCAACGAGGGCGCCAAGCTCGACCTCGGTTCGACGGCCAAGCTGCGCACCCTGGTGACCTATCTCGACATCGTCGACCAGCTGCACAAGCGCTTCGGGCCGATGGACAAGATCGGCCTGATGGGCGTCACCGTCGATCCGAAGGACCGCATGTCGCAGTGGGCGATCGAGTACTTCAAGACGCTGCCCGACGGCGCCGACCGCTCGCTGGCGGCGATGCTGAACGCGGCGATGGAGCGCAAGTACTCGGCCAATCCGGGCGAAGCCTTCTTCACCGGCGGCGGCCTGCACACCTTCGGCAACTTCAGCAAGCTCGACAACAGCAAGATCATGACGGTGCACCAGGCGCTGCGCCAGTCGACCAACCTGGTATTCGTGCGCATGATGCGCGACGTGGTGCGCTACTACATGTTCCAGTTGCCGGGTTCGTCCGCGCGCCTGCTGGCCGATTCCGACGATCCGCGCCGCGCCGAATACCTGGCGCGCTTCGCCGACAGCGAGGGCAAGGACTTCCTGGCCAAGTTCTGGAACAAGTACAAGGGCAAGACCCCGGCCGAGATCGAGACCCTGCTGTTCTCGGGCGTGCGCCCGGCGGCGTCCAAGCTGGCGGCGGCGCACCGCACGGTCGCGCCGAACGCCACCCTGGCCGAGTTCGGCGCCTTCATCGACCGCTCGCTGGCATCAAGCAACGAGGTCGACCAGGAGCGCATCGAGAAGATGTACGAGATGTACGATCCGCGCAATATGTCGCTCGCCGACCGCGGCTACGTGGCCTCGGTGCACCCGCTCGAACTGTGGCTGGTGAGCTACCTGCGCACCCATCCGAAGGCCGGCTGGACCGAGATGACCAACGCCAGCGTCAAGCAGCGCCAGGAGGTCTACCAGTGGCTGTTCAAGACCCACCGCAAGCACGCGCAGGATAAACGCATCGCCGGCCTGCTGGAAGTCGAGGCCTTCCTCAAGATCCACGCCCAGTGGAAGAAGATGGGCTATCCGTTCGATTCGCTGGTGCCGTCCTATGCGACCACCCTGGGCGCCTCGGCCGACCGTCCGGCCGCGCTGGCCGAGCTGATGGGCATCATCATCAACGGCGGCGTGCGCAAGCCCATCGAGCGCATCGACTCGCTGCACTTCGCCAAGGACACGCCGTATGAGACCCTGGTCAAGCGCAACAAGGGCGGCGGCAAGGAGCAGGTGCTGGCGCCGGAAGTGGCGCGCACCGTGGCCGACGCCATCCGCGGCGTGGTCTCGGACGGCACCGCCAAGCGCGTCAGGACTTCCTTCGTGCAGTCCGACGGCAGCGTGATCGCGCTGGGCGGCAAGACCGGCACCGGCGACCAGCGCTTCGAAGTGTATGCGCGCGGCGGCCGCGTGATCGAGTCGCGCTACGTGAACCGCTCGGCGACCTTCGTGTTCAACATCGGCGAGCGCTTCTACGGCAGCATGACCGCCTACGTGCACGGCCCGCAATCGGCCAATTACGACTTCACCAGCGCGCTGCCGGTGCAGTTGCTGTCGACCCTGGCGCCGAGCCTGATGCCGATGATCGAACCGCCGCAGGGCAGCGTGGCGGCCCAGCGCCAGTGCGTGCGTTGAAGCAGGGCGGCGCGATGCGGCGCGCCGTCTCGCGCATGCGCAACTTCAGCATCGTGTCGCTGCGCGACCTCGTGGTCGCTTCCGGCCCGACCATCCTGATCGTGGCGGCGGCGGTGCTGGCCGCCTACTGGTGGGTGGACCCGGCGCCGCCGCGGCAGCTGGTGCTGGCCACCGGCCAGGACAACAGCGCCTACGAACAGTTCGCCAAGATGTATGCGCGGGCGCTGGCGCGCGACGACATCAAGGTCACCCTGCAGCCCTCGCTGGGCTCGCAGGAAAACCTGCAGCGCCTGGTCGACGGCAAGGCCGACATCGCCTTCGTGCAGAGCGGCTCGACCGACGGCGACGCGGCCGCGAGCCACGGGCTGGTGTCGCTGGGCAGCCTGTTCACCGAACCGGTCTGGCTGTTCCTGCGCGAGGGCGCGCGCGTCACCAGGCTCACCGACCTGAAGGGCAAGCGCATCAACCTCGGTCCCGAGGGCACGGGCGTGCCGAACCTGTTCCGCCAGGTGCTGGCCGCGAACGGCATCGAACCGGCGCAGCTGCGCATCGGCGCGCTGGCCAACACGCCGGCCACGGTGGAACTGCTGGCGGGCCGCATCGACGGCCTGGTGTTCAGTTCCGCGCCCGAGGCGCCGCTGATCCAGATGCTGCTGCAGACGCCCGGCATCCGCCTGTTCGACTTCGCCCAGGCCGAAGCCTATACGCGGCGCCTGCCGTTCCTGACCCACGTGGTGCTGCCGCGCGGGATCGTCGACCTGGGACGCAACATCCCGGCCCAGGACTACCACCTGATCGCCCCGACCGCCACCCTGGTGGCGCGCGAAGACCTGCATCCGGCGCTGGTGGGGCTGTTCGTGAAGGCGGCCGGCGAGATCCACGGCGGCACCGGCTGGTTCCAGCAGCAGGGGCAGTTCCCCTCGCCGAAGTACACCGAGGTCCCGGTGGCGCGCGAAGCGGCGCGCTACTACCGCGACGGCCCGCCGCTGATGCAGCGCTACATGCGCTTCTGGCTGGCCAACCTGGCCGAGCGGCTGTGGGTGGTGGTGGTGGCGCTGACGGCGCTGCTGATCCCGCTGTCCAAGGTGGTGCCGCCGATCTACGTGTGGCGGGTGCGCTCGCGCGTGTACCGCTGGTACGGCGAGCTGCGCGCGGTCGAGCAGTCGCTGGAAAGCACCGAGCCCGCCCAGCGCGAGAGCGCGCGCGGCGACCTGCTGGGCCGCCTCGACGACATCGAGGAGCGCGTCAACCACATCTCGATCCCGCTGGCCTATGCGGACGAGCTGTACCGGCTGCGCAGCCATATCCACCTGGTGCGCGAGCGGGTGCGCGGCGGAGTCGGGTCGAACGGGATGCCGCCGGTGCAACTGGCCAAGTAGCCTTCATGGCGTGGGCGGCAAGCCGCCCACGCTACATCAGGCGCCGACCCAGGGCAGGCCCGCCTTGCACCATCCGCCGAGGGTCTTGCGGTGGCCTTCCTGGTCCCTGTCGCCTTCGAAGCCTTCGAGGATGTCGTAGGACTCGGCGTAGCCCAGTTCGGTCGCCACGCGCGCGCTGTGGCGCGAGCGCACGCCCGAGCGGCACAGGAACAGCAGCACCTCACCCTTGCGCGCCACTTTTTCCAGTTGCTGGCCGAAATCCGGGTTCGGCGTACCGCCCGGGTAGGTGGCCCATTGCACCGCCGCGTGCTGGGCGTCGGGAATCGCGACCCGGCCCACCCAGTCGCGCTCGGCATTGGTGCGCACATCCACCAGCTTGACGTTCGGATCGGCCTGCAGCAGGGCGAAGGCTTCGGCGGGCGTGACGGCGCCGGCATACGGCTGGCCGGGCGTGCGCCCGCGCGCCGCGGCGAGAATTTGTTCGGGAGTCATCGTGTTGTTCCGTTTTCGAGCATCGAAGATAAATACAGATGCAGTGCACCATCATGGTTCAGTGTATGCTGCCCTGCTGTGGTGCGTTTTGCATTATGCGCACCAATGTGGTGCAATGGCGGGGTTGCCTCGTACCGCAAACGTGGCATCCGCTACAACGATTTTATGGGCAAACCGGCTGCTTTCCAAAGAACGATCGTGCATTTGTTCATATATGCCCGCTGGCACGGTTCCTGCATTATCCCATCCAAGTTGTCGTACCGCATGGTTCGACGCCCCTTTTCAATTAGGAGATTCCGAATGGCAAAGACCGCCGCAGATGTAATGCAGATGGTTAAGGACAACGAAGTCAAGTTCGTTGATTTTCGCTTCGCCGATACCCGCGGCAAAGAACAGCACGTGACCGTGCCGGTGTCGCACTTCGACCTCGACAAGTTCGAGTCGGGCCACGCCTTCGACGGTTCGTCGATCGCCGGCTGGAAAGGTATCGAAGCGTCGGACATGCTCCTGCTGCCGGACCCGAACACCGCCAACCTCGACCCGTTCATGGAAGAGACCACGCTGTTCATGCAATGCGACGTGATCGAGCCGTCGGACGGCAAGGGCTATGACCGCGACCCGCGTTCGATCGCCAAGCGCGCCGAAGCCTACCTGAAGTCGGCCGGCATCGGCGACACCGCCTACTTCGGTCCGGAACCGGAATTCTTCATCTTCGACTCGGTCCGCTGGAAGATCGACATGTCGGGCTGCTTCGTGAAGATCGATTCGGATGAAGCATCCTGGTCGACCGACAAGGAAATCGAAGGCGGCAACAGCGGCCACCGTCCGACCGTCAAGGGCGGCTACTTCCCGGTCCCGCCGGTCGACAGCTTCCAGGACATGCGCTCGGAAATGTGCCTGATCCTCGAAGCGATGGGCATCCCGGTCGAAGTGCACCACCACGAAGTGGCCGGCGCCGGCCAGAACGAAATCGGCACCCGTTTCTCGACCCTGATCGAGCGCGCCGACTGGACCCAGAACATGAAGTACGTGATCTGGAACGTGGCCCACAGCTACGGCAAGACCGCGACCTTCATGCCGAAGCCGATGGCTGGCGATAACGGCTCGGGCATGCACGTGCACCAGTCGATCTGGAAAGACGGCAAGAACCTGTTCGCAGGCGACGGCTATGCCGGCCTGTCGGAAACCGCGCTGTTCTACATCGGCGGCATCATCAAGCACGCCCGCGCACTGAACGCGATCACCAACCCGGGCACCAACTCGTACAAGCGCCTGGTGCCGGGCTTCGAAGCGCCGGTCAAGCTGGCTTACTCGGCCCGCAACCGTTCGGCATCGATCCGCATCCCGCACGTGGCGAACCCGAAAGGCCGCCGCATCGAGACCCGCTTCCCGGATCCGCTGGCCAACGTCTACCTGTGCTTCGCCGCGCTGCTGATGGCCGGCCTGGACGGCATCCAGAACAAGATCCACCCGGGCGAAGCCGCGACCAAGGACCTGTACCACCTGCCGCCGGAAGAAGACAAGCTGATCCCGACCGTGTGCGCATCGCTGGAAGAAGCCCTGGAAGCCCTGGACAAGGACCGCGAGTTCCTGACCCGCGGCGGCGTGTTCAGCGACGCCATGATCGATGCCTACATCGACCTCAAGATGCAGGAAGTGCAGCGCATGCGCATGACCCCGCACCCGGCCGAATTCGACATGTACTACTCGTCGTAATCCGACTGTTGCAGCCTGGCATCACTGGCTGCCAGGCTGTGTAACAAATACGGGGAAAGCCATGGCTTTCCCCGTGTTGTTTTCGGGATCGGGTATAGTCGCGGTGGACTACACTATGTGCACTTTTATTGTGCAGCTTTCTTTCTGATGCGAATGACAAGCATGTTACTCCGCCGTGGCGCGGTCGCGCTGACGGCAGGGCTGGCCCTGTCGAACGGAGCCCTGGCCCAGAGCCCCGTCTACAAATGTGTCGATGCCGAAGGGCGGGTCGAATTCACCGACAGCAACCGGCGCGGCTGCAAGCTGCTCGACCTGCCGGGCTATACGCCGCCGGCGCCGCGCGCTTCCGCGCCGATCCCGTCCGTGCGCCCCAGCAACCCGGGGCCGGCCGCGGGCGTCGCGCCGGCCGCCTTCCCGCGCGTCGACAGCGCCCAGCAGCGCGCGCGCGACGACGACCGCCGCGAGATCCTCAACGATGAACTGCGTTTCGAGGAAAAGAAGCTGGCCGACCTGAAGCGCGACTTCAACAATGGCGAGCCCGAACGCCAGGGCAACGAACGCAACTACGCCAAATACCAGGAAAGGGTGGCATCCATGCGCGAAGAAATTGGCCGTACCGAACGCAATGTCGAGGCGCTGCGGCGCGAGATCGCGAATATCCGATGAGCAGCACCGAGACAGGCTCCCGTTACGCCGGCCTCGACCTGCTGGCCTCGGCCGTGCTGCTGACCGATGGCGCCGGTCAGGTGCACTACGCTAATCCTGCCGCCGAGAACCTGCTCGAGCTATCCCTCAAGTCGCTGCAGCGCCACCGGCTGCCCGACCTGTTCCTTAACGGCATGGAGCTGGCGGCGCTGTGCAACCAGGTGCTGATCCACCAGTACGCCGACCTGCGCCAGGACCTGACCCTGCAGCGCAGCGGTCGCGAACCGCTGCACGTGAACAGCATCGTCTGCGCCCTGGGGCAAGGCGAGCTCCTGATCGAGCTGCGCGAGAACGTCCAGCAGCTCAAGCTCGACCGCGAGGAACGCATCCTCGACCAGAGCCAGGCCAACAAGGAGCTGATCCGCAACCTGGCGCACGAGATCAAGAACCCGCTCGGCGGGATCCGCGGCGCGGCCCAGCTGCTCGAACTCGAACTGCCGCCGCACCACCTGGCCGACCTGCAGGAGTACACCCAGGTCATCATCAAGGAAGCCGACCGCCTGCAGACCCTGGTCGACCGGCTGCTGGCGCCGCACCGCAAGCCGCACATCGTCGGCGACGTCAACATCCACGAAGTGTGCGAGCGGGTGCGCAGCCTGATCCTGGCCGAGTTTCCGCAAGGCCTGACGATCCGGCGCGACTACGACGCCTCGATTCCCGAATTCCGCGGCGACATGGAGCAGCTGATCCAGGTCGTGCTCAACATCGCCCACAACGCCGCCCAGGCCCTGCAAAGCCGCATCGCACAGGGCGACGCCGAGATCGTGCTGCGCACCCGCGTGGCGCGCCAGGTGACCCTGGCCAAGGTCCGATACGGGCTGGCATTAGACTTGCATATCATTGACAATGGACCGGGCATCGCGCCCGAGATCCGCGACCGCATCTTCTATCCGCTCGTCTCCGGGCGCGACGGCGGCAGCGGTCTCGGACTCACCTTGGCGCAGACCTTCGTGCAACAGCACCTGGGCGTGATCGAGTGCGAAAGCCGGCCTGGACTGACGGATTTCCGGATCCTGCTGCCGCTGCCATAAGCGCGGACGCTGCTCCGCCCCGGTGCGCCGGCCGGCCAGTCCCCATTGAATCCATGTTGCGGGAAACACGAATACATGAAACCAATCTGGATTGTCGACGACGATGCATCGATCCGCTGGGTGCTGGAAAAAGCCCTGGCGCGCGAGAGCCTGGAGACCCGCAGCTTCGCCAACGCGCGCGAGGCCCTGGCAGCCTTCGACACCGATACGCCGCAGGTGCTGGTGTCGGACATCCGCATGCCGGGCGAATCCGGCATCGACCTGCTGCAGGCGGTCAAGGCGCGCCATCCCGGCCTGCCGGTCATCATCATCACCGCGTTTTCCGACCTCGACTCGGCGGTCGCCTCGTTCCAGGGCGGCGCCTTCGACTACCTGGCCAAGCCCTTCGACATCGACAAGGCCGTCGCCCTGATCCGGCGCGCACTGGAAGAGAGCCTGCGCGAAGCCAGCGTCGAGGCGGCGCCGACCGAGACCCCGGAGATCCTGGGCCAGGCGCCGGCGATGCAGGAAGTGTTCCGCGCCATCGGCCGCCTGTCGCAGTCGAACGTGACGGTCCTGATCACGGGCGAGTCGGGCAGCGGCAAGGAACTGGTGGCGCGCGCCCTGCACAAGCACAGCCCGCGCGCCCAGCAGCCCTTCATCGCACTGAACACCGCCGCGATCCCGAAGGACCTGCTGGAATCGGAACTGTTCGGCCACGAGCGCGGCGCGTTCACGGGCGCGCAGGCGATGCGGCGCGGCCGCTTCGAGCAGGCCGAGGGCGGCACCCTGTTCCTGGACGAGATCGGCGACATGCCTTTCGACTTGCAGACGCGCCTGCTGCGCGTGCTGTCCGACGGGCACTTCTATCGCGTGGGCGGCCACCAGCCGGTGAAGGCCAATGTGCGCGTGATCGCGGCCACCCACCAGAACCTGGAACAGCGGGTGCGCGACGGCCTGTTCCGCGAAGACTTGTACCACCGCCTGAACGTGATCCGCCTGCGCCTGCCGTCCCTGCGCGAGCGCAGCGAGGACATCCCGATCCTGGCGCGCCACTTCCTGGTGCAGAGTGCACGACAATTGGGCGTCGAGCCGAAGCGCATGAGCGAGCAGGCGATGCGTTTCCTGGCCGGCCTGGAACTGCCGGGCAACGTGCGCCAGCTGGAAAACCTGTGCAACTGGATCACCGTGATGGCCCCGGGCCAGACGGTCGAGGTCAAGGACCTGCCGCGCGACCTGACCCAGGGCCAGCAGCCGGCGGTGCCGCTGGCCGACGGGATGGTGGCCAGCGCCGCTGTTGCGGCGCCGCTGGCTGCCGCCAACGGCAACGGCAACGGCAACGGCAACGGCGGCATGCCGGCGCTGCCGCTGTCGCCGGAGGGCTGGATCGGCCTGCTCGAACTGCAGGCCGCCGGCATGCTCAGCGCCGGCCAGATGGATGTGATGGACGTGCTCGGCCGCCAGTTCGAGTCGGCCCTGATCCGTACCGCCCTGAAGCACACGCACGGACGCAAGAACGACGCCGCGATGCGGCTCGGGATCGGGCGCAACACGATCACCCGCAAGATCGTGGAACTGGGGATCGACGGCGCGCGCGACGAGTAAGGGGCGGGGCGGGGGCGATGGTGTAAGCTCATGCATCTTCGTCATCCGCCCGTATTACCTTACCCTTATCCATGCTGATCAACTGTGTCGCCTACCAGGAAGGCAAGAAGCTGTCCGATGTCCCCGTCGAGGACATCAGCGAGTACCTGAAGCAACCCGACACCTTCGTCTGGGTCGCCCTGCGCGATCCCACGAAGGACGAGATCCTCACCATGCAGGAAGAGTTCGCCCTGCACGAGCTGGCCGTGGAGGATGCCGCGCGCGGCCACCAGCGTCCCAAGATGGAGGAGTACGGTGACAACGTGTTCATGGTGGCCCAGATCGTCGAGCTCGGCGGAGATGAGCTGAACGTCGGCGAAGTCGCCATCTTCGCCGGTCCCAACTATGTGCTGTCGGTGCGGCGCGACGCCAACCAGGGCTTCCTCGGGGTGCGCGCGCGCGCCGAGCGCGAGCCGCACCAGCTGCGCAAGGGCGCCGGCTTCGTGCTGTACGCGCTGGTCGACGCCGTGGTCGACCGCTATTTCCCGGTGGTCGACATGCTCGAGTCCGAGCTCGAATCGATCGAGGACCACATCTTCGGCCGGGTGGGCGAGCAGCGCGCGAATATCGAGCGCCTGTACGCGCTCAAGCGCAAGTCGCAGGTGCTGCGCCATGCCGTGATCCCGCTGCTGGACGCGATCGGCCGCCTGTACGGCGGCCGGGTGCCTACCATCGTGTGCGACACCCAGGATTACTTCCGCGACGTGCACGACCACCTGTTCCGCATCGCCGGCCGGCTGGACGCGATCCGCGACACGATCAACACCGCGATCCAGGTCACGCTGTCGATGGTCGCGATCGAAGAGAACGACATCAGCAAGCGCCTGGCCTCGTATGCGGCGATCTTCGCCGTCTTCACGGCCTTCGCCGGGGTGTGGGGCATGAACTTCGAGTTCATGCCGGAGCTGAAGTGGAAGTACGGCTATCCGCTGGCGCTGCTGACCATGGTGGGCGTGTGCGGCTACCTGTACCGGAAGTTCAAGAAGGCAGGGTGGATCTAGGCGCGCTGCGCCGTGGCAGCCGCACCCGCCGACGCGAAGATCACCAGCAAGATCGCCAGCCACTGCTGCGCCGCCAGGCGCTCGTCCAGCATCAGGAAGCCGGCCAGCGCCGCAACCGCCGGGCCGGCGCTGACCAGGATCCCGAACACGCGCTGCGGCAGGCGCGCCAGCGCCATCATTTCGAGCGTATAGGGCAGGGCGCTGGAGAGCAGGGCCACGCTCAGCCCGCCCAGCAGCATGGCCGGCGTGAACAGCGCCGCGCCGGCCGTGGCCACGCCGACCGGCACCGCGAACACGCTGGCCGCCAGCATGCCCCAGGCCACCGCCCGTCCTCCGCCCAGCGCCGACACACGCTTGCCGAACACGATGTACATCGCCCAGCAGAACGCCGCGCCCAGCGCATACGCCACGCCCACCGGGTCGAGGGCGGCGGCCCCGGCGTGCAGCGGCAGCAGCAGCCACAGGCCGGCCGCGGCGCAGGCCACCCAGGCGAAATCGCGCGCGCGGCGCGAGGACAGGATCACGACCGCGAGCGGGCCGGTGACTTCGATCGCCACCGCGATCCCGATCGGGATGCGCGCGAACGCGCCGTAGATCAGCAGGTTCATGGCGCCCAGCATCAGGCCATAGATGGCCACGTTGAGGGCATCGGGCCGCCGCAGGGGCGTGCGCCAGGGACGCGTGACCGACATCAAGAGCAGGGCCGCGATGCCGACCCGCAGGGCCGTCACGCCGGCGCTGCCGACCACGGGAAACAGGTGCTTGGCCCAGGCGGCGCCGGCATTCACCGACACCATCGAGGCCAGGATCGCCAGGCCGGGTGCGAGCGCGCCGGCCCGGGTCATCCGGCCATCGCCAGGGCCACCGCTTCCGCGACCTTGATGCCGTCCACCGCGGCCGACAGGATGCCGCCGGCGTAGCCCGCGCCTTCGCCGGCCGGGAACAGGCCGCGCGTGTTCAGGCTCTGGAGCGTATCGTCGTGGCGCTTGATGCGGATCGGCGAGGAGGTGCGGGTCTCGACTCCGGTCAGCACCGCGTCTTCCTTGTAGTAGCCCTTGATCTGCTTGTCGAACGCGACGAAGGCTTCGCGCATCGCCGTGATCGCGTATTCCGGCAGCGACGGGGCGAGGTCGGTCAGGTGCACGGCCGGGCGGAACGACGGGGTCACCGATCCGAACTCCTTCGAGGGCACGCCGCGCACGAAGTCGCCCATCAGCTGGCCCGGCGCGTCATAGTTGCTGCCGCCCAGTACATAGGCGCGCGATTCCAGTTCGCGCTGGAAGGCGATGCCGGCCAGCGGGTGGCCCGGATAGTCGTCGGGGGTGATGCCGACCACGATCGCGCTGTTGGCGTTGCGCTCGGCGCGCGAGTACTGGCTCATGCCGTTGGTGACCACGCGGCCTTCTTCCGAGGAGGCGGCCACCACGGTGCCGCCCGGGCACATGCAGAAGCTGTAGACCGAGCGGCCGTTCGAGGCGTGGTGCACGATCTTGTAGTCGGCGGCGCCGAGCAGCTTGTTGCCGGCGTTCGGGCCGAAGCGGCAGACGTCGATCAGGGATTGCGGGTGCTCGACCCGGAAGCCGATCGAGAACGGCTTGGCCTCGATGTAGACGCCGCGGTCGTACAGCATCTGGAAGGTGTCGCGCGCGCTGTGGCCGATCGCCATCGCCAGGTGGCGGGTCGGGATTTCCTCGCCGTCCGCCAGGCGCACGCCGACCACCTGGCGCTCGCCCCCGCTTTCATCGATCAGCACGTCCTCGACCCGGGTCTGGAAGCGGATCTCGCCGCCCAGGGCGACGATCTCGGCGCGCATCTGCTCGACCATCTTGACCAGGCGGAAGGTGCCGATGTGGGGCTTGCTGACGTACATGATTTCCTCCGGCGCGCCGGCCTTCACGAACTCGGTCAGCACCTTGCGGCCGTAATGCTTCGGGTCCTTGATCTGGCTGTACAGCTTGCCGTCCGAAAAAGTGCCGGCCCCGCCCTCGCCGAACTGCACGTTCGATTCGGTATTGAGCTTGCGCTTGCGCCAGAAGCCGAAGGTATCGACGGTCCGTTCGCGCACGATCTTGCCGCGTTCCAGCACCAGCGGATTCAGGCCCATCTGCGCCAGCACCAGGGCCACGAACAGGCCGCAAGGACCGGTGCCGACCACGATCGGACGCGGCGTGCCCGGCGCCGGCCTGGCGGCCTGGACGAATTTGTAGCCGGTGTCGGGAGCGGGCATCACGTGCTGGTCGCGCGCCAGGCGCGCCAGCACCGCCGCTTCGTTGCGGACCTCGGCGTCGATCGCGTAGATCAGGACGATCGCCGCTTTCTTGCGGGCGTCATAGCTGCGCTTGAAAACGCTGAAGTCGATCAGGTCGGCGTCCGGGATGCCGAGACGGGCCAGGATGGCTTCGCGCAGCGCGGGTTCCGGATGGTTCAGGGGCAGTTTGAGTTCGTTGATTCGGAGCATGGAGGGAGGTTGCTAGTGAGGCAACAAAAGTGAAGCGGGGAAACCGCTATTTTACCTCGTCCCTGCCGTGGCCGGCGCGGCTGCGCATGGCCCACTTTGGACGCCCGGACGTATCTCAAAATGTAATGTTGTTTTCCCGCAACTGCCTGAAGATGTATTCCAATATGGCGCACAAAGAATAGTCCATGCCTTTTCTGGCATTCCGGATCTGTTTGAAGTTCTTTTGAATCCTTCCGTGCTGCACTGCAAAGTTGGGGAAACTGCCGTCAAAGTAATCTAACTAACGGTAATGGTGGGTGATGCGACAACACTCTCTGTCAGATGATCCATTTCTATGTTGCGCTGCACCAGTGTTAAGCACATAACATTATATGTATTTTTATTGTTGTTTTTAGTTGCGGCACGATCTCGTGCTTTGTTGACACTTTCGGATTTGATATGGTTTTATGTATCACTCAAATAATGTTTGGTCTAGAGCCAAAGATTGATGAAGACTGTCCGTTCGGATGGGCGGGGTGACAAATAACGTCGCTTAAAAAAGCGGCGATAGCAAACGCAGTATTAGAGGCAAAAACAGCGGTCTTCCATTTCCAGCACCAGGCAAGGGCCCGGCTTGAGCCTGGCGGGAAGCGTGCATTCCGGCGTGCAGGTTTGTCGGAGACAGCCTGCGGCGGTATTACCGGCGCGGGCCACAAATCACTTTCAAAGAAAACCCAGAAGGAGAAAGTATTCATGACGTTTAAATTGAAGTCGCTGCCTTTCGCGATTACCTGTGCGATCGCCAGCGGCGCGCTCGCCGGCGCTGCTCCTGCCATTGCGCAGACCACGGAAACCGCAGGCGCGGCTCCGCAGCGCGTGGTCGTGACCGGCTCGCTGATCAGCCGTACCGACCTCGAGACCCCGAGCCCGATCCAGGTGATCACCGCCGAGGAAATGGTCAAGAGCGGCAAGACCTCGGTCGCTGAAATCCTGAGCGACCTGGCCGCCAACGGCCAGGGCGCGCTCGGCACTGGCTTCCCCGGCGCCTTCGCCAACGGCGCCTCGGGCGTCTCGCTGCGCGGCATGACCGTCGGCCTGACCCTGGTGCTGATCGACGGCCACCGCATGGCGTCCTACCCGCTGTCGGACGACGCCCAGCGCTCCTTCGTCGACGTCTCGTCGATCCCGTTCGACCTGATCGACCGCGTCGAAGTGCTGAAGGACGGCGCATCGGCGCTGTACGGTTCGGACGCGGTGGCCGGCGTGGTCAACATCATCCTGAAGAAGAAATTCAACGGCACCCGCCTGAACGCCGAGGCCGGCAACTCGCAGCACGGCGGCGCGCGCACCAAGAAGGCCTCGATCACCACCGGCTTCGGTGACCTGGACGAGCAGGGCTACAACGTCTTCGCCAGCGTCGAGTACCGCGACGCCGAGGCGATCAAGCTGTCGCAGCGCGACCACCGCGAATGGGCCAGCGGCGACTACCGCTCGCGCGGCGGCTACGATGTGCGCCGCGGCATCCCGACCACGCTGAACAGCTTCCTGACCCCGGCCAGCAGCCCGTTCCTGTACAACGATACCGGCGCCGGCGGCGTCAACAACCCGGCCAACTACCAGTTCCTGGACCCGAGCTGCAACTTCCAGCTGTACCGCGCCGGCCAGTGCATGGTGCGCGACACCTGGTCCTACCTGCAGCCGCCGTCGGACAACCTGAACGTCCTGGTGGGCGCCACCAAGAAGCTGGGCGACAACTGGACGCTGTCCACGAAAGCCTCGCTGTTCGAGCGCCACAGCGCCAACAACCGCGGCACGCCGCCGGCCTTCTCGCCGACCACCTTCGCCGGCACGACCACCTTCAACGACGGCGTGCTGCGTCCGGGCGTGGGCCGCATCGCCAACACCCGCATCCCGGCCGCCAATCCGCTCAACAGGCTGGGCGCCCCGGCGCGCCTGTACGGCTACATCACCGAAGCCGGCGCCGGCACCTCGACCGACAACACCTCGCGCTCGACCCGCTTCGCCGTCGACCTGAACGGCAGCGCCATCGGCTGGGACGTGAATGCCGCGGCAGGCTACAGCAAGGTCAAGACCGAGATCGACTACAGCGGCTACATCGACCGTAACGCGCTGCAGGCGGCCATCCTGAACGGCAGCTTCAATCCGCTCGGCGGCAACAGCCCGGGCGTGATCGCCCAGGTCTCGCCACGCTTCTCGAACACCCTCGAGTCGGACATGACCTACTTCGACGCCAGCGCCAGCCGCGAGCTGATGCAGCTGGGCGAAGGCTCGCTCAAGGCGGCGGTCGGCGCGCACTGGCACAAGCGCGAGCAGAACTCGCCTGCGGCAAGCCTGACCCGGAACGGCCAGGTGGCCAACACCTCGGCCTTCGTGGTCGGCGAGGAAACCAACAGCGCCGTGTTCGCGGAACTGGGCGCGAATCCGATCAAGAGCCTGGAGCTGAGCGCTTCGGCACGCTACGACCACTACGACACCTACGGCAATTCGTTCACGCCGGCGGCCAAGTTCAAGTGGTCGCCGTCGAGCAAGTTCGCGCTGCGCGGCACCTTCGCCAAGGGCTTCCGCGCGCCGAATCCGTCGGAAGTGGGCAATGCCGGTTCGTTCTTCCTGTTCAACGGCATCAACGATCCGATCCTGTGCGCGGACGGCAACCGCAACACCGCCGGCAACGTGCCGGCGGCCTGCGGCATCCAGCCGACCTACGTCCAGACCACCGAAGCGGATGTCGCGCCGGAAAAGGCCAAGACCTACACGGTCGGCCTGCTGCTCGAGCCGATGAAGGACCTGTCGATGATCGTGGACTACTACCACATCAAGATGACCGGCCAGATCACCTCGGCCGTGTCGGTTGGCTTCACCCCGACCTGGGTGCGTAACCCGGTCGTGCCGATGGATATCTCGGACGGCAACGGCGGCACCTTCGTCGGCACCCCGTCGGTCGGTACCATCGCCTACGGCCCGACCCCGTACACCAACGTCGGCGGCGTGGAAACCCATGGCGTCGAGCTGGACCTGTCCTACCGCATGCGTATGGGTTCGCTGGGCAACCTGCGCACCAGCGTGAACTTCAACCACATGTTCGGCTACGAGATCGATACCGGCACCGAGACCTTCCAGCTGGCCGGCACCCACGGTCCTTCGGCAGTCGGCGGCAACACCGGCAATCCGAAGAACCGCGCCAACTTCACGCTGGGCTGGGACCGTGGTCCGCTGAACGTCACCGCCACCGTGAACTGGGTCGACAAGTACTCGGCGCTCGATCCGTCGGTGGGCGCGACCAACTGCTCGACCGCGGCGCACGACGTGGCCGGCCGTACCTTCTTCGACCTGAACGGTACGCCAGCCAACTACTGCACCATCCGTTCGTTCGCGAGCACCAACCTGAACGTGATCTACAAGCTCAGCGACAACCTGACCTTGAAGGGCACGATCCTGAACGTGTTCGACCGCGAGCCGCCAGTCGACGTCGCCACCTACGGCAGCACCGGCAACAACCTGAGCCAGTACAACTCGGCCATGCACCAGGCCGGCGCGGTTGGCCGTTTCTTCAGCTTGGGCCTGAACTACACGTTCTAAGCGCCTGAATCGTGCAGCGGCAACGATGCCGCTGCATGCAAGCACCAAGCCCCGTCGGCAGATCCAGCCGGCGGGGCTTTTTTCTGTCTGCTGTTCTCGTGCCGGCAAGTATGGCCGCGATGTTGCTTTTTTGCGACTTATAAATATTGATAACTCGGCACATTTCTATGTGCCAAGAATTCATCGGATGACTGGGCCATTGGCTTGGAAATCCTGTGTGCGCGGCGCGCGTGCTGCAACGCAACTGTGTCAAAAAATACTGTCAATACGAAGCGCCGCCGGCTCTTTTTGTGCGGCATCCCGACCAAATTGTTGCGATGCGTCAATCTCCTTCATCCCACTTCGGTTCTTCATGCATGCGCCGTGGCGCATCCGCGCATGGACTAGTGCTTCGTTGACACTTTCGCTTTCGTTATGGTTTGATGTATTTACGAAATAATGTTTGGTTTGCAATAAACATTAGTCGGCAGCATCGGCGTTCCGGTGCGACGCATCGCGCAGCGGGGCAATAGTTCAGACGTCATCAATCCTCCTGTCGGCCGGGATTTCCCGGTGAGGGGCGATTTTTGTGCTCGGGGTTCAGGAGACACCCGCGCTGGCGGTGCGGGTACAAACCACTTTAAGAAAAGCCCTGAAGGAGAAGTATCCATGACGTTCAAATTGAAGTCGCTGCCCTTCGCGATCACTTGCGCGATCGCCAGCGGCGCGCTCGCCGGCGCCGCTCCTGCCATTGCGCAGACCACGGAAACCGCAGGCGCGGCCCCGCAGCGCGTGGTCGTGACCGGCTCGCTGATCAGCCGTTCGGACCTCGAAACCCCGAGCCCGATCCAGGTGATCACCGCCGAGGAAATGGTCAAGACCGGCAAGACCTCGATCGCGGAAATCCTGAGCGACCTGGCCGCCAACGGCCAGGGCGCGCTCGGCACCGGCTTCCCCGGCGCCTTCGCCAACGGCGCCTCGGGCGTCTCGCTGCGCGGCCTGACCGTCGGCCTGACCCTGGTGCTGATCGACGGCCACCGCATGGCGTCCTACCCGCTGTCGGACGATGGCCAGCGCTCCTTCGTCGACGTCTCGTCGATCCCGTTCGACCTGATCGACCGTGTCGAAGTCCTGAAGGACGGCGCATCGGCGCTGTACGGTTCGGACGCGGTGGCCGGCGTGGTCAACATCATCCTGAAGAAGAAATTCAATGGCACCCGCTTCAATGCCGAGGCCGGCAATTCGCAGCACGGCGGCGGACGCACCAAGAAGGCGTCCATCACCACCGGTTTCGGTGACCTGGACGAGCAGGGCTACAACGTCTTCGCCAGCGTCGAATACCGCGACTCCGGTGCGATCAAGCTGTCGCAGCGCGACCACCGCGAGTGGGCCAGCGGCGACTACCGCTCGCGCGGCGGCTACGATGTGCGCCGCGGCATCCCGACTCCGCTGAACAGCTTCCTGACCGCGGCCAGCACCCCGTTCCTGTACAACGATACCGGCGCCGGCGGCGTCAACAATCCGGCCAACTACCAGTTCCTGGACCCGAGCTGCAACTTCCAGCTGTACCGCGCCGGCCAGTGCAGCGTGCGCGACACCTGGTCCTTCCTGCAGCCCGCGTCGGACAACCTGAACATCCTGGTGGGCGCCACCAAGAAGCTGGGCGACAACTGGACGCTGTCCACGAAAGCCTCGATGTTCGAGCGTCACAGCGCCAACAACCGCGGCACACCGGCGACCTTCGCGCCGACCACCTTCGCCGGCACCACGACCTATGTGAACGGCAAGCTGACCCCGGGCGTGGGCCGCATCGCCAACACCCGCATCCCGGCCGCCAATCCGCTCAACAGGCTGGGCGCCCCGGCGCGCCTGTACGGCTACATCAACGAAGCCGGCGCAGCCACCTCGACCGACAACACCTCGCGCTCGACCCGCTTCGCCGCCGACCTGAACGGCAGCGCCATCGGCTGGGACGTGAATGCCGCGCTGGGCTACAGCAAGGTCAAGACCGAGATCGACTACAGCGGCTACATCGACCGTCCCGCGCTGCAGGCGGCCATCCTGAACGGCAGCTTCAATCCGCTCGGCGGCAACCATCCGGGCGTGATCGCCCAGGTCTCGCCACGCTTCTCGAACACCCTCGAGTCGGAAATGACCTACTTCGACGCCAGCGCCAGCCGCGAACTGATGCAGCTGGGCGAAGGCTCGCTCAAGGCGGCGGTCGGCGCGCACTGGCACAAGCGCGAGCAGAACTCGCCTGCGGCAGGTCCGACCCTGACCGGCCAGGTGGCCAACACCACGGCCTTCGTGGTCGGCGAGGAAACCAACAGCGCCGTGTTCGCCGAACTGGGCGCGAATCCGATCAAGAGCCTGGAACTGAGCGCCTCGGCGCGCTACGACCACTACGACACCTATGGCAATTCGTTCACGCCGGCGGCCAAGTTCAAGTGGTCGCCGTCGAGCAAGATCGCGCTGCGCGGCACCTTCGCCAAGGGCTTCCGCGCGCCGAACCCGGCCGAAGTGGGCAACGCCGGTTCGTTCTTCCTGTTCAACGGCATCAACGATCCGATCCTGTGCGCGGACGGCAACCGCAACACCGCCGGCAACGTGCCGGCGGCCTGCGGCATCCAGCCGACCTACGTGCAGACCACCGACAACGATGTCGAGCCGGAAAAGGCAAAGAGCTACACGCTGGGCCTGCTGGTCGAGCCGATCAAGGACATGTCGGTCATCGTCGACTACTACCGCATCAAGATGACCGGCCAGATCACCTCGGCCGTGACGGTGCCGGGCTTCACCCCGACCTGGGTGCGCAACCCGGTCGTGCCGATGGATATCTCGGACGGCAAGGGCGGCACCTTCGTCGGCACCCCGTCGGTCGGCACCATCGCCTACGGTCCGACGCCGTACATCAACGTCGGCGGCGTGGAAACCCATGGCGTCGAACTGGATTGGTCGTACCGCCTGCGCCTGGGCTCGCTGGGCAACCTGCGCACCAGCCTGAACTTCAACCACATGTTCGGCTACGAGATCGATACCGGCAAGGAGAAGATCCAGCTGGCCGGCACCCACGGTCCTTCGGCGGTCGGCGGCAACACCGGCAATCCGAAGAACCGCGCCAACTTCACGCTGGGCTGGGACCGTGGTCCGCTGAACATCACCACCACCGTGAACTGGGTCGACAAGTACTCGGCGCTCGATCCGTCGGTGGGCGCCACCGACTGCAAGACCGCGGCGCACGACGTGGCCGGACGCACCTTCTTCGACCTGAACGGCACGCCGATCAACTACTGCACCATCCGTTCGTTCGCGAGCACCAACCTGAACGTCACCTACAAGCTCAGCGAAAACCTGATGCTGAAGGGCACGATCCTGAACGTGTTCGACCGCGAGCCGCCAGTCGACGTCGCCACCTACGGCAGCGCCGGCAACAACCTGAGCCAGTACAACTCGGCCATGCACCAGGCCGGCGCGGTTGGCCGCTACTTCAGCCTCGGCCTGAACTACACGTTCTAACCGGGTAGTCGTCTACAACCCCGGTGGCAGGTCAGCCTGCCACCGGGGTTTTTTTATTTTTTGGGTCGGGTTCGCGCGCCTACTATATATATAGGCGCGCGCCGCCTAGATCGCACCCCAGGCGCCGGCCAGGATCGCCAGCGCGGCCAGGCCGGCGGTCTCGGTGCGCAGCACGCGCGGCCCCATCGACAGCGCCAGCGCGCCGGCCGCCAGCGCCGCATCTTCTTCCTCGGCGGTGAAGCCGCCTTCGGGGCCGACCAGCAGGGTCACGGCCTGGGGCGGCGTGGCCTGCGCCCAGCCGGCCAGGGACTGGATGGCGCGCGGGCTCAGCAGGATACGGGGGCCATCGGCGGGGCTGGCCAGCCAGGGATGCAGGTCGGCCAGCGGATGCAGGCGCGCCAGCCGGTTGCGCCCGCTCTGCTCGGAGGCGGATACGACCACGCCTTCCCAGTGGGCCTGGCGCTTTTCGGCCCGTTCGCCCGAGAGCCGCACCACGCTGCGCCGGGCCGCCAGCGGCTGGATCGCCGCCGCGCCCAGTTCGACCGCCTTTTCGACGATCCAGTCCATCTTCGATCCTTCCGGCAGCGCCTGGGCCAGGGTGACGGGGTAGGGCGCCTCGACCTCGACCGCCTCGAAGGCGTCCAGCCGCGCGCTGGCGCGCTTCTTGCCGATCTCGGCCAGGGTGGCGCGGTACTGTCCGCCTTGTCCATTGAACAAGGTCAGCGCCGCGCCCGGTTGCAGGCGCACCACGTGCAGGTGGTGGGCGACCGGCTCCGGCAGGTCGATGGTGGCGCCTTCGGCGAGCGGCTGGGGACAGTAAAAACGGGGCATGCAGGACCTGGGGATGAGGAACAAAAGCTGCATTTTAATTCGGCAGCACACTGGTCTGGTAAAATAACGGGCTACGGCCAGCTCCATCGCCACCAAATTCCATTCCCTGCCTATTCCTGTTCATCGCACCGTTAATCCATGAAACCTACGCAAACCACCACCATGATGGCCAACGCGATCCGCGCGCTGGCGATGGACGCTGTCCAGAAAGCCAACTCGGGCCACCCGGGCATGCCAATGGGCATGGCCGAGATCGCCGTTGCGCTGTGGGACAAGCACTACCGCCACAACCCGGCCAATCCGGGCTGGATGAACCGCGACCGTTTCCTGCTCTCGAACGGCCATGGCTCGATGCTGCACTATTCGCTGCTGCACCTGGCGGGCTACGACGTCTCGATGGACGACCTGCGCGACTTCCGCCAGCTGCACTCGAAGACCCCGGGCCACCCGGAAGTCGGCATCACCCCCGGCGTCGAGACCACCACCGGCCCGCTGGGCCAGGGTATCGCGAACTCGGTCGGCATGGCGCTGGCCGAGTGGCTGCTGTCGTATGAATTCAACCGCCCCGGCTACGAGGTGGTGGACCACTACACCTACGCCTTCCTGGGCGACGGCTGCCTGATGGAAGGCATCTCGCACGAAGTGGCCTCGCTGGCCGGCACCCTGCGCCTGAACAAGCTGATCTGGCTGTACGACGACAACGGCATCTCGATCGACGGCCGTGTCGAAGGCTGGTTCACCGACGACACCCAGAAGCGCTTCGAGTCCTACGGCTGGAACGTGATCCCGAAGGTGGACGGCCACGACGTCGCCGCCGTGTCGGCAGCCATCGAGCAGGCCAAGGCGTCGGACCGTCCGACCCTGATCTGCTGCAAGACCATCATCGGCAAGGGCTCGCCCAACCTGGAAGGCGGCGACAAGGTCCACGGCGCCCCGCTGGGCGACAAGGAAATCGCCGCGGTGCGCCAGCACCTGGTGTGGGATCCGATCCCGTTCGACATCCCGGCCGACCTGTACGCAGCCTGGGACGCCAAGGAACGCGGCGCCAAGCTGGAAGGCGAGTGGAACACCCTGTTCGGCGCCTACCGCGACGCCCACCCGCAGCTGGCCGCCGAATTCGAGCGCCGCATGAAGGGTGAACTGCCGGGCAACTTCAGCGAGGTGCTGGACGCCGCCATCGCAGCCTGCGTCGACAAGAAGGAAACCATCGCCACCCGCAAGGCGAGCCAGAACGCGATCCAGGCGCTGGCCCCGAGCCTGCCGGAATTCCTGGGCGGCTCGGCCGACCTGACCGGCTCGAACCTGACCAACTGGAAGGAATCGCTGGCGGTGCGTTCGGGCATCCCGGGCAACCACATCAACTACGGCGTGCGCGAATTCGGCATGGCCGCGATCCAGAACGGCGTGGCCCTGCACGGCGGCTTCATCCCGTTCGGCGCGACCTTCCTGACCTTCTCGGACTACAGCCGCAACGCGCTGCGCATGGCGGCCCTGATGAAGATCCGTTCGATCTCGGTGTTCACCCACGACTCGATCGGCCTGGGCGAAGACGGCCCGACCCACCAGTCGATCGAGCACGTCTCGTCGCTGCGCCTGATCCCGGGCCTGGACAACTGGCGTCCGTGCGACACCGTCGAATCGGCGGTGGCATGGGGCGCGGCGGTGCAGCGCAAGGACGGCCCGACGACCCTGATCTTCTCGCGCCAGAACCTGCCGTACATGGAACGTGACGCGGCCCAGGTCGCGAACGTCGCCAGGGGCGGCTACGTGCTGCGCGACGCGGCCGACGCAAAAGTCATCCTGATCGCGACCGGTTCGGAAGTCGAACTGGCGGTCAAGGCGGCCGACGCGCTGGCAGGCGAGGGCATCGCCGCGCGCGTGGTCTCGATCCCGTCGACCGACGTGTTCGAGCGCCAGGACGCCGGCTACAAGGCGAGCGTGCTGCCGCGCGGCGTGCCGCGTGTTGCCATCGAGGCAGGCGTGACCGATTTCTGGTACAAGTATGTCGGCCTGGAAGGGGCGGTGGTCGGTATCGACACCTTCGGCGAATCGGCTCCGGCGCCGGTGCTGTTCAAGCACTTCGGCTTCACCGTCGAGAACGTGGTCGCCAAGGCCAAGGCTGTCATCGCAGCGTAAATGCCGCCAGGGCGGGGCGCCGCAGAGGTGCCCCGCCCTGAAGTTCTTCCGTAGGGAAAAAGGTTTTTTTTCTAATCAGGAGCAGAGTAATGACGATTAAAGTTGCAATCAATGGTTATGGCCGCATCGGCCGCAACGTCCTGCGCGCTTTCTACGAAGGCGGCAAGAAACAGGACATCCAGATCGTGGCGATCAACGACCTGGGCAACGCAGAATCGAACGCCCACCTGACCCGTTACGACACCGCGCACGGCAAGTTCCCGGGCACCGTCACGGTCGATGGCGACAAGATGATCGTCAATGGCGATCCGATCCGCGTGTTCGCGCAGCGTAACCCGGCCGAAATCCCGTGGGGCGAGCTGGGCGTGGACGTGGTCCTGGAGTGCACCGGTTTCTTCACCACCAAAGAGAAGGCATCGGCCCACCTGAAGGGCGGCGCCAAGAAGGTCATCATCTCGGCGCCGGGCGGCAAGGACGTGGACGCGACCATCGTGTTCGGCGTCAACCAGGACGTGCTGAAGAGCACCGACACCGTGATCTCGAACGCATCCTGCACCACCAACTGCCTGGCCCCGCTGGTCAAGCCGCTGCATGAAGCCATCGGCCTGGAAACCGGCCTGATGACCACCGTGCACGCCTACACCAACGACCAGGTGCTGTCCGACGTGATGCACGAAGACCTGCGCCGCGCGCGTTCGGCCACCCAGTCGATGATCCCGACCAAGACCGGTGCCGCCGCCGCGGTCGGCCTGGTGCTGCCTGAGCTGAATGGCAAGCTGGACGGCTTCGCGATCCGCGTCCCGACCATCAACGTCTCGCTGGTCGACCTGACCTTCATCGCCAAGCGCGACACCACCGTGGAAGAAGTCAACCAGCTGATGAAGGCGGCAGCGGAAGAGGGCGCCCTGAAAGGCATCCTGACCTACCAGACCGAACCGCTGGTCTCGATCGACTTCAACCACAACCCGGCATCGTCGAACTTCGACGCGACCCTGACCAAGGTGTCGGGCCGCCTGGTGAAGGTGTCGTCGTGGTACGACAACGAGTGGGGCTTCTCGAACCGCATGCTCGACACCACTGTCGCGCTGATGAACGCGAAGTAATCCACGGCCAAGGCCAAAAAGGAAAGCGCCCTGCGGGGCGCTTTTCTTTTGGTCTGCGGGTCAGGAAGAACTTACTTGCCCGGCCATGGCGTCAGGATCTCCGCGCCGTTCTTCGTCACCGCAATCATGTGCTCCCACTGCGCCGACAGGGAGCCGTCGCGCGTCATCACGGTCCAGCCATCCTCCAGCTGCACCACGTCTTCCGCGCCGATATTGATCATCGGCTCGATGGTGAAGGTCATGCCCTCCTTGAGCAGCAGCCCGGTGTTCGGACGCCCGTAGTGCAGCACCTGCGGTTCCTCGTGGTAGACGCGGCCGATGCCGTGGCCGCAGTAGTCGCGCACCACCGAGTAGCCCGCGGCTTCGGCCAGCTTCTGGATCGCGTGGCCGACGTCGCCCAGGCGTGCGCCGGGGCGCACCGCGCGGATGCCCGCCATCATGGCGTCATAGGTGGTCTCGACCAGGCGCTGCGCCTCGGGGCTCGGGGTGCCGGCGAAGTACATGCGGCTGGTGTCGCCGTGCCAGCCGTCCTTGATCACGGTGACATCGATATTGATGATGTCGCCGTCCTTGAGCACTTCCTTCTCGCTCGGGATGCCGTGGCAGACCACGCCGTTGATCGAGGTGCACAGGGTCTTCGGGAAGCCGTGGTAGCCGACATTGGCCGGGGTCGCCTTCTGCACCTTGCGGATGTAGTCGTGGCAGCGGCGGTCCAGTTCCTCGGTCGACACGCCCGGGACGACGTATTCGCCGATCATTTCCAGCACTTCGGCCGCCAGCCGGCCCGCCACGCGCATCTTGGCCAGGTCTTTGTCGTTCTTGAGTTTGATCATCGCATGCAAAAAAAAAGCGCCGGCCAACGGCCGGCAAGCCGCCATGATACCTTGTCGCGCGCAAGCGGTGGCGCGGGAGTGGAAAATGCCCGCCCGGCATGGCCGGACGGGCATCGATCAGGCGTCCAGCCCGGCCCTTGCGGACCGGGAGTACTGCTTAGAACGACTGGGTGTAGCGGACGTAGACGAAGCGGTCCAGCGGCAGGTCGGCGTCGACCGGTGCGGCATCGGCGCCGCCGCGGTAGGTCACGCGCGGGCCCTTGTCGAACAGGTTGTTGATGCCGAGTGCGATGCGGCCGTTCCACGGGGTCTTGTAGCCCACGTTGACGTCGTGGTAGGTCAGCGAGCCGAGCTTGTTCACGCCGGTGCCCCATTCGCCCTTGTCGTTCAGGCGGTTGCACTCGATGCCGGCTTGCACGTCCCAGCACTCGTCGTTCACGCCGCTCTGGTAGCGCGCGGTCCAGGTGGCGCTCCAGTTGCCCAGGCTCCAGTCCAGCGACATGTTCGACTTCACGCGGTTGTAGAAGTAGTCGCCCGCACGGTTATACCACTGCGCGTCCGCCGAATTCTTGACCATGTACGAGTCGACGTACGAGGTTTCGCTGCGCACGGTGAACTGGCCGTACTGGGTGCGCGGCAGGCGGTAGCCGAGCGCCACGTCGAAGCCTTCGGTCTTCAGCTGGCCCAGGTTGGCGTTGCCGCGCGACAGGTTGATGATGGCGCCGGTCGCCGGATCGCGCTTGATCGCGTTGCAGAACGAACCCACGCCCTGGATGTAGCACTGCTCGACGACGTAGTTCGCGGAGATCTCGCTGATGCGGTTGTCGACCTTGATGTTGTACCAGTCCACCGCTGCCGAGAAGCCCGGCAGCCAGGACGGGCTGTAGACCAGGCCCAGGGTCGCGGTGGTGGCGGTTTCCGGTTGCAGCGAGGAATTGCCGGCGCCGGCCTGGAACGGGCTGCCGCCCTGGGCGCCGCCGACGCTCTTGATCGGAGCGCCGGTCTGGTCGATCTGGCGGAAGTTGTTCGGCACGCCCGCGGCCAGGCAGCGCGCCAGCACGCCCGGGTTGCGGCCGGCTTCGCCGAATCGGGTGTCGCAGGCGTCCAGGTAGGTGTCGTACGACTGGGTGCCGCCACCGAAGGTATCGCCCACGGTCGGCGCACGGAAGCCTTCGGCATAGGTACCGCGGGTCAGGATGTCCTTGACCGGCTTGTACATGAAGCTGATCTTGCTGTTGGTCGTGTTGCCGAAGTTGCTGTAGTCCGAGTAGCGGGTGGCCAGGTTGAAGCTCAGGTGTTCGGCGAAGCGCACGTTCTTCAGCACCGGGATGTTCGCTTCCAGGTAGGCTTCGCGCACGATGTACTTGCCGAAGGTCGGGTTGCCCGCCAGGTCGGTCGAGAAGCCGGATTGCGCGAACTGGTCAGGACGGTCGTAGCCTTCGACTTCGCGGTGCTCGACACCGCCCGCGACCGCGAGCGCGCCGGCCGGCAGCTGCAGCACTTCACCGGAGAGATCGAGGTTGGCGCTGCTGACCTTGCTGCCGAAGCTGGCCTGGCCGTTGGACATCACATAGGCCAGCGCTTCCGGCGTCGAGGCCGACGGGCCGCCCAGGATGTTGAACGGCACGCACTCTGCCAGCGCGATCGGCTTGCCCGGAGTGCCGCACTGGATCTGGCCGGACGCGTTCCGGAACGACGGTCCCAGCGCCTTCTTCAGGTTGAACAGGTTGAGGTTGCCGGTGCTGTTGGAGGTGCCCGACACCTCGTTGTAGTTGTAGGCGGCGCTCCAGTTCCACGGCAGGCCGCGCAGCTCGAAGTTGCCTTCCAGTGCGGCATCCAGGTGCAGGGTGCGGCTTTCGTTCTCGGTCACGCGCGGCACTTCGATCGTGCGGCGGTTGAAGAACAGATCCTGGCCATTGCCGGCGCCCGCTACCTGGTTGCCGTATGGATTCCAGTAGTGGTCCTTGTCGACATAGACGGGGAAGCCCGGCTGGCTGTCCGAGCGCAGCGGGTAGCCGGCCAGCTGCTGGGTCGACTTGCGCTGCGAGTACATCGCGGTGGTGCTGAGGGTGATGTCCTTCGGCAGCTGGATCCGGCCCTTGGTGAAGATCGTGTCCAGCTTGTTCGGCATGATGAACGTCGTGTCCTGCGACGTGTTGTAGCGGTCGTCAGCGCCGGTGCCGGTCGCGTGGTAGTTGGCCGGGTTGCGCGGGTCGGCGCCGACGCCCTTGCCGTCATAGCTGCCGGTGTGGTTCAGGACCTTGTTGAAACCGGTGCCCGGGCCGCCGTTGGCGGCGACCGGACGGATCTGGCCCCATGGGCCGACGCCCAGGCCTGCGGTCGGGTGGTTCGGGCCGCCGGTGGTCGAGGTGATGTTGCGGGTGCCCGGCCAGACCGCGCCCTGGGTGGTGTGCGACAGGCCGAACATCAGCGAGGCCTTGTCGTCGCCGGCGCCATAGGTCAGCGAGAAGTCCTTGTTGCGGCCGTCGGCCTTTTCGTTGGCGCCGGTGTACAGGCTGATCTGGCCGCCGGTCAGCGATTTCTTCAGGATGATGTTGACCACGCCCGCGATCGCGTCCGAGCCGTAGATCGACGAGGCGCCGTCCTTCAGGACTTCGATGCGCTCGATCATGGCTGCCGGCACGGTGGAGACGTCGGTGAAGCCGTCCACGGTCTGGGTCCAGCGCTTGCCGTCCACCAGCACCAGCAGGCGCTTCGATTCCAGGTTGCGCAGGTTGATGTACTGGCCGCCGCTTTCGCGGTTGCTGTTCAGGGCGCCGCCCTTGCTGAAGGCCGGTTCGCCGCCTGCCGACGACAGGTTGCTCAGGATGTCGCCAACGGTGACCAGGCCGCTCTTCTGGATCTGTTCCTGGCTCATCACCTGGATCGGTTGCGCGGTTTCCAGGTCGACCTGGCGGATGCGCGAGCCGGTGACTTCGACGCGCTGCAGTGGCTGCCCGGCTTCCTGGGCGGTGGCAACGTGCATGCCGAGGGTCATGCCGCCCAGGCAGATCGCGCGGATCGACCGGGACAAAGTTTTTTCCATCATTTACAAATTTCTCCGAGTGTTGAACATGGCAAAGCCAGTCCCCCTGGCTGTTGCCACGGTGACAAAGTCACAAAGGTCCTCGAAATTTCTTTTCCGGGGTTAGGTAAAAAATTTCGAGGCGGCAATCAGAGCATTTGCGAGAGCAGGGTGTCAATACAGAATATGTACGAATATGTACAATGTTGCGTAAACGTGAAACATTCTTGGTTTCAATTCGAAAGTCACTGACTGTCCGAATACCGTTCGTTCAAAAGCAAAAAAGCCCTCCCGGCTCACGCCGGGAGGGCTTTTTGCGCAATTATATTGCGATTAGAACGACTGGTTGTAGCGGACGTAGAAGAAGCGGTCCAGCGACAGGTCGGCATCCACGGACGAAGCGTCGGCTTGCGTGTTGTACACGATGCGTGGCTTCTTGTCGAAGATGTTGTTGATACCGAACAGGATGCGGCCGTTCCACGAGGTCTTGTAACCGACGCTCAGGTCATGGATGGTGACCGAACCCAGCTTGTTGGCGCCGGTACCGAAGGTGGCTTCGTGGTCAGGCATGTTGCACTCGATGCCTTCGTCACGATCCCAGCACTGGTCCTTGACCGGGCTGTAGTAGCGGAAGCCCCAGGTCGCGTTCCAGTTGCCCAGTGCCCAGTCGATCGAGGTGTTCGACTTCACGCGGTTGTAGAAGTACTCGCCGGCGTACTCGTTCCAGTCCGAACCGGCACTGCTGCGGGTACGGAACTTGTCGACGTACGAGGTTTCGTTACGCACGCTGAACTGGCCGTAGGCGGTACGCGGCAGGCGGTAGTTGACCGCCAGGTCCAGGCCTTCGGTTTCCATCTCGCCCAGGTTGGCGTTGCCGCGCGACAGGGTGGTGATCTGGCCGGTGATCGGGTCACGCTTGATCACGCTGCAGAAGTTCGTGTTGCCTTCGATGAAGCACTCGTTGGCCACGTACTCGGCGGTGATCGCGGTGATGCGGTTCTCGACCTTGATGTTGTACCAGTCGAGGCCGAGGCTGAAGCCTGGCAGGTACGACGGGCTGTACACGAAGCCGACGGTCTTGGTGGTCGCGGTTTCCGGTTCCAGGAAGCTGTTGCCTGCGCCCGAGTTGAAAGCCACCAGGGACTGGGTACCGTTGGTGCTGGTGATCGGGGTGCCTGCCTGCTGCAGCTGGCGGTAGGTTGCGCTGGTGCCGGAGGCAACGCAGCGCGCCTGCACGGCCGCGTTGCTCGACGCTTCGCCGAAGCGGGTGTCGCACGGATCCAGGAAGGTGTCGAACGACTGCGAGCCGCCGCCGAAGGTGTCGCCCAGGGTCGGTGCACGGAAGCCTTCAGCCCAGGTACCGCGGGTCAGCAGGTCCTTGACCGGCTTGTACATGAAGCTGGCCTTGCTGTTGTTGGTCACGCCGAAGTTGCTGTAGTCGGAGTGGCGGGTCGCCAGGTTGAAGCTCAGCAGTTCAGCGAACGGCTTGTTCTTCAGCACCGGGACGTTCAGCTCGGCGTACGCTTCGCGCACGGTGTAGCGGCCGTAGGTCGGCTTGCCCGACAGGTTGGTCGAGTAGCCCGACTGTTCGAACTGGCCAGGGACTTCCGAACCCTTGACTTCGCGGTGTTCGACACCGACTGCCAGGCCGACGGCGCCGGCCGGCAGCTGGAACAGTTCGCCGCCGATGTCGGCGGTGGCGCTGTTGATGGTCGAACCGTAGGAACGCTGGTCGATCGAGTTGACGTAGGCCAGGGCTTCCGGGGTCGAGGCCGATGGGCCGCCCAGGATGTCCCATGGGGTGCACTCGGACAGGCCGATCGGCGCAGTCGGGGTGCCGCACTGCACGACGCCGGCGGCGTTGCGGAACGACGGGCCCAGCGCTTTCTTCAGGTTCAGCAGGTTGATGTTGCCGGTGCCGGTCGCCGAGCCCGAAACCTTGTTGTGGTTGAAGCCAGCGCTCCAGTTCCACGCCAGGTCACGGACCGCGAATTCGCCTTCCAGCGTCGCATCGACGTGCAGGGTGCGGTTTTCGTTGTCGGTGATACGCGGCATCTCGATGGTGCGGCGCTGGAAGAACAGGTCCTGGCCGAGGCCGGCGCCAGCAACCTGGTTGCCGTACGGGTTGTAGTAGCTGTCCTTGTCGATGTAGACCTTGTACGCGGCCTGCGAGGTCGACTGCAGCGGGTAGCCGGCGATCTGCGAGGTGGACTGGCGCTGCGAGTACATCGCGGTGGTCTTCAGGCGCATGTCTTTCGGCAGGGCGATTTCACCCTTGACGAACAGCGTGTCGAGCTTGTTCGGCGACAGCAGGTGCATGTCCTGGCTCGAGTTGAACTTGTCCGCCGCCGCGCCGGTGTAGGCGTGGTAGCTGTTCGGGTCGCGCGAGTTGGCGCCGACGCCGACGCCGTCATAGGTGCCGGTGTGGTTCAGGATGCGGTTGAAGCCGCCGGTTGCCGGGTTCGTGTTCGAACCGCCAGCCGCGTTCACCGGGGTGATGCGGCCCCATGGCGACGCGCCGAGGCCGTCGAACGGGTGGGCCGGACCGTAGGTGGTCGAGGTGATGGCGCGGGTCGATGGCCACACGACGCCTTGCTCGGTGTGCGACAGGCCGAACATCAGCGAGGCCTTGTCGTCGCCGGCGCCGTAGCTCAGCGAGAAGTCCTTGTTCTTGCCGTCGTTCTTTTCGTTCTGGCCGGTGTACAGGGACAGCTGGCCGCCCTGCATGTTCTTTTTCAGGATGATGTTGATCACGCCTGCGATCGCGTCCGAGCCGTAGATCGACGAAGCGCCATCCTTCAGGATTTCCAGGCGCTCGATCATCGACGACGGGATGGTCGACAGGTCGGTGTAGCCGTCCACGGTCTGGGTCCAGCGCTTGCCGTCCACCAGGACCAGCAGGCGGTTCGAACCCAGGTTGCGCAGGCTGACGTACTGGCCGCCAGCTTCGCTGTTCGAAGTCAGGGCGCCGCTGCGGCTGAAGTCAGGCGCGCCGGCCGACGAGAGGTTGTTCAGGATGTCGCCGACGGTGACCAGACCGGTTTTCTGGATCTGTTCCTGGCTCATCACCTGGATCGGCTGGGCCGTTTCCAGGTCGACCTGGCGAATGCGGGAACCGGTAACTTCGACGCGCTGCAGCGGCTGCTCGGCTTGTTGAGCGTAAGCAGCGTGCATGCCGAGGGTCATGCCGCCAAGGCAGATCACGCGGATCGACCGGGACAGGATTGTTTCCATCATATTGCAAAACTCCTAGGGGTGAAAACGCGGCCGTACTGGGTTGCAGTACAGCCTATCGGGAAGGGTCGCTCGGCGACCGATTAAAAAAATGCGCTCAACTGTTGGTTCAACGAATTTTTAAGTTTGCAATAGAAACATTCAGGACTCGGCAGTGTCAATGTATATGCATCTCGTTTTTCAGATATGTTGCGGAAACGCGTAATTACCGTTTAACTGTTGGTCGCTTATTGACGCCGCGGTCAGTTGTCGTTCTAAATTTCTATAAAGCAAAAAAACCCGCCCGGCTGGCGCCGGGCGGGTTTTTTGCGCAATTAAATTGCGTTAGAACGCTTGGTTGTAGCGGACGTAGACGAAGCGGTCCAGCGGCAGATCCGGATTCACCGACGAGGACGAGGCGGTGCCGCCATAGCTGCTCGATGCGCTGTAATTCACGCGCGGCTTCTTGTCGAACACGTTGTTGGCGCCGATCAGGATCTTGCCTTGCCACGGCAGGGAGTAGCCGATCGACAGGTCGCTGTAGACCATGGCGCTGTGGCGGTTGTAGCCGGTGCCCCAGCTGGTCTTCGCGGTCGGGTCCGAGCACTCGATCGACGTGGTCCAGCAACGGTTCTTCTGCGAGCTGTAGTAGCGGGTCGCGAAGGTGGCGCTCCAGTTGCCCAGGCTCCAGTCCAGCGCGATGTTCGACTTCACGCGGTAGGTATCCCACTCGCCGGCGTATTCGACCCAGTCCGCGGTCGCGGTGCTCTTGATCTTGTACGAGTCGATGTAGGTGGTTTCGCTGCGCAGGCCGAACTGGCCGTAGGCATTGCGCGGCAGGCGGTACGAGAAGCTCAGGTCGACGCCTTCGGTTTCCAGCTGGCCCAGGTTGGCGTTGCCGCGCGCCAGGTTGGTGATCTGGCCGGTGAGCGGGTCACGCTTGATCGCGTCGCAGAAGCCCTGCACGTTGTTGACGTAGCACTGGTTGATCACGTAGGTTGCCGAGACCGCGGTGATGCGGTTGTCGACACGGATGTTGAACCAGTCCACCGACAGCGACAGGCCCGGCACCCAGGATGGGCTGTACACCAGGCCCAGGGTGCGGGTCTTGGCGGTTTCCGGGGTCAGGAAGGCATTGCCGGCGCCGGTCTGGAACGGGGTCGGGGTCTGGCCGCCGCCCGCGGTGACCGGGGAACCCGCCTGGTTGACCTGGCGGAAGTTGGCCGGCACACCTTTCGCACGGCAGTTGGCCATGGTGGTCGCGTTGCTCTTCGCATCGCCGAAGGCGCTGTCGCAGGCGTCCAGGTAGGAGTCGAAGGATTGCGAGCCGCCGCCGAAGGTGTCGCCCACGGTCGGAGCGCGGAAGCCTTCGGCATAGGTGCCGCGCGCCAGCAGGTCCTTGATCGGCTTCCACATCATGCTGGCCTTGCTGTTGGTGGTCGAGCCGAAGTTCGAGTAGTCCGAATAGCGCGAGGCCAGGTTCAGGCTCAGGAAGTCGGCCAGCGGCACGCCCTTGAGCAGCGGGATGTTCGCTTCCAGGTAGGCTTCGCGCACGGTATAGCGGCCGATGGTGGCGTTGCCCGCCAGGTCGGTCGAATAGCCGGACTGCTCGAACTGGCCCGGACGGTCGTAGCCGCGCACTTCACGGTACTCGAGGCCGCCCGCCAGGCCGACGGCGCCGGCCGGCAGGTTGAACAGTTCGCCGGTCAGGTCGGCGGTGGCGCTGTTGACGGTCGAGCCGTAGGTGGACTGGCCGGTCGACATCACGTAGGCCAGCGCTTCGGGCGTGCTGGCCGACGGGCCGCCCAGGATATCCCAGGGCACGCACTCGGCCAGGGCGATCGGGGCCGCCGCGGTGCCGCACTGGACCACGCCGGAGGCGTTGCGGAACGATGGGCCGAGGGCCTTCTTCAGGTTCAGCAGGTTCAGGTTACCGGTGCTCAGCACGCTGCCGTCGACGCTGCTGTGGTTGTAGCCGACGCTCCAGTTCCACGGCAGGCTGCGCAGTTCGAATTCGCCTTCCAGGGCGGCGTCGATGTGCAGGGTGCGGTTGTTGTTGTCGGTCACGCGCGGCACTTCGATGGTGCGGCGGTAGAAGAACAGGTCCTGGGCGGCGGCGCCGGCGACCGAGCTGCCGTACGGGTTGTAGTAGCTGTTCCTGTCGATGTAGACCGGGAACTTGGCCTGGGCCGTCGAGCTCAGCGGATAGCCGGCGATCTGGCGCGACGAGTCGCGGTCGGCGTACATCGCGGTGGTGGTCAGGCGCATGTCGTAGGGCAGCGCGACCGAACCCTTGACGAAGATCGAGGTCAGCTTGGTCGGCGACGTGAACATCATCTGGCTGCTCGAGTTGAACACGTCGGGATCGTTGGTGGAGCGGTACGGATGGTAGTTGGCCGGGTTGCGCGAATCCTGGCCCACGCCGTCGCCGTTGTAGCTGCCGGTATGGTTCAGGATCTGGTCGAAGCCGCTGGCCGCGCCGGTGGCGCTGACCTGGCGGATACGGCCCCATGGGCCGCCGCCGAAGCCGGCGTTGTAGTGTTCCGGGCCGAAGCTGAACGAGGTGATGTCGCGGGTCTTGGCCCAGACTTCGCCCTGCTCGCTGTGGGTCAGGCCGAACATCAGCGACGCCTTCTCGTCGCCGGCGCCGTAGGAGAGCGAGTAATCCTTGGTCTTGCCGTCGTTCTTTTCGTTCTGGCCGACGTAGGCGCTGGCGGTGCCGCCCTGCATGGTCTTCTTCAGGATGATGTTGACCACGCCGGCGATCGCGTCCGAGCCGTAGATCGACGAAGCGCCGTCCTTCAGGACTTCGATGCGCTCGATCAGGGCCGACGGCACGGTCGACAGGTCGGTATAGCCGGCCACGGTCTGGGTCCAGCGCTTGCCGTTGACGAGCACCAGCAGGCGGTTCGCGCCCAGGTTGCGCATGTTGATGTACTGGCCGCCCTGTTCACGGTTCGAGGTCAGGGTCGAGCCCTTGCTGAAGGCCGGGGTGCCGGCCGAGGACAGGTTGTTGATGATGTCGCCGACGGTGACGAGACCGCTCTTCTGGATCTGTTCCTGGCTCATCACCTGGATCGGCTGGGCCGTTTCGAGGTCGACCTGGCGGATGCGCGAGCCGGTCACTTCCACGCGCTGCATGGCGTCCTGGGCCAGTGCGGTCATCGAATGCAGCGCGAACGCCACTGCCACCGCGATCTTGGTACGTTGTTGCATGTGCTCTCCATCTTTGCGTTCCCGTTGTGCGGGTACGGCTTTATATGTTTAGAAATACATCCCGTGTGAACCTGGGCGCACCGTTGTAACGGATATTGCCTGCCGTGAATACACGTATGTATCAGAGCATTTTGCGTTGTTTTATGTCAACGATGTTTCCAGGAGGATCTATCTAAAAAACAACAGATTGTGTACATATCTCTGACCAGAAAGTCAGCAGCAATCGATTGCGCATGAGCGGTGCAAAAATGTGCTTGCGGGCAGTAAAAAAGTGTGCGAGCCCCGGGAAGGGTGCGCGCGCCAGGAGGGAGATACGGAGAGGGGGGAGATACGGAGAGGGGGATGCCGCCCGGCCGGGCGGCGTTGGATGAGATGAGGAATTATTCGCCGAAGCAGGCCTGCCACAGGCGCAGCACGCTGTCCGGATGCCGGCCCACCAGGGGCGACTCCACCCGGGCCTTGTCCTGCCCCTGCAGGCGCACCTGGTGCTGCAGCTTGCGCATGGCGCGGTAGGCGTCGGCGACCGCCGTGGCGAGGTCGGCATCGATCAGGCCCAGTTCGCCGCAGGTGCGCAGCAGCGCGATGTTGCCGGCGTTGGCGGTCAGTTGCGGCCAGGCGCTGGCATGACGCAATACCAAATACTGGACGATGAATTCGATGTCGATCATGCCACCCGGATCGTGCTTCAGGTCGAAGAGGTCGGACCGGTTGACATTGGCGTCGCGCATGCGCTTGCGCATCCGCGCCACTTCGTCCTTCAGCTCCTCGGCCTGGCCGGCGCGGTCCTTGCGCAGCACCTGCTCGCGGATCGCCTCGAAGCGCGCGCCGATGGCGGCGTCGCCGGCGCAGAAGCGGGCGCGGGTCAGCGCCTGGTGCTCCCAGATCCAGGCCGCGCTGTCCTGGTAGCGCTCGAAGGCCTGCAGCGAGGAGACCAGCATGCCGCTGGCGCCGTCCGGACGCAGCGCGATATCGACGTCGAACAGGATGCCGGCCGCCGTATGCGCCGTCATCCAGGTGATGAAGCGCTGGGCCAGCTTGGCATAGTTGGGCGGCGCGTCCTGGTCGTCGTCGTCGTACAGGAAGATCACGTCGAGGTCGGACACGTAGCCGAGTTCCTTGCCGCCCAGCTTGCCGTACGCGATGACCGCGAAGCGCGGTTCCTCGCGATGGCGGGTGGCCACTGTGCGCCAGGCGTGGCGCACCGTGGCGCCGACGATGGTGTCGGCCAGCGCCGACAGGTGGTCGGCCAGGCGCTCGACCGAGAGCTCGCCGGCCAGGTCGAGCGCGAGCAGGCGGAACTGCTGGGCATGGTGGACTTCGCGCAGGATGTCGAGCTGGCGCTCGGTGTCGCCGGCCGCGTCAAGCAGCTGCTGGTCGAGGCTGGCGGCCAGCTCGGCCAGGTCGCCGGCTCCGTTGTTGCGGTCGTCCAGCAGCTCGTCGAGCAGCAGCGGGTGCTGGGTCAGGAAGGTCGCGGCCCAGCCGCTGGCATTGATCATGCGGATCACGCGCTCGAGCGTGTGCGGATACTCGGTCAGCAGCGACAGGTAGGCCGAGCGGCGCGCGATCGCTTCGAAGAAGTCGAGCAGGCGGCCCAGGGTGGCGCTGTGGCTGCCGATGCCGGCCTCGCCGACCACGGTCGCGATCTGGGGCAGGGCGCAATCGGCCAGGGCCAGCAGGCGCGCGCGGCTGGCCTCGGGCAGGCTGGCCATGCGCGGTCCCTGCAGGGTGGCGACCAGGCGCGCGGCGGCCCCCGCCGGGTCGTCGAAGCCCAGTTGCGCCAGGCGCGCTCCAATCGCTTCGTGGTTTTCCGGGTCGTCGGCCAGCAGCGGGCCTTCGGCCTCGGCGCTCTCGGCCTTGTCGGCGAAGATCGCGTCGAACTGGGCGGCGACGAAGCTGCGCTGCTCTTCGAGGCGCGCCAGCAGGGTGGGCACGTCGGGCAGGCCCATCATCCGCGCCACCGCCAGGCGGTCGGCGTCGTTGGCCGGCAGGGTATGGGTCTGGGCGTCCTCCAGGTATTGCACCCGGTGTTCGAGCTTGCGCAGGAAGGTATAGGCGTCCAGCAGGCGCGCGACGGTGTCGTGGGTCAGCAGTTCGCGCTCGGCCAGCAGGCGCAGGGTGGCGCGGGTCGAGCGCTCGCGCAAAGCCGGGTCGCGCCCGCCGCGGATCAGCTGGAACACCTGGGCCAGGAATTCGATCTCGCGGATCCCGCCGCGTCCCAGCTTGACGTTGTGGCTGCGTTCGGGGTGCAGGCGCTCCTGGCGCTTGACCTCGGCGCGGATCTGGGCGTGCATGTTGCGGATCGCATCGATCACGCCGAAGTCGAGGTAGCGGCGGAACACGAAGGGGCGCACGATCGCATCCAGGGCCGCGATGTCCTCGGGCGCGCCGGTGACGGCGCGCGCCTTGACCCAGGCGTAGCGCTCCCATTCGCGGCCCTGGACGATCAGGTATTCCTCGACCATGTTGAGGCTGGCGGCCAGCGGTCCCGACTTGCCGTTCGGCCGCAGCGCCATGTCGACCCGGAAGGTGAAGCCGTCCTCGATCACCTCGGACAGGGCGGCGATCAGCTTGCGCCCCAGGCGCACGAAGAATTCGTGGTTGGACAGCTGGCGCTGGCCGGGCCCGGCGGCGGTCTCGCCGTCCTCGGGGTAGACGAAGATCAGGTCGATGTCGGACGAGACGTTCAGCTCGCCGCCACCCTGCTTGCCCATGGCCAGCACCATCAACTGCTGGGGCCGGCCGGATTCCTCGCCGACCGGCATGCCGTGGATGGCCACCAGCTCGTCGGTGAGCGCGGCCGCGTGGGTCCGGATCGCGAAGTCGGCGAAGGCCGTCATCGCCGTCACCACCTCGTCGAGTTCGGCGCGCCCGTCCAGGTCGCGTTCGATGATGGCGCAGATCAGGAGATTGCGCAGGCGCCGCATGGCGCGCTCGAGCGGCAGGCCGGCCGCCAGCTCCCGTTCCAATACCGCGCCGAAATCGGCCCGGGCCAGCGATAATCGAGCCAGATCGGCGAGCTGCGCCGCACGGCCGGGCGCGGCGTCGAGCCAGCGTTGGTAGAAGCGCGACGCGCACGCCGGGGAAGCAGGGTTCATCTTTTGGATCCAAGCAATGGTTTGCGTTGCGGCAGGCGTGCAATGCGGTAGAATTGCCCGCCGTGCTGCCTGGGTCAGCATGATGGTAAGGTAGACGCCGCGACTGTTGCAAGCTGTCTGTTACTAAAGAAATAATTTGCGGGAATCTCCCTTACGGCGAGTTTGAGTTATTAGCACCTTGATGCACAACCCGGACCCGCAGGCTGCGCCCGCGCACCTGCCGCTCGCCGTGCGCTGGCGAAGGCTCCGTGCCGCCTATCGCATCGCGAACCTGGCCTCGCACCATGTGCTGGGGTTCACCATCAAGCTGCTCCTGCTGGTGTATTTCGGGCTGGCGGTGCTGTTCCTGGTGCTGCGCTACGCGGTGCTGCCGAATATCGATCTATATAAAGGCGACATCGAGCGCGCCGCCGGGCGCGCCCTCGGCAACCGGGTCACGATCGCCCGCATCGATGCTTCCTGGAAGGGACTGAACCCCTCGCTGTTCCTGGGCGACGTGCGCCTGCACGACCCGCGCGGGCGCCAGGTGCTGGCGCTGCCCTCGGTCTCGGCCACCGTGTCGTGGTGGAGCGTGGCCGCCCTCGAGCCGCGTTTCCAGTCGCTCGAGCTCCAGCGCCCGCACCTGGCGGTGCGGCGCGGCCTGGACGGCGTGGTCGAAGTGGCCGGCGTGCGCCTCGATGCGAAGGGCGAGGACACGGGCGGCGGCGACTGGCTGTTCCGCCAGCGCGAGATCGTCATCCGCGACGGCCGGGTCGACTGGACCGACGAGCTGCGCGGCACCCCGTCCCTGGAACTGAGCAAGGTCACCCTGGCCCTGCTGAACCGCTGGGGCACCCACCACTTCGCGCTGCGCGCCACCCCGCCGGCCGAACTCGGCCAACCCATCGACGTGCGCGCCCAGTTCCGTCACCGCTTCGGATCGAGCCCGTCGGACATGTCGCGCTGGAAAGGGGAGCTGTATGCCGACCTGCGCGGCGCCGACCTGGGCGCCTGGAAGCGCCATGTCGACTATCCGGTCCGGCTGACCCGGGGCCGCGGTTCGCTGCGCGCCTGGGTCAGCTTCGACCAGGCGCGCCTGGCCGGCTTCACCGCCGACCTGGCGCTGGCCAACGTGCATGCGCGCCTGGCCGAGGATGCGCCGGTGCTCGACCTGGCGCGCGTGACCGGCCGCCTGTCCGCGCGCGAGGAAATGCTGCCGGGCAAGGAAGACGGCAAGCCGACCTTCGGCGCCCATGGCCACACCGTCAGCCTGAGCGACTTCTCGGTGGTCACCCGCGACGGCCGGGCGCTGCCCCCGGCCACGATGGAAGAAACCTGGCGTCCGGCGCACCACGGCCGTCCCGAGCAGGGCGAGCTGAGCGCGCGCCAGCTCGACGTCGGCGCGCTGGCGGCGCTGGCCCACTACCTGCCGATCACCCGGCTGCAGCGCCAGCTGCTGGCCGACTACGCCCCGCGCGGCCGCCTGGTCGACGTGACCGCCGAATGGGAAGGGCGCTATCCGAACATCACCGGATTCCGGGTGCGCGGCGATGTCGCCGACCTGGGCGTGAATGCCCAGCCAGCCCGTCCGGCGCTGCCGGCCCGCCCCGGCGTGCCCGGGGTGCCGGCGCGGGCCGCGCTTCCCGGCTTCGACAACCTGACCGGCAGCATCGACGCCAACGAGCGCGGCGGTTCGGTGGCGATCGATTCGAGCAGCATGGTGCTGCGCATGCCGTCCTGGTTCTCCGACCCCGCCATGCCCTTCGACCGGATGCAGATGAAGGCGCGCTGGAACTACGAGCCGCAGCGCCAGCTGCTGGTCGAGGTCGACAGCTTCTCCTTCCAGCAGGGCGCGCTGAACGGCCAGCTGTCGGGCCGCCACCTGCTGCCGCTCGAACCCGGGCATGGTCCCGGCACCGCCGACTTCACCGGCAGCATCGACGGCTTCGAGATCGCCCAGGTCGGACGCTTCCTGCCGCGCGTCACGCCCGAGCACCTGGGGCACTGGCTGACCGGCGCCCTGCAGGGCGGCCGCCTGCGCGACGCGCGCCTGCGCCTGCGCGGCGACCTGGCCGAATTCCCGTTCCGCGCCAGCAGCCTGGCCGAGCGCGCGCGCGGCGAATTCAACGTCTCCGGGCGCCTGGAAGGCGCACGCCTGGAATACGCGCCCGGCCACCGGCATGCCGACGGCAGCCCGCTGTGGCCGCTGGCCGAACAGATCGACGGCAGCATCGAGTTCGACCGTGCGCGCCTGGAAATCCGCGGCGACACCCTGCGCACCCAGGGGGTGGCGCTGTCGAAGGTGAAGGCGGTCATCCCCGACCTGGGCGCGCACGAGAAAATGATGCTGGAAATCGAAGGCGGCGCCAGCGCCCCGCTGCAGGAATTCCTGCGCTACGTGTCGGCGTCGCCGGTGCTGGAATGGATCGGCCACTTCACCGAGGAGACGCGCGCCACCGGCAATGCGCGCCTGGGCCTGAAGCTGAGCATGCCGCTCGCGCACCTGCCCGATACCAAGGTGCAGGGCAGCCTGCAGCTGCTCAGCAACGACGTCAGCCTGTTCCCGGAACTGCCGCCGCTGCAGGCGGCGCTGGGCAAGATCGAATTCTTCGAGCGCGGTGTCAACCTGAACGGGGTCGGCGCCAGCTTCCTCGGCGGCCCGCTGGCCCTGGGCGGCGGCACCCAGCGCGACGGCGGCATCGTGATCCGCCTGGGCGGCACCCTGTCGGCCGAGGGCATGCGCCGCACCGCGCCGGCGCCGGCGCTGCGCCGCCTCGCCCAGCGCCTGTCGGGCAGCACCCGCTACACCGGCGCGGTGGTGGTGAAGGACGGGCGCCGCATGGTGACGGTGGATTCCAGCCTGGCCGGGCTCGGCCTCGAGCTGCCGGCGCCGCTGAACAAGCCGCAGGCCGATGCGCTGCCCCTGCATTTCACCCTGGCCGGCGAGCCCACCGTGGGCGGCGTCGGACGCGACGAGATCCGGGTGGCGCTGGGGCAGGGTGTGAGCGCCCGCTACCTGCGCGAGAAGCAGGGGCGCGGGCCCTGGACGGTGCGCCGCGGCGGCATCGGGGTGAACGTGCCGGCGCCGGAACCGGACAGCGGCATGATGGTCAACGTCAACATGAAGGCGGTCAACGTCGACCACTGGATCGCGGCCGGGAAGGCGATCGCCGGCGTCGGCGAAGACGCTGCGCCAGGCGCGGCCGATGGGGCGGGCGGGGCCGATTTCACCCAGTATGTGCTGCCGACGACCCTGGCGGCGCGCGCGGTCGAGATGACGGTCGGCGAACGCCGGCTGGCCGACGTGCTGGTCGGCGCGACCCATGCGGGCGACACCTGGCAGGCCAGCATCCATTCGCGCCAGGCGAGCGGCTACGTGACCTGGGCCGAATCGTCCAGCGGGCTGGGCAAGGTCACGGCGCGCCTGGCCTCGCTCGTGATTCCGGAATCGGCCGAGGCCGAGGTCAAGGACCTGCTCGAATCGAACCGGGGCGCGAGCGCCACCATCCCTTCGCTCGACATCGTGGCCGAGCATTTCGAACTGTTCAACAAGCGGCTCGGGCGCCTGGAGCTGCAGGCCAGCAACGTGCAGGCGCTGGCCGGGCGCGAATGGCGCATCGACCGGCTGGCGCTGGCCAACCCGGACGGTCAGCTCAAGGCCAACGGCCGCTGGCTGACCAAGGATGGCAAGAGCAACACCAGCCTGAATTTCGCGCTCGACATCGACGACGCCGGCCGCCTGCTGGACCGCCTCGGCTTCCCCGAGACCCTGCGCCGGGGCAAGGGCAAGATGGCGGGCGACATTTCCTGGGCCGGGCTGCCGTACGCCATGGACATCCCCAGCCTGTCGGGCCAGATCGAGATGAACGTCGAATCCGGCCAGTTCCTGAAGCAGGACCCGGGCGCGGCCAAGCTGCTGGGCGTGCTCAGCCTGCAGGCGCTGCCGCGCCTGCTCAAGCTCGATTTCCACGACGTGTTCTCGGAAGGCCTGGCCTTCGACGGCATCAGCGCCAACGCCATGATCCAGCGCGGCGTGCTGCGCACCGACAACCTCAAGATGCATGGCGTGGCGGCCACCGTGCTGATGGACGGCACCGCCGACATCGCCAACGAATCGACCAACCTGCGCGTGGTGGTGATCCCCGAATTCAACCTGGGCACCGGTCCGCTGGTGTATGGCCTGGCGGTCAATCCGATCATCGGCCTGGGCGGCTTCCTGGCCCAGCTTTTCCTGCGCGAGCCGGTGATGAAGGCGCTGACCTACCAGATGCAGATCACGGGGCCGTGGAAGTCCCCGACCATCACCAAACTCGAGAACCCTGCGCCGGCTGCTGCAAAGGCCGCGCGCCCCACAGCGAAGAAGGAGTGACATGACCACCGTAGCCGCAGTGCAAATGGTTTCCACCCCACAGGTAAGCGACAACCTGGCCACCGCCCGCCGCCTGGTCGGCGACGCCGCGCGCCAGGGCGCCGAACTGGTGGCCCTGCCCGAATACTGGCCGATCATGGGCCTGAGCGACAGCGACAAGGTCGCGCATGCCGAGCAGCCGGGCGCCGGCCCGCTCCAGGACTGCATGGCGGAACTGGCGCGCGAGCACGGCATCTGGCTGATCGGCGGCACCCTGCCGCTGGTCTCCAGCGACGCCGGCAGGGTGATGAACACCACCCTGGTCTACGACCCGCAAGGCGAGGCGGTCAGCCGCTACGACAAGATCCACCTGTTCGGCTTCAACAAGGGCAGCGAATCCTACGACGAGGCGCGCACCATCGTGCCGGGCGAGACCGTGGGCAGCTTCGACGCGCCGTTCGGCCGGGTCGGCCTGTCGGTGTGCTACGACCTGCGCTTCCCCGAACTCTACCGTGCGATGGGCGAGTGCGCCCTGATCGTGGTGCCGGCCGCGTTCACCCACACCACGGGTCTCGCGCACTGGGAAGTGCTGCTGCGCGCGCGCGCCATCGAGAACCAGTGCTACGTGCTGGCCTCGGCGCAGGGCGGCGTGCACGCCAGCGGCCGCCGCACCTTCGGCCACAGCATGCTGGTCGACCCCTGGGGCGAGGTCAAGGCCGTGCTGCACGAAGGCGAGGGCGTGGTGTGCGGCGAACTCGACCCGGGCTTCCTGGCGCGCGTGCGCGAAAGCCTGCCGGCGTTGCGCCATCGCAAGCTGTAAGCGCCACGGCCAGCCACCGCGAGCCATCGCAAGCCGGCACCAGGGCGGCGCGCCGGGTGCGTCCCCCGTCCTGTACGAAGCTTGCGGATATGGCACAATGCCCTCTCTATACGAGAAAGACCGCAAAATGACTCCATTCGAACCGAACCTTTCCTCCATCGCCGTCGCCCGCGACGTGCTGTTGACGCCTTTCGGCCTCGACGAGGGCAAGCTGCTGCGCGCGCTGGGGACGATGTTTACGCACAAGGTCGACTATGCCGACCTGTACTTCCAGTTCACCAAGAGCGAAGGCTGGAGCCTGGAAGAGGGCATCGTCAAGACCGGCAGCTTCTCGATCGACCAGGGCGTCGGCGTGCGCGCCGTTTCCGGCGACAAGACGGCGTTTTCGTATTCCGATGAGATTTCCGAGAGCGCGCTGCTGGACGCGGCCGCGGCCACGCGCACCATCGGGCGCGCCGGCGCCGGCCGCGTGAAGATCGCGGGCGCCGCCCAGCCGACCGGCGGACGCTCGCTCTACCTGCCGCACGATCCCCTGGCCTCGCTCGATGCGACCGCCAAGGTGAACCTGCTCGAACGGGTCGAGAAGATGGCGCGCGCCAAGGATCCGCGCGTGGTGCAGGTGATGGCCAGCCTGGCCGGCGAATACGACGTGGTGCTGGTGGTGCGCAGCGACGGCGTGCTGGCGGCCGACATCCGCCCGCTGGTGCGGGTCTCGGTGACCGTGATCGCCGAACAGAACGGCCGGCGCGAAGTCGGCTCCTCGGGCGGCGGCGGCCGCTACGACTACGGCTACTTCAGCGACGAGGTGCTCGACCGCTATGCGACCGAGGCCGTCAAGTCGGCCTGCGTCAACCTGGAGGCGCGCCCGGCGCCGGCCGGCCCGATGACCATCGTGCTGGGACCGGGCTGGCCCGGCGTGCTGCTGCACGAGGCGGTCGGCCACGGCCTGGAAGGCGACTTCAACCGCAAGGGCTCGTCCTCGTATGCCGGCATGATCGGCCAGCGCGTGGCGGCCAAGGGCGTGACCGTGGTCGACGACGGCACCCTGCAGGACCGCCGCGGTTCGCTCAACATGGATGACGAAGGCAACCCGACCCAGTGCACGACCCTGATCGAGGATGGCATCCTGAAGGGCTATATCCAGGACACCATGAACGCGCGCCTGATGAAGATGCCGGTCACCGGCAATGCGCGCCGCGAATCCTTCGCCCACCTGCCGATGCCGCGCATGACGAATACCTACATGCTGGCCGGCGACAAGGATCCGCAGGAAATCCTGGCCTCGGTCAAGAACGGCCTGTATGCGGTGAACTTCGGTGGCGGCCAGGTCGATATCACGAACGGCAAGTTCGTGTTCTCGGCCAGCGAGGCCTACATGATCGAGGACGGCAAGATCACCTATCCGGTCAAGGGCGCCACCCTGATCGGCAACGGTCCGGACGTGATGAACCGCATCTCGATGATCGGCAACGACATGCGCCTGGATTCGGGCGTCGGCGTGTGCGGCAAGGAAGGCCAGAGCGTGCCGGTCGGCGTCGGCCAGCCGACCCTGCGCATCGACGGCGTGACCGTGGGCGGCACCGGCTGATCGACTCGCGCCTGAATGACAACGCCCGGTGTCTCCACCGGGCGTTGTTGTTTGTGGGCCGGGAGTAGGGTGGACGGCTATGCCGTCCACGCGTTCATCCGACTCGTCCTGTAGCTATCACCGCGTGGGCGGGAAGACCCGCCCACCCTATTAGAACGAGTAGCGCGCCCCCAGGGTAAAGAAGCGCCCGATCGCGCCGTAGTAGTCGACCGGGTTGTACGACACCGCGCCATACGTCAGCGGATCGAGCGGCGCCTTCTTGTCGAAGACGTTCTGGATCGAGCCGAACACTTCCCAGCGCGGTTGCGGCTTCCAGCGGAACACCAGGTCGACCGTCGTGAACGAGGACAGTTCGCAGTCGGTCGGGGCGTCGTCGCCGTTGGCGAAGTGGAAGGCGCAGCCGTCGGGATCGTCCTTGAACAGCGTGTTGTCGATCGGCGCGCGGTAGTTCACGTTGGCCGACACGCGCCAGTTGCTGCGCTCCCAGGTCGTGCGGAAGTTGACCTTGTGGTCAGGCGTGCCCACGCAGTTGGTGACGTCGCAGTTGCCGTGCGTGCCCGCGAAGTCGCGCTTCGTACCGTCCTGCTCGGTACGCTCCCATTTGTCGAGGTAGGTGTACTTGATGTCGAACACCAGGTTGCCCCATTCGCTCGGCAGCTTGAAGCTCTGGCGCGCGTCGAGGTCGATGCCTTGCACCTCGGTGCGGGCCGAGTTGACGTAGCGCGCCAGCACCGCCGTGATGGCGCCCGGATCGCCCGGGATGCCCGGTTCGGCGGTGCTCGGGTCGCGTCCCACGTTGCCGTTCGCGATCGCCGCGTCGATCTGCTCCTGGTTGATCTCGTTGGTGCGCCGGATCTTCCAGAAGTCGAGCGAGATGCTGGTGCGCGGCAGCGGATCCCAGATGACGCCGACGTTGTAGCTGCGCGAGCGCTCCGGACTCAGGTCCTGGTTGGGCGAGGTGATGATGGCGACGGCCGCCGGATTGCAGGCCGCTTCCACGCCCAGGCTGCAGCGGATCGGATCGGTGGCGGTGGAGAAGGCGGCCAGGCCGCCCTCGCCGTTCTCGGCCGCGCTCGGCGCGCGGAAGCCGCGTGCGAAGGTCGCGCGCAGCGCGAAGTCGCGCCGCGGATTCCACTTCACCCCGACCTTCGGCGTGTAGGAACTGCCGACATCGGTGAAATGGTCCCAGCGCATGGCGCCGGTCACTTCCAGGCCGGGCAGCACCGGCGCCAGCAGTTCTCCATACAGCGCGGAGATATTGCGCTGGCCATCGTAGGCCGAATAGCCGAGGCCGATGATGTTGCCGCGCTCGGTGCCCGCGGTCGGTTGCAGCTCGGCCGATTCGTGGCGGAACTCGCCGCCGACCGCGAGCCCGATCGCGCCGCCGGCCAGCTTGCCGAACTCGCGCGAGGCCTTGAAGTCGATCTGGGCGATCTCGGTCTTGGCGTCGTTCTCGATCGACGGCGACAGCGCCGCGTACACTCCCGGCGAGTTCAGGCCGGCGTTCTCGGCGATGCGCCAGACCGTGCCCGGCGGCAGCGCCCGGTAGGCGGCGCTGTTCGCCGTGGCGGCCGCCACGTTGGTGGGCGAGGGATCGAGCAGGGCGAAGGTGACGTCGCGCTGCAGGAAGCCGCCGCGCTCGTTGACCACCTTGCTGCGCGAGTACAGCAGCGAGGTGTCCCAGTCCCAGGGTCCGTACTTGCCGCGGATGCCGACCAGTGCCCGGATGAAGGTCGACTCGATGTCCGAGAAGCGCGGTCCGACGTCGGCGGCCAGGTAGCGCAGCCGGCCGGGGCGGCCGAAGTAGGGGTTGTCGGGGTGGGCCGCGCCGAGCTGGGCCCCGGCGTTGCTGACCGGCCCGCCCGGGAAGCCGACCGAGGCGCTGACCGAGGAGGGCGTGGTCGAGGACTGGGTCAGGCTGTGGTAGAGGTTCAGCTCGGTGTAGGCCTCCATGTCCGAACCCAGCTTGAGGGCGCCGCGTCCGAAGGTCGAGATGTATTCGCTATCCGGCTGGATCTGGTTGTACAGGAAGGCGGCATCGACCAGGCAGCCGCCGAGCGGGTCGCCCTGCGGGTGGTTGGTGAAGTTGCTGCAGGCGGCGCCGGGGAAGGTGCGGGTGAAGCCTGCGCCCGCCAGGTTGCCGCGGTTGAAGTAGTCGAAGGTGTCGGGATTGCGCACGTTGCCGTTGATCGCATTGCCGGCGGCGTTGTTGCCGGTGATGGCGCCGGTGCCCCCGAGGAGTTCCTGGGCCGAGAAGCCGTACGGCCGCAGGTCGACCTTGCCGATGTAGTCGCGGTTGCCGCGCTGGCGGTTGAAGATCTCCTGGGTATGCTTGTACTCGACGGTGAACAGCACGTTGTAGCGGTCCGCCTCGAGGTCGCCCCAGCCCCAGGTGAGGGCGGCCTGGTGCTGCTGGCCGTCGCCGGCTTCGCCGGTGCCGATCAGCGCGCGCGCGGTGGAGCCCTGGTAGTCGCGCCGCAGGATGATGTTGACCACGCCGGCGATCGCATCGGAGCCGTAGATGGCCGAGGCGCCGTCCTTCAGGATCTCGACCCGCTCGACCGCGTCGGAAGGAATGACGTTCAGGTCGGCGAACACCTTCTGGCCGTCGTCGGCCAGGCCGTAGGGCGCCATGCGGCGGCCATTGAGCAGCACCAGGGTCGAGGCCGTACCGAGGCCGCGCAGCGAGATGCCGGATGCGCCGGCCGCGAAACCGGCGCCGAAGTTGACCGGCACCGAACCCTGGTTGTCGACGGCCAGGGTTTGCAGCAGTTCGGCGACGGTGGTCTTGCCGGAGCGCTCGATGTCGGCGCGGTTAACGGTCAGCACCGATGACGCGGTCTCGGCCTGGGCGCGACGGATGTTCGAGCCTGTGACTTCGACGCGGGCGATCGGTTTGGGCGCGGGATCCTGCGCCAGCGCTTCGACCGGGATGGCCATCAGGGCCAGGCCGGCGGCGCCGCCCCCGGCGAACAGCCGGCGGACGGAGCGTGAGAGAGGGGTTTCGGTCATGTTCCGGACTCCAAGGATGGGTGGACCCGGCCGCGCCAGCGTTGAAAAAGAATGGGTTCTTCAACTACCGAGTCCTGCTCCAATCAACCCACCCGTGCGCGGCACTCGGGGATGTGAATCGACTCTTGCGTCCATCAGCATGCGACGGGCACATGATCAATGTCAAACGTGCCATCATCGTTGTTCACAATTGTCTGTTTGTCGCCACTGATCGTTTTCCATCCGCGACGCCGCGAGCAGACAAAGAGCTTGCCAATCTTCACGCATTGTTGTTATAGTCAATTAACCAAACCGGACGACCTCCATGCGCCAGAACGTTTTCTTTACCTGCTTTTTTTACTTTAGCCATTCCAGCCCCTTGGCGGTGGAGTAGCGGCAGGTTCACGCGATAACGAACAGTCCCAGCAAATCCAGACAAACCGCCAGCGATGGCGGTTTTTTTATTTCCAGCCTAGACACGACGAAACGGAGAACAGCATGCCTCGCACCGACGACTTACGCATCCGCGAAATGAAGGAACTGACGCCGCCTTCGCACCTCATCCGCGAGTTCCCGGTGGGCCCGGTGGCCGAGCAGACCGCCGCCAGTGCGCGCATCGCGCTGCACCGCATCCTGCACGGCCAGGACGACCGCCTGATGGTGGTGATCGGTCCGTGCTCGATCCACGATCCGAAGGCCGCGCTCGAGTATGCGCGCCGCCTGGCCGAGCAGCGCGTGCGCTTCGCCGGCGAGCTCGAGGTGGTGATGCGGGTCTACTTCGAGAAGCCGCGCACCACGGTCGGCTGGAAGGGCATGATCAACGACCCGTACATGGACAACAGCTTCCGCATCAACGACGGGCTGCGCATGGCGCGCGAACTGCTGCGCGACATCAACGAGCTGGGCCTGCCGGCCGGCACCGAGTTCCTCGACGTGATCAGCCCGCAGTACATCGCCGACCTGATCAGCTGGGGCGCGATCGGCGCCCGCACCACCGAATCGCAGGTGCACCGCGAGCTCGCCTCCGGCCTGTCCTGTCCGGTGGGCTTCAAGAACGGCACCGACGGCAACATCAAGATCGCGGTGGAAGCGATCAAGGCGGCGTCCCAGCCGCACCACTTCCTGTCGGTGACCAAGGGCGGGCACTCGGCGATCGTGTCGACCGCGGGCAACGAGGACTGCCACATCATCCTGCGCGGCGGCAAGGCCCCGAACTACGACGCCGCCAGCGTGGAGGACGCCTGCCGCCAGATCGCGGCCCAGGGCCTGGCCAGCCGCCTGATGATCGACGCCTCGCATGCGAACAGCTCGAAGAAGCCGGAGAACCAGGTGCCGGTGTGCGCCGACATCGCCAGCCAGATCGCGGCCGGCGACGACCGCATCGTGGGCGTGATGGTCGAGTCGCACCTGGTCGCGGGACGCCAGGACCTGGTGCAGGGCAAGGAGCTGACCTACGGGCAGTCGGTGACGGATGGGTGCATCGACTGGGAGACCAGCATCGGCGTGCTGGAAGGGCTGGCGGCGGCGGTGCGCCAGCGGCGCCTGCGCGAAGAAGAATAAGCAAGGCGCTGTCATCCTTGCATATTGAAGAGGCCGATCGCGGCCCGGAGAAATTGCTCAGCTGAACTGATGCGCCCGCCGTCCAGCGCCCATTGCCAGCCGAGATAGTTGGGCAGGTAGCGCGAGGCGACGCCGTGGAAGCGCGCCAGCCATTCGCGAAAACGCCGGTGGTAGGCGTTGACGTTCTGCACGTGGATGGCGCCACGCAGCCGCTCGCCGGCGCGCAGGTTGACGGCGTGATGCGCGATGCCGGCTTCCCGGGCAAAGGCGCGGTAGGCGGCGTGCGAGTCGGTCACGAGCCGCGCCGCCTGGCCACGCCGCCACGCTTGCGCGGTGGACGATCGAGCTTGCGCGATCCCTTTTGCGATTCGAGCAGGAACTCCAGGTAATCAAGCCATTTCGCGCGGTGCCGCAGCCGCGCCAGCGGCGTGCCGGTGAGGTCGTTGAAGGTGCGCCCGCACTGGCGGCAGCGGTAGCGCTGCAAGCCATTGGCATGGCCGTGCCGGTGGCAACACTTGCTTGCGCAGGCGGGACAGCAGCGCCGGGCCGCCCTGGCCTGCGCGATCGCTTCGACGACCCGGTCCAGGCCGACGGCCGGACGCAGGGCTTGCAGCACCTGAGCCCGCTGGGGCCGGGTCAGCCCGGGCAGCCGTTTCAGCCACCTCTTGAAACCCGGCGCTTTCATCCTGCCTCCGCCCTCGATCCGATAGGCGTTGGACCAGGCAAAAGCTCGACAGTTCATAGCGGACCAACAGCTTACGGTGACAGCGCCATAAAAAACGGCGCACCGAAGTGCGCCGTTTTTGCCTGTACCGTAGAGTTTTAGAACTTGGCGGTCAGGTTGAGGAACACGTGACGGCCCAGTGCGTCAAACACCTGCGGATAGGTGTTGCCGTTGCCGAACACCGCAGCCACGACACCGGTCACCGGCGGATCCTTGTCCAGCGCGTTGTTCATGCCGGCGCGGAAGGTCAGCGTCTTGTTGATCTGCCAGCTGCCCACCAGGTCCAGGTAGTTGCGTGCGCCCAGGCGTTCGTCGGCCGGCTCGAAATCGGTTGCCAGCAGGGCGTTGCCGCTGGTGGCGTCGAGCTTCACGCCCTTGATGTAGCGCCAGGTCACGCCCAGTTCCACGCCGTTCCACGGGGTGCCCCAGACGGCGCGCACCTTGTGGCGCCACTTCGGCAGCGGGGTGCCGCAGGTGGTGCCGTGCAGGCCGGCGCAGTCATACTCGCCCGAACCCGGGAAGTCTTCCTGCTTGAACTCCTTCAGGTAGGTGCCGATCAGCGACAGGTCCAGGTTGCCCCAGGCGCCCAGCTTCATGCCGTAGTTCACACCCAGGTCGACGCCCTTGGTCGAACGCATGCCCAGGTTCTCGTTGAGCGCCAGGATATGCGCGCCCGGCAGGGCCCACAGGGTGCCCAGGCGGTCACGCGGGATCAGCCAGCAGAACTTCGGATCGCCGGTCTGGAGACACTGGGTCAGGGTGGTCGCGGCCGGCTGAGGATCGATGACGCCCTTGACCTTCATGTCGAAGGCATCGATGGTCATCGACAGGTTGCGCATCGGCTGCAGCACCAGGCCCAGGGTGAAGGAATCGGATTTCTCCGGAGCCAGGGTGGAGGTGCCGCCCGAGATCTGGTTGTACTGCTGGGCCGGGCTATCCTCGATGCGGCCATACTGCGCCGCGGTCACGCCGGTCAGCGCGCACTGCGCCGGGGTCGCCGACGGGGTCGGGCCCGCGCACGGGTCTTCCGCCATGCCGAACAGGCTCAGGCCCTGCGGGGTGAACAGTTCCACCACGTTGGCGGCGCGCGCCGCGCGCTGGTAGCTGAAGCGGAACTTGGCTTCACGCACCGGGGCCCATTCCGCGCCGAAACCATACGAGCTGGTCTTGTGACCGGTCGAGTAGTCCGACTTGCGGTAGGAAGCGGTCAGGGTCAGCGAATCCGCGAACGGCAGCTTCTCGAGCACCGGGATGCGGGTCTCGACATAGTAGTCGCGCACGCTGAACTGGCCGGCCACGCCCAGGGTCGGGCCGCCCTGGCCGGCCAGGTCGCCGGACTCGAACGCGGCGTCGGTGGCCAGGTCGAGCTTCTCGGTGCGGTGTTCCCAGCCCAGTGCGATGCCCACGCCCTGGTTGCTGGTCGGCAGCTTCATGCCGTACTCGCCCAGGTCGGACGACAGGTTGATGCCCTGCACGGTCTGCGAGGTGCTGCCTTTCTGGAACCCCGGGGTCTGCAGGTACTTCAGCGCCTCAGGCGTGACGCCGCCCAGCGCCCAGATGTTGTACGGGACGCAGTTCGGGTCGGTGCCGTTGACCACGCTGCGGCACACCGGCGTGCCGTTCGGGCCCATGACGACGTCGACCGCACGGGCGCTGCGCGCGATCGAGAAGTCGTTCAGATAGTTCTCGGTGAACAGGACCTTGCCGACCTGGGCGAACACGTCGTAGTTCCAGTTCGCGACATCGCCCTTGATGCCGACCACGCCGCGGTAGGAGGTGTGGCGCTGGTCGTCCTGACGGCCGCCGCCTTCGACGTTGCGGCGGAAGATGACCGCATCGGCGGTGTCGCCAGGACCGGTCAGGCCGAGCGCGTTCTTCCAGGCGGTCGACAGGAATGGGTTTTCCCAGCGGATCGCGGCCGCGCCCGAGGCGTCCAGGCCGAACAGGCCCGAAGGAGCGATTTGCGCGACGGTATGGTCGTCGTGGAAGCTGGCCTCGGTGTACAGGCGCGCGTTGTCGGTGAGGTCGTAGTGGCTGAACGCGCTGAAGGTGTAGCGCTGCGACGGACGGCGGAAGTAGTTCAGCGGACCAAAATTGTACTGGTCGGTCGCGGCCACACAGGGGCGCACGCCGCCGGCCGCATTGGCCACGGTGACCTGGCCGGAATCGGTGAAGAAACGGCCCGGGAAGCTGGTGCCCGAACCGCCGCAGTTGAAGGTGTTGCCCGAGCTGAAGCCGTCCAGCGAGCAGGCCGAGAAATCGCGCTCGGACTGCAGCAGCGGATCTTCCTTCTTGTAGCCGAAGTAGAGCACGGCATTGCCCTTGCCGTCGGCGAAGTTACCGCCCATCAGCAAACTGATGTCCTTGACCTTGCCGTCGGCGCCCTTGTCGCCCGGCAGCGGGAAGTTGCGGCGCTTGTTCGCGTCGGCGACCGGTCCGCCATTCTGCTGGTGGTTGTAGAACTGGTAGTTGCTCTCGATCTGAACGCCCTGGAAGTTGTCGTTCATGATGAAGTTGACCACGCCGGCCACCGCATCGGAGCCGTAGATGGCGGAGGCGCCGCCGGTCAGCACTTCGACGCGCTTGATCAGCGCTGCCGGAATCTGGTTCAGGTCGGCTGCGGTGTTGCGCGGGCTGCCGGCAGGCAGGCGGCGGCCGTTGACCAGCACCAGGGTGCGGTCGGCGCCGAAGTTGCGCAGGTTGACGGTGGCGGTGCCGGTCGAGCCGTTCGAGATCGAGCCGCCCTGGTCGGCGAACACCTGGGGCAGGTTGTTCAGCAGGTTTTCGACCGATTTCACGCCTTCCAGCTTGATGTCCTTGGCGCCCACGACGGTCACCGGGCTCACGCTTTCCAGGTTCGCGGTCGCGATGCGCGAACCGGTCACTTCCACGCGCTGCAGTGGCTGGCCTGCTGCTGCCGGCGCCGCTTCCTGCGCATAGGCGGCCGAGACGGCAACCGCCATGCCGCTTGCGAACATCAATCTTACTGATCGAGATATCACTCTTTCAACCATCATATCGCATCTTCCCTGTAGTCCCTGCGGGCGGATCGCGCCTGCACAGTGTGTTTTTAATGAAGGCCGTGATGAATAATTCACGGCATTTTTTTACTACGAGGCAATAAAAACATGATGTAAATACAGTGTCAATCGTAAAATCTTGACTAGCTTTAAAAACAACTAGCTTGCACAAATGTATTTACAGCCGGGCTCATTAATGTTACTGATGGGTAAATATCTTTTGCCTGGGTAGATAAAAAAAGGGCGGTGATTGCTCACCGCCCGTGATTGCTCACCGCCCCAGGCGTGGTCGGGTGAGTCGCAGGACTCACCCAGGGTTCAGCTCATCAGAACTGGTAACGCGCACCCAGCTTGAAGTAGCGGCCGATCGCGCCGCTCGCATCCATCGGGTTGAAGCTCATGCCGCCGTAGGTCAGCGGATCCAGCGGAGCAACCTTGTCGAACAGGTTGCTGACCGAACCGTACAGTTGCAGCTGCTTGCTCACGTTGTAGCGGGCCGACAGGTCCAGGGTCGTGAACGAAGGCAGGCGGCAGCCGGTCGGGGCCGGGGCGCCGTTCGCGAACTGCGAGGCGCACAGGTCGCCCGCGAAGCGCGTGTTCTCCATCTCGCTGCGGAAGTTCGCGGTGGCGGTCAGGTTCCACGCATCGCGGTCCCACGACGCCACCAGGCTGCCCTTGTTCTTCGGCGTGCCGGCGCAGTTCGAGGTGTCGCAGTTGCCGTGGGTGCCGGCAAACTGGTACGCAGTGGTGGCGTTCTCGGCGCGCAGCCAGGACGAGATGTGGGTCCAGGTCAGGCCGACGGTGGCGCGGCCGTAGTCGCCCAGGCGGAAGCGCTGCTTGATGTCCAGGTCGATACCCTTGACCTCGGTGAAGCTCGAGTTGCGGTAGGGCGCGCGCGACAGCAGCAGGGTGCCGGTGTTCGGGATCGCCACGCCGTTCACGACCAGGTTGTTGTCGCTGCGGATCGCGGTCGGCAGGGCCGCCGCTTCGTTGTACGGCAGCGGATTGATCTCGTTGCTGCGCTTGATCTTCCAGGCGTCGAGCGCCACGCTGGTGCCGTTGAACGGATCCCAGACCATGCCCAGGGTGTAGCCCTTCGACTCTTCCGGCGCCAGGTCCGGATTGCCGATCTTGACCGCGCCGATCGTGATGTTGCAGTCGGCCTCGGTGGCGCCGCCGGCCGCCGGGCGGCCGCCCGGGCAGCGGATCGGGTCGCGCACCGAAGAGTTGCCGGTGCTCTGGCTCTGCACGCCGGATTCAGCCGGTCCCGGCGCGCGGAAGCCTTCCGAATAGGTGCCGCGCAGCGCGAAGGTCTTCAGCGGCGTCCACTTGACGCCGACCTTCGGGGTGGTCGAGTTGAAGTTCTCGTACTTGTCGTAGCGCACCGCCGCGCTCAGCTCGACGTCCTTGACCACCGGAGCGGCGATCTCGGCGTACAGCGCGTAGATGTCCTGTTCGCCCTTGGCGGCCACGTAGTTGGTGTTGATGGTGCCGTCCTCGGTGCCCGACAGCGACGGGTTGTCCAGCTTCTCGCGGCGGTATTCGGCGCCGACCGCCAGGCCCAGGGCGCCGCCCGGCAGCTGCATCAGTTCGCGCGAAGCCTTGAAGTCGAGGATGTCGAGCTGGGTGGTCGAGTGCGACCTGGCGTCCTGCACCATCGCCTGGTACAGCGAAGCCGGGTTCTTGTAGGCCTGGTTGCCGATGTAGTACGGGAAGAACTTGCTCTTCGGGTCGCCCAGCGCGGCGCTCAGGACCCGCATGTTGAGCATGTTGCTCCAGGTCAGGTCCAGGGTCGAACGCGAGTGGTTATAGGCGGTGTCGTAGTCCCAGCCGAAGGCCTGGCCCTTGATGCCGACCACGAAGCGCGCGAACTGGTTGTCGGCCGAACGGGTCGAGGGGCCGACGTCGAAGGGCGAGTAGCGCAGGCGGGCGTCGACGCCGAAGGGATTCTGCGGGTGGGTCGCGTCGAGCACGGTCGCGCCCGGGCCGGAGTTGTAGTTGTTGATGCCGCCCGGGAAGGCGAAGATGCCGCTGGCCGCCACCGGCGTCAGGGTGAACGAGGTATCGCGGCGCGAGTAGCCCAGTTCGGCATAGGCCTGGTGGCCGCCGTCCAGGTTTCTGGTCAAGCGGGTGTACAGGTTGAAGCCGTCGATGTCCGGCGTCATCGAGCGGAACTGGTCCTGGTGCCACAGGCAGCCGCCGGCCGGATCCTGGTACTTGACCGGCGACAGCTGGGAGCAGCCCGGCAGCGAGACGAAGTTGCCGGTGACCGGGTCGCGCACCGAACCGACCGGGCTCGGCGAGGCATTGCCAGGGGTGATCCAGCCGCCCGCGAACTGGGTGTTCTGGGCATAGCCCCATGGACGGATGTCGCCCGCGCCGATCCATTCGCGGCGGCCGGCGCGGTCGCGGTTCTGGATGCCCTTGTTGGAATACACCTCGGCGTTGAACAGCAGGTTGTAGCCGTCCTCGTCCAGGTTGCCCTTGCCGTAGGTCAGGGTCGCCTTGCCGGTCTCGCCATCGCGGTAGCGCGACTGGCCGGCTTCGGCCTTCAGCGCCACGCCGGTGAAGTCCTTGCGCAGGATGATGTTGACCACGCCCGCGATCGCGTCCGCGCCATAGGTCGCCGAGGCGCCGTCCTTCAGGATCTCGATGCGCTCGACCGCTTCCATCGGCACCGTCGACAGGTCGGTGAAGCTCTTCTGGCCGTCGTCGGCGCGCGCGAACGGCGCCATGCGGCGGCCGTTGAGCAGCACCAGGGTCGAGGTCGCGCCCAGGCCGCGCAGCGAGATCGCGGTGGCGCCGGCGGCGAAGCCGTTGCCGAAGCCGGTCGGCAGCGAGCCGGCGCCGTCCGCGGTCAGGGTCTGCAGGTATTCGGAGACCGTGCCCTTGCCCGACTTGGCCAGGTCTTCGCGGCCAATCACCTGGATCGGCGAAGCGGTCTCGGCGGTTGCACGCTTGATGGCGGAACCGGTGATCTCCACGCGCTGCATTGCGCCACCGGTGTCCTGCGCCATGGCCGGCGCCAGCGCGGCGCTGGCCAGGGCGAACGATACTGCTTGAGCGATTGCTGTTTTTTTATACATCTCAACTCCAACAAGGTAGGAAAGGCAGACTACATTGTGTAAAAATACATATTCTTACGACGACATATTCATGGGTGAATAACCCTTGGTTATGCCGATAAACTAATGAGTCTCTCTCGCTTCCAGAAAAGTTTAGAATGGTTGTTTTCTGGGAGCGGCGTTATCAGACCACCTGCCTTGCCCAAGCGTCAATACGCAAAATGATGCATATTGCGTAAATACAACGTTTGACTGTCGGTCAACGGAAGGGCGTACCTGTCAATGCAAGGGGAGATGCGCTATCGTTACGCCTTTTCGGGCTGGCTCGGCAGCAAGAGCGGCAGGCGCCGCTGCGCATAATCGGGAGTTCCATGTTTGCTTATATCCTCCGGCGCCTGTGGCAGATGCTGCCGACCATGGCGGGTGTCGTCGTGCTGGTGTTCGTGCTGTTCAACTGGGTGGGCGGCGACCCGGCCTACCTGCTGGTCGGGAAGATGGCCGACAGCGCGGCGATCGAGAACATCCGGCGCCAGCTCGGCACCGACCAGCCCTGGCACATCCAGCTGTGGATCTTCGTCCAGCAGATCCTGAGCTTCGACTTCGGCAATGCCTGGAGCACCGGGGAGCCGGTCTCGCACATCATCTCCAGCCGCCTGGGGCCGTCGCTGACGGTGCTGGTGCCGCTCACCGTGCTGGAAACCGTGTTCGGCATCGCGCTGGCGCTGGCGATCGCCTTCGTGCGCGGCTCGCTGACCGACCGCGCGGTGATGGTCGCGTGCACGGTCGGCATGTCGATCTCGATCCTGGTCTACATCATCGTGTTCCAGTACTTCTTCGCCTACAAGCTGGGCCTGTTCCCGGTGCAGGGCTGGGGCGAGAGCCTGGGCGAGAACCTGCTGCGCTACGCGCTGCTGCCGATCATCATCGGCCTGGCGGTCTCGATCGCACCGACCCTGCGCCTGTACCGCAGCTTCGTGCTGGACGAGGTCGGCCAGGACTACGTGCGCACCGCGCGCGCCAAGGGTCTCGGCGAACGCCGGATCGTCTGGATCCACGTGCTGCGCAATGCCGCCATTCCCATCATCACCCACGTGATGGCCAACCTGCCGGCGCTCCTGATCGGCGCCTTCCTGCTGGAGCGCTTCTTCGGCATCCCGGGCATCGGACGCGAGGTGATCCTGGCGGTCGAGCGCAGCGACTTCCCGGTCATCAAGGCGATCACGGTCTACGTGGCCGCCGCCACCATGGTGTTCAACCTGCTGGCCGACCTGCTGTACCAGGCAGTCGACCCGCGCGTGCAACTGAAGTAATCCAATGACAACTCACGTGATTTCCCCGCCGGCCTCCGATACGCGCTCGGCCTCGCCCGGCCTCTGGACCCTGGCCTGGCGCCGCCTGCGCGCCGACCGCGTTGCGATGGCCGCGCTGGCCGTGGTCCTGGCTTTCCTGCTGCTGCTGGTGCTCTCCAGCGCCGGCCTGGTCGCGGCCGACTGGGAAGACGAGGTCGCGGTCAACTACGCGCCGCCGACTTTCGTGGGCGCCGATGCCGCCACCCGGGCGCTGGCGGCGGCCCAGGCGCCGCGCGCCACGCCGCCGAACGCCTTCGATCCGCTGGCGGACGAGCTGGCCGAGCTGAAGGCCAGGGTGGCGGCCGAGCATCCGCCGCTGGAAAAGCTCACCACCTTGCCGTTCGGCGCCGACAAGTGGGGGCACGACGTGCTCAAGAAGACCATCAAGGGCGGCGAGACCTCGATCGTGGTCGGCCTGGTCGCGGCCTTCGTCGCGGTGGCGCTGGGCACCCTGTTCGGCGCCGTGTCCGGCTTCTATGGCGGCTTGGTGGACGACCTGTTCAACTGGTTCTACAGCATCTTCACCTCGATCCCCTCGATCCTGATGATCCTGACCGTGGCCGCGGTGCTGCAGCAGAAAGGGCTGATGACGATCGTGCTGATCCTCGGCCTGACCGGCTGGACCGGCCCCTACCGCCTGATGCGCGCCGAATACATGAAGCACAAGGCGCGCGAATACGTGATGGCGGCCGACGCCATCGGGGCATCGAGCTGGCGGCGCATGTTCGGCCACATCCTGCCGAACGTCTCGCACGTGGCGCTGGTGCAGATGTCGATCCTGGTGGTCGGCTTCATCAAGGCCGAGGTCATCCTGTCCTTCCTCGGCTTTGGCGTGCCGGTCGGCACGGTGTCCTGGGGCAGCATGCTGAACGAGGCGCAGAATGAACTGATCCTGGGCAAGTGGTGGCAGCTGGCCGCCGCCGCCAGCGCCATGGCGCTGTTGGTGACGGCGTTCTCGCTGTTCGCCGACGCGCTGCGCGACGCGCTCGACCCGAAGTTGAAATGAGTTGAGGAGACCGGCCATGAACCAGGATGACACTCCGCTGCTGTCGGTGCGCGACCTGCGCATTTCCTTCCGCGTCGACAAGAAGACCACGGTCGAGGCGATCAAGGGCATTTCCTTCGACTTGCCCAGAAATTCCACCGTGGCCCTGGTGGGCGAGTCGGGCAGCGGCAAGTCGGTCAGCTCGCTCGCCGTGATGGGCCTGCTGCCGCCGGACACCACCGTGGTGCACGAGGGCGCCAGCGTGCGCTTCGACGGCCGCGAGCTGTTCGAGCTGCCGGTCGCCGAGCGGCGCAAGCTGTGCGGGCGCGAGATCTCGATGATCTTCCAGGAACCGATGTCCTCGCTGAATCCGGTGTTCACGGTCGGCTTCCAGATCGGCGAGGTGCTGCGCCTGCACATGGGCATGGACAAGCGCCGGGCGCGCGCGCGCACCCTGGAACTGCTGGCCGAGGTCGGCATCCCCGATCCGGACAACAAGATCGACGCCTATCCCGGCCAGATGTCGGGCGGCCAGCAGCAGCGCGTGATGATCGCGATGGCGATCGCCTGCGAACCCAAGCTCCTGATCGCCGACGAGCCGACCACGGCGCTGGATGTGACGATCCAGAAGCAGATCATGGAACTGATCGCGCGCCTGCAGAAGAAGCACCAGATGTCGGTGCTGTTCATCACCCACGACCTGGGGCTGGTGGGCGAGATCGCCGACCGCGTGATCGTGATGCGCCACGGCGAAGTGCGCGAGCAGGGCGCGGCGAGCCAGGTGTTCGGCGCCCCGGCCGACGCTTACACCCGCGCCCTGCTGCACTGCCGCCCGAAGCTGGACCAGCGGCCGGTCCGCCTGCCGGTGATCGACGACTACCTGAGCGGGCGCACGGCGCCCGGCGACACGCTGGCCCAGCGCGCCCGCGGCACGGGGGAGGGCGACCAGCCGGTGCTGGTGGTAAACAATCTGGCGAAGAGCTTCTGGCTGCGCGAAGGCCTGTTCGGCAAGCGCGAGTTCAAGGCGGTCAAGGATGTCTCGTTCACCCTGGCGCGCGGCAAGACGCTGGGCGTGGTGGGGGAATCGGGCTCGGGCAAGACCACGGTCGGCCTGACCCTGCTGCGCCTGCACCGCGCCACCGGCGGCAGCGCGCTGTTCGAGGGGCGCGACCTGGTGGCGATGTCGGACCGCGACTACCAGCCTTATAAAAGGCGGATCCAGATCATCTTCCAGAATCCCTACGCCTCGCTCAATCCGCGCTTCACGGTGGGCCAGATCCTGCTCGAGCCGATGCGCATCCACCGCATCGGCGCCAACGATGCCGAGCGGGTGGAGATGGCGTATTACCTGTTGAAGCGGGTAGGGCTGCCGGAGCAGGCCTACCACCGCTACCCGCACGAGTTCTCGGGCGGCCAGCGCCAGCGCATCGCGATCGCGCGCTGCCTGACCATGAAGCCGGAAATCCTGGTGTGCGACGAGTCGGTGTCGGCGCTGGACGTGTCGGTGCAGGCCCAGGTGCTGAACCTGCTGCAGGACCTGCAGGACGAGTACGGGATGAGCTACATCTTCATCTCGCACGACCTGTCGGTGGTGAAATACATCTCGGACCAGGTGATGGTCATGCACCATGGCAGCGTGGTGGAGATGGCCGATTCGGATGCGCTGTATCGGGATCCGCAGCATCCGTATACGCGCTCGCTGCTGGCCGCGATTCCGCGCGGGGCCTAGGACGGCCACCGGGAGCGGCGCCGCTCCTGCGCCGCCTACGCCAAAGGAAAGACCTCCCCTGTATGCATTTCGGAATTCAGATAAACTACAAAGATGCCCCAGTTAGTTGACCTCATCCAGATGTACGGCGTACTGATCGTGTTCGGTATCGTGCTTGTCGAACAGTTCGGTCTGCCCATCCCAGCCTTCCCGATCCTGATCGTGTCCGGGGCGCTGGCGGTCGACGGTGAGGTCAGCTGGCCGCTGTGCCTGGGGGCGGCCGTGCTTGCCTGCCTGATCTGCGATTACTTCTGGTTCCGTGCCGGGCGCTTCTACGGCAAGCGCATCCTGCGCCTGCTGTGCAAGATTTCCCTGTCCCCCGATTCATGCGTCACCCAGACCGAGGACCGTTTCAGCCGTTTCGGCGTGAAGTCGCTGCTGGTCTCGAAGTTCGTTCCCGGCTTTAACACCATCGCCGCCCCGCTGTCGGGCGCCATGGGCACCACGACCCGTCCCTTCCTGTTCTTCTCGATCACCGGCGCGGCCTTGTGGAGCGGCACCGGCATCCTGCTGGGCATCTGGTTCCACAACAGCGTCGACAAGCTCCTGACCACCCTGTCGACCATGGGCAGCACCGCGCTGATGGTCGTGCTCGGCCTGCTGGCGCTGTTCATCGTCTTCAAGTACGCCGAGCGGCGGCGCCACCGCAGGCTCGGCGGCATCCCGCGCATCGAGATGTGCGAGCTGAAGGACCTGATCGACGGCGGCCACGAGCCGGTCATCATCGACGCGCGCAGCCTGACCGCCCAGCAGCTCGAAGCGGCCATCCCCGGCGCCGTGGTGTTCAAGGCCTGCGTGCCGGAGGAGCTGATGGCCTCGATCGACAAGGACCGCCACGTGGTCGTCTACTGCAGCTGCCCGGACGACCTGACGGCGGTCGAGGTGGCCAGGCAGTTCGCCGCCAACGGTTTCCACCGTGCGCGTCCGCTCAAGGGCGGGCTGGACGCGTGGAACAGCCACCACGGCAAGGGCGATTCCGGGTTCGATCCGGCCACCGCCTGAGCGCTCACGCTCCCCCCGACGGCCCGCCCTGAGCGGGCTTTCTTCGTTTCAGCGCATGATTGTCGCGAAGTAGTTGTACTACCTCTCGCAGGGGCGGGTGTATGGGAAATGTCGCTAACAGGCCCCGGTTATGTACCTAAACTACAAAAACATCTTGTCACGGCTGCAAAAAGTTGTGTAAGCTTGGGCAACCACGAATTTATTGCCCGCAATGATCGCCTCCTCGTCCAGCCAACCGTCCACCCCGATCGTCCACCCGGACGGCGCACGCCTGCTCGCCGACATCGGCGGCACCAATGCGCGCTTCGCCCTGGAGTTCGGGCCCGGCCGCATCGAGCTGATCGACGTGCTGTCCTGCAACGACTACCCGACCCTGGCCGATGCCGTGCGCGCCTACCTGGCCACGCCGGCCGTGGCGGCCGCCGCTCCCGGCGCAATCCGCCATGCGGCGATCGCGATCGCCAACCCGGTGGTGGGCGACCATGTGCGCATGACCAACCACCACTGGGAATTCTCGATCGAGGCCATGCGCCAGGCATGCGGTTTCGATACGCTGCTGGTGGTCAATGATTTCTCCGCACTGGCGCGCGCACTGCCGCACCTGGGCGGGCAGAAGCGCCAGGTCGGCGGCGGCGCGCCGCTGCCGGACAGCCCTCTGGGCCTGCTTGGCGCCGGCACCGGCCTGGGCGTGTCCGGCCTGGTCCCCTGCGGTTCCGGCTGGACCGCGCTGCGCAGCGAGGGCGGCCACGTGAGCTTCTCGCCGGCCGATGAAGTCGAAGTGGCGATCCTGCAATACGCCTGGCGCGAGTTCGAGCACGTCTCGGCCGAGCGCCTGCTGTCGGGCGCGGGCGTGGAACTGATCTACCGCGCGCTGGCGGACCGCGCCGGCCGCCCGGGCGACGGCCTGGCGGCGCCGGAGATCTCGCGCCGCGCCCTGGCGGGCGAGTGCGCGCTGTGCGACCAGGTGCTGGAAGTCTTCTGCGGCATGCTCGGCACCGCGGCCGGCAACCTGGCGATCACCCTGGGCGCCCAGGGCGGCGTGTATATCGGGGGCGGCATCGTGCCGCGCCTGGGCGAGCGCTTCGCCGGCTCCTCGTTCCGCCGGCGCTTCGAACAGAAGGGGCGTTTCAGCGCCTACCTGGGAAAGATCCCGACCTATGTGATCACCGCCGACTACCCGGCATTTCTTGGCGTATCGGCCATCTTGGCGGAAAAACTGTCCGACTGACGCAAATCCCGGCGCATTCGCGGCCGGCTCCCTTGTCCGCTCGCGCGTTTTATCGGTTACAATGGCCGCCAGTTGGAAAGAAACGACGTCGTCCGCTCGCGTAGTCGCGCCCCGGAGCCAGGCCTCCCAGCGATACCGAGCCCGCGTTTCGCCTGAAAATCAACAGCCGGCAGCCCAGCCTCCAGGCGGGCCGCCCTGGGCAGGTTCCTTTCCTGCCATGTAATGTCAGCCCGGCGCATCCAAGCCCGGGCCCACGGATTCCAGTTTGAACGTGCAGTAGACCGCAGCCCCGGCCGGCCAACCCGAGCCATGGCGGCTGGCATCCGCGCTTGTACCCGTTAACGGTTTTTGTTTGACTTGACGACATCGCGACATGAATACTGACGAGGCCAAGCGCGTCCTCGAAACCGCCTTGCTGTGTGCCCGGGAGCCGATGTCCATCCATGGCATGAAGAAGCTGTTCGCCGAGGTCGATGCCAGCGGGCGCCAGGTCGGCGCCGGCGTCGGGGCGGATACGATCAAGATCCTGCTCGAGGAATTGCGCCAGGACTGGCAGGGGCGCGGCATCGAGATCGTCGGCCTGGCCTCGGGCTGGCGCTTCCAGAGCCGTCCCGAGATGAAACCCTATCTCGACCGCCTGTCGCCCGAAAAGCCGCCGAAATACTCGCGTGCGACCCTGGAAACGCTGGCCATCATCGCCTACCGCCAGCCGGTGACGCGTGGCGACATCGAGGAGATCCGCGGCGTGGCGGTGAACTCGCAGACCGTCAAGATGCTGGAAGACCGGGGCTGGATCGACGTGGTCGGCCACCGGGAAGTGGTGGGACGGCCGGCCCTGCTCGGCACCACCAAGCAGTTCCTGGACGACCTGGGGCTGGCTTCGCTGTCCCAGCTGCCGCCGCTGCAGCCGGTGGCCGACGCGCCCGACGGACGCAGCCTGGAAGCGCTGGAGGCGGCGCTGAAGGAAAACTTTGAGAAGGCGGACGCCGTGGCGGCCGCCGAAGAGACAGATACTTCACCTGTTGAAGTCCCGATTTTTGACCGGGAAACGGCGGCAGTCGCTGGGCCAGGTCAGCACAATAAAGATACGAACGATGACTACTGAACCTATCGATACCAAGCCTGCCGACCTGGCGACGCCCGAGGCGGACAAGCCGGCCAAGCCGAAGCGCACCCGCAAGGCCCCGGCCGCCGCAGTCGAGGCTGCTGCGCCGGAAGCCGCGGCGCCGGCCGAGGCGGCGCCCGCCGCCAAGCCGAAACGCACCCGCAAGGCCGCCGTGGCCGCCGAGGCCGGCGACGCGGCACCGGTTGCCGCCGCTGCCGCCGCGCCCGAAGGCGAGAAGCCGGCCCCGAAGGCGCGCAAGCCGCGCGCCCCTAGGGCTGCCGCCGTCGAGCAGGCCCCGGCGCCCGCCGTGGCCGAGGGCGCACCTGCGCCGGCCGCCGCCGCGCCCGTCGCCCAGGCCCCGGCTGCCGAAGCGCCGGCCGCTTCGCCGGCGGCCGCGGAAACCCGCAAGCCGCGCGGTCCGCGCCAGATGCGCGAGAAGCGCGCCGAGCGCGAAGCGCTCCAGCAGGAACGCCAGGCCGAGACCGGCGTTGCCGCCGAGCCCGCGATCCAGGCTGCAGAAGGCGCCGAGGGCGCCGCCGTCGCGCCGGAAGGTCGCCGCGAACCGCGCGAGCAGCGCGCCCGTGGCCAGCAAAAGCAGGGGCAGGGCAAGCGTGGCCAGCAGCCGCAGCAGAGCGCCAGGCCGCAGCAGGGCAAGCAGCAGCAGAAGCCGGGCAGGCAGCAGAAGCCGGTCAAGGGCAATGACGCCGATACGGTCTTCTCGTTCGTCACCTCGGACGACTTCGACGCCCACGAGGGCGGCCGCGGCAACGCGCAGCCGTCCAAGGTGCGCCGCGACCTGACCGCCGAGGACGACGCGCCGAAGCTGCACAAGGTGCTGGCCGAGGCCGGCCTGGGTTCGCGCCGTGACATGGAAGAGCTGATCATCGCCGGCCGCGTCTCGGTGAATGGCGAGCCGGCCCACATCGGCCAGCGCATCCTGCCGACCGATGCGGTGCGCATCAACGGCAAGCTGATCCAGCGCCGCGTCAACAGCAGCAAGCCGCCGCGCGTGCTGGTCTACCACAAGCCGGCCGGCGAGATCGTCAGCCATGACGATCCGGAAGGCCGCCCGTCGGTATTCGACCGCCTGCCGACCATGAAGACCGGCAAGTGGCTGGCCGTCGGCCGCCTCGACTTCAACACCGAGGGCCTGCTGCTGTTCACGACCTCGGGCGACCTCGCGAACCGCCTGATGCACCCGCGCTACAACATCGACCGCGAGTACGCGGTGCGCACCCTGGGCGAGCTGGAAGAAGGCATGCGCCAGAAGCTGCTGGCCGGCGTCGACCTCGAGGACGGCAAGGCCGCCTTCTCGAAGATCCAGGACGGCGGCGGCGAAGGCGTCAACCGCTGGTACCGCGTGGTGATCGGCGAAGGCCGCAACCGCGAGGTGCGCCGCATGTTCGAGGCGGTCGGCCTGACCGTCTCGCGCCTGATCCGCACCCGCTACGGCGCGATGACCCTGCCGACCGGCCTGAAGCGCGGCCGCTGGGAAGAGCTGGAAGAGAACGACGTGCGCGCGCTGATGTCCGCGTTCGGTATTGAAAAGAAAGGCGGCGCCGCTGCCGGCGCCGACAAGGGCAAGGGCGCCAAGGGCGGCCGCGACGACAATCGCCGTTCGGACGGCAACCGCATCGACCGCGCCGACGCGAATCGCAATGTCGATCCGTTCGGCCCGCCGGTGGCGCGCGTCGGTTCGGTGCGCGAGCAGGGCATCCTGGGCAACACCGGGTTCGGCGGCAAGCCGGCCGGCGGCAAGGGGCAGGGGGGCAAGCCTGCCGGCGGCCGTCCCGGCAATCCGGGGCAGGGCGGCAAGGGTGGCCGCAACGCCAATCCGTTCGGCCAGGGCCAGGGGCAAGGCCAGGGCCAGCGCGCTGGTGGCGGTGGCGGTGGTGGTGGTGGCAGCAGCCGTCCGCGCCAGCCTGATCCGCTGCAGACCACCTTCGGTTTCGCCGGCACCGGCGGCGGCGGCCGCCGCGGCGGCCAGGGCCCGCGCGGCTCCGAACACGGCCTGCCGCGCCGCGGCCGGCGCGGCTGATCCGGGGGGGGCATCCGGCGCGGATTGACACGAAAATATCGTGTCGCCGCGCGCGCAAGTCGGGCAAACCTCGTAAAATGCGGTATGCCCAATGTAGTCACCCTGACAACTGTTGCTCAGCTGTGCATTTTTGGTATGGCGATTGCGATAGAAGCCGGAAAGCAGTATAATTTGCAGCCTAATCAAAGTTCTTCCCATTATCTTCTTGGTGCAAGTGCTTTCATCTGGTTGGGTTGTGAATACAAAAAGATGGGCAGATGCCCATTTTTTTTTTGGTAAATCGTTTTAAAGCCCTGGAGAAGTGCCGTGCAGCAGTTTGAACTTATCGCCAAAACAGTCAGTGGCCTCGGCTACGAACTCGTTGAAGTCGAACGAGGCGAGCGGGGGATCCTGCGTGTATACATCGATTTCCCGGCTGCTACTGCGGACGAGAAAGGGCCGATCACGGTCGAGGATTGCGCAACGGTGAGCCACCAGTTGTCGCACGTACTGACCGTGGAGAACGTCGATTACGAACGCCTCGAGATTTCGTCGCCCGGCCTCGATCGCCCGGTACGGACCCTGGCGGACTTTGCGCGCTTCGCCGGCCATGAGTGCTCGGTCAAGCTGCGGGTGCCGATGCCCGGTACTGCGAACAGGAAAACCTTCACCGGCATCCTGCGCGGCGTCGAGGGCGACAAGATCGGTTTGGAATTTGAAAATAAAGATGGCCCGGCGTTGATGGAATTTACGCTGGCCGAATTGGACAAGGCACGTTTGGTGCCGCAGGTGGATTTTAGGAGTCGCAAAGCATGAGTCGCGAAATTTTATTACTGGTGGATGCGCTCGCGCGCGAAAAGAACGTCGACAAGGAAGTGGTTTTCGGGGCGCTTGAGTTTGCTCTGGCGCAAGCCACGAAAAAACGCTACGAAGGCGAAGTCGACATTCGCGTTGCGATCGATCGCGACACCGGTGAATTCGAGACCTTCCGCCGCTGGCACGTCGTTCCCGACGAGGCCGGCCTGCAGCTGCCCGACCAGGAAATCCTGCACTTCGAAGCAAAAGAACAGATCGCGGACATCGAAGTCGACGAGTACATCGAAGAACCGATCGAGTCGGTCGAGTTCGGCCGCCGTTTCGCCCAGGACACCAAGCAGGTCGTGCTGCAGCGCGTGCGCGACGCCGAGCGCGAGCAGATCCTGCAAGACTTCCTGGAGCGTGGCGATTCGCTCGTGACCGGCACCATCAAGCGCATGGAACGCGGCGATGCGATCGTCGAGTCGGGCAAGATCGAAGCGCGCCTGCCGCGCGACCAGATGATTCCGAAGGAAAACCTGCGCATCGGCGACCGCGTCCGCGCCTACATCCTGCGCGTCGACCGCAACATGCGCGGCCCGCAGGTGATCCTGTCGCGCACCGCGCCGGAATTCATCATGAAGCTGTTCGAACTCGAAGTACCCGAGATCGAGCAGGGCCTGCTGCAGATCAAGTCGGCCGCCCGTGACGCGGGCGTGCGCGCCAAGATCGCCGTCTTTACGGCTGACAAGCGCATCGACCCGATCGGCACCTGCGTCGGCATGCGCGGTTCGCGCGTGCAGGCCGTGACCGGCGAGCTGGGCGGCGAGCGCGTGGACATCGTGCTGTGGTCGGACGATCCGGCCCAGTTCGTCATCGGCGCCCTGGCCCCGGCCAATGTGTCGTCGATCATGGTTGACGAAGAAAAGCACGCGATGGACGTCGTGGTCGACGAGGAAAACCTGGCGATCGCGATCGGCCGTTCGGGCCAGAACGTGCGCCTGGCGTCCGAGCTGACCGGCTGGAAGATCAACATCATGACGGCCGAGGAATCGGCCAACAAGGTGGCCCAGGAAACGGCCGCGATCCGCGTGCTGTTCATGGAAAAACTGGATGTCGACCAGGAAGTGGCCGACATCCTGGTGGAAGAGGGCTTCTCGAGCCTTGAAGAAATCGCATACGTACCAATTTCCGAGATGCTGGAAATCGAATCGTTCGACGAAGACACCGTCAACGAACTGCGTACTCGTGCCCGCGACGCGCTGGTGACCGAAGCGATCGCTTCCGAGGAAGGTCTCGAGGGCATGGAAGAAGCCCTGGTAAACCTGGAAGGCATGGACCGTACCACCGCCGGCAAGCTTGGTCTTGCAGGCATCAAGTCGGTCGAAGCATTCGCTGGCCTTGCCTACGACGAATTCGGCGCCATCCTGGCGCTCCCGTCCGACCGTGCCCGCGAACTGATCAAGAGTGAATTTAATGATGTGACCGACGATGAGATGAAGCTGGTCGACGCCAAGTACGACGACCGGGCCAAGGGATTGCAGGCGAAAGCCTGGAACCTGGTTGAAACGGCCAAGGCTTAATAAAAAGCATATTTCTTATCATCTAAGCGACACATAGAAAAAAGAGGACTGAATGGCGAGTAACAACGTAGCCCAATTTGCCACCGAACTGAAGATGCCTGCAGACCTGCTGCTGACGCAGCTGCGCTCGGCCGGCGTCGAAAAAAGTTCGACGTCAGATCCATTGTCGAAAGATGATAAGGACAAGCTGCTGAACCATCTGCGTCGTGCCCACGGCGCCGGCGAAACCGGTGAAAAGAAAAAGATCACGGTGACCCGCAAGGAAACCACGGAAATCAAGCAGGCTGACTCTTCGGGCAAATCGCGCACGATCCAGGTCGAAGTGCGCAAGAAGCGTACTTTCGTGCAACGTGACGACCTGACCACCAAGCCGGCCGTGCCGAGCGAGCCGGTGATCGATGCCGCCGAGCAGGCGCGTCGTGAAGAAGAGGCACGCCGCCAGGCCGAGCTGATCGCGCGCCAGGAAGCCGACCTGCGCGAGAAGCAGGAACGCCTGGCCAAGCTCGAGGAAGAAAAGGCCGCCCAGGCCAAGGCTGCCGAAGAGCAGGCCAAGCGCGAAGCGGCGGAACAGGCCAAGCGTGAAGCCGCCCAGGCCGCTGCCGGGGCTGCCCAGGCAGCTGCAAGCGAGGCCAAGGCCGCCGCCGGCGCCGCCGGCGCCGCCGCCGCCCTCGCCGCCGAAGAAAAGGCCAAGGCCGCGGCCGAGGAAGCCAAGCGCCGCGTCGAGGAAGCCGCGCGTGAAGCGGCCGAGCGCGCCGCCGCTACCGAACGTGCACGCAAGGCCGTGGCCGACGAAGTGGCCCAGATCAAGGCCATGATGAGCCAGCCGCGCCGCGTGATCAAGGCGCCGGAACCGGTCGCCAAGCCGGCCGCTCCGGCCGCGACCCCGGCTGCCGCCGGCACGCTGCACAAGCCTGCCGACAAGAAACCAACCGAGGCCAAGAAAGACGACGCCAAGAAGCCGGGCGACAAGAAGTCGATCAAGTCGGCGAATGTCTCTTCGACCTGGTCGGACGACGCCAAGAAGCGTGGCGGCCCGAGCGTGAAGACGCGCGGCGGCGCAGGTCCGTCGACCGGCCGCGACGGCTGGCGCAGCGGTGGCCGTGGCGGCCGCCGTTCGCATGGCGACGATCGCGAATCGAACTTCCAGGCGCCGACCGAGGCGATCGTGAAGGACGTCCACGTCCCTGAAACCATCACCGTGGCCGAACTGGCGCACAAGATGTCGGTGAAGGCGTCGGAAGTCATCAAGCAACTGATGAAGCTGGGCCAGATGTGCACCATCAACCAGGTGCTGGACCAGGAAACCGCGATGATCGTGGTGGAAGAGATGGGCCACAAGGCCTACCCGGCCGCCGTCGACGATCCGGAAGCGCTGCTGGCCGACCAGGGCGAGCACGCCGAGTTCGACGCGACCCCGCGTGCGCCGGTCGTGACCGTGATGGGTCACGTCGACCACGGCAAGACCTCGCTGCTGGACTACATCCGCCGCGCCAAGGTTGCCGCGGGCGAAGCCGGCGGCATTACCCAGCACATCGGTGCGTACCACGTGGACACCCCGCGCGGCATGATCACCTTCCTGGACACCCCGGGCCACGAGGCGTTCACCGCCATGCGTGCCCGTGGCGCCAAGGCGACCGACATCGTCATCCTGGTGGTGGCGGCCGACGACGGCGTGATGCCGCAGACCAAGGAAGCGATTGCCCACGCAAAAGCCGCCGGCGTGCCGCTGGTGGTGGCGATCAACAAGATCGACAAGCCGGGTGCGAATACCGACCGCGTCACCCAGGAACTGGTGAGCGAGGGCGTGGTGCCCGAAGAATACGGCGGCGATTCGCCGTTCGTCCCGGTGTCGGCGAAAACCGGCCAGGGCATCGACGACCTGCTCGAGAACGTGCTGCTGCAGGCCGAAGTGCTGGAACTGAAGGCGCCGGCCGAAGCACCGGCGCGCGGCCTGGTGGTCGAAGCCCGTCTGGACAAGGGCCGCGGCCCGGTCGCGACGATCCTGGTGCAGTCGGGTACCCTGAAGCGCGGCGACGTCGTGCTGGCGGGTTCCTCGTTCGGCCGCGTCCGTGCGATGCTGGACGAGAACGGCAAGGCGATCAGCGAAGCCGGTCCGTCGATCCCGGTCGAGATCCAGGGCCTGACCGAAGTGCCGAGCGCCGGCGAGGAAGTGATGGTCATGGCCGACGAGCGCAAGGCGCGCGAGATCGCCCTGTTCCGTCAAGGCAAGTTCCGTGACGTCAAGCTGGCGAAGCAGCAGGCGGCGAAGCTGGAAAACATGTTCGACCAGATGGCCGAGGGCGAGGTGAAGAACCTGCCGCTGATCGTCAAGACCGACGTGCAGGGTTCGCAGGAAGCGCTGGTCGGTTCGCTGCAGAAGCTGTCGACCTCGGAAGTGCGTGTGCAGATCGTGCACGCGGCCGTGGGCGGCATCAGCGAGTCGGACGTCAACCTGGCGGTGGCCTCGAAAGCGGTCATCATCGGCTTCAACGCCCGTGCCGATGCACAGGCGCGCAAGCTGGCGGAAGCCAACGGCGTCGATATCCGTTACTACAGCATCATTTACGATGCGATCGACGAGATCAAGACCGCACTGTCGGGCATGCTGGCGCCGGAGAAGCGCGAGCACATCACCGGCCAGGTCGAGATTCGCCAGGTCATCCTGGTGTCGAAGGTCGGCGCGATTGCGGGCTGCCTGGTCACCGATGGCGTGGTCAAGCGTACCTCCTCGGTCCGCCTGCTGCGCAACAACATCGTCGTGTGGACTGGCGAGATCGATTCGCTCAAGCGCTTCAAGGACGACGCGAAGGAAGTCCGCGCCGGTCTGGAGTGCGGCCTGTCGCTGAGGAACTACAACGAAATCCAGGTTGGCGACACCCTGGAAGTGTTCGAAGTTCAAGAAGTGGCGCGTACGCTGTAATTCACGGCTTGGTAGTACCATGGGGGCCAGGACGCTTCGCGATGCAATCGCGGGGGGCCTGGCCCTTTTATTACGTCATGCGAATGGCGTAGCGCCCGGCCCGCTCCCCAGGGGCCGCAGGGCCCCATCGATTTAAAAGAACAACACACGCAGTAACACTATGGCAAAACACAGCAAAAGCATTCCCCAGCGCGGCCTGCGCGTCGCCGACCAGATCCAGAAAGACCTGTCGGAACTGATCGCCTTCGAACTGAAAGACCCGCGCGTCGGCATGGTCACGATCAGCGAAGTCCAGCTGACCCCGGACTACGCCCACGCCAAGGTCTGGTTCACGCTGCTGAAGGACAACCCGGAAGACGTCAAGCAGACCCTCGAAGGCCTGTCGAAGGCGGCCGGCTACCTGCGCAACCAGCTGGGCAAGCGCCTGCACATCCACACCCTGCCGCAGCTGCACTTCGTGCACGACACCTCGACCGTCCGCGGCCTGCAGATGTCGGCGCTGATCGACCAGGCCAACGCGTCGCGCGCGAAAGACGCCGACGACGACACCGGCGACGGGCCAGCCGGCGCCGCAGCGGCGGACCGAGAGTGAACGCCCGTCCCGCCAGGAAGCCGCGCGACCTCGTCGATGGCGTGCTGCTCCTCGACAAGCCGGTCGGCCTGTCGTCCAACGACGCCCTGATCAAGGCCAAGCGTGTCCTGAACGCGAAGAAGGCGGGGCACACCGGCACGCTCGACCCGTTCGCCACCGGCCTGCTGCCGCTGTGCTTCGGCGAGGCCACCAAGTTCTCGCAAGACCTGCTGGAAGCCGACAAGACCTATGAAGCCGTGGTGCACCTCGGCATCATGACGACCACCGGCGACACCGAAGGCGAAGTCATCGAGACCCGCGAGGTCGACGTCACGCGCGAACAGGTCGAAGCCGCGCTGGCCCGTTTCCGCGGCCCCATCCTGCAGGTACCGCCCATGTATTCCGCGCTCAAGCGCGACGGCAAGGCCCTGTACGAATACGCGCGCGAAGGCATCACGCTGGAACGCGAGGCGCGCCCGGTCACCATCCATGGCCTGTGCGTGCTCGACTACCAGGCGCCTTTCCTGAAGATCATGGTGACCTGCAGCAAGGGCACCTATGTGCGCGTGCTGGGCGAGGACATCGGCGCCGCGCTCGGCTGCGGCGCTCACCTGAAGGAATTGCGTCGCGTCGAAGTCGGCGCCCTGACCGTGTCCGGCATGGTGACGCTCGACGAACTGCTGGCCCATCCGGATCCGATGTCGCTGCTGCGGCCGGTCGATGCGCTGCTGTCGACCTTCCCGGAGGTCGAACTCACGGCCGAACTGGCCAAGCGCTTCCTGCAGGGCCAGCGCCTGGCGCTGGGCAAGGAAGCGGTGATGGTGCCGGCCGGGCAGGGCAGGGTGCGCATCTACCACGACGGCCGCCTGCTCGGCACCGGCCAGCTGGGCGAGTACGCGATCCTGGCGCCGGAGCGCCTGATCTCGACGGCGCCCCAGGCCCCGGCCCAAGGCTGAGTCAACAAGGCGTCATCTGCGGCAGGTATGCTGCCGCAGCGGCGCCCGGGCTCTGCCAAAAGGGATGCCGAGTGTGGCAAGCCGTTGAAAAAGCGGGGCTTTTCCCGTGTTCCCCTCTGAAGAGGGGATAAGCATGCTATACTAGTCGGTTTCCGAATTTGGCAGCACCCGTACACTTCCGTACAACACGCAACTTCTCAAAGACCATGTCAAACACCAAACGCGCGATCCGTAATATCGCAATCATCGCCCACGTTGACCACGGCAAGACCACGCTCGTGGATCAGCTGCTGCGTCAGTCGGGCACTTTCCGTGAAAACCAGCAAGTGGACACCCGCGTGATGGACTCGAATGACCTCGAGAAAGAGCGTGGGATCACGATTCTGTCGAAGAACTGCGCGGTCGAGTACGAAGGCACCCACATCAACATCGTCGACACCCCGGGCCACGCCGACTTCGGCGGCGAGGTCGAGCGCGTGCTGTCGATGGTGGACTCGGTGCTGCTGCTGGTCGACGCCCAGGAAGGTCCGATGCCGCAGACCCGCTTCGTGACCCGCAAGGCGCTGGCCCTGGGCCTGAAGCCTATCGTCGTGGTCAACAAGATCGACCGTCCGGGCGCGCGCGCCGACTGGGCGATCAACCAGACCTTCGAACTGTTCGACAAGCTGGGCGCCACCGACGAGCAGCTCGACTTCCCGATCGTCTACGCTTCGGGCCTGAACGGCTATGCCGGCCTGGACGAAAGCGTGCGCGACGGCGACATGAAGCCGCTGTTCGAAGCCATCCTGAAATACGTGCCGGTGCGTGACGACAACCCGGACGGCCCGCTGCAGATGCAGATCACCTCGCTCGACTATTCGTCCTACGTCGGCAAGATCGGCATCGGCCGCATCAGCCGCGGCCGCGTCAAGGCCGGCCAGGACGTGGTCGTGATGAACGGCCCGGATTCGACCCCGACCAAGGGCCGCATCAACCAGGTGCTGAACTTCAAGGGCCTGGAGCGCGTGCTGGTCGATGAAGCCGTCGCCGGCGACATCGTCCTGATCAACGGTATCGAAGAAATCGGCATCGGCTCGACCGTGTGCGCACCGGACGTGCCGGAAGCGCTGCCGATGCTGACCGTCGACGAGCCGACCCTGACCATGAACTTCATGGTCAACAGCTCGCCGCTGGCCGGCCGCGAAGGCAAGTTCGTCACCAGCCGCCAGCTGCGCGACCGCCTCGAGCGCGAACTGAAGGCCAACGTGGCGCTGCGCGTCTCGCCGACCGACGACGACACCGTGTTCGAAGTCTCGGGCCGCGGCGAACTGCACCTGACCATTCTGCTGGAAAACATGCGCCGCGAAGGTTTCGAGCTGGCCGTGTCGCGTCCGCGCGTGGTCTACAAGATGGTCGATGGCGTGCGCCACGAGCCGTTCGAGATGCTGTCGGTCGACGTCGAAGAAGTCAACCAGGGCGGCGTCATGGAAGAACTGGGCCGCCGTCGTGGCGACCTGCAGAACATGGAATCGGACGGCAAGGGCCGTGTTCGCCTGGAATACAAGATCCCGGCCCGTGGCCTGATCGGCTTCCAGGGTGAATTCATGACCCTGACCCGCGGCACCGGCCTGATGAGCCACGTGTTCGACGAATACGCGCCGGTCGACAACAGCAAGGGCGACCTGGCTGGCCGTCGCAACGGCGTGCTGATCTCGCAGGACGACGGCGCCGCTGTCGCCTACGCGATCTGGAAGCTGCAGGACCGCGGCCGCATGTTCGTGTCGCACAACGACCCGGTGTACGAAGGCATGATCATCGGCATCCACTCGCGCGACAACGACCTGGTCGTCAACCCGATCAAGGGCAAGCAGCTGACCAACGTGCGTTCGTCGGGTACCGACGAAGCCGTGCGCCTGGTGCCGCCGATCCAGATGTCGCTGGAATACGCCGTCGAGTTCATCGAGGACGACGAGCTGGTCGAGATCACCCCGAAGAGCATCCGCCTGCGCAAGCGCTTCCTGAAGGAACACGAGCGCAAGAAGGCAAGCCGCGAAGCGTAATCTGCGCTTGGTGGTTTGAGGAAAAGCCCGCTGCTTGCAGCGGGTTTTTTATTGGGTGCTTGAAAAGAGGCCATTCAGGGTCAGGTCTGTCATTCGGACATGGACGCACAATCCTTGCGAAATCACAGAATGGTTTTAAATTTGCTGAGACTTTTTCCTCTTTCCGACATTGTTCGTGATGCGCGGGTTGCGGTGACAAATGTAAGCCGAACATTGACGAGTTTGGGATAAACAAACTGGCATTTTGAGATAGAGCAAAGGTACTCGCTCGGTGTCCGAATGACAGACCTGACCCTGAATGCTGCATTGGATGCCTGGTCGGTCCAAGTCGGTCGCTTACCAAGAAAAAAGCTCCCACCGCGAACCCGCGCATGGGAGCTTTTTCACAAAAAGAAGAACCTCTCAGCGCAAGCCGAGCAGCGCCTGCACCCGTTCCCGGCTGACGCCGACCAGCGCCGAGGTAATCGCCAGAAGAGATTCGTAATCATGACTGGCCGCGGTCAGCGCGAAGTCATCCATGATCATGGCCAGTTCCGCGCTCGGCATCTCCGGCTGCGCAGTACGCGCCATCGCCGCGCTCAGCGCCGCGCTGGCCGCCTCCTGCGAACGCCGCACGCGCGCTAGCGCCTGCACCACTTCGCGCAAGCTCTGGCGCAGCGCGTCCGGATTGCCCAGTTCCCATTGCTGCGGCGCCAGGGAGCCCGGCACCTCGACCGTCCCGGCGCGCCCGCGCCCGGTTACGGCAATGGCATCCTTCACGCCTTCCCATTCCGGCTCCGGCGTCGCGAACACCAGCTCGCGCTTCTCGTCCAGTCCCGCGCGCAGCTTGACCGGCGCCAGGCTGCGGTCCAGCCTGTGCGCGATTTCCTCGGCCGTCATGCCCGGCTCGATGGTCGCCGCCAGCTGCGGCCCGCCCTGGGCGCCGACCGAAAAGCCGAGGTTCGCCGGGGCGCGCGCCTGCAGCGAGGCGACGTCCAGGCCCTCGATGCGGAAGCGCTGCAGCGCCGGCTGGCCATGGTTGAAGCCGAGCTCGGCGTCGATGCCGCCGCCGCCCTGGGCGCGGCGGGCGTCCAGGGTGGCGGCGAGCTGGCGCGCCTGCGCCTCGATCCTGCGCGCCGGATCGCCGCGGCCGGTCAGCCTGGCGCTGAGGTCGGACTTCAGCGCTTCCAGCTGCCCGGCGACCCGTTCCAGGTAATCGAGCGCCTGCTGGGCGCGCGCAACCTCGCCTTGCAGGTCCGGGTTCCAGTCGATGCTGCGCTTGAGCGGCGCCGGATTGGCGGCGACGAGGGCGACCGCGCCCTTGTCCGGGGCGGCCGGCCGTATGGCCGCGGCCCGCCCGGCCGCGGCAGGGCCCTGGGCGCCGCCGGTGGCCGGCGCCAGCGTGGCCGAACGGAGGCTGGTGTCCATGGCCTAGCGGAGGGCGTCGAACAGCGACAGCTCACCGATCCGGCCATAGGCCTTGTAGGTGGCCTGCAGGGCGGTCGAGTAGCCGGCTAGCTCGGTGGCGGCGACGCCGACGTCGAGCTGGCCGATGTCGGTGTACGCCATCTTGTTCGACAGGCTGATGTTGGCGTGGTTGGCGTCCAGGGTGGCGATCACGTTCTGCACGCCGCCCAGGTTGGCGACCTTGCTCGACACCAGGTTCATGGCGCTGTCGAAGCCGTTCAGGTTGGCGGTCAGGATCGCGCGCACCGCGGGATCGTTCGGCGAGGCGCCCGGCGCCGACATCACGCTGATGGTCTCGTCCATGCGGTTGAGCAGCTGTTCCAGGCCGCTCAGGTTCTGGTTCGAGGCCTGCGTGATGCCGTTGCCGACCACCACGCTCTGCGCGTTCGTGTTGCCGGTATACGTGTAGCGGGCGCCGAGCGGCGCGGCCGCGTTGTAGGTGATCGCCGGCGTATTGGTCAGCGTGCCCGAGAACAGCGAGCGGCCTTCCTCGTCCTTGGTATTGGCGCCGAAGAACAGGCTGTCGCGCAGCGAGGTCAGCGGGGCGATCATGGACTTCAGGTCGTCCGGCACGTTGCCGCCATCCGAGGCCCAGACCAGCAGGTCGCGGCCGGCGATCATCTCGTCGACCATGTTGCTCATGTAGCCTTCCGCCTTGTTCAGGCGCAGCTTGAGCGAGCCGATGTTGTCGCGGTATTGCTGCACAGCGGCTTCTTCGCGGGTCAGGCGCGCCAGGCGCACGCTGTCGACCGGATCGTCCGACGGCGACAGGATGCGCTGGTTCAAGGCCATCTGCTTGGTCAGGTGGGAAATGCGTTCCTGGTTCAGCTGGAGCGACTGGCTCAGCGTGGATTGGAATTGGGAAGTGGCGATGCGCATGATTGTCTCTTCAGTTCATCGACGCCAGCAGGGTGTCGAAGAGTTGGGTGGCGACCCGCACCACCTGCATGTTGGCGTTGTACATCTTTTCGAATTCCGCCAGGTTGACGGCTTCCTCGTCCTGGTTCACGCCGCTGGTGGCCTGCCAGGAATCGACCGAATGGGTGCGCACCGCCTGCGCGGTCTTCAGCGCTTCCTTGTTGAGCTTGCTGTCCACGCCGAGCTTGCCCACCAGCTGGGTGTCCGCGTCGCTCAGCACCACGGTGCCGAGCGAGGTCAGGGTGATCGCCTGGCCCTTGATCGCCACCAGCTTCTGCAGGTTGCCGGTGTCGCCCGGCGTGCCGTCGGAAGAGAAGGCCAGGTCCTCGGCCTTGAAGCCGGGCACCAGCTTGAGCATGTCGGTGCTGCTGCCCGGGGTGTAGACGAACAGCGGGGTGCCGGGCGTGCCCGGCGGGCCGTCGGCCTTGAAGCCGAGGCCGAGCTGGGTGTTGACCCGCTCGGCGACCTGGCGCGCCATGTCGTCCACGTCCTTCTGGAGCGGCAGCAGCTTCTCGGTTTCGTATTTGCTCAGGCCGCCGAGCTGGCCGCCCATCTTGTTGGCGTCGAGGACATAGGTGGTGCCGGCGAAGCTGAGGCTGAATTCCTGGGGCGAGGTGGCGGTCGGGGCCGCTTTCAGGCTGCCGTGCATGCCGCCCAGTACCAGCGCCTGGCCGCTCTTGAGCGACACGTCGCGCGTGCCGTCCGCGTTGTCCGAGACTTCCACTCCCATCTTGCTGGCCAGCTCGTCGATCGCCTGGTCGCGCGCATCGATCAGCGCCGAGGGGCTGACGCCGGCGGAGCGGGCTTCGACGATCTGCGCGTTCAGGCTCGCGATCGTGCTGATCTGGGCGTTGGCCGCATCGACCACGGCGCTGCGCTGCTGGCGCACCGACTGCAGCTGGGAGTTGAAGACATTGTTCAGGCCATTGAAGCGCTCGGCCATCAGGTTGGCCGAGGTCACCACCGCCTGGCGCAGCGGGGTCGAACCGGGATCGCCGGCCACCGCGTTGAGGGCCTTGAAGAACTCGTCGATGCCGGAAGACAGGCTGGCGTCCTTGTCGCCCATGACGTTCTCGAGCTGGGTCAGGTAGGGCTGGTTCTGCGAATACTGGCCCTGGTCGGAGGCCGCGCGCCACATCGCCTGGCTCTTGTAGTTGTCCGAGAAGCGCAGCAGGGCCGTCACCTGTACCCCGCTGCCGGTCGAGTGCGGGCTCTGGTCCGGACCCATTGCCCCCAGCAGCACGCCCTGGCGCGTATAGCCCCTGGTCTGCAGGTTGGCGATGTTCTGGCTGGCGGCCGTGAGCGCCACCTGGGCGGCAAGCGCGCCCGACAGGGCGTTATTGATGATCGACATGGTTCTGTGTGTCCTCGAGACAGGGATACCCTGGTAAGGCGACCGCTTCCTGCTTTTTGTTAAGCTTTATGTTTTGCCGCCGGCAGCAGCTGGCGCAGGATGGCGTCGGCGATGCCGAAGGCGCGCTGGCCCGCCAGGTTGCCGGCCAGGTGGTCGTCCGCCAGGTCCTGCATGTCCTGGTTGATGCGGTTGTTGAAGACGCTGTCCTCGGACGCCATCGCGCGGGTCGAGGCGCGCATCTGGCGCAGCATGTGCGAGATGAAGAAGCGCTCGAACTCGACCGCCGCACCGGTGGCCTTGGCCGCGTAGGCGGCGTCCGTGGCCGGTGCGACCGATGTGGCCGATGCATCGGCGCCGCGCGGCAGTCTGTTGTCGACGTCGTCGATGCGCATCAGATCACCACCAGTTCGCCTTCGATCGCGCCGGCCTGGTCGAGCGCCTGCAGGATCGCCATGATGTCGTCGGGCGAGGCGCCCAGGCTGTTGACCGTGTCGATGATGGCTTGCAGGCGCGCGCCCGCCGGCCAGCGGAACATCTGGCCCGAGCCCTGGTCGACCGACAGCTTCGATTCCGGCGTCACCGCGGTCTGGCCGCGCGAGAACGGGCCGGGCTGGCTGACGCGCGCGCTTTCCGAGATGATCACCTTGAGCGAGCCATGGGTGACGGCGGCCGCCTTCACGCGCAGGCCGTCGGCGATCACCACGGTGCCGGTGCGCGAATTGAACACGACCTTCGGCACCTCGGCGCCGGCATCGACCGGCAGGTTGTTGAGCTTCGCGACGAAGGCCACGCGCTCGGTCGGGTTGTCTGGTGCGACCACTTCGATGCTGGTGCCATCGAGCGTGGTGGCGACCGGGCCGAAGCGCTGGTTGATCGCCTCCACCACGTTGGTCGCGGTCTCGAAGTGCGGCTGGCGCAGGCGCAGCATGATCTGGGGGCGGGTTGCGAAGTCGCTCGCGATCTCGCGCTCGATCATGGCGCCGTTCGGGATGCGGCCGGTGGTCGGGGTGTTCACCGTCACCGAGGAACCGCTCCTGCCGGTGGCGCTCAGGCCGCCGACCACCAGGTTGCCCTGGGCCAGCGCATAGGTCTCGTTGTCGGCCGCGCGCAGCTGGGTCAGGAGCAGGGTCCCGCCGCGCAGGCTCCTGGCGTCGCCCAGCGAGGAGACGGTGACGTCGATGCTCTGGCCGCGCCGGTAGCCGGGCGGGAAAACGGCCGACACCATCACGGCGGCGACGTTCTTGTTCTTGGCGTCCTCGCCCTCGGGCAGCTTGACGCCGAACTGCTTGAGCATGTTGATCACCGACTGGCTGGCGAACTTGACCTGGGTCGAGTCGCCGCTGCCGTTCAGGCCGACCACCAGGCCGTAGCCGACCAGCGGGTTGTCGCGCACGCCCTCGACGCTGACCAGGTTGCGCAGCGCCTGCGCGGCGAAGGCGGGCAGGGTGGCTGCTGCGAGCAGGGCGCACAGGGCGCAGCGGGTGAACAGGTTCATGGTGTACTCAGAAGGGCATCAGGGGGCTGTTGAAGAAGCGGGTCAGCCAGCCCGGCGAGTTGGCGTCGGCCAGCACGCCCTTGGCCGAGTAGGCGATGCGGGCGTTGGCCACGCGCAGCGACGAGACCTGGTTGTCGGCGTCGATGTCGGCCGCGCGCAGGTAGCCTTTCAGGCGCACGAATTCCTCGCCCTGGTTCAGCATCAGGTTCTTTTCGCCGGCCACGCGCAGGAGGCCATTGGGCAGCACTTCCTGCACGATCACGGTGAGCGCGCCGGACAGCGCGTTCTGCTGGGTGCTGGTGGCGTCGCCTTGGAAGTCGCGGTCGGCGGCGATCTCGATGCCGGTCTTGCCGAAGGTCTTGCCGAGCACCCCGAGCGGCGCCACCGAGACCGCGGAACCCTTCGAGAAGCTGGTCCCGGCGCGCTTGCTGGCCTGGGTGGTCTCCTGCAGGATCACGGTCACCGCGTCGCCCACGCGGAAGGCGCGGCTGTCGGAAGTCAGCGAGATCGCGTCGCTGGTGAAGACGCCGCCGGACACGCCGCCGCGCGCCGCGCGCTGGACCGGCATCGGCTCGTCCTCGGGAATCGCGACCGGGGCGCGCGAGGCGCACCCGGCCAGCAGCAGTGCGGACAGCAGGGCGGCGCAGGCTTTCATCAGCGCGCGGCCTGGGCCAGGTACTGCAGCATGTTGTCGGCGGCCGACAGCACCTTGGTGTTCATCTCGTAGGTGCGCTGGGCGGCGATCATGTCGACCATTTCCTCGACCACCTGCACGTTCGAGCCTTCCACCGCACCCTGCTTGAGCGTGCCGAAGGCGGCATCGCCCGGACGGCCCTCGTTCGGGGTGCCGCTGGCGCCGGTCTCCTGGAACAGGTTGCCGCCCAGCGCCAGCAGGCCGGCCGGGTTGATGAAGCTGGTCAGGGTCAGCTGGCCGACTTCGACCGGCTGGACCTGGCCCGGGATGGTGGCCGAGACCATGCCGTTGGCGCCGATGGTGAAGCCGCTGGCGTTGAGGGGAATCGTGATCTGCGGCACCAGCGGCAGGCCCTGGGCATTGGTCAGGGTGCCGTTCTGGTCGACGCCCAGCTGGCCGGAGCGGGTATAGGCCGTCTCGCCGTTCGGACGACGCACCTGCAGGAAGCCGGCGCCGGAGATGGCGACGTCGAGCTGGCGGTCGGTGGTCTGGATGTTCCCGTCGCTGAATACCTTCTGGGTGCCGACCACGCGCGTGCCGTTCCCGAGCTGCACGCCGTTCGACACCGTGTTGTCGGCGTTCTGGGCGCCCGGCTGCGCATCGACCTGGTAGAACAGGTCCTCGAACACGACGCGGTCACGCTTGAAGCCGACGGTGTTGACGTTGGCCAGATTGTTGGCGATCGCCTGCAGCTTGGCGTCCTGCGCCTGCACGCCGGTCTTGCTGATCCACATTGCTGGATTCATGCTTGCTCCTGTCTCGGTGTGACGGCGGCCTTAGCCGCCGATCAGGCGGTTGCCCGCCTCGTTCATGTTGTCGCTGGCCTTGAACAGCTTCATCTGCATCTCGAAGCTGCGGTTCAGGCTCATCACGGCGACCATTTCCTCGATCGCCGACACGTTGCTGCCCTCCAGGGCGCGGCCGCGCACGGTGACGTTCGGATCGGCCGGCAGCGGGTCGCCGCCGCGCGGCACGATCAGGCCCGCCTCGTTCTTGGTCAGTTCCGCGCCCTCGGCGTTCACCAGGCGCAGGCGGTCGACCACCTGCATCAGGGTGCCGCCTTCCGGCATGACCGAGATGGTGCCGTCGCCCGCGATGTCGACCGCGGTGTGCGGCGGCAGCACGATCGCGCCGCCTTCGCCCAGCAGCGCGCGGCCCTGGACCGAGAGCGCGCCGTCGGCGCCGATGTCGATCGCACCGGCGCGGGTATAGGCTTCGCCGTCGCCCCATTGCACCGCCAGGAAGCCGGCGCCGTTCAGGGCCACGTCGAGCGGACGGCCGGTCTCGCGCACCACGCCGGCGCGGGTCGAGATCGTGTCCGCCTCGGTCTTCGACAGGTGCACGTCGTCATAGCCGTAGCCGCCCAGCGCCTGCACCGAAGCCAGTTCGATATTCGCGCGAAAGCCCGGGGTGTCGGCATTGGCGAGGTTGTTCGCGCGTACCTGCTGGGCGCGCATGGTGCGCTCGGCGCCGCTGACGGCGGTGAAGATCAGCTTGTCCATGTGCTTACAGCGCCTGCATCAGGGCCTGCATCATCTGGTTCTCGGCGGTGATGACCTTCGAGTTGGCCTGGTAGTTGCGCTGCGAGGTCATCAGGCCGACCAGTTCCGCGGTGATGTCGACGTTCGAGCCTTCCAGCGAGCTGGTGGCGAGCTTGCCGCCCAGGCCCACGCCCGGCGTGGTGTACAGCGGATCGCCCGAGCTGTTGTTGGCGACCCAGCTGGTGTCGTTGATCGAGGTCAGGTTGCCTTCGCTGGCGAAGGTGGCGAGCGCCAGGGTGCCGACGATCTGGCGCTGGTCGTTGCTGTACTTGGCCACCACCGAGCCGTCCGCCGCCAGGTCCACGCCCAGGAAACTGCCCGACGGGTAGCCGTCGGGGCGGTTGGTGGTGGTGTTGGCTTCGCCGGCGAACTGGGTGGTGCCGGTATAGTCGATCGCGAAATTGATCGGGCCCGCGCCGTTGGTCGGGGTCAGGGTCAGGGGCGTGGTCGGGATGCCGGCCGGCAGCTGGCCGTTGGCGCCGAAGCTCAGGTTCCTGGTCGCCGCGAGCGGGGCTCCGCCATCGAAGGCGTAATGCACGGTCACGGTATTGGCCGGGGCCGCGGCCTTGACGAAATACTGCGACACGGTATGCTCGCCGCCGAGCGCGTCATAGACGACCGACTGCTTCACCATGTTATAGGTATTCGCGTTGGCGGGGTCGAACGGCAGGGCCGGCGCCGTCCAGTCGGCCGACAGGTTGCCGACGTAGCTGACCCTGGTGCTGGCCACGGCCGGGATCTGGCCGGTCGGGATCCTGATGTCGCCCATCGGGCCCTGCACGCCGTTCACGGTCGGGCCATAGCCCTGCGCGCGGCGGCCGCTGGCGTCGATCAGGTAGCCGTCCTTGCTCGGCTCGAAGATGCCGACCCGGGTGTACGAGAGCACGCCCTGGCTGTCGCGGCCGACGAAGAAGCCGCGGCCCTGGATCGACGCGTCCAGGCCGCGCCCGGTGCCGATCGCGCTGCCGTTGCGGCCGATGTTCTGGGTGACCGAGCCGATCTGCACGCCATTCGCCTGCTCGCCGGCATACACCGACGAGAAGTTGGCGCGGCTGCTCTTGAAGCCGTAGGTGCCGGCGTTGGCGATGTTGTGCGAGACGGATTCCAGCTGCTCGTTGATGGCCTGGATGCCGGACAGGGCGATGTTGAAGCTCATGGTGACTCCTTTCAGTGATCCGTGGACAGGGCCGCCATCCGGGCCGCCGTGGTCTTGCCTTTGAAACCAGTAATCTTTTCGGGGTCGACGTCGCCGATGCCCGCGACCTGCAGCAGGACGCCGCCGCTGGCGGACACGCGCACGCTGTCCAGGCGGCCGTTGACTTCGACGGCCGGCTTGGTGCCGTCCGAGGCGATCGCCTTGATGCCGTAGTTCCCCGGCGGCAGGCCGAGCGCCGCCGGGTCGATCGTGAACGCCAGCGCGCCCGGGCCGTGCGAGGGCAGGTCGATCTTGTGCTCCTTGCCGTCGACGCCGGTCAGCACCAGCTGGGTCAGGTTGCTGGCGCCTTCCAGCTGCACGCTGCCCGAGATCTTGCCCTCGCCCAGGCGCACCTTCTCCGTCGCCACTGAGACTTCGGTGCCGACCTGGCCGCCCATCGCCAGCACCTGCAGGTTCTGCAGCATGCTGGCGCTGGCGGCGGTGGTCTGCGCCAGGTTCTCCAGGGCCTCGGTCTGCGACAGCTGCGTCAGCTGGCTGACGAACTGGCTCGGGTCGCTCGGCGACAGCGGATCCTGGTTGCGGATCTGCGCCACCAGCAGCTTGGTGAACAGGTCGCGGTTCTCGTTGACCGGCGCGTGGGTGACGACCTGGTCGTCCGTGGTCCTGGGCGCGGCGGAAGGGGGGAAGTTGTAGCTGCTGTTGGTGGTGCTCATGCCTCAGGCCTCGCCCAGTTTCAGCAGCGACTGCTGCATCGATTTGATCCGGCCCATCACTTCGACGTTGGTCTCGAAGGCGCGCGAGGCGGCCATCATGTCCGCCATCTCGGCCACTTCGTTGACGTTCGCGTAGTACACCATGCCGTCGGCGTCGGCCAGCGGATTGTCCGGCTCGTGGACCCGGCGCAGCGGCTCGCTCGACTGCACCACGTCCAGCACCTGGACCCGCGCCACGCCCTGCTCGCCGACCATGGCGGCGAACACCGGCTTGCGGGCCCGAAAAGCCTCGGCTTCGGAACCGGCGACGGCGTTGGCGTTGGCCAGGTTGCTGGCGATCGTGTTCAGGCGCACGGTCTGGGCCGCCATGGCCGAACCGGCGATCAGGGAGATGTCTTTGAAGGAACCCATGCTTATTGTCCGTTGATGGCTTTGGCCAGGCCGCGCAGCTTCATGTTGATGAAGGTCAGGCTGGTCTGGAAATCGGAAGCGTTCTGCGAGAACGCGGCCTGCTCGACGCCGATCTCGACGGTGTTGCCGTCGGCGCTGGGGTGGTAGGGCACGCGGTACAGCGGGCCGTCTTCCGACAAGGTCGGCGCGCCCGCCTCGAGGTCGAACCGTTCCTGCAGCGCTTGCGCGAAGTCGATGTCGCGCGCCGTGTAGCCGGGCGTGCTTTCATTGGCGATGTTCGACGCCAGCACCCGCGTGCGCTCGGCGCGCAGGTGCAGGGCGTCGTCGTGCACGCCCAGGGCTTCCTTGAAATTTATCGACATGGCAATCCTCCGTCGGTGATCTGCAGCGTGTGTTTTGAGTAGAATGGGTCTTCTTCGACGCGACCCGTATTTACAATGATGTCTTTCCGTACGGCAATTTTTGTTATTGTAACCTCTCTTTTCGCTCCTGCGTCAGGGGCGGCGCAAACTCTTGCGGCGGAAGTGGAGGAGGCTGCGCGTAACTTTCTGGACAGGCAGGCGGCCGCCAGCGGGCTGCGCGAGCCCAGGTTCGAGCTGAGCGTCGTCACCTCGCGTGCGGCGCCGCCCTGCAGCGTCGCGCCCGCGATCGAGGCCCTCGACACGCGCCAGCCGGCGCGCACGCGCTTCGTCGCGCGCTGCCCCGATGGACGCGGTTGGCGCCACGAGTTCGTGGTACGGGCGCGCATCTCGGCCGAGGTCGCGGTCACGGCCGCGCCGGTGGCCGCCAACCAGCAGCTGGCGGAATCCGACCTGGCCCTGGAACGGCGCGACATCACCCACACGCCGGACGCGGTCGCGCCCGCGCAGGCGGTCGGCAGGAGCAGCCGGCGCAGCCTGCGGGCGGGCGAGGTGCTGCGCGCCAGCCAGCTGGCGGCGCCCCTGGTGGTCAAGCGCGGCGACCAGGTGCTGATGGTGGCGCGCCACGAGGGCGTCGAGGTCAGCATGGCGGGCGAGGCGCTCGACGCCGGCGCGCACGGCGCCGTGGTCCGGGTGCGCAATGCGGCCAGCGGACAGGTGGTGCGCATGCGCGTGGCGGGCGCGGGCACCGTCGAACCGGTCGACCAGCCCATCACTCGCTAGTTCCCTGCAGTTGCGCGGCCAGGCGGGCCAGCTTGGCCGCATAGGCCGGGTCGGTGGCATAGCCGCCGCGCGCCAGTCCCTGGGCGAAGGCCGCCGCATCGCTGCCGGCGCCGAGCGCGCCGCGATAGCGCGGATTGTCGATCAACAGCTGCGCATAGTCGCGGAAGGCGCTGGCCTGGTCCGGGTAGGCGCGGAAACGCTCGCGCGTCGCCAGCTTTTCGCCGTTCACGTATTCCGTGGTGGCCGCTTCGCTCACCGCGCCTTCCCAGTTGCCGCCCGTCTTGATCCCGAACAGGTTGTGGCTGGCGGCGCCGTCGCCGGTGCGCAGCAGGCGCTGGCCCCAGCCCGATTCCAGCGCGGCGTGGGCCGACACCAGTTCCGGCGCCACGCCCAGTTTGTCGGCGGCCTCGCGCGCCCAGGGAGCGATGCTTTCCAGGAAGGCCTGCTGCTGGGGCGAGTCGGGGCCGGCGCCGCCAGGCGCCAGCAGTCCCGCCGCGCGCGCACGCCACACGCTGCCTTCGGCGCTGAGCGTGGAAGCAGCGGTGCTCCCGGCGTCGCCCTGCCGGATGTAGTGCTCCACCTCGTCGCGCAGCTCGCCGAACAGGCGGCCGAAACCGGCGTCGCCGCCTTTCATGGCCGCGGTGGGCCGGGTGGCGCTGGTGGGCGCGAGCGGCCCGATGCGGGCGGCGGAGGGTTCAGCGCGGCTCATAGATCTGCTCCTCGCCATGCAGCACGCGCTGCATCACCGAATACTGTTCCGCCAGCAGCGCGCCATTGCGGCTGGTGGCTTCCTTGCAGGCGCGGACGATCCGTTCCAGTTCGCCCCAAGCGGATGCGATCGCGCCGCGCGCGGCCGGCGCCAGGCTGGCGAAGTACTGGTCCATCGTGGCCTGCGGGCCGAGCAGGGCGCGCACCAGGGCGAGGCGCTGCCGGCGCCGCGCGTCGATCGCGTCGAGCAGTGGCGAGAGTTCCGCCGCCAGCGCCGCCAGTTCGGCGCTGCGGTGGCGCACGGCGGCGTCGAACTGGCGTTCCAGCAGGGCGAACACGGCCGAGCTGTCGATCAGGTCGGCCTGCACGTCGTCGAGCAGCCGTGCATTGGCCTGCTGGCGGGTCATCTTGGTCATGTCAGCGGCTCCCGTGGAATTTCTGGATCAGGCCGGCCAGGCGCGCCGGGTCGAACGGCAGTTCGCCGCGCGCCAGCGCATCGCGCAGTTCGGCCACCCGGGCGGCGTCGAAGTCCGGCAGCGCGCGCAGCGCTTCGCTGGCGGGTTTCAGCACTTCCGACTGCAGCGCGGCAGCCGGGGCTCCCGCCGGCGCGGGCTGGGCCGGCGCGCTCGCGGGCTGGGCGCCAGGGGTCACGGTCGAGACGGGGGATCCGGTAATTTTCATGCGGTGGGCTCGGGTTTTCGATTGGATCGTCATGGCTGGTCCGGCAATTGGCGGCGCAGTTCTTCCAGGGCTGCCGCATTCGGCATGCTGACCGACGCGTCCTTGCCCAGCGCCTGGCTCGGGCCCGGTGCGCCGAACATCGCGGACACCGCGCGCGCCTGGGCGCTGGTCAGGATCATGAGTTCGATGCGGCGGTTCACGCCCGCCAGCGGTTCCTTGGGGTCGAGCGGACCGCGGTCGGCCATGCCGACCACCTGCAGCACGCTGTCGGCGCGCATGCCGCCGCCCAGCAGTTCGGCGCGCGCCGCCAGCGCGCGGTCGGTCGACAGCGCCCAGTTCGAGTAGCCGCCCGCATCGGGTCCGGCGAAGCGCGACGAGTCGGTATGGCCGATGACCAGCATCTGGTTCTTCATCCGGGCGAACAGGGGTCCCATCTTGCGCAGCAGGCGCGCGAAGCGGCCGGTCGGCAGCGCGCTGCCGCGCATGAACATGCCCTGGCGCTCGGTGTCGTGCAACATCACGCGCAAGCCATAGGGGGTGACCACGGTGGCCAGGTTCGAGGCCAGGCCGGCATCCAGACTGAGTTCGGCCAGCGCCTTCGACAGCGCCGCCAGGTCGGACGGCGACTCGTAGGCCACGCGCGGCGCGCTCGGGCTACCCGGGCCCTGGTTGCCGCTGGTGCCGGCGATGGGCAGCTCGAAGCGTTCGATCATGCTGCCTGCCGGTTCCGCCGCGATCTGCGGCTTGGCGCCGAGGCCTTCGAGCATGCCGCTGTCGGTGGCGTCGCGCACGATCTTCTTCAGGTTCTGCTGTTCGCGCGCGGCGATCAGCCACAGCACCAGGAACAGGGCCATCAGCGCGAGGCAGAAGTCGGCGAACGCCACCTTCCAGGCGCCGCCATGCTCGTCGTGCTGGTGCCGGCCGCCGCCGCGCTTGACGATCGTGGATTCGTGCTTTTCGATCAGTTTCGACATCGGACCCGTCATCCCGTCATCCGGTCGCTGGTACGGCGCCGCTTGTTCTGCGATTCGTCCTCGCCGCCCATGGCGGTGATCCACTGCTCGAGCTGGGCGAAGCTGGGCTTGGTGTTCAGCTGGATCAGGCGGCGCCCGGCGTCGATCGCCAGCAGCGCCGGCTTGCCGGCCACGTGGGTGCACAGCACCACCTTGACGGTTTCCATGGTCGAGGCTTCGGAGTTGACCAGCTGCTTCATCATGTTCGCCAGCGGCTCCAGCAGGCCGTAGCAGAAGAAGATGCCGATGAAGGTGCCGACCATGGCCGCGCCGACCTTCTCGGCGATCTCGCCCGAATCGGCGCCGCTCGAGACCGAGAACATCGCCATCACGATGCCCAACACCGCGGCCAGGATGCCGAAGCCCGGCATCGCCTCGGCGATCTTCTGCAGCGACCTGGCCGGCTGGGTCAGTTCCTCGTGGATGGCGTCGAGCTCCTGTTCCAGCACGCCTTCGAGTTCGTGGGCGTTGATCTTCCCCATCGCCATCAGGCGGAAGTTGTCGACGATGAAGGCGAGCAGCTTGGGTTCCTCGAGGACGCGCGGATAGCGCTGGAACAGCGGGCTTTCGGCCGGCGCCTCGACGTGGGCGTCGAGCGCCTTCAGGCCGCCGGCGGCGGTCTGCAGCAGTTCGTACATCAGCAGCAGCAGCTGGCGCTGGAATTCCGAATCGTGCTTCTTGCGCGCCGCCACCTTCTTGAGCTGGTGCGCCATTTCGGCCAGCACGTGCTTCGGATTGCCCAGCACCAGCGCGCCGAAGGCGGCGCCGCCGATGATCAGGAGTTCGGTCGGGTGGAAGATGGCGCTGGCGGTGCCGCCCATCAGGGCGAAGCCGCCGAAGACGCAACCGAGCACGATGGCGATTCCGAGTAATTGCTGCATGAGGTCAGGCCTTTCTGGCTTTTGATGTTGTTGGTCCGGGTCAGACGCGCTGCAGCGCGGCCTTCATTTTCGCCAGTGCGCTCTTGTTGAGCTGGCAGACGCGGGCGTCCGACAGGTCGAGCACGGCGGCGATTTCCTTGTAGCTGAGTTCAAACTCGTAGATCATCTGGATCACCCGCTGTTCCTTCTCGTTCAGGCTGCCCAGCACCTGTTCCAGGCTGCGCCGCACCAGGTACCGTTCTTCCGGACCGGGGGCGCTGTGCGCCTGCTCGGTCGCTTCCTGCAGCAGCTCGTCGAAGCTGAGCATTTCCTCGGCGCCCTCGTCCAGCAGGTGCTGCCGGTATTCCTCCGCGGTGACGCCGAGCGCCTCGGCCGCTTCCTTCTCGTTCGGCTCGCGCCCCAGGCGGCGGGTGAGGGCGCGCACGGCGTCGCGCAGCCGGTGGCTGTCCTGGCGCACCGCGCGCGGGCGCCAGTCCTGGCGGCGCAGCTCGTCGAGGATGGCGCCGCGCACGCGCAGCGAGGCATAGCTGCCGAAGCCGGCGTCCGGCGACCCGTAGCGGCGCAGCGCCTCGAGCAGTCCCATGAGGCCGATCTGCTCCATGTCCTCGCGCGAGACCGCGCCGGACACCTGGGCGTTCAGCTGGCGCACGATGCGCTTGACCAGCGGCGCATAGGCCACCAGGTGGCGCTGCTCCTCGCGCGGATCCATGCCCGCGCCCGCGGCCGCCTCCTGGTAATCGCCGGCGGCGGCATCGAGGTAGTCGGCTAGATAGGCCACGTCATCCCCGTTCCAAGCTCACTCGATGATCAGCTTGCCGACCATGACTTCGGAAAACGGCTTCAGGTGGTTTTCCTTGACATAGGCGGCGTCGAAGGTCTTGTTCAGCTGCGCGGCATACTGGTCGACCGTCATGGCCGAGGCTTCGGCCAGGGTGCGGTTCGACAGCGCCGACAGGGCGATACTGCGCAGCAGCGGCAGGTGCTCCTTGGCTTCCTTCTCGTCTTCCGGCGTGGTGGCCAGCACCAGGTCGACCGACAGGTAGTGCGCGGCCTGCTCGTTCGGGGCGCGGCGCAGCATCACGATCACCTTGTCGAGGGTGACGTACCTGGTCGGCTTCTTTTCCGGGGCCGGCCGGGGCGGCGCCTCGGCCTTGACGGGCACGGGGTTCAGGTACCACATGGCGCCGCCGGCGGCGGCCGCGGCGGCCAGCGCGACGCCGGCGAATGCGATGATCAGTTTGGCTTTCATGGGGGTTCGCTCAGTCGCGTCCATTCAGGGAAAACAGGAGGTCCGGATGCGGCGCGCCGGCGTCGAGCAGCGCCATGCCGGGCGTGTGCTCCTGCTCGCGCGGCTGGCGTCCGCGGCCCTGGGCATCGGCGCCGAACTGGGCGCCGGCCTGGGCGCGCGCCGGCGCCTGGGTCACGCTGACCGACACCTCGGTGTACTGGCGCTGGGCCAGGTCGTTGCGCAGGTTGTCGCTCACCGTGTTCAGCTGGCGCAGCACTTCGCCGTGGGTGGCCGAGATATGCACTTCCAGGCTGCCGGCGGCGTGGCGGATCGAGATGTCGATCCGGCCCAGTTGCGGCGGTTCGAGGCGGATCATGGCCTGCTCGACGTTCTTGCCGAGCTGGAGGTCGAGGCGCTCGCCCAGGGCTTCCTGCAGGCTCCGGCGCCAGGCCGCCGGCGGACCGGCCAGCGCCACGGTGTCGGCGGCGCGCGCCGGAGCGGCGCCGGCGGCCGGCGGGTTCACGCCCCAGCCCGCGCCGCCGACGGCGCCGGCGTCGAAGGAGGCGGCGACCGGCGCGCCGTCGCCTGCCACGGGGGCGGCCTGGACTGGCGCACCGGCGCGGGCCGGCAGGGCGCCGCCGGCGTCTGCGACCGGCAGCGGCACGGCGCCGTCTTGCGGCAGCACAGGGACGCTGGCAGCCGCAGGCAGGCTTGCCCGGGCTTCGGCGCCCGGCGCCGCCGCGACGCCCACCAGCGCTTCGGCGTCGGCGGCTGGCTGCGCAGGAAGGCCTTTCGCGCCAGGCATCGCCATCATCATGGCCGGCAGCGTGGCCGGCATCAGCGGCATCGCCATCGCGGCCAGCAGCGCCGCGCCTGGCGTGGCGCCATCGAGCGGCGGCTCGTCCTCTCCGGTGGCGATTTCTTCCGTGTCGGCGCCGGGTTCGTCCGGCAGCGCCGGATCGGACTGGAGCGCAGCAGGATCGGGGTCGAGCCACGCCAGGAAACGCTGGACACCGGGCGCCATCAGCGCCGGGTGGGCGGGCAGGGCTGCCGCGGCTGCGGCGCCCTCATGCGCCGCGGGCAGGGGCGTGTTGTTCATCGAAATAGTCATCGAGGGGTGTCACCAGATTCGAGTTCGCCCGCGAGGGCATAGGCCATCCAGCCTTCCTTGTTGTTGCACAGCTCGTCCAGGCGCGCCTGGAGCAGCGCGGCGCCCGCCGCGCAGGCCGCGGCCGCGCCTTCGTGGGCCGTGCGCAGGCGCTGCAGGGCCGCGCGTTCGGCGGCGCTCCAGGGACCGTGGGCGGCCAGGGCCTGCAGGCGCGGCGCCAGCTCGCGCACGGCCTTCTCCAGCAGGTCCCAGTCGGCGCGTCCGCCGGCATCGGCGAGGACGGCGGCCAGGCGCTCGATGTTGCGGGTCCTATCCATTGCGCTCCTGGACGCCGTTCCAGCCCTGGCGGATGGTGGCCAGGACGCGGATCACCTCGTCGACCATGTCCGGGTCGAGCCTGATGCCGGCGCCGTGCAGGTGCGCGGCGCAGAAGTCGTAGATGCGCGCCAGGTTGGCCACGGTCTCGCCGCCCTGCTCGAAATCGAGCGAGCTGGAAAGACCGTTGATGATCTCGACGCATTTGTCGATGCTGGCCGCCTTCTGCTCGTAGCGGCGCGCGACGATGTGGGCGCGCGCGCGCGCCAGCTCGTCGAGCAGGCCGTCGGTCAGCAGCAGGACCAGCTCCACCGGGGTGGCGCGCGAGGTCTGGGCGTCGAGGTTGACGGCGTGGTAGCTGCCGTAGGCTTCGTGATAGGACATGGGGTGCTCGTCAGTCTTTGTTACCGAACAGGGAATCGAACAGGGAAGAGTGCTGGTTCATCATGCCCTGCACGGTCTGCAGCTGGGTGAACTGGCGCAGGTAGCGGCCATAGGCGGCTTCTTCCTCCTTCTTCAGGGCCACCAGGCGGTCCTCGACCCGGGACTGCTGGCTGCTGGCGGCGTCCTTGCGCTGCTTGATCTGACCGTCGACACCGTTGCTCCAGCTTTTCAGGTACTTCTCGAGCGCGCCGGCGATCCCGGTCGGGCTGGAGCTCGACGCGCTGCCGATCAGCGCATCGAGGCCGCCCGGCTCGGCGGCCAGCTGGCTCTTCAGGCGATCCGTGCGCAGCTCGAGCGTGCCTTCGCGGGTGGCGATGATGCCGTAGGCGGCCAGGGTGTCGCCGCTGACCGGGCGCAGCAGGCCGACCAGGCGCGCGTTCAGCGCGCGGATGCCGCTGTCGTGGGCGAAGGCGCCGCCGGCGACGTTCTTGGCCGGATCGCCGGCCTCGGTCAGCTTGTTCAGCGTGGTCTTGAGCTTGTTGTAGGCGTCGACGAAGGCCTGCACGTTGGCGGTGGTGGCCTCGAGGTCGGCGCCGACCGTGACCGTCAGCGGGGCGCTGCCGCTGGCCTGGGCCTTGGTGAACGTCATCTTCACGCCGTCGATGTTGGTGAAGGTGTTGCTGGCCTGGACGATCGCGGTGCCGGTCTCGGAGCCGACCCGGATCTCCGCGTCCTGGGCCGCCACCAGGGTGCGCACGCGCGCCGGGTCGGCGTTTGCGGCAGCAAGGCTGGACGGGCCGGTGACGGCGCTGGTGTCGATCGTGATGGCGGTGTTGGCGCCGGTGTTCTTGGCGGTCAGCACCAGCTCCGAAGTGCCGCCGGTGGTGACGATCGAGGCCGTGACCTTCGCATCGTTGCCGGCCGCGCCGTTGATCGCGGCGGCCAGCTCGCGCGTGCTCAGGGTGCCGTTGCCGTCGCTGTCCGCGGCCGAGAGGTTGACGTTGAACGCGGCGGCGCCGCCCATCCTGATGGCCAGGTTGCCGCCGACGCCGGCGTTGTCGGTCAAGCCGGTGTAGGAGACCTGGCTCGCGGTGGCGACCTGCTTGACGAAGAACGCGTAGCTGCCGGCTGTCGCGCTGGCGCTGGCGGTCGCGCTGCCGAGCGTGGTGTCGCTGAAGCTCGCGGTCTGGGCGAACAGGGTCTTGTTCAGGCCGGTGAGCGCGCCCAGGCTGGTCTGGAAGGCCAGCATCGCCGAGTTCAGCTCGCCCAGCGCCTGCCCGGTGGCGACGGACTGGTCTCCCTGGAACTCCAGGAGCTGTTCGCGCGCGAGCACGTAGGAGCGGGCCAGGCTCGCGGCCGTGCTGCGCGGGTCGTAGGTAGGTGCGGTGATCGGCGATGCCATTGCTGCTCTCCTTTGTGCTGTTGTCGCGGCTACGCCGCCCGTCCGGCCATCCAGGATTGGGTGGCGATATCGTCTTCCCGCTTGCGGGTCGCGCGGTCCTGCTCGCGCGCCAGGGCGGCCTGCTGTCGTTCCAGGACCTTGTCGAGCAGCTCGCGCCGGGTCCATGCCTCGCTCAGCCTGCGCTGCGCGACCGCCATGTTGGCCTCGTGCAGGTGCAGGTCGACGCGGTGCGCGTCGGCCATCGCCAGCACGCCCTGCTTGTAGGCGCCGCAGTTCAGCGCCAGCGCCGGCGTCAGCGCCCCTGATGCGCCGCTGCCCTCGGCCAGCGCACCGAGCCGCGCCAGGTTGTTCTGGTAGCGCGTGCGGGTCGCTTCCTGGCCGGCCAGGTCGGCCTGCAGGCGCTCGACCTCGGTGCTGCGCAGGCGCACCAGGGTGTCGAGGCTGTCGATGCTGTGTTGTTTATTCATGCCATCAGCGCTTTCAGCTGGTCCACGCAGCCGGGCAGGGGCGCGGCTTCGCGCGTGCCCTGGCACAGGAAGGCTTCGATCTGCGGCTGCAGGCGTACCGCCTGGTCGGTCTCGGGATCGGCGCCCGGCACATAGGCGCCGAGCGGAATCAGGTCGCGCACGCGCGCATGGCGCGCCAGCGCCGCCTTCAGCTTGCGCGCGGCCAGCGTGTGTTCCGGGCTGGCCACCTGGGCCATGCAGCGGCTGATCGACTGGGCGACGTCGATCGCCGGATAGTGGCCGCGCTCGGCCAGTTCGCGGGTCAGCACGATGTGGCCGTCGAGGATCGCGCGCGCCGAGTCGACCACCGGATCCTGCTGGTCGTCGCCTTCGGCCAGCACGGTATAGATCGCGCTCATGCTGCCGTTCGGGTTCTCGCCGTTGCCGGCCGATTCGACCAGCTGCGGCAGGTTCGAGAACACCGAGGGCGGATAGCCGCGCGTGGCCGGCGGCTCGCCCAGCGACAGCGCCACCTCGCGCAGCGCCATCGCGTAGCGGGTCAGCGAATCGCACAGCAGCAGCACGTTCTGGCCGCGGTCGCGGAAGTGGGCCGCGATCGCATGGCACATCTCGGTCGCCATCACGCGCATCAGGGGCGACTCGTCGGCCGGCGCCACCACCAGCACGGAGCGTTTCAGGCCCTCGGGGCCCAGCGAGCGCTCGACGAATTCGCGCACCTCGCGGTTGCGTTCGCCGATCAGGCCGACCACGATCACGTCGGCCACGGTCTGGCGCGTGATCAGGCCGAGCAGGACCGACTTGCCGACCCCGGAGCCGGCCATCAGGCCGACGCGCTGGCCCTTGCCGATGGTGAGCATGGCGTTGATCGCGCGCACGCCGACGTCGAGCGGCTCCGCGACCGGGGCCTTCTTCAGCGGGTTGACCCGGGGCGGGGCGCCGGACAGCGGCTGGTCGCCGCCAAGCCTGCCGAGGCCGTCGATCGGTTCGCCCATGCCGTTGACCATGCGGCCCAGCCAGGACGGTCCGATCATCAGGTCGCTCTGGGGCGGCGCCGGCAGCACGCGTGCGCCGGTGGCCAGGCCGTTGGCCTTCTTGAACGGCATCAGGTAGGAGATCTTTTCACGGAAGCCGACCACCTGGGCGTCGAGCCAGCCGCCGTCGACGGTCTCGATGCGGCAGCGCTGGCCGGTGTGCAGGCGGCAGCCCGCGGACTCCAGCAGCAGCCCCTGGGCCCCGACCAGGCGTCCGGTCGGCGTGGCCACCGGCACCGCGCCGATGTCGAGCGCGCGCAGGCTGTCGGCGAGCGCCGTCATGCCGCTTCCTCCTCCGCGCCGAGCTGCTCGCGCACCTGGTCCATCACGGCCGCCAGGCGGCCCTGGCAGCCGGCGTCGACCTCGTTGTCGCCGCAGCGCACGCGGCATTCGCCCGGTGCCAAAGCCGGGTCGGGCAGCAGCGACCACTGGCCGGCGCGCTTCGGATCGAGTTCCACCACCCGGCGCAGTTCTTCCGGATTCAGGAACACCTCGACCTGCTCGCGCGAGGGCGGCATCACGGCCAGCGCCTCCTCGACCAGGGCCAGCAGCTGCACCGGCTGCAGCGCCAGTTCGGCGCGGATCACCTGGCGCGCGACCTTGCCCACCAGGTCCACGACTTCCTTGCGCTGCGCGGCGCGCAGCTCGGCCTGGAGCTGTCCCAGGGCCTCGAGCATGGCGTCGATCGGACCGGCCAGCTGTCCGAACCGGGCCAGCGCGCTGGCGCGGCCTTCCTCGAGGCCGCGCTGCAGGCCCTCGGCATGGCCCTGCGCCAGGCCCTCGGCGCGGCCCAGGTCGAGGCCGGCCTCGTGGCCGTCGCGCTGGCCCTGGCGATAGCCGTCGGCCACCGCGCTCTGCCAGTCTTCGCCGGCGCTGTCCGGATTGGCGTCGCCCGCGCGCGGCGCGCTGAACTGGGCCAGCGGCGGGAAGTGATAGGACCGGAACGGCTTCATTCGGCGGTGGCCTCGGCAAACAGCTGGACGTCGATCTCGCCGGCGTCGGCGAGCTGCTTCACGGTGGCCATGATGTCGCGGCGGGTCTGCTCGATGCGCGACATCGGCACCGGACCGGAGCGGCGCATCAGGTCCTCGAAGCTCTGCGCCTGGCGGCGCGGCATCGCGGTCAGGATGGCGTCGCGCAGGGCCGGCTCGGCGCCCTTGAGCGCGATCGCCCACTGCTCCAGCGGCACTTCGTCAAGCAGGCGGGTGATGACCTGTTCGGTCTGGCGCGACAGGATGAAGAAGTCGTACATCGACATCTCGATCTTCCCCACCACGTCCGGATCGTGGGCGCGCAGCAGCTCCACCATGCCGGCGCGGTTGTCCTGCAGCCGGTTGATGATCTCGGCCACCTGGCGCACGCCCTCGACGCTGGCGCTCTGGGTGTCGAGCGCCGCCAGGCAGCGGTTCACCAGTTCTTCCAGTTCGTGCAGCACGTCGCGGTCGATCTCGTCCAGGCGCGCCATGTTCAGCAGCACCAGCTCGCGGCCTTCTTGCGGCAGGGCCTCGAGGATCTGGCTGGCCAGCGCCGGCGGCAGGAAGGCCAGGAACACGGCCTGCATCTGCACGTGCTCGCTGGAGACGAATTCGGCCAGCCACTTCGGCGAGGCGTACTGCAGGCGCGCCATCATCGGGCGGATCGCATCGCCATAGATCGTGTTCAGGACGCTGTTCGCGATGTCGCTGCCGAGCGCCAGGTCGAGCGAGCGCTTCAGGTAGCTGCGCGAGGCCCCGTGCAGGCCGCTCTGCTGGCGGTAGTCGTCGAAGAAGTTCTGGACCGCGGTCTTGACGGCGTCGACCTTGATGCCGCTCATGCGCGACATGACCTGGGTCAGCTCCAGCAACTCCTCGCGTTCGAGGCAGCGCAGCACCGCGGCGGCCGGCTCTTCGCCGATCGACAGCAGCACGATCGCGGCCTGTTCGACCGGTGTCAGGGCGCCTTCCGCGCCGTCGAGGTTATTCAGGTCGGCCATGTTTTTTCTGTACCCATTGTTTGACGACTTCGGCAACGCGCTCCGGCTCCTTGGCCGCCAGGACCTTGAGGTGGTCGACCATCACGTCGACCGCCGACCCTGCCGGCGGCAGGTCGTAGTTCTCGAGCAGCGGGACCATGGCGCCGGCGGCCGGGGTGCTGCCTGCCGCGGGCGCGCCCAGGGCGGCGACGCTTGGCGCGGAGACGGGCAGCGCGCCGGCCGGCGTGGCGGCGGCAGTGCCCGGCGCGGCGCCCGGCAGCGCCGGAGAGGCCGGCGCCAGCGGCGGCGGCGGCGCCAGGCGGGTGGTGAGCGCGCGCAGCAGCGGGCGGGCCAGCAGCAGGTAGGCGAGCAGGGCGCCGACGGCAACCACGCCCCAGCCGGTCATGTCGGCCACGGTGTCGCGCTCCCGCCACCATTCCTGGGGCGCGGGCGGGGCCGGGAAATTCAGGCTGGAGACGGCCAGCACGTCGCCGCGCGCGGCGTCGATGCCCAAACCGCCGCGCAGGATCTTCTCGATATTCGCCAGTTCGGCCGGGGTGTAGCCGGCCTTGGGATTGGCCGCGCTGGCGTTGTTCAGCACCACCGCCACCGACAGCTTCTTCAGGCGGCCGCGCGAGCGCTTGATCTGGGTGATCGCGCGGTCGTAGGCGTACTGGCGGGTGGTGGCGTTCTTGCGCGCGCTGCCGTCGTCCGACTTGGCGGCGGCGGCATCGGCCGCATCCAGCGGCGCATCCGGCGCGGCGTCGGGGGCGGCCGCGGCCGGCGGACGGTTCGACAGGGTGCCGGGTACGCCCAGCGCCATGCGGTTGCGTTCCATCTCTTCGCGCATCGCCTCGCTGGTGACCTTCGGATCGGTGCCGTATTTTTCCTGGGTTTCCTCGATCCTGTCGTTGTCGACGTCGGCGGTCACGCTGAGCTTGAAGTTGTGGATGCCGAGGATCGGCGCCAGCAGCTCGTTGACGTTGGCGCGCACCTCGTCGGTGTAGCGCCTGGCGGCGCCGTCGCCCTGGGCCGCGCCGTCGAAGCCTTCGGCCAGGTCGACGCGCGCCGACAGGTAGTTGCCGGCCTGGTCGACCAGCGACACGCGGGCCGGCGCCAGGCCGGCGACGCTGCCCGACACCAGGTTGACGATCGCGGCGATCTGTTCGTTCGACAGCGTGCGGCCCGGCTTGACCGCGACCACGACCGAGGCCGAGGACTGGTCGCCGGCGCCGGCCACGAAGGACGAGGTCCTGGCGATCGCCAGGTGCACGCGCGCGGAGGCGATCGCGTCGACGGTCAGGATGCTCTGCGCCAGCTCGCCCTCGAGGCCGCGGCGGAAGCGCACGTCCTGCACGAACTGCGACACGCCCAGCGGATCGTTCTTGTCCATCAGTTCGAGGCCGGCCGGCAGCTGCGCGGTCACGCCCTTGGCGGCCAGCAGCATGCGCACCTTGCCCAGGTCGGCGGACGGCACCAGCACCTGGCCGCTGTCCGGATGCACGCGGTAGGGGATCTGCTCGGCGTCGAGCACGCCCATCATGTCGCTGGCGGCCACCTTTTCGCGCGCGCCGAACACCGGCTTGTAGCTGGACTGGTCCTGCCACAGGACCATCATGATGGCGGCGGTGACCGCCACCGCCAGGCCGAGCAGCAGGGGAAGGTTGTTGCGCAATGCCGGCGGCAGCGCGGGCGCCGCCAGCCTGCCGCCGAAGGCGGACTTGAGGGAGGAGATCACGAAGGCTTCTCTTTGTATGAAGGGATCAGACCGGGAGCTTGATCAGGTCGTCGACTGCGCCCATGACCTTGTTACGGACCTGCATCAGCATCGAGAACGACAGGCTGGCCTGCTGGCTGGCCAGCATCGCGCCGACCAGGTCGTCGCTCTTGCCGGCATCGACCGCGGCCATGCGCTCGCCGGCGGCGCGGTCTTCGGCGTCGACGCCGGCCAGCGCATCCTTCATGGTCTGCGCGAACGAGAAGCCGCCCTGCGCATCGGCGCGGACGCCCTGGGCCATGCCGGCGGCCGGGGCGATCGCCAGGCGCTTCGCTTCGTTGGTGAGGTGCGCCAGATCAGCCCTGATCAAGCCAGCCAGTTCAGTTCCCATCGTGATTCCCATGCGATTACTCGGTTTGGTGAGGACGACAAATGTGAAATCCCATGTCGCAAGCGCATCCCCGTAAATACGGGGAATTGTTAAATCCCGTCATGCAGGCAGCTGTTTTCCGGACCTCGGGGCCGGTGTCCGAACACCTTGGGTTAACCGAAGCCGAGGAGCTTTCTCCTGCGAAACATCATGATATTACCGTACGGAAACACATAAATCAAAGCAGAATGTCAAAGTTTGTTAATCAATATCACTGTATAATAGTTGCCGTAGGGAATCAGAAGTGCAACATCATTTACCGGCGACCACACACCCATATCGATGAATCCACCCGACCGTTCGCGTGATTTCCAGGTGCTCGATCCCTGCCTGCTGGGGCGGCCCGTGCACCTGCTGCCGAGATTTGCCGCCCGCCTGGCCGAGGCGCTGGGCGCGGCCATGGCCTCGCCGGCCGGGCGCCGCTACTGGGGCGCCTGGCGCCTGGTGAGCCTGGCGTTCGAGCGCGCGCCCGAGCAGGGCGGCCTGCGCTGGCTGGGCGTCGGCGGCGCCTACGGCAACGCGGCGGTCGCCTTCGAACGCAGGCTGCTGCTGGCGCTGCTGGAAGGGCGCTACGGGCGCCGCACCAGCGTGCAGGCGCCGCCGCGCGATCCCGTCTTCGAGCGCGTCACCGCCACCGAAGAGCGGCTGGCGGCGACCCTGACCCAGCAGCTGGCCGCGCTGCTCGACGCCCGCGTGGCCGCGGGACTGGCCGCTGCCGGCGCGCCGGCTGTGGCGCCCGCCGGCGCGCCGGCCGGGGTGGCGCCGGCGAGCGCCCCCGGCAAGGCCGGCTGGGTGATCCGCGCGGTGCTGCGCGCGCCGGGCGGCGACGCCGCCGTGAACGCCGACAGCCAGCTGTGGATCGGCCTCGATCATGATTTGATGGCCCATGTCCTGCAGGGCCTGATGGCGGACAAGGGCAGCGTGCGCGGCGTGCGTGCGCGCAGCGAACCGCTGGCTTCCAGCCTCACCGTCAAGCTCGACGGCCGCCTGCTGAGCAAGGAAATCACCCTGGCCACGCTGTTCGACCTCGCGGTCGGCGACGTGATTCCGGTATCGGTCGGTCGCGCCGATGTGCTGCTGGACGAATCGCGCCTGTTCACGGCCTCGGTGGCCGAGCACAAGGGCAAGCTGTGTTTAACCTGTTTTGAAGATGCCGAATAATGGACATGAACCTCAACGAGCAACTGACTGGCGCCGACGTAATCATTGACGACCTCGATGGGGTGGAGGGCGCGGTCGCCACGGCGGCCGGCGCCACGGCAGGCGGGAGCGCGGCGCGCCATCTGCCGCAGATGATGCGGCGCATCCCGGTGACCCTGACCCTGGAAGTGGGCTCGGCCCGCATCTCGCTGCAGGAACTGATGGCGATCGGCCCGTCCTCGGTGGTGCCGCTCGATTCGCTGGCCGGCGAACCGCTGGTCATCAAGGTCAATGGCGCGCCGATCGGCCGCGCCGAAGTCGTGGTGGCGGGCGAACAGTACGGCCTGAAGGTCCTCGACCTGGATGGCCTGAACCTGGACCTGATCGCGTCATGACGGGTGTGTTCCGCGGCGCCGGCTGGCGCCGCGCCGCGCCCCTGGCCGTTTCACTGCTCGTGGTCGCGCTGCCCGCAGCGGCCCAGCAGCAGGACGTGCTGCCCGGGGTGATTCCCGGCTCCAGCCAGGGGATGAGCGTCAAGTCGCAGATCCTGGTCCTGATGACCCTGCTCGGGCTGCTGCCCGTGATGGTCATGATGATGACCAGCTTCACCCGTTTCGTGATCGTGCTGTCGCTGCTGCGCCAGGCCCTCGGCCTGCAGCAGGGCCTGCCGAACCGGATCGTCACCGGCATCGCGCTGATCCTGACCCTGCTGGTGATGCGCCCGATCGGCGAACAGGTATGGCGCGACGCCTTCCTCCCTTACGACAAGGACCAGATCGGCCTGGAGGCGGCCCTGAAGATCGCCGAGGCGCCGGTGTCGCGCTTCATGCTGGCCCAGACCAGCAAGGCCTCGCTGGCCCAGGTCGCGCACCTGGCGGGCGAGCCCGCCAGCCTGAAGCCGGAGGAGCGCAGCTTCCCGGTCAAGCTGGCCGCCTTCGTGCTGTCCGAGCTGAAGACCGCGTTCCAGATCGGGGCGATGCTGTTCATCCCGTTCCTGATCATCGACCTGGTGGTGTCCTCGGTGCTGATGGCGATGGGCATGATGATGCTCTCTCCGCTGGTGATTTCGCTGCCCTTCAAGCTGCTGCTGTTCGTGCTGGTGGACGGCTGGACGCTGACGGTGAACACCCTGGTCGGCAGCATCCACGGCTACTAGAGAACGCAAAGAGAACAAGCGCATGAGTCCCGATATCGCTGTCGACCTGGTGGTCGAGGCCCTGCAGATCGTGATGCTGCTGGTGATGGTGCTGGTCGTTCCCGGCCTGCTGGTGGGCCTCGTGGTGGCCCTGGTGCAGGCGGCCACCCAGATCAACGAACAGACCCTGAGTTTCCTGCCGCGCCTGCTGGTGACGCTGGCGGCGCTGATCCTGGCCGGGCACTGGATGACCACCACCCTGATGGATTACTGCGTCTCGGTGTTCCAGCGCGCCGCGACCCTGGTGGCGGGCTGACCGCCGGATGGAACTGGCCGGTTTCCTGCTGCCCCTGATCGGCGCCCTGTGGTGGCCGTTCTGCCGCATCATGGCGGCGATGGCGACCGCCCCGGTGCTGGGCGAGGGCGCGGTGCCGCTGCCGGTGCGCGCGCTGCTGGCGCTGGTGCTGTCCTTCCTGATGCTGCCCTTGACGCGCGGCGGCGCCATGCCCGATCCGTTCTCGCTGGCCGGCGTGGTGGCGATGTTCGAGCAGGCCGTGATCGGCGCCGTGCTCGGGATCGCGCTGCAGTTCGCGATGGCCGCGATCTCGATGCTGGGTTTCCTGGCCTCGAGCCAGATCGGCTTTTCGCTGGCGCAGATGAACGACCCGGTCAACGGCGCGGTGTCGGACGTGATCTCGATCCTGATGTCGCTGGTGGCGATGCTGGTGTTCTTCGCGATCGACGGCCACCTGATCCTGATGGCGGTGCTGGGCCAGAGCTTCCGGGCCTGGCCGGTGGGAGGAGGTGTCGGCCCGCTGCTGCTGGAGACCGTCGCGCTGAACTTCGGCTGGGTGTTCTCGGCGGCGTTGCTGCTGGCGCTGCCGATCGTGTTCTCGACCATGGTGGTGCAGATCGGCTTCGGCTTCCTGAACCGGGTCGCGCCCAGCCTGAACCTGTTCTCGCTGGGCTTCTCGCTGGTTACCATCTTCGGCCTGCTGATGCTGGTACAGCTGGTGCGCTTCATCCCGGAGCACTACGTCGCGATGACCAACCAGGTGCTCGAGATGCTGCAGCAGCAGATGGGGAGGGCGCGTGGCGGATAACGGCACCGGCGGCGACAAGACCGAAAAGCCCTCGCAGCAGAAGCTGAAGAAAGCGCGCCAGGAAGGCCAGGCCGTGCGCTCGCGCGACCTGGCGACCGCCGTCGGCATCCTGGTCAGCCTCAAGCTGTTCGCGCTGATGCTGCCCGGCTACCTGGAGGACTTCCGCCAGCTGTTCCGCCTGGTGTTCGTGCCGCTGGGCGAGGCGGGCGCGATCGAGAATGCGCTGTCGGTGGTGTTCGGCGGCGCGCTGCTGCTGCTGGCGAAGATGGTGCTGCCGCTGGTGGTGGTGCCGGGCGCGATCATGGCGGCCGCCATGGTGCCGGGCGGCTGGGTCATGTCGAGCAGGAACCTGGCGCCGAAATGGAGCCGCCTGAGTCCAATGACCAACCTGGGCAACCTGTTCTCGCAAAAGCACTGGATCGGCTTCGCCACCTCGGCGGCCAAGGCCGTGGTGCTGGGCCTGGTGATGGTGTTCGTGTGCCGCGCCGGCATGCGGGCCTACCTCGGGCTGCAGCGCATGCCGCTGCCGGACGCGCTGGCGCACGGCGCCGGCATGATGTTCGACGGCCTGATGGCCCTGGTGGCGGTGTTCGTGGTGTTCGCGCTGGTCGACGTGCCGGTGCAATCCTTCCTCTACCTGCGCAACCAGCGCATGAGCAGGCAGGAGATCAAGGAAGAACACAAGAGCAACGAGGGCCGGCCCGAAGTGAAGCAGCGCATCCGCCAGCTGCAGCACCAGCTGGCCCAGCGCAGCGTGCGCAAGTCGGTGCCGACGGCCGACGTCGTGATCGTCAACCCCGAGCACTACGCGGTCGCGCTGAAGTACGACACCAGCCGGGCCGAGGCCCCGTTCGTGGTGGCCAAGGGCGTGGACGAGATGGCGCTGTACATCCGCCGCGTCGCCGCCGAGCACAAGGTCGAGACCTTGTCGCTGCCGCCGCTGGCGCGCGCGATCTACAACACCAGCCAGGTGCAGCAGCAGATTCCGGCGCAGCTGTACCAGGCGGTGTCGCAAGTCCTGAACTATGTTTTGCAACTGAACGCGTTCCGTGCAGGCCGGCGCCAGGCGCCCCCGCGGTTCCCCAACGAGGTGGCCGTTCCATCTCACCTGAGCGAGATCCCAGAATGAATTCCTTCAACGCCTTCATCGCCGCCCTGCGACGCCAGAAATACGCCGCCCCGGTGTTCCTGATCGCGATCCTGGCCATGATCATGCTGCCGCTGCCGCCGATCCTGCTGGACGTGCTGTTCACGTTCAACATCGTGCTGGCGCTGATCGTGATCCTGGTCTCGGTGTCGGCCAGGAGACCGCTCGACTTCTCGGTGTTCCCGACCGTGATCCTGGGCACCACCCTGCTGCGCCTGGCCCTGAACGTGGCCTCCACCCGCGTGGTCCTGCTGCACGGCCACGAGGGCACGCACGCGGCCGGCCAGGTGATCGAATCCTTCGGCAACGTGGTCATCGGCGGCAACTTCGTGGTCGGCCTGGTGGTGTTCGTGATCCTCATGATCATCAACTTCGTGGTCGTGACCAAGGGCGCGGAGCGGATCTCGGAAGTGTCGGCGCGCTTCACCCTGGACGCGCTGCCGGGCAAGCAGATGGCGATCGACGCCGACCTGAACGCGGGCCTGATCAACCAGGAAAAGGCGACCACGCGGCGCAGGGACGTGGCGGCGGAAGCCGATTTCTACGGCGCGATGGACGGCGCCTCGAAGTTCGTGCGCGGCGACGCGATCGCATCGATCCTGATCCTGGTCATCAACCTGGTGGGCGGCATCGCGATCGGCGCCCTGATGCACGACCTGCCGATGGGAGAAGCCTTCCGCGTGTACGCGCTGCTCACCATCGGCGACGGCCTGGTGGCCCAGATCCCGGCGCTGCTGCTGTCGGCGGCGGCCGCGATCCTGGTGACCCGCATCGGCGAATCGGGCGAGCTGGAACAGCAGGTCGGCGGCCAGCTGCTGGCGCAGCCGGCGGTGCTGTACTCGGCCGCGGGCGTGATGCTGGTGCTGGCGATCGTGCCGGGCATGCCGGTGTTCTGGTTCTCGATCTTCGCCGCGGTGCTGGGCTATGTCGGCTGGAAGCTGGACGGCCAGGTGAGGGCGCCGGACCATGCCGGCGTGGCCGCGATCGAGGCGGCGCTGCGCGACGAGCGCGCGCCCGAGCTGGACTGGCAGGCGCTGCCCGTGGTGCAGCCGGTGACGGTGGCGGTGGGCTATAAACTGGTCGGGATGATCGACCGCGCCCAGGGCGAGCCGCTGGCGAAGCGGATCAAGGGCGTGCGCCAGAGCCTGTCGGAGCAGATGGGCGTGCTGCTGCCGGAGGTCAGGGTGCGCGACGACCTGGCGTTGCGCCCGGCGCAGTACGCGATCAGCCTGTCGGGCACGGTGGTGGCGGAAGCCGAGGTGATGCCCGAGCACCTGATGGCGATCCCGTCGCCGAACGTGTACGGCGAGCTGGATGGCATTCCCGGGATCGAGCCGGCCTACGGCATGGCGATCACCTGGATCGCGCCCGAGCAGAAGGCGCATGCGCTGGGGCTGGGCTACCAGGTGATCGAGGTGCCGAGCGCGATCGCGACCCACACCTCGAAGGTGGTGCGCGACTACCTGCACGAGCTGTTCCGCCACGAGGACGTGCCGGCCATCCTGGAACGCCTGACCGCCCTGTCGCCCAAGCTGGCGGGGGCGCTGGACAAGGCGCTGACCCACACCCAGCTGCTGCGCGTGTTCCGCGTGCTGCTGGCCGAGAACGTGTCGCTGAAGGACATCGTGGTGATCGCCACGACCCTGCTCGACAGTTCGGAGACGACCAAGGATCCGATCCTGCTGGCGGCCGAGGTGCGCTGCGCGCTGCGGCGCCAGATCGTGTCCCAGCTGTTCGGCAAGAAGAAGGACATGCCGGCCTTTAACCTGTCGGCGGAACTGGAGAACATGCTGCTCGGCTCGTTGAACCAGGCGCGCCAGAACGGCGGCGGCAAGGTCGCGCTGGACAACTACCCGATCGACCCGCAGCTGCTGTCCCAGCTGCAGATCAACATGCCGGTGGCGCGCGAGCAGATGAAGGGGGCGCATACGCCGCCGCTGCTGCTGGTGCTGCCGCAGGTGCGGCCGCTGCTGGCGCGCTATGCCCGGCTGTTTGCGCCGGGGCTGCACGTGCTGTCGTATAACGAGATTCCGGAAAACCGCGACGTGTCGATCGTGGGGACGGTCGGCTAGGGCCGGCGTCAGCTCGCGGGTTCGCCCTGCGCCGGCAGCGCCAGCGCCAGCTCGGCCACCGCACGAAACACCGGCAGGGTCAGCACCTGGGCCGCATCCGACGCGGCCAGGCGCGCATGCCGAGGCCCGTCCGGCAGCCGGTCGCGGTAACTCCAGCGCCGCACGGCCAGCCCCGCGCGCGCCACGGCTTCCTCCAGCAGCGGCTGCAGCGCGCGCAGCCGGCCCAGCGCCGCCGCATCCGGCGCGCACAGTTCGAGCGCCACCCCGCCGGGCATCGGCGCGACCTGCAGCACCACGGCCGTGCCGTCCGCCAGTTCCAGTTCCAGCCGCAAGGCCGCGCGGGCGCGGCGGCGGCGGCCGGGCGGCGGGTCGGCTTCGCCGGCGACCACGCGCAGGTGCCGGGCCCGCGGACCGCCCGCGTGCACCGTGAAGCGCCAGGCGTCGGGCGGAAGCGGCGCGCCATCGGGCTGGCGCAGCACGCGTCCCTCCTGGCTCGCGGCCAGCACCGCCGCCGGCAGCCGGCCGGCCTGCGCGCGCAGTTCGCGGTCCATCAGCTGGTTGCCGTAGTTGCGCACCATCGCGCGCCAGGAGGAGGCCAGCGCCTGGCCGTCGGCCACGGGGAAACTCAGCTGGCGCGTCATGAACACCTGGTCCGCGCGCATCGCGGCGCCATCCTGGGCGGATTCGGGCGCCGCCTGCGGGGCGGGCGCCAGCGCCTGCGAGGCCGGCAGCGGCAGCCCCTCTCCCCCGGCGATGGCGCGCGCCACGGAGGCGACAGCCGCCACCGCGCCGACATGGAGCGGCGGCGTGGGCGGCGGCAGGAGGGGAACGATGGAGGGGATGCTGGTCATGGCGTTCTAAAGAAAAAGGGCCAGCCGTGGATGGCTGGCCCCTGGACTCTACCCGAACTTGCGTTCAGGCCGTGGCCATTACTGCAGCAGCGACATGACCATCGAGGACATGCTGTTCGACTGCTTCAGCATCGCGGTGCCGGCTTGCAGCAGCATCTGGCTCGAGGTCATGTTCGCGCTTTCGGTCGCGAAGTCGACGTCCATGATGCGGCCGGTTGCGTTCTTGGTGTTGGTGCTGATGTTGGCCAGGTTGTTGTACACGTGTTCGAGGCGGTTGGCCGAGGCGCCCAGGCTCGAACGCAGGGTGTTCGAGTTCTGCAGGCCGGTTTCCAGCAGGGTGATGGCGGCGGTCGCGCCGGCGGCGGTGGCCAGGGAGCCGGCGGTGATAGCGGTGACGCTGCCGGTGACGGCGGTCACGCCGCCCGAGAAGTCGACGGTCATGACTTCGGTCGCGCCGGCGCCGATCTGGAAGTCCATCGGAGCAGCCATGGTGGTGCCGAACAGCGAGGTGCCGCCGAAGGTGGTGTTGGTCATCACGTTGTTCAGTTCCTTGGCCAGCTCCGCGTATTCGGCGTTCATCGCGGTCTTGTCGGCGGCGGTCGAGGAAGCGTCGGCTGCCTGGGTCGCCAGATCCTTCATGCGGATCATCATGTTGCTGACTTCATCCAGCGCGCCTTCGGCGGTCTGCAGCATCGAGGTCGAGTTCTGGGTGTTGCGCATCGCGACGCCCATGCCCGAGGTCTGGGCTTTCAGGCGGCTGGCGATCTGCAGGCCGGCCGCGTCATCCATTGCCGAGTTGATGCGGTAGCCGGTCGACAGGCGGGTCATCGACGTCGACAGCGAGTTTTGCGTACGGGTGATGGCGTTTTGTGCGGACAGTGCGGCGTTGTTGGTATGAAGGCTCAGCATGGTGAACTCCTGTTTGATAAGGGGGAGAAGTCTGTTTTCGAGTGCGTCACTCGCTCTCATGAGTACAGGGCGACAAATTTGTGTACGGCATTAAATGCCACATGGAAATTTTTTGAATTATTTTTTTGGACCGCGCGCGATCGTCCATGCAGAGCGGAATTGGCGGGCGGAGAGGGCGGAGGAAGCGGCGCTCATGCTAAGGTGGTCGTTGGGATGCCATGGCCGGCCCGGCCCGTGCCGTGGCATCCCGTGCATTTCCCGATCTGCCCGCAGTACGCTCCCGTTCCCGGATCGTTGGCGGAGACGCCTGGGACAGGGGCCCGCAAACAGGAGGCGTGGTCATGCGTATCGGAACATGTCACAGGACTGCGGCCAGTTCCGCAATCCCACTCTTCATCTTCGGGATGGCTGCGAAGGGCGCCCTGGCCCAGGTGGCGCCGGCGCCCGAGGTCGAGCAGGCGCCGCCGGCCGAAGTGGAAGTCGTGCAGACGGTTGTCGTGACGGCGCAACGCCAGTCCCAGCTGCTGCAGGATGTGCCGATGTCGGTCACCGCGCTGACGGCAACCGACCTGGCCTCCCGCCAGATCAATAACGCCCTCGACCTGCAATACAGTGTTCCGAACGTGAACTTTACCAAGGCCATGTTCGATGGGGCGACCTTCACGATCCGGGGCGTGGGCGATCTCTGCACCGGCCTTTCCTGCGATCCGGCGACCGCCATCCATATCAACGACATGCCTGTCTTGCAGTCGCGTATTTTTGAAACCGAATTTTTCGATCTGCAGCGGGTCGAAGTGCTGCGTGGACCACAAGGCACGCTGTACGGCCGGAATGCGACGGCGGGCGTGATCAACTTCATCACGGCCCGGCCCACGTTCGACAAACAGCATGGCAGCATCCAGGTCGAAGTCGGCAAGTACGATACGCGCCGGGTCAACGGGATGGTCAACATCCCACTCAGCGATGCCATCGGCCTGCGCCTGGCGGGGACGTATCTGAAGCGGGACGGGTATACCAGGAACCTGTTCGATCACAGCCGCATCGATGGACGCGACCTGTATGCGCTGCGCGCCAGCCTGCGCCTCCTGGCCGGCAAGTCGACCACCCTGGACCTGATCGGCTCCTACTTCCGCGAGAACGACGATCGTACCCGCTTCAGCAAGCAACTGTGCTCCCGCGACGAGGTCGGCATCATGGGCTGCCGGCCGGACCGGCTTGGATCCGACACGCCCAACTTCCACGGCGTCGTCGCCGGCGTCTTGGGTTCCCGCGAGTTGTTCGGCATTGCGAGCGGGGGCAACCCCCTGATCGCCGACCTGGGGTTGTCGAGCGTGTATGGCCCGGACCCGCTGTATGGCGGCGTGCGCTCACCCGAGGACCTGCGCGAGGTGCGTTCCGACCTGAGGCCGTCCTATCATGCCGAGAACGCGCACCTGATCTTGCGGCTCGAGCAAAAACTCGGTGAACAGTACGCGCTGACCGTTACCGGGGGCTACGTTCGCGACCGCTCCGACCAGCGCGCCGACTTCCATCTGTCGGCCGCGAATCCATTGACCGCGAACCCCGGCGTGCTGAATCTGGCGGCGTTGGCCAACGCTCCGGGAGCCGCCTTTCCCGGAGGCCTCAATCCCTTCACGCCGGTGGCCTCAGCCTTGTTCCCCAACGGCCTGTCGGGAGGACTGTGCACGTCGGAACCGAACCGCCGGTACACCGGCATCTACGGTGGCCATGTCAGTGGCTGCTCGCCGCGCGGCGCTGAATTCGAGCGCTTCAGGGACAAGTTCAGGCAGCGCACGGTCGAGGCCCATCTCGACAGCAAATTCGATGGCCCATTGAATTTCCTCGTCGGCGCCATCTACCTCGATTACAAACGCGACAACGATTATTTTGTGAACCTGTTCGCACTCGACTACGCTGCGGGGGTGCTGGGTGGGATCACCAGCCTCGGCCAACGCGCCGCGGGCAACCTGGCCTACCCGAATGTGTTCCTCGGTCCCGGTTTCTACAATTCGGAACTGCCCGAACTGAAGCTGGAGAGCTATGGGGTGTTCGGCGAGGCCTACTACGCGGCCAGCGACAAGCTGAAGTTGACGGGCGGGCTGCGCTATTCAAGTGACGAGAAGCGCCAGCGCCAGCGCGCCGTGCTGCTCTCCTTCCCCGTTCCGTTCGGCGTAGCGGAGGCTTTCCAGTCCCCGTACGCCGGCGCCTACGATGCGGATGCATCGCGGGAGGGCAGCCAGCTGTACGCGCACCAGCGGACCAAGTCCAGCGCAGTCACCGGCCGCTTGGTGGCCGACTACCGGCCGGACAGGAACACGCTCTACTTCGCCTCGTATTCGCGGGGCTACAAGTCGGGCGGCCTGAATCCGGCCACTCCGGTCGAGTTTCAGGTGGCGTCCGAATTCAAGAAGGAAACGCTGGACGCCTTCGAGCTTGGCGCCAAGAATACGCTGCTGGGCGGGAAGCTCAACGTGAGCACGAGCGCCTTCGCCGTCCGCTACAAGGACTTGCAGATCAGCCGCCTGGTGGGCCGATCGGCCGTGAACGATAACGCCGATGCGGACATCTTCGGGGCGGAGCTGGAGTCGGTAGTGATTCCCGTGCGCGGTTTCAGGCTGAATGTGTCGGCAAGCTTGCTCAAGACGAGACTGAAGGAGGTATCGCTCATCGATCCGCGCGATCCATCCGGCGGGCGTTCGGATGTGGTGGTGATCAAGGATACCGCGAGCGGTTCGAACTGTGCCGTCATCCCGGCGGCGGGAGGAAGCGGGGCAGGGGCGAACGGCCTGGTGACTGCCGTGAATGCCCAACTGGGCCTGAGGCCGCCCGTTGCCTTACCGGGAACCAGGGCGACCGGTGCCTTCAGTATGTGCGACGCGCTCGGAACAGCCGGGGGATCGCAATACACGGTGGCCGACGGCGTCGAGGTGAGCCTCAAGGGGAACGCATTGCCGCTATCGCCGCGATTCAAGCTGTCGGCCGGGGCCGAATACAGTTTCAGTCTTGGCAATGGCATGACCCTGGTGCCGCGGATCGATGCGCATTACACGGGGAGGACCTTCTCCAGCGCATTCAACAAGCCGCTTGACCGGATCAAGGGTTACGCCAACGTCAATGCCCAGCTCCAGCTGTTCGGACCCGGGAAGCAGTGGTTCGTGCGCGCTTACATACAAAACCTGACCGGCAACAACGCCACGACGGGACGCTTCGTCTCCTCCCAGGCGTCTGGCTCCTATACCAATATCTTCGTGCTGGAACCGCGCCGGTTTGGCCTGGTTGTGGGGACTCAACTATAAGTAATGCGCGCTTTTAGGGTAAGATTCGCGGGCCCGCGTTGAAACGGCGGGCATCCATCTCAAGCTCGGCCTGACGGGCCGGCGCGACGGCCTGCGCTCCAGCCGGAAATGTTCCGCAATGGACTGATGTCCCCTACGGCGGATCCGAGCGCACAGCGTCCCTCGATGTTCAGTATCGACACCATCCGTGGCAAACAGCGAGGCGGGGGATTGAGTTGTCTTTGTTCTCTCCCAGAGGGAAAAACAGGAATTTGATGAAATACGGAAAGCGAAAACTCAGCGTAGCACCCATGATGGACTGGACCGAGGAAGAGGAGTTTGCAGAGTGAAGATGAAGGGCGCTGTAGCAAATTTGTAGTAATGGATAAGTTGGATGCCGCGCGCTAGCTGAGCAACAGTTGCTCAGCCTCGCAAGAAGTCCCGGCACGCAGGCTAGCATCGCCCGGAACGAAGCTCATCGTCACCTTGTTTTGGTAAGCGCCGTAAGCGTGGTCCCGAGGCCGTGCTAGAACCTATTTCTTTCCCCATCCGTTCACGGCCATCCGTAACAAAGTCGCGTTGGCCGCACGCTTGTCAAAAACCTTGGCATCGAATTCGCCGCCTGCCCAGTCGAGCATTTCACGCGCCTCCTGGCTGCGCGGCCTGCGCTCGATAGTGTCGAGGAATTCGATATAGCCAGGCGGGCCGCCGACGTCTTCCGGAGGGCAGGCGCCCGCGCCGTCGATCACGGTGGCATATCCCAGTTTTTCGGGCGCTTCGGAGATGCTTTCGATATGGACGGTATGCGCCCACGAATCGCCGAAATCGTACAAATAGATGAATCGCTGGCCTGGATAGACGAGCCGCCCCAGTTTGGCCTTGCGATCGTCCCGCGGGCCATGGCCTGGCTCCTCGATCAGGTCAGGCACGTACTCGTTGTCGAGCATGGCGTAGGTATCGTCTTCAATATCAAATTGATGCAGATGCGACGAGGTCCAGCCGAATGATGCCTGGAGGATGTGGTGCAGGTTACGTAGCGTGATGTCGCCATCGACCTGGATGCGGCGCCAGACGGGTGGCGCAACATCATCGATGCTGACGTGGATGATAAGGATGTGAGCTGGTTTTGCCATGAGCGGAAGAATCGTGATTGAGCCGCCTGGCGAGACGCGCGCGGCTCAGGTGACGGGAGTGGCCGCCAGTGTATCAGCCAGGTTCCAGGGCAGGAAGTCGTGCACCCGGTGGACGGGACGCTTGTCGATGCGCTCCAGCACGTAACGCAGCCAGGCTTCGGGGGTGACACCATTGAGCCTGGCCGTGCCGAACAAGCCGTACATGGAGCATGGGCCTGCCCCGCGCCTGCCGTATGGCGAGGCGTTTATCCGGCGGCTTGCCGCGGATAGCTTCTTCGATGGCGTACAGCTCGCCGATGCGGCGCAGCGCCTCGGCGTTCAGGGTCGACGTACGCGCCACGTTCACCATGGCACAGGGAAATACATTGATTCTCAGCAAGCTCCGCCTGGCAGCATGCAGGTAAGGTGTCAGCTGACTATTTTTCCCGTGTGCTAAGGCCAAGCGGCCCTTCAGGAGGCAATCAATGGGCGAAAGCCAGGGTATTGCGGCCGGTGCCGCGCGGTCGGCGTTCAGCGGCGCATCTCAACATAACCGGCTCATGCGGCTCGACTTTCCATTCAAGGACGGGCCGTCCGCGATCCTTCTGCCCAACAAGCTGGTCGCTCATGAGGAAGTCTCGCGCAGTTTCCGCTTTGACGCCGAGGTGCTGTCGGACGACCAGCGCATCCCGTTGAAAATAATGATGGGCCGAATGGTGACGATCTCCCTGGTCCGGGAAGACGGTTCCCTGCGCTACTTCAACGGCTACATCACCGAGTTCCGCTTCCTGCGCAGCGATGGCGGCTTTGCCTTCTATCAGATACTGCTCGAACCCTGGCTCGCCTTCGCGCGCCTGCGCAAGGACAGCAGGTCGTTCCACAATAAAAACGTGCTCGAGATCACCGAGGAAACCCTCAAGCATTACCCCCAGGCCGACTGGCACATGGTCAAGATCGACGAGTCGATGCTGACCGTCGCCAACCAGTACAACGAAACTGACTACAACCACCTGCACCGGCGCTGGGAAGCGCTTGGCCTGCACTACTGGTACGAACACCGCTTCGACGGCCACAAGCTCATGATCTCGGACAACAGCTTCCTGGCCGAGCCGATCGATGAGGAAGCGTACGTCATCTCTTTCCACGACAAGGGCGGCTCGCGCGAGGACGACGGCATTCACGAGTGGACGGCCATCCGACGCCTCGGTTCAGGCAAGACCACGCTGGCATCATTCGATTACAAGAATCCTACAGCCCAACGTGCTGAAGCCGCTTCAGTCAACCAGCAGGGCGACATCATTCCTTACGAAGTCTACGAGGACCTTGGCGCCTATGGTTTTCGCCTGCACACCGAGGGTGAACAGCTGGCGGGCCGGCGCATGGACGAGGCGGACAAGGACACGCAGTACTTCGAGGCGGCCGGCAACGAACGGTGCGTGCTGCCCGGCCGCACGTTCAAGCTCGGCGGCCAATTCAGCGCCGAGCCGCGCTCGCGTCGCTACGACGCCGGACCGCGCAGCAGCATTGCAGACCGCTACTACCTCATCCTGTCCGCCGACCATGAGGTATCGAATAATTACCAGGCCGGCCCTGGTGCACCTTCGCACTACGAAAACCGCTTTACGTGCATCCGCCAGGATATCCGCTGGCGTCTCGGCCGCAACTACAACAGCGAGCCGGCTACCTACACGGGGCTGCATACCGCCATCGTCGTCGGCCCGGCCGGCGCCGATATCCACACGGATGGCTACGGGCGCGTCAAGCTGCAGTTCCACTGGGACCGGCTGGGCAACTACGACGAGAAGAGTTCGCCGTGGATCCGGGTATTGAGCCCGGCAGCCGGCCGCGAATTCGGGCAGATCCGGTTGCCGCGCGTCGGCGAGGAAGTGGCCGTCGTCTACCCGAACGGGAATATCGACCATCCGCTCGTACTCGGCGCGCTCTACAACCAAACGCACATGCCGCCGTGGTCGCTGCCGGAGCAGCAGTCGCTCGCCGGCCTGCGCAGCCGGGAGCTTGGGGGCGGAGCGCGCGGCAATCACCTTGTTCTCGACGATACGAAGGACAAGATCCAGGCGCAGCTGAAAAGCGACCATCAGTGCAGCCAGCTCTCGCTCGGATACATTACGCGCATCGAAGACACCAGCGGGCGCAAGGACACACGCGGCGAAGGCTGGGAACTGCGCACCGACGGGCACGGTGTGGCACGTGCAGGCAAAGGGCTGCTCATCACGACCGAAGCGCGGCAGGCGGCACGCGGACCCATCAAGGACATGGACGAAACGACGAGACGACTCGTGCTGGCTGGCGAACAGCATCAACTGCTGGCCGAGATCGCGCAGAAGAATGGGGCCCAGGAGCCTGTCGACAACCAGGATGCCGTTGCTTCCGTGCTGCAAGCGCAGACCGACTCGGTCGAGGGTCAAGATTCGAAAGCGGGCAGCTTCTCCGAGCTGGCGAAACCGCACCTGGTACTCGCAAGTGCCGCCGGTATCGCGACGACGACTACCGGCGACACCCACATCGCCAGCGACCGCCACACGGCTCTCACGACCGGGAAAAGCTTGTCTCTAGGCGTTGGTACGCATTTCTTTGCCAGCGTCCGCCAGTCCTTACGCTTGTTCGTCCAGAAGGCTGGCTTGAAGATGGTGGCGGCGGCCGGCGACATCGACCTGCAGGCCCTGTCGGACAACATCAAGCTGCTGGCGAAGCTGGAAATCACGCACACGGCCAACCGGATCACGATCAGTGCCAAGGAAGAGGTGGTCATCAACGGCGGCGGCAGCTACGTGAAATTCGCTGCCGGCGGCATCGAACACGGCACCAACGGCAGCTTCGTGGCGCACGCTGCGCACCACAGCCTGGTCAATGCAAAGAACGCGGAGATGGCGGCCAACATGCCACCCGTGGCCGATGTGCTGCGCAAGGGCCGCGCCGCGCTGCACATCGGCAGCCATGCCGAGACCGCGGGGAGGACCGGTGCCGGCTTGCCCTTCAAACTGTTCAAGGACGGAGCCCTGGTCGAGCAGGGACACATCGACGACAAGGGAAACATCCAGTTCGCGCACGAGCTCGATGCCAATGCGGAGTACAAGGTCGAGCTCCCGACCGGCCAGTCTTTCGCTATTGCTGCTAGCGCCTACGCCGAGCAGCACGAGCAAAATGCAGGAGTGGGATACCACGGCTATGAGAACCCGGGCGGCGCCCTGACCGAGGACGAACATTCCCTGGACCGGGACCGGATCGATGCCAATCCCTGGTCCAGCCAGCAAGCATAAGTTGCAAGCGCCGACAGCGGCCTTTTAAGCGGAAGGGAAGCGCATGGGCATGGAAGAAAACGAGGGCCTCTATACACAGAAGCTCTGCTACAACCAGGCGGTAGGCCCTTACCAATGCCTATCCTTGCCCTGGTGGGTCAGGACGAGCAAGCACAAGACCTACCTGGCGCGCCACCACTGCCGGATCGAACCCCTCATCTGCGGCGAAGAGGTGTTCGGCAGTATCCAGAAAGACCTCCTCGCGGCGCGAGGAAGCGTGGACATTATCACCTGGGGATTCGATCCGGGCATGGTGCTCGTCCGTGGTAGTTCAGCCGAAGACGGCATGCGCTATGGCGACCTGCTCAAGCAGATTTCGACCCGCAAGGAGAACCCGGTCGCGGTGCGCCTGCTGCTCTGGCACGACAATGCGGCCTCGTATGCGATCCAGAAAAATAATCCTGGCCTGTATGGAACCCGTATCCCCACGATCGGCGCCTACGCCGGCTATTTCGGCGAAACGCATGACCGGTATAACCGTGTATGGTTCGACGAGATCATCGCGAACAAGGTGCCGAACATCGTGCTGCGTACCCGGGAAGTCGCCCTGAAGTTCCGGGGGCCTGCGCTGGCAGGCGAGAAGTACAAGATCAGCCCTATCGACGGCCGGGCCGGCTCCATCTATCCCACCCATCATCAAAAGATGATCCTGATCGATTACGAAACGCCGGCGCGCGCCGTCGGCTACGTGATGGGGCATAACTCGACGACCGACTTCTGGGATACGGCCAGGCATCGCTTCCAGGACAGGCGCCGCGAAACGCTGTACAGGAAGAATCCCGCCGAAGCGATCGGCAAGCTGACAGCCGCTATGGATGAAACGCAGGACTGGTACGAGCGGCAAGTGCGATCGATGTCGGGCCAGCCTGAACAAGCGTCGCGGCGAAAGGCTGAGCGCCTCATCGAATTCATCAGTCAATATGGATTCACTGCGAAACCGTATCAGGACGTGTCGCTGCGCGTGCGTGGCTCCATTTTGTACGACATGAACCACAATTTCTGCCATGGGTGGGAGGAATCCGAACCGGGTACGCCAGCCTTGAACAACGCGATCTGGATGACACCGCCTGGCATGGCGGGCGTGGAGGAACCCGTCGCGGTCAAGGCGACCGACCAGAAGCCGGCGACTCTGCCTGCTCTCGTGCAGAGCAGGCGGCACCTGAAGGCTGCCGACTTCGCCCTGAAGGACTGCCACCACAGTGCGCAGCTGTTGCGCACCTACCCGGCGTACCAGGAAAAATCGATCAAGGAATGCTACGCCAACCTGACCCGGCTCACCCATCACTACATCTTCATCCAGAACCAGTACATCCAGTACGAGGAGTGGGCCACCTACCTGACGGCGTGCATTGAGAAGCTGCGCAGCGCGGGCTACACCAAACCCATCTACGTGTTCATCCTGACCTCGACGCCCGAGACTGACGGCATGGATCTGGCGACCTATGACGTTGCCCTGCAACTCGGGCGCAGCGAGACCATGAAGGTCGAGCACGAGGAAACGGTGGCGAAGGCCAGGCGCGGCAAGGCGAAGATGCCGATTACGGCCGCGGAGCTGGAGAAACGCGGTATCAGAGCCCTCATGGCATCGATGTGGAGCGGCGCCGAGCAGCCTAAATCCCCGAAGGACTACGAAGAGACCTACATCCACGCCAAGGTGGCGATCGTCGATGATGCGGCCTTCACGGTCGGCTCGGCCAACCTGAACGTGCGCAGCATGGTCCTCGATAGCGAACTCAATCTGCTCAGTCAAGCGATGGACGTGGCTTTCGACTTGCGCAGGAAGCTGTTCAAGCAGTGTACGAATGACGAGGGGCCGGCGCTGTTCGGCGATATGGGAAAAACATTCGATAAATGGTTGGACCTGATGCAAGACAACACTGATGCGATGGCGAAGGGCCGGCCCCTGAAAGGCCAGATCGCTACCTTTCACGTCGACAGGGAACCTGGTCCGCCGGTAATCTGATATGCGGCCAACAATTCGCCGCTGGATGTACATCGCCGTCGCTTCAGTCGTCATCGCGACCGGAGCCTATTTTTTACAACAACATCTGGAGTACGTAAAGATGCACACGATCCCGGCCGGCTTGCAGCCGTTCGACGTCAACGGCCCGATTACGACTTGTGGCCGCTGGAAGGACACGATGCCGAAGACCCGCGATCCGGCCGCCTACCGGCTCTATATCAACGCCCGCAAGCTGTGGCGCAGCAAGATCGAGTGGCAGCTGACGCGCCAGGAAGCGCTCAGTATCCTGCACGATGTGCAGGCCGCCGCGAACCAGGGCGACTGGGGCGCGCGTGCATTGATGGCCTACTTCTACCGGAACGGCCTCGGCCCCCTCGACACTAACCACGTGCTCGATCCGGATGCGGAGAAATTGGTAGAAATCCTGCGCTCGGCCGTCGCCGCCGGCCAAGCCTGGGGCTACTACGATCTCGGCGTCGCCCACGAGCACGGCTACGGGGGCGCTGCGCAGGATGAACAGATCGCGTGGGCCTATTACCGGAAGGCGGCCGAGCTCGGCAGTCCGGAAGCGCAGATGGCCCTGGCGAGCGCGTACCTGAAAGCCGAACGTGACGACGCTGAGGAAGCGATGGTGATGTGCGCGTATAAGCAAGGGCATGGACCTGCAGCCTACAAACTCGGAAGCTATGCCAAACTTAGCAAGAATTTCGCCGCTGCGCTGGAGTATTACCAAGCGGGCGCGCGGTTTGGAAGCAAGCGCGCATCAGTAGCACTGAGGCTTATGTTCGACACCAATGAGTGGAGTTTGCGCGACAAACAAGAGCAGGCTGTGCTCAAAGCGATCGAGATCCTGCCCGATCCAGAACGTGAACGTCGGTACGACCAGATCGCGGATGCACTGGACCTCAACCCCGACCTGAAACTGGCCCGCCTCGACCAGGTGTTGCCTCTGCCTCCTGCGGAACTACCCGCATGGAACGGCATCCAGGACGCAGTCGAGCCCGAACCAGACGGCCCGCCGGCCTACTAAAGTCATCAGCTGATGGGGGGACAGATATGCCTCTAAAGATAATCACGGTGGGCGATAAAACCGATCACGGCGGAACCGTCATCAGCGGCTCGCCGAACCATGACGTTCGTGGGCGCGCGATCGCCAGGCTCGGGGATCAGGTCGACTGTCCGCAGGTCTACCCTGGAGGCAAACCGCATGGGGTCAACAAGATTGTTACTGCCTCCAAGTCCTTCACCGTCAACGGCGTACCAGTCGTGGTCGAAGGGTGCACGACAGAGTGTGGGTGCAAGCTGATTGGCAGTCAGCCGGCCAGCGTCGGCTAGCGCCATGGCGTCTGCAACTGGAAAATAGTCAAAAAACGAGGAACGGCAAATAAAGCTTGGCGGTACCATTCGATGGATCGAAGAGTCACACCGATATCGGGTTGGGAAGAACGCGATATCACGTGATCTGCCCGCGCCGAGCCGGTCGAAGAGTACCGGCGAGCCTTTTGCCTGATCACGTTCACGAAGTGGTATGGGTGGTGCGCGATGTCCTGTCGGGCACTAGTACAGCATCACACTTCGATTTTCGGATACAGGTGCTTGAGTTTGATCCGGGCGTCTGCAGTACGGAATTGCCAGTCGATACCGGTCTGGCGTAGGTTGCGGCGACTGGCCCATTGTCGAGCCAACTGGTCCACGGCATCGACCTCATCGATATGGTGTCCGAGACATTGCCGCGTAGCGGCGCTCAGTTCCGATTCGGCCATGTTGAGCCAACTGCCATGCTTGGGAGTGTGGATCAACTCCAGCCTCCTCATCAGGCGTAGCGC
>NZ_KB908077.1 GCF_000382345.1 Massilia niastensis DSM 21313
ACCTCTTCCGTCATCGCAAGACACGCTATCGTGGGCTGGCAAAGAACACCACGCAGCTGTTTGCCCTGTTTGCGTTTGCAAATCTGGTGCTGGCTGGACGAACCTTCGGAAGCGCTCGCGCCAGAACTCCGTCTTGAGCGGAGAAAAACTCGCAGGGATACCTCGAAAATCGTCTCGCGACGCCGTGCTGGGGCAAAAATACTCGCTTCGCTGCTCGTCAAGCCAGCGTCGACAGCACAGCTCCGGCCACGAGAAAAATATCGATTAAATCAGCGCTTCCCTAGCAAAGCGAATTCTTGTTGCTGACTGAGCACCAAAGGCGCGGAAAAATTTTCTTGAACATTGAAGAACGTTGTAACCCCCGCCATTCTTCCAGCCCGATCGACGTAGCGCCACGCTTGGGCTGGACTAAAGAATTCTTTAGCCTGCTCGACAGACAGGATTTCTATCAAACTTTCCAATACTCTCGGGTCAAAGAAGCGGAGCATCGCTTCCATGTTTTCCGAAATCCTGACGTCGAGGCGCGCTGTCAGTCGGCTCGTCATGGGCTCGATCTGCAGGGGCGAAGACAGCATGATGACGGTCGAGGAATAGGTCCCGTTTTCCCCTAGCCATTCCAAAAATGATCGAGACATCCGCAACTGGCCATTGCTACCGGCTAATATGAGGAAAGGCGCCACAGCCAGTGCATTCGCCTCCCTTGTAGAGTCGAACAGACTCGTCCAACCCAAGGAGCTTCTCGATAATTGCCGATACAGGCCAGGCAACCCACCGTGATCAAGCAGGAAGTACAAGTTCGATGTGGGATATTCGGCGAGAGACTCTTCCGCAATCACACGAAAGTCGATGCGAGAGCTCATGCTGACCTCATGACGAAAGGCGAACCTGAGCTGCGTGCTTTCTTCAAACAATCCACGCATAGACTTGTTGGCATGACAGGGAGCGGATAAGAGAGCTTGGCTGCACCGGCAAAGCTCTTTTTACCTGCATGGACCGCAATTTTCCCCGGACACTGCACCGTGATATTTCCTCCATCGATCACGATGTTCGCGCCACCTGCCGTCGCCAGGCTGATGCTGTTCGCCGCCGCCCAATCGATGTGTGCGTTTGCGCTGATGACCTTGATCTCGTTCTTTGCCTGCACCTTGAGCTCATCCGCCTGAGCCTGGATGTCGACCGGATCCTTTGCTGCGATCATTTGCAGACCCACGTTTCCTTCGCCAGCCTTGACCGCTCCACCGAGCACGCCAATCGCCTGCCTGGTCTGCACGCGCATCTGTCCACCCGTAACGAACTGCGTATCCTGCCCACTCATCAGCGTGACGGTTTCGCCATTCGCCAATTGCAGGCTCTGGGCCGCGTTCACCGCCAAGCCCTCTTTGGCGGCAATCGCGATCACCGGTCCGCTTGCCTCGGAGTCCGAAGCAGCTGCTTCGCCTGAACCATTCTGCTTTGCCATGCTCTTGGCTGCAGCCAGCATTGCCTTCAGCGGCGGCGCCCCGTCGTCCAGCACGCTTGCGTTGGCTTTCGCCGCCCCTGCATGCGCCGCCAGCCCCACCGTCTGATGGGTCACGGCTGCAGAGTGAAACGTCTGCGCCATCTTGACGCCCTGCTCCAGCACCGCGATACCAGGAGCGTTCTCCCCAGCAGGCTCACGCGCCGCCGCGTTGTGCCTGATCCCGTAACTCGACACCAGCAAGCCAGCCCCCGCCCGCACCGCCCCATACGCATCCGTCCGCAATTCCGCACCCAGCCCGCGAAAACTTCCGCGGTAGTTATCCGCCGCATGGATCAGGTGCCCCAGATTCAGCTCCGTGGCCGCATGCGTACTCCTGAGCTGAATCCGCCCCTGCCCGTCGGTGTCATCGAATACCAGCTGGTTGTACCCGGACCCGCCGAACTCCTTGCTGCGTATCCCCCACTGCGCCGCCGCATTGCGGTGACCATGACTATCAGCCGACGCCCCATGCCAGACCGGACTATTCCCCCCAGCCAGATTGCCCTGCGCCGAAGGCGCATGGTCGTGCGCCGAATCGAACGGCGACTCCTCGCTGGCCGCACTACGCTGCCCACCCGGCGTCGGCGCGATCCCGCCCTCCCCCTGCCCGTTGTACAGCGCTCCGACGACGATCGGCCGATCGATATCGTTCTCCATGAACTGCACCAGCACTTCCTGCCCGATCCGCGGCAGGAACTGGCTGCCCATCCCCCCGCCCGCCGAGCGCTGCGCGACCCGCACCCAGCACGTGGCGGCGCCGCTGTCCTGCCAGTGAAAACGAATGCGCACCCGTCCCAGGCGATCGCAATACAGTTCATCCGGACCGGAAGGATGGTCGCTCCCATCCGCCCCAAGCACGATGGCGCTCTGCGCGCCGAACGCCGTCGGCTTCGGACTGAGACGTCCTCCGCTGCCCGCGAGCTGAGGGCGCCAGGGAAGCTCCACCGAAACCGCCTCGAAGCAATTGGCATATCCCGTCTGCCGCGCCTGCTCGACCGCGAGCCCGAAGTCCTCAGGCAGCTCAAGCCCGGCGCCCGCTGCCCGCTGCAGCAGATCGGGAAGTGGCCCGAACAATTCAGCCAGCGCCTGCCGGGCCGGCGGCGGCATGTTGTTCACGCCGACGCTCACCACACGCAGGACCGTGAACGCCGCCGCCTCCCCCAGCCGCTGCAGGGGCGCACCGACGATGCCGAGCCGCGTGCCCGCACACAGCGTGCGTACGGTGGAGCGCCCTTGCCACAACTGGCCGCGCGCCTCCATCCCTTGCATCTGCAGATCGGCGTGGCGCTGCGCCTGCGCGCGGTCCGCAAAGGCATACTGGCCCGGCGCATCGCAGGACTCCAGCACCGGCAACTGGCTCCCGGAGTGAAAACGCGACGGCGAACTGGCACCGACGATGCGCTTGGCCTTGTAGTCGACACTGAGCACCGTCGCCAGCGACGCATGCAGGCGGCGCTGCGTCACGAGCGCCTGCACCGTGTCCTGCTGCTCGACCGAGCGCGCGCCGTGATAGCGGATGCCGCCATTCGCCGCGCTGCTGCGGTCCTCCGGCACCGCGCATGCCTGGGTGCTATCGGCAAACAGCACCAGGCAAGGCCCGCCATCGCCCTGCTCGAAGCGCCAGCACAGCCCCTCCTCGGCCAGGATGCGCCGTACGAAATCGAGATCGCTCTCGCGGTACTGGCAGCAGTAACTGCGGGGCGGGACGTCCGCGAGGAAGGAACCGGTCTCGTCGCTCCAGCGCCACGACCCAGCCGGTAGAAACGACGCGAACACCGACTCGACGATCTCGACGACGGTCTTGTCCTGCCACACGCGGCTGTTGCGCGTCTGGTCCAGGCGCCACAACCACGGCGTGATGCGAATCCGGTAGCGCGCCAGCCCGCCATCGCTGCCCAGCATGGCGGCCGCGCTGATTTCTCCGGCGAAGCGGGTCCGGGTCCCATCCGCCAGGCACACTTCCAGCGCCGCCGGTTGACCCAGCAGTGCTTCGAGATCGAGGCAGGCGCTGGTCGACAGCGCAATCACATCCCGCGCCCCGGCCTCCTGCACCGCCTCGTCGGCAACGAAGGCCTCGACCAGCAGGCCGGCCGTCTCCCTGCCCTCCGCGCCGATCTTCAGTTCATACAGCCGGCTCGCACTGGAGAATTCCGCCAGTTCCTTCATGAGCTGTATCGCCAGCACAGTGTCCATGAGCGCAGCGCTCCTTTCCAATGATCGGCCCGACGCCATCTGCCAGGATACGCGGGTTGCCCTGCGATCTATTGCGTCACATCATCGGGATGGCTCAGCGCCCCAATTGCAGACAGGCAACCGACACCGCCGCGATCGACGACGTCAAGCTCGCCGCGGATACGCATCGGCCAGGCCGTCTGTCGCCATGACCAGGAAACCTGAACGAATACGCATCGCGAGCGCGGCCGTCATCGTATTAATGCTAGAGTGATTGCAATTCTATAAACATTACCGCACCGTGAAGCTCATCCAGAAAATCTTCCTCGCCGGTTACCTGGCGATCGTCAGCCTGTTCTTCATCTGCGGACTGGGCCTGATCGTGCTGGCCGCGATCGAGACCTGGGCCGCGCTCAATCCCATCGACGACACCTCGGTGCGCGACCGCTTCGTCATCCTGCTGGAATGTATCGGCCTGCTGACCATCGCCGTGGCCGCGCTGGAACTCGGCCAGACGGTGCTCGAAGAAGAAGTGCAGCGCTCGGTCAATATCAGCGCGCCCACCCGGGTACGCCGCTTCCTGTCGCGCTTCCTGATCGTGGTGGTCGTGTCGCTGTCGATCGAATGCCTGATCGGCGTCTTCCAGTTCATCCATGGCAAGCCCGAATTCCTGCCGCATGCGGCCTCGATCGGCATCGCCGCCGCGTCCATCCTGGCGACCTGGGGCCTGTTCATCCGGATGAACGTCGACGCGGAAAAGCTGGAACCGCACTCCATGCACGAGGTCCAGGCAGAGGACAAACAAGTCGAAACCTGAGGGGCTGACCTGCTCGACAACTGGCAGATGTACAAAAAATGACTGGATGCACTTGGAAAATCGCGCAAGTGCCGCTATAATTTCGATCTCTTCGGGTCGTTAGCTCAGCTGGTAGAGCAGCGGACTTTTAATCCGTTGGTCGCAGGTTCGAATCCCGCACGGCCTACCAAAGATACAAGCGAAAACGCCAACCTTCACGGGTTGGCGTTTTTGTTTTCCGCTCCATTCCCGGTCCGCCTCATGGTCCAGGCTTGCCGCCCAGTCCGGCCAGGATGCGCTCGACGTCCGCCAGCAGCACCGGCTTGGTCAGATGATGATCGAAGCCCGCCGCGCTCGTGCGGTTGCGGTCGTCTTCCGCGCCCCATCCGGTCAAGGCCACCAGCACGACCTGTTCCAGCCCCGGCATGCGGCGTATCGCCCTGGCGGTTTCGTAGCCATCCATGCGCGGCATGCCGATGTCCAGGAAAGCCAGCCGCGGCCTGAATGCCTCCAATGCCTGGATCGCCTCGACACCGTCGTGGGCCACCCGTGTCTCATGGCCGCTCATCTCGAGGATCATCGACAGCGTCACCGCCGCGTCGACGTTGTCGTCCACGACCAGCACCTCGATGCCCGTCGCGGCCTGGTGGGCGGCGCCGTCGCGCTGTTGGGCGAGCCCGGGACCGTGGCTCTCCACGGCCTGCGCCAGCGGCAGGCATACGGTAAACGTACTGCCGGCGCCGATCCCGGCGCTGCGCGCCGTCACGCTGCCGCCATGCATTTCTACCAGGCGGCGCACGAGCGACAAGCCGATCCCGAGGCCGCCCTGCGAGCGGTCCAGGTGGCGGTCGATCTGGCTGAACATCTCGAAGACGCTGCCGAGCGCTTCCTCCGGAATGCCGACGCCGGTGTCCGTCACCGAGATCAGCGCATGCTGGCCGTCCCGGCGCATCGCCAGCCGGATGTTGCCGCCCGCCGGCGTGTACTTGGCGGCGTTGTTCAGCAGGTTCGCCACGACCTGGGCGATGCGGGTGACATCGACCTCGGCCATGAACGGTTCCTGGGGCGCGTCGACGCTCAATTCGTGGTGGCTTGCCTCGATCATGGGAAGGCTGGTCTCGATCGCGCTCGCCAGGACATGGTTCAGGTCCGCGCGCGTCCTCTTGAGCTCCAGCTTGTCGCCGCTGATGCGGGCGATGTCGAGCAGGTCGTCGATCAGGTGCACCATATGCCCCACCTGGCGCTCCATCATCTCCCTCACCTTGGTGATGGCGGCGGCGCTGTCGCCACCCAGGCGCATGACGCTCAAGCCGCTGCGGATGGGCGCCAGCGGATTGCGCAGCTCATGCGCCAGCGTTGCCAGGAATTCGGTCTTGCGGCGGTCCGCTTCGGACAGGTCGCTGGCCTGCCGGCGCAGCGTGTCGTCGGCCTGCTTGCGTGCCGTGATATCGCTGAACAGGAGCGCAACCCGCCGGCTCGCCACGCCGCCGATGCGCGTCGCATAGACATCGAACCAGCGGCCCATCGCCCTGGCCTCGCTCTCGAAACGCACCGCCTCTCCGGTCAGGGCCACCCGGCCATAGGTATCGGTCCAGAAGCTGTCGAGCGTGGGCAACAGCTCCCTGGCGGTCCTGCCGGTGGCCTGCGCCAGCCCGGTATGCTGTTCGAACATCGCGTTCATCTCGATGAAGCGATAGTCGACCGGCCGGTCCTCGTCATCGAAGATCATGTCGATGATGCAGAAGCCCTGGTCCATCGACTCGAACAGGGTACGGTAGCGCTCCTCGCTGGCGTGCAGCTCCTGCGCGGCGTGCCTGTTTTCGGTCGTATCGAGCACGATCGCCACCACTCCCTGGAACTCGCCGGCCGGCCCGCGCAGCGCGTTGACGCTGCTGGTGGCGGACATCAGCGATCCATCCCGGCGCAGGTAATGCTTGTCGATGACGGTCTCGACGCCATCGTCGAGCAGCCTGCCGACGGCGTCGAGCGTCTTCCGCACCGAATCCGGCGCCGTCACATCGATGACGCTCATGCCGATCAATTCGTCCGGGGCGTATCCCAGCATGTCGCCGTATTTCTGGTTGACGAAGCTGATGCGGCCCGTGGCGTCCAGCTCGACGACGCCGGTGGCGGCCTGGCTGACCAGTTTCTGGAAGCGCTCGCGGCTCTCGTAGAGTTCGATTTCGGCCAGCTTGCGGTCGGTCTGGTCGACGCCGTGCGCGAGCAGGCCGGTCACCTTGCCGTTCGCGTCGCGCAGGGCCAGGTAGACCAGGTCGACGTAACGCTTCTCGAGCGGCATGCCGGGCTGGCGCTGCAGCATCACCGGCATGTCGACGCCAAAGAACGGCGCGCCGGTCTGGTAAACACGATCGATCAGTTCGAAAAACCCCTGCCCCGCGATCTCCGGCAGCGCCTGCCGCACGGACTGGCCCACCAGGTCGCGATTGCCCACGAGCTGGAGGTAACGGTCGTTGATCAGCTCAAACACATGTTCGGGGCCGCTCAGTACGCACATGAACGCAGGCGCCTGCCTGAAGATATCGTTCATGCGGTCGTTGGCCGCCTGGAGTTCCTTGTGCAGCCGTTCGTGCTCGGTCACCGCCTGGACCCCGGCCGTGATGTCGCGTGATACGGTGAGGTGGTCCGGGTTTCATGGACATCCAAATAGGGGACAATACACCCCGGAAGGATATACATGAAAAAGAAGCAGCTACCCTCGAAGCGGGAGATCATTCCCGCGTCACCGACGTCGGCCCCCAAACCGCGCGCCACCTTCACCGATGAGTTCAAGCGGAAGGCGGTATCGCGGTTGCGCTCTGGTGGTCAAAGCGCCACTGATCTGGCGATTGAGCTGGGGATACAGCGTAGCCAGCTCTACAAATGGGCCAAGAAGCTCGACGAGCAATCGCCCGGGGACACGTTCCGTTCCCCCGGTCGGCCTGCCGTAAGTGAGTTGAGCGAAGTTGAGCAATTACGCCGCGATCTGGCCAAAGCCCAGGAGGAGTTGGCCATCTTAAAAAAGTTCGATGCGTACTTAACTCGCCTAAAGAAGTGAAGTACGCCTCCATTGACGAGCTACGCAGCGAATTCCCAGTGAAGTCGCTGTGCCGGGTGCTCGATATCAGCCGCAGCCTGTACTACGCTTTCAAGAAGGCCAGGCCGAGCCTGCACAGCCAGGAGGACCTGGCCTTGCGTGCCGAGATTGTCAGGATCAATGCTGCGCATCGCTGGGCCCCTGGAGCAATCAAGATGTGGCGCTTGCTCAACGCCGAAGGCATCCAGTGCGGCAAACACCGGGTGAGAAGGCTGCGCAAGCTGGAGAACATTCAGACGACACGCATCAAGCGCTTCCGTGTCATGCAAGCGATGGAACGCGTGCAGCCGCCGGCGCCGGATCTGGTCAAACGCGGCTTTCAGGTCAATGCTCCGAACAAGATCTGGGTAGGCGACATGACGTGCCTGCGCACCCGGGAAGGATGGATCCATCTGGCCATCGTGCTCGATCTGTTTGCGCGCCGTATCGTGGGCTGGTCGATGGATGCCACGCAAGCTGCAACGCTGCCGATGGCCGCGTTGAGCATGGCGCTGGCACAGCGCAAGCCCTGCGCAGGACTGATCTTCCACAGCGACCAGGGCACCGTCTATGGCTCACACGATTACCGTGAATTGATGCAAGCTCACGGTGTGCGAGCAAGCATGAGCCGTAAAGGTAATTGCCACGACAATGCTGTCGCGGAGAGCTTCTTTTCGAACTTGAAGAACGAGGCAATGCACGGCCGCCTGTTTGCATCCAGGGACGAAGCCAGGGCAGTGGTCAATGACTACATCGAGGTGTATTACAATCGGCAACGGCTACATCAAACCTTGGGCTATCAAACGCCTGCCGCCGTCGAAGCCGCGTTCCGTGTGCTTAATTAACTGTCCGGGAAATCCGGACTACCTCACGGCGAGCAGGTTCCCGGCTTGCCCGTCCATGCCGGACACCGAGGTGACGACGACGTCCCACCATGCCGGCCTGCCTTTGGCGGTCGGGCAGGATGCCTTGAAGCGTCCGGTCCCGCCCGCAATGGCGGCGGCGATGGCGGCGTCGATGTCAGCGTGGCTGTGCGCCGGCCAGAACGCCTTCCAGGGCCGGCCCGCGCATGCGGAAAACGAATCGATTTCCATGGCGCGTAGTCCATGTCGATTCATCGCCAGCACCCGTCCATCGAGACTGAGCACCTTGACGCAGTCCGAACTGGCTTCGAACAATTTCCAGCCCAGGTCCAGCGAATTCAGCCCTGGCGGCCCTTCGTATTCATGCGGCATGCAGTCATCTGCCCCAGCCGGCTGGGGCATCCAGGTTCTTCAAGGACTACCTATATAACATAACCAATGTCGGAAACGGCGTTTCCGTCGCGTGTCCCGAAGAAAGTACTTAGCGAAACGCGGATGAGCCGGTATAATGCACGCCTTCTTCGGGTCGTTAGCTCAGCTGGTAGAGCAGCGGACTTTTAATCCGTTGGTCGCAGGTTCGAATCCCGCACGGCCTACCAAAGATACAAAGCGAAAACGCCAACCCTGACGGGTTGGCGTTGTTGTTTTCATCCGCGTCCGGCGCCTCGTTCATTGATTTGTGCCTGGCACACCTCCCGCAAGATGCCCCCCTTCGCCTTCCCAGTTGGCGACCTCGGGATCCAGGTCGACTCCAGGCGGGCGATACACGCCGGTTTTCGTCACTGCCAGGTCGATTTCTTGAGGTGTAAGCAAGACTGATGTCTTGCAGGTGACGACGCCCACGGCATTGACCCTCAGGGTCAGCGCCGCGGCGGTGGCATTGTCAGGCAGCTCGCCAATGATGACGACATCCTTGTCTCCGAACACGAAATAAAACGCCTCGACCGACCCGCCGAGTGACTTGAACAATTCATCGACAGCCGCGCGCCGCCGCGTGCCGCCTTCCTTCAGCAGACCACTGACACCTTCGCTGAGATAGCTCGCTTCAACCAGATACTTAGCCATGTGAGCTCCTTCCAGGTTTAACGCTCCAGTCGCAGCAGCGCCGGCTGATGCCGTCCGCAACGGCCTATCGAGGACGTCATGGTGAAACGAGTGTACTCCTGTTTCACGACCGGCCATCGCTCCTTTTGGGCTCGACAATCCCGGCCTGCTCATGCACTCGCGCATGTCTTCGCCGCCCTCATCCGGTCCTGTTGACCGGCACTGGCGTGACAGCGGCGGGAAGCGCACCCATGCGGCGCGCCGGCGTGCCTGCCCAGGTTTCTCCCGCGCGGATGCAGGTTCGCTTCGTCACCACCGAATTGGCGGCGACGATCGCGCCATCGCCGATGCTTGCACCTGCCAGCACCACCGCGTGAGCGCCTATCGTGACGTTGTTGCCGATCGAGATGCGGTAGTGGGCGATCGCCCCGCCCTCGATCACGTGCGGCACCAGCAGCGCCGATTCGCCCACCAGCGTGTTGCCGCCGATGGTCACGAACATGGGATCGAAAATGATGCCTGCGCTATAGCTGTTGGCGCCGAGCCGCGCGCCCAGGGCCAGGTACACCAGGCGCATGAGCGGAATCGGGATGGCCCGGCAACGGATCAGCGTATTCAGGAGAAACAGGTAATACAGGATATACACCTGGTAGCGGAACTCCTGCTCGCCGCCGGCCCCGATCGCCCCCTCGCGCAGCGGTGCGATCCACAGGAGCAGCCGATGCTGCGCAACCGCATAGGCGTAGAGACACACGATCGCCGCGGCGCCGACCGCGACGCCGCGCATGTCCCCCAGGGCGTGCAGGTAGCGTCCGCACCACCACGCCGTCCCTGCCGCCAGGGCCAGCACCGGTGCAAGCAGGACCAGGAATGCGGCGATGGCGCTCCAGCGCATCGGCCGCATCGTCATGCACCGCCGGCCTGGGCGAGCCGGGGCTGCTCGCCCAGGCCCACATGCGCAAGGACGTCGTCGGTCATGTTGTCCAGGCTGAAACGGGCCGCGATCGCGCGCGTATTGGCGACCAGGCCACGGTGCAGCGCCTTGTCGACCAGCAGGCGTTCGAGCTGGCGCGCCAGGTCGCCGCTGTCCCACGCCTTGAAGGTCAGCCCGCCCGCCTTGCCGCCCTGCTGGATCACTTCGCCGATGCCACCGTAATCCGGCACCAGCACCGGTGCGCCGTGGCTCATCGCTTCAGCGACCACCAGGCCGAAGGGTTCGCGGTTCACCGAGGGATACACCACGCAGTGGCTGTGCGCGAACAGCGCGTCGCGCACCTCGTTCGGCACCGACCCGGCATGGAACACCGCCAGGCCGAGGTGCTCGGCGAGATCGGCGAGCACCTTGCGGTAGGCGGTGCCCTTGGCGGTGGAGCCGCAGATCACCAGCTGCATCGGCAGCTTGCGGCCGGCCAGCTGGCGCGCGGCGTACAGCAGCAGGTCGACGCCCTTCTCGACGTCCTGGCGGCCCAGGTAGACCACCATCGGGTAGTGCGGCGACAGGCCGGGAAACACCGCCTTGAGCCGGGCGAACGAGGCCTTGCTGTCGCGCTTGGGCAGTTCGACCCCGTTGTACACCACCTCCAGCTGCTTGCGCGGCACCGCCAGCTCCTCGACGATGCGGTCGATGTAGTCGGCGCTGACGGCGATCGCCGGCCATGGCGATCCGCGCAGCACCTCGCCCAGCCGCGCGCGGAACGGCTCCAGCAGGCCGAGCCGCTTCGCATGCGCGGCGAACTGCTCGTCGCCCTGGAAGGTCAGCAGGTACTCGAAGCCCCCGCGCATCTGCTTCGCCGCCAGCGCCAGCGGTCCGATCGAGGCGTAGCTCATCATCAGGTGCGTGGCCCCGTCGCGCGCCAGGAAGTCGGCCAGGCGCCGCGCCAGCGCCCTGTCGCCCTCCGCCCTCCCGTACAGCGCGCCCACCATGTTGCCGAGCAGCCGGTCGACATAGCCGCTGCGTCCCTGCACCACGCGCACCCTGAAAGGCTTGGGCAACAGGAACAGCAGGCGGCCGAGCACCCGGTCGAGCAGCCAGGATGGGCGTCCGAAGTGGTAGCGGGTGCCGTGGCACAGCACACGCTGGACGATTCCCGGGTCGGCCATCTCTTCATTGGTTTCCATCATCCAGTACACGACGACCTTGTAGCCGCGCCGGTGCAGCATGTTGGCCAGCGCAAGGTCGCGCACGGTGGCGCCCAGGAAGTCGCCGCTGCCCATCGTGACGAAAGCAAAAACCGGTGCCTGACTCATCTCGTTCTCCTCGGTGACATGGATTGCCGGACGCGCGCCTAGAAGGTGTAGGAAGCGCCGACGAATATGGATTTGCGCAACAGGCTGCCGAATTCGCTGGTGCGGCTGCCGTGATAGAAAGTGGGGATCGCATACAGCTGCCAGTGGTCCCCCAGTTCGTATTCGAGATTGACGACCAGCTGGGAAGACTTGTCATCCAGGTTCCGGACCAGGCGCGCCGCCAGGTTCAGCTTGCCCGCGATCCTGGTATCGGCGTACTGCAGCATCGCGTAGCGGCGCCGCACCAGCGGGCGGACCGGGTCGACCAGGGCGCCGCGCAGCGCCAGGCAGGCCTGGATCGACAGGCGGATGCAGCCATCGTCGCGATAAAAATATTCCGCCGACAGCTTCGCCCCCTGTTCGAAGGTGTAGGAAGCGCCGACCAGCAACTGGCGGTCGCGCCGCTGCGGCAGCAGGCTCTCCTCGCGCCGGGCGGCGCTGCCCTCGGCGTGCAGCGAGACGGACTCGGACACGTCCCAGCCGGCGAAGCCGCCGACACGGGTTTCTTCCCCGTCTCCGCGCGAGACGACCAGCGACAGGAAGTAGCCGTCGCCGGTGTAGTCGACCTTCGCCGCGTTGGCCTTGCGGTAGCGGTTGACCTGGTCGAGACGTCCGCGCCCGGTGTTGGAAATCAGGGAGATCGTCAAGGAGGAGCTGGCCACGTAGACGACGCGCGCGTAATCGAGCCCGGGCAGCTCGAGGTTCGGATTGTTCCTGCCGTTGCTCGCGTTGAAGGGATTCGACGGCGACAGCAGCGCGGAGGGGCCCCACTGCAGGTTCTCCCTGCCGTAACTGAGGATCAGGCGGTCGTGCAGCCGGTAGCGCACCGACCCCTCGTTGATGTAGGCGCGGTCCTGGCGCGTGTCGAACTGCAGCAGGTCGGCATACAGGGTGCGCGTCCGGCTCCACTGGAAGCGCGGCTTCAGGTCGAGTTCGAGCTGGCGCCACTTCAGGTTGAAATCCGGGCGCAGGTCGAGTTCCTTCTGGGTGCGCGGCGTGCCCAGCACATTGATCGTGTTGACGAACGTCTCGGCCGGTTCCTGGTGCAGCGCGAAGCCGAATACATTCACGCGCGAGAAAAAGCCGGCGCGCAGCTCCTCGCCCAGGCTCGCCGGTTCATCGGCCAGGCATGCGCCGCAGGCCAGTCCCAAAGCCGCCAGCGGCAGCATCCTTCGTCGTCGCATCGCGTTCTCCTCATCGCATGAACAGGTTCAGGTCGAACACGTAGTCCGGAACCGGTTCGACCCGCGGGCTGCGAAGGTTCAGGTAAGTCACCGAGCCATTCATCAACTCGTTGCGCAAGGTGATGCGCGACAGGAAGGGGCGCGCCTGGCCTTCCAGCCTGACCGCATTCCCGTAATCCATCGTGGCGGACTTGAATTTTTTCCCCGACACGGTGTAGTAGTCCGCCTTGATGCCGGTCCGGCTCTGCTTCGACACCCAGTAGACGATGCGGTCATAGGTCAGCTTGTCTTCCTTGGCCTTGAGATCGAAGACGTAGCACGGCTCGCCGTCGACCGTCTCGTCCGGCAGGCGCGTGGCGGCATAGTTTTCGGCGTAGTTGGTCGAGGCGATATCGCCGTAGGCGGCCTCGCCCATCAGTTTCTGGCGCTGCGAGACCGGGACCGGCTTGCTCAGGCCCGGCTTGTAGAACCACATGCTGGTATTCAGCATCAGGATCTTGTTGCCGCGGTACTTGGCGGGCGCCAGGCTGGTGCCGGCGATATTGAAGGCGCGGACCTTGATGTCGTACACCAGCGTGTCGGTGGTGCGCTCGTTGTCCTTCGATTCGATGCTCACTTCCCAGCCCATCCCGCTGACGTTGCCGCGCGCCTCGTCGGCGGCCTTGAGGATGGCCTGGTTGCCTGGCACCGCGTCGGCCCAGGCCGGCGGCGACAGCAGCGCGGCCAGCAGCAGCGGCAGCAGCGGCCGCGCGGCGGATCGGAATTCGGGTTTGGCAGTCATCACAGCTCCTTCCTCAGGCATAGCCCAACGCGTTCGTAATCGGCATCCGCGCGGCCTTGCGCGCGGGGAGAATCGCAGACAGCATCGAGAGCAGCATCAGCACCGCGGTGCTGAACAGCCAGAACTGCGGCACCAGGTGGATTTCCAGCGGCACCCGGCGCGCCAGCTGCGGCGGGACCCAGGTCGGCTGCAGCCAGCCGACCAGCGCGACGACCAGCAGGGTGAGCGTGATGCCGAGCACCGAACCGACGCCGCCCAGCACCACGCTTTCCAGCGAAAACAGCGACACGATGCCGCGGCGCTTGACGCCCAGCGCGCGCAGCGTGCCGATCTCGCGGGTACGCTCCATGACCGCCATCGTGAAGGTGTTCACCACGCTCATCACCACGATCGTGAACACGATCAGGAAGCTGATCGCGAAGATCACGTCGAACATCGTCTTGACCTTGGTGTAGAACGGCGACAGTTCGTTCCAGGTCTTGACCTCGAGGTCGAGTCCGGCCGCGTCCAGCTCGCGCGCCAGCACGGCCCGCATCGCCCCGGCGTCCACGCCGCGCTCGAGCAGCACGGTGACCCGGTCGACCTGGCCGGTGTCGTACAGGCCCTGGGCGAACTGGAGCGGCACCAGGGCCAGCTTGTCTTCGAGCGCCTCGACCGGCGCGTCGATCAGCTGGTAAAGCTGGGCGTCGAGCGCATTCACCTGGCCGCTGATGGTCGGCGCCATCGCCACCGCGGTATCGCCCAGTTTCAGGTTGAGTGCGCGCGCCAGGCCATGGCTGACGCCGATCCCGCTGGCGACCCGGTCGGACAGCGCCCGGCCGTCGTACAGCTTGACCCTGGCGCCGCGCCCGCCCAGCTTGCCGATCGCCTCCACGTCGGACGGCACCCGGCCCGAGGCGACGAAGATCGTGGACACTTGGCCATTGCTGAGCATTCCAGAAATCTGCAGCTGCGGGGTACCGACCAGCACCTGCGGATGGCGATGCAGCACCTGCCGGATGCCGGCCACCTGCTGTTCGTCCAGCAGATACTGCGTCGGATCGAGCCTGCCCTTGTCGAGGAAGCCTTTGCGGAACACCGTCAGGTGCCCGTTCGCCTCGCCGTAGATATAGCTTTCCTGGAGACTGGTGAAGATATAGGTGGTAAAGCCGCCCAGGACATTCACGGCCAGGAAGCCGAGGGCGATCGCCAGCACGGTGAACAGCGAACGGCGCCCGTTGCGAAACAGGTTGCGCACCGCGAGCGTGATCCAGGTCAGCATGATTGCCCCCGCAGCGCAATGACGCCGGATGCGGCGTGGTCATCCGTCACCACGCCGTCGCACAGCGTGATGCGGCGATCGACCCGCTCCAGCAGGCGTTCGTCGTGGGTGGAAAACACGAAGGCCGTCCCTTCGCTCTTGCTGATCGCGCGCATCAGCGCGATGACCCTCAGCGCGTTGTCCGAGTCGAGATTCGCGGTCGGCTCGTCCGCGACCACCAGCGCGGGCGCCCCGACCAGGGCGCGCGCGATCGCCACGCGCTGCTGCTGTCCGCCCGACAGCTTCGCGGGCCGGTGCGCCAGGTGGCCGCCCAATCCGACTTCGTTCAGGCGCGCCGTCGCCGCCGCCCGCGCTTCGCGCGCCGGCGTCCCGTCGATCTGCAGGGGCAGCATGACGTTTTCCAGCGCCGACAGCACCGGCACCAGGTTAAAGCTCTGGAACACGAAGCCGATCGAGCTGTTGCGCAACTCGCTGCGCTGCTCGTCCGACAGCCCGGCCACGTCCTGGCCCTTGAAGCTGACGCTGCCCGACGAAGGCGTATCGAGCAGCCCGATCAGGTTGCAGAAGGTCGACTTGCCCGAGCCCGAAGGGCCCCACACCGCCACGAACTCGCCCGGCATGATCGCCCCGCTGACGCCCTTCAGGGCGTCGATCCGGCTTTCGCCGAGCAGGTAATGTTTGCTGACACCGCGCATCTCGAGCAGCGCTAGGGATTTCGACATGAGGTTCTCCAGATTAACGGGCAATGGCGGCGGTATCGAAGGCGATGACGAACTCGCCGTCCTGGCCGGTGTGGACCTGCGTGGCGGCGCCGCTCGCGGCATGCCGCATGTGCAGGCTGAAGTCAGGCGCCAGCGACTGCGCTTCGAAGCGGTGCGGCCCGCCGGCGACGCCGGTACCCAGCCGTTTGCCGAAGGCTTCCTTGGCGCACCACAGCCGTGTGATCCACGCATCGCGTTCGGCATCCGGCACGGCGGCGAGCAGTTCGCGCTCCCGCGCCGTGCAGAAGCTCGCCACGCAGTGCTCGTCGCGCGGGACGATCTTCTCGATATCGACGCCGACCGCGGCGCCGGACGCCAGCGCGATCGCCTGGCCGCCGGCATGCGCGATGCCGATGCGGGGCGCCGGCCGGCCGGGCGGCCAGCACGCCACCTCCGGCTGGCCGGCGGCGTCGTTGACGATCGCGAAGGCCGCGGGATGCAGGCCGGGATGGCCGCACCAGGCGCGCGCCGCGTCCTTGGCGGCGATCCGTCCCAACAGCCAGTCGTGCTGGCGCGCAGGCTGCCCGGACTTCGCGGCGAACGCCGGCCACTCGCTGCCGTGCAGGTAGTGGCGCGCCAGCAGCGCCAGGTCGAAACCCTTCAGCGCCTGGGCCGACATCCGCCGGCAGGCGACGCCGGCGCCGGGCGTCTGCCGCTCCTCGCTGAGCAGGGTATGCGCGGGCTGCCGCTGGAACGCGACCAGCTGCGGCGCCCAGTCGAACTGCCAGGATTTCCAGCCGCTGATCCGCAGCCAGAGACCGCCCTGGCCGTCGCCGATCTCGACGTCCGCGATCAGCATCTTCAGCTGCTGGTCGACGACCTGCAGGCGGATCGGCAGGCGCGTCCCCGGCGCGGGCGTCGGACCATGCAGGTCCAGCCGCTCCAGGCCGATCGGGAACGCCGCGCGCCCCTGCCGCATGGCCCACACCGCCGCCAGCTGGCCCACCGTGTCGAGCAGGGCCGCATCGGTCAGCAGTTGCGGCCGCCGCTGGCCCGCGAACCAGTCGTCGGCACGGCGCGCCAGCAGTTCTGCGGCGGCGCCGTGCGCGCCGACGGCGACCTGCCCCACCAGCCCCTGGAAGCGCGGGCCGTGGAACAGGTGGCGCTCGCCATACAGCGCCACCGCGTCCTGCGCCGTACTGGCGCCGAGCGGCGGCAGCACCGGCTGCGCGGCCTCGTGATGGGTGCCGAAGCAGACCGTCGCATCGATCGCGGCCGTGCCGGCATCGCCGGCGAAGACCTGCACCGCGATACGCGTGCTTCCTCCTGGCGCCCGCTGGTCCAGCACGCGGCCTTCGATGCGCAGATCCAGCGCGCCGCCCTCTTCGAGCGCGATCCAGCGGCGCGCCGTGACCGACTCGAAGCCGACCAGGCCCTGCCCGGGCGCCAGGCAGGCGGCGGTTTCCGCCATCGCCTCGAGGCTGACCGTCATCGGCAGCACCGGGAAGCAGTCGGCCATGGGCTTGACCCCGGGCGCGTACACGAAACTGTGGTCGGCCAGGTACAGGTCGTGCTCGAGCGCCAGGCGGCGCGCGACAGTGATGCCGGCGCCCGGCCGGAAGCCGTGCACCGCCCCGACGAACGGCAGCACGGGCAGCACGGGCGGCACCGGCGGCGTGGCGGCGGCCGGCGGCCGCGGCTCCGGCGCGGTCTCCGCCTGAGCCGCCTCGAACATGCGGCCGATGACGGGCATGGCGCCCGGCGCCAGCATGTTGTTCAGGTGTGCCATCAGATTTTCTCCAGCACCAGTCCGGTCACCGTCAGGCCGGGGCCGAAGCCGAGGCAGACGACGCGGGTGCCGGCGCGTATCGACGACTCTTCCACGATCGCCTTCATGATGTGCGGGATGGTGGCCGACGACATGTTGCCGTTTTCCCAGAACACCGACTTGCTGATCGCCACCTGGTGGTCCAGCAGCCCGAGTTCGTCCTGGATGTGCTCGACGATCTTCGGTCCGCCGGGATGGATGGCGAACATCACGCGCTCCCTGTCATCCTCGAAATCCATGCCGGCCCGGTGCATCAGGTTCACCACGAACTTGTACACATGGCGTTTGATCACCACCGGCACCATCACCGACAGCGTCATCTGGAACTGGTGCGCGGCCGGCACCCAGGTCATGTCGTCGGCCGAATCGGGCAGCAGGTGTTCGTTGAACGCCAGGATGCGCAGGCCGGCCAGGCCGCGCTCCTGCGCATACTCGCTCGAACACATCGAATACTTGATGAAGCCGTCCGCGAACAGGGTCATCGTGATGATGTTCTCGATGCCGAAGTCCTCGATGTTGTGGTGGTTCGAGAGCAGCTCGGTGTGGACGATGTCGACCACCTGCTTGGGCGGCGTGGCGCCGGTGCGCGACGAGGCCAGGAAGCCGTGCGCCATCTTGATTGCCGGGAAAGCGCCGTAGCAGCCCATGTGGTAGCTGTGCGTCACCGTGGTGTCGAACCACTCCCTGTGCGCGACCATGCGTTCGACCGGGCTCGGGGCCAGGTAGCCGGAACAGGTCACGTGGATCAGGTCGTCGGGCGCCTGCTCGACGGCGCTGTACATGCCGTCCAGGCAGTCGCTCACGATCTTGCCGTAGTTCGCGTGGCGCTGCTTCAGGTCGGCGCCCTTGGTGTCCTCGTGGCTGGAAAAGATCCTCAGGTGTTCGTGCTTCGGCTCGGCGAGCATGATCTCGCCGTCGGCAATGCGGATATCGCCCAGGCGTGGAAAGAACACCAGCTGGCGCTGCGCGATCTGCAGCGCCGACACCGCGTATTTGTCGAACCTGGCCTGGATCTCGGCCAGGGCCTGGCGCTTGCCATCGCGGTCGTTGATGCCGTGCTGCCTGCAATAGCCGCGCGCCATGCCATACGCGGAGACCTGCAGCGCCAGTTTTTGCGACACCGGCTTGGCGACGCGCGCCGGAGCGAAGTTGACCAGGACCGGATTGGCGTTCGTGTTCATCTGGATACTCCCTATTTTTGGTGGTAGAGGGGCGGATCAACTGCTCTGCGGGTGCTGCTGTCGTCCCAGCCGCAAGGCCCCGATCTGGCCGATGCTGGAAGAAATCACGATCTCGGGCTGGCCGCCGCGGCCGCGTTCGAGCGCGTCGAGGAAATGGCGCCGGCCGGCGGCGGGCTGGATCGGCCGGATGCCGCGCGCCGCATACAGCCTGCGCAGGTCGTCGCTGACCATGCCGGCATCCCACGGCCCCCAGTTGATGGCGAGCGCGTGCAGGTTCGGGTGTGCGTGGCTGAGACGTCCGGCCAGCTTGTTCAGGACCTCGTTGGCGGCGCTGTAGTCGGCCTGTCCGATGTTGCCGAAGCGGCCGGCCACCGAGGAGAAGAACACGATGAAACGCAGCTCGTCCAGGCGCAGGCGGTCGGCCAGCACCAGGGCCGGCACCACCTTGGTGTCGAACACGGCGTCGAAGGCCTCGAGCGGCTTGCTGGCGATGAGTTTGTCGCTGATCACCCCGGCGCCGTGCAGCACGCCGTCGATCCGTCCCAGCCGCCGGTAGACGTCGTCGATCAGCGCCGCGAACGCGCCGCGGTCGCGCACGTCGATGCTGTGGTACTCCGGCTGGCAGCCGGCGGCCCGCAGCGCGGCCAGGTTGGCGCGGATCTCGCGCTCCTTGCCGAGGCGCGCCAGCTCGGCGTCGACCAGCACCGGCGTGACCCGCTGGCCGCCGGCGCGCAGGTGCGCCGTCAGCAGCCGCCGCAGTTCGCTCCTGTCCTCGACGCCGCTGGTCAGCGCGGATTCTTCGCCGGGCAAGGCGCTGCGTCCCGCCAGCACCAGGCGCGGACGGTATTTCTCGGCCAGCACGCGCGTCAGTTCGGCGGTGATGCCGTAGGCGCCGCCCGTCACCAGCACCACGGAATCCGGCTCCAGCCGCAGGGCGCCCAGCCCGCCGTCGGGGAACAGGCGCGGCGCCAGGTCGATGCGGCGGCGTCCCTGCTCGCTGTAGCCGACTTCGATCTCGCGGTCGCTGCTGAACATCTCGGCCAGCACCTGGGTCGCCAGCCAGGACGGGTCCAGCGCGGGCGCCGCGTCGATGCACTTGACGCGCAGCTCGCCCCACTCCCGCGCCGCCGACTTGGCCACGCCGAGCGTGCCGGCGCCGGCCGCCGGCAGGCCGCCCGGCGCCGCCAGGCCGAAACTGCCGTCGAAGGCGGTCAGGTTGACCAGCCGGCCGGCGCCGCGCTTGAGCTGTGGACCGAACAGTTTCAACAGCAGGAACAGGGCCCGGGCGTCGCGGTGATGGTCCGAGCGCGTGCCGGCGCCCTCCACGTCCCATCCCATCAGGTTGACCAGGGCGCCGACCGGCTCCGGATCGGGTGGCAGCATGCCGGCCAGCGGCTCGATCGACTGCGCCGATGCGAAATCGACTTCGTAGCGCCAGTCGTCGACCGCCCGCGTGAACAGGCCCGGCACCAGCTGGCGCACCGTGTGGCCACGCGCGCTCAACTGGGTGCGCAAGGCGTCGGCCAGCGGCGACGGCCGGCCGACCAGGAGCACCCGCAAATGGTCGGTCCCGTCGTCGATGCCGTTGGCCGGCGCCAGTTCGGCGTCGTGCGTCCGCACGACATAGCATTGCACCGGATCGGACTGCGCCGCCGTTGCGCGCGACTCCACTTCCTCATCAGGCCGAGAAAGTGGAGTCGAGGCTTTTTTTGGCGAGGCGCCTCCCACCATGGCAGCTTCGGCCGCGGCCGGCTCCAGCATCCGGGCATACCAGGCCACCACTTCGCGCAGGGACTTGAATCCGGACAGCTCCTCGATCATGGTCTCCTCGTCGCGTTCGCCCACCAGGCTATGGCGCTGCGTCAGCCCGCTGAAGATCTCGATCCGCTTGATCGAATCGATCCCGAGGTCGGCCTCCATGTGGGCGTCCATGTCGAGCATGTCGACCGGATAGCCGGTGCGCTCGGATACCGCACGCAACAGCTCGGCCGAGAATTCCTCCGCCGTCGCCGGTTGCGCGGGCGCGGCCGGCGCACTGGCGGCGCTCACCTGGATCGGCCGCGCCGGCGGCGCGTCGAGCGTGGCCACCGGCGCGGCGCTCGGGATGAGGTCGGGCAGGACCGGAATGCGGGCCTGGGCGCCCGGCATGGCCACGGGCGCGGCGGCGTGCGCGTGGACCGGCGCGAGCGGCGCCTGGGCCGGCGCCAGCGCGAGCGCGGCGGCGGCGCGCGGCGGCGCCGGGGAATGCAGGCCGGCCGGCGTCATTGGCCTGGGTGGGCGCCCGCTGCCGGCCAACTGTGCATGCAGGTCGAAGAACCGGTGCAGGGTTTGCTGTTGCTCGGACTGGAATGCCAGCAGACGGGTGAAGGCCTGCTCGATCTGCATGAAGTCCGGCGCCGGTCCGGGACCGGCATGGCTTGCACTCGCATGATGCGAAAGATCGTCCGGAATGGTGTCGTCTTCTATATTCATCGTGGCTCTCCAGGGGTGGGGTTGCGGGGCGGTCGGAATCGACGGCGCGCGCGCGGGCGCGCTCGGCGGCGGGAGTGGAACAGGCATCGCGGCCCGCACCGGCGCCCGCGCCCGCGCGGGCGCGGGTACCGGCACTGGCGCTGGCGCCGGCTTCGCCTTCCAGGGCAGTGCGCGGCCGCCATTCACGCGCCAGATCAGCGGCCCCGGTTCGGCGCGCGCGTCGGCGAACAGCTCGTCGAGGCCGCGCGGCGCCAGGCCGCGGCCGGCGAACCAGGGTTCCAGGTTGACCGGCAGCCCGGCCGCGATCGCGTTCGACAGCAACTGCGCCAGCTGCACCCAGCCGTCGCGGCCCGGGGCATCGATCGCCAGCACCGTGTGCGGCCGCTGGCCGAGCACGCGTCCGACCAGCCCCGTCAAGGTCAGGCCGGGCCCGCACTCGACGAATACGCGTGCGCCCGCTGCATACAAGGCGTCGATCTCGTCGGCGAAGCGCACCGGTTCGACGATGTGGCGCGTCAGGAGCTCGCCCATCCGCGCGCCATCGAGCGGATAGGGTTCCGCGGTCAGGTTCGCATACACCGGCACGCGCGGCTCCCTGAACGCCACCGTGGCCAGCTCGGCGGCAAGCAGCGCGCGGACGCCCGCCATCTGGTCGCAATGGAACGCGGCCCCGACGGCCAGGCGCTTGAAGCGCATGCCTTCCTGCACCAGTGGCGCCTGGGCCGCCTCGATGGCGTCGACCGCCCCGGCGATGATGGTCTGGTCGGGTGCGTTCAGGTTGGCGATGCTGACCGCCAGGCCGTGGCGGGCGATCGCCTCGGCCACGCGGGCGCCGCCGGCGTCGAGCGCCGCCATGGCGCCCGCCGGCGACTGGGCGCACAGGCGTCCCCTGGCCGCGGAAAGGCGCAGGAGTTCGTCGCGCGTCATGGCGCCGCCCGCGCACAGGGCCACGTATTCGCCATAACTGTGGCCGGCCAGGAAATCGGGCCGCAGGCCGTAGCTGGTCAGCACATCGAAGGCGGCCAGGCTGGCCATGCCGAGCGCCGGCTGCGCGACATCGGTGGCGTTCAGCGCCGCCTGCTGGCTGCTGCGCGCTGCGTCGCTGAACGCCGGCCGCGGGTAGACCAGATCGGCGATGCCGGCCTGCGCAAAACAGTCATGCAGCGCGGGCAGGCCGGTCACCAGCTCGCGCAGCATGTTGACGCGTTGCGCACCCTGGCCCGGGAACAGGAAGCATACGCCGCCGACGGCGCCCACGCTTTCGCGGTAGAACACGCCCGGCCCGGGCGTGTTGCCCTCCCGATAGGCCAGCAGCGCCAATGCGCGTTCCAGCTGCCTGGCCAGCTCGGGAACGGATCCGGCGGCCACCACCAGCCTGCAGGGCTGGCCGCCATTGGCGCGCCGGATCACATGCTGTTCGCGGTACAGGGAATAGGCCAGTTGCGCCAGCTCGACCCGGGGCCCCGCCGCCAGTCCCTGCAGCAGGCGCTTCACCGTGCCTTCGATCTCGGCGCGGGTGGCGCCGGCGAAGGCGAACAGCTCGACCTCGCGCGGCTGCAGGCTGACCGCATCGGCTGCGCGGTAGGCGCCGGTATATTCGGCCAGCACCGCGTGGAAATTGGTGCCGCCGAAGCCGAAGGCGCTGACCCCGGAATGGCGCGGATGGTCACGGCCGGCGTGCAGCCAGGGCCTGGCCTCGGTATTCAGGTACAGGCTGGAACCCGCGGCCTGCAGCGCCGGCGCCGGCTTCTCGACGCCGATCGTCGGCGGCAGGACCCGGTGCTGCAGCGCCAGGGCCGCCTTGATCAATCCTGCCATGCCGGCCGCCACCTTGGTGTGGCCGATCATCGATTTCACCGAGCCGAGCGCGCACACCGGCGCGTCGGCGGTGCCCAGCACGGCATCGAGGGAGGCGATTTCGCTGCGGTCGCCCAGCGCCGTGCCGGTGCCGTGCGCTTCGATCAGGGTGACCGTGGCCGGATCGACGCCGGCGTCCTCGTAGGCGCGCCGCAAGGCAAGCACCTGGCCGGGCGGATGCGGCGCGGTCAGGCTGCGATGGCGGCCATCGCTGGCGCTGCCGACGCCCTTGACCAGCGCATAGATGCGGTCGCCATCGCGCTCGGCGTCCGACAGCCGCTTGAGCACGAGCGCGCCGACCCCTTCGCTGATCGCGATCCCGTCGGCGCTGGCGTCGAACGGACGCGAACGCCCGCGCGGCGACAGGGCGTGGGTCTGGGCGAAGCACATGAAGCCGATCGGATTATTGACGCAGTCGACGCCGCCGACCAGGGCCACGTCGGCTTCGCCGCTGCGCAACTGCCGGAAGCCGACTTCGAGGGCGGCCAGCGATGCGGCGCAGGCGGCATCGACCGTGAAGTTGCTGCCGCCCAGGTCGAGCCGGTTGGCGATCCGTCCGGCCACCACGTTGCCGAGGATGCCGGGGAAGGTGTCTTCGGTCCACTTCGGCAGTTCGTGCTCGAACAGGGTGTCGAGGATCTGGCTGCGCACCGCGTCGGACAGGCCCTCCACCCTGGCAAGGTATTGCGGCAGCAGGGTGCGGAAGTTATAGATCGTGCCCAGCTCGTTCATGCCGCCCACCGCCATGATGCAGGCGGTGCGTTCGCGCGCGAACGGGCGGCGGTCGAAACCCGCGTCTTCGAGCGCCAGGCGCGCCACCTCGAGCGTCAGGAGCTGGGCCGGCTCGATCGATGCGAGGGTGGCCGGCGCGATCCCGTAGCGCTGCGGATCGAAGGCGATGTCGTCGAGGAAGCCGCCCCACTTCGAATACACCTTGTCGGCGGTGCCGCGCTGTTCGTCGAACAGCAAGGCGGACGGCCAGCGGTCGTCGCTGACTTCGCGGACCGCGTCGACGCCGCGGATGATGTTCTGCCAGTACTCGCGCAGGCTTTGCGCCCGCGGGAAGTTGCAGGCCATGCCGACGATGGCGATGTCCTCGCGCGCCGCGGGCTGGGCCGATGCCGCCGCAGCAGCGCGCGCGGCGTGCGGCCGCAACAGGTCCATGCCGGTCACGCTCACGGCGGCGTGCAGTTCGGCCAGGCTGCACGAGCGCTGCCGCAGGCGCGCCACCTCGCCCAGCATGTACAGGCCCTCGCGCCGCTGCATCCCGGCGTCCAGCGTGACATAGCGCTGGTCGGCGCCGGCCTCGGGATCGTTGTTGCGCGTGATGCCCTTCGCGGCGATGCGCAGGCGCCCGATGTTCATCAGTTCCAGCGCCATCAGCTTTTCCTCGTCCGACTTGCTGTCGAGGACCAGCTGGCGCCGCAGCGCTTCGAACTCGCCGCAGAAGTCGGTCTTGGCGCAGCGCGTGTAGATGCCGACGCCGGACTGCAGCAGCGCGGTGTCCTCGCAGGCGATGGCCTGGCGCTGGAATTCCTCGACGATGGCGCCGCTCGTGACGATTTCGTGGGTGAACAGGTAGGCGGTGCCCATCAGGACCCCGACCTTCATGCCCCGTGCCACCAGGGGCGCGGCCAGCACCGACACCATCGCGGCCGACAGCGCGTCGTGGATGCCGCCGGCGAACAGCACCTGGACGGCGCCCGGATCGTCCAGGTGCGCGGCCGCGAGCAGGTCGATGGCCTGCTGCCACAGCACGAAGCTGCTGCGCGGCCCGGTGTGTCCGCCGCATTCGCTGCCTTCGAACACGAAGCGGCGCGCGCCCGCGTCGAGGAATCCGCGCAGCAGGCCCGGCGAGGGCACATGCAGGTAGCTGGTGATGCCCAGTTCGTCGAGCTCGCGCGCCTGGCTGGGCCGTCCACCGGCGATGATCGCGAAGGGCGGCTTGATGTCGCGCAGGACGCTCATCTGCTCCTGGCGCAGTTCGAGCGGCATGAAGCCGAGGATGCCGACGCCCCAGGGCAGCTCGCCCATCAGCCCGCGCGTGGCGGCCAGCATGGTGGCGATCTCGGGCCCGCGCATGACCGCCAGCGCAATGAAGGGCAGCGCGCCCTCGCCCGCCACCGCCCGGGCAAACGGGGCGACGTCGCTGACCCGGGTCATCGGGCCCTGCGCGATCGGGAAACGGGTGCCGTGCGCCAGCGCCAGCGGCGCGCCGGGCGCCAGGGGCAGCTGCGAAGCCGCCTTTGCGGCGCCGCTCCTGATGCTCTCCATGATGGCGGTGACGATGCGGCCGACCGTGCCGTAACGCGCGGCCAGCGGCGCGGCGAAGGCCAGGTCCTGGCTGGCGGCGAGCAGGCCCAGGTCGCGATCGAGCAGGCCGGCGAGCAGCAGCGCCTGCCAGTCGTCCTGGCGCGCGACGGCCACCTCGAGCTCGCGCAAGGCGCCGCGCCCGGTGCGGCTGAAGCAGCGGTACGGCGCATCGTCGGTACCGGCAAGCACGGTTTCGCTGCCGTCGAGTCCCTCCCAGCCCGTAGTCGCGGGCGACGGCGGCGCTTCCGCGGCGAGCCAGAGCTGTTCGCACAGCACCACGCCGGCCGCGCCCGACAACACCACCGCGGCGGCGCTATGCACCCCGATGCCGCCCTGGATCCAGTACGGGATGCGCAGCTTGCCGGCGAACTCCTGGGCGAGGATGAACGCGGAACGCTGGCTCACGCGCCCGCCCGCTTCATTCCCCTTCAGGATGAGCCCATCGAAGCCGGCCTGCTGCGCCGCCATCGCCTCGGGCAGGTCGCGCACCTCGAGATAGACCTTGTGCGCCAGGCCGCGCCCCGCCGCGCAGGCCTGCCTGGCTTCGCCACGTCGGATCCCGCCCAGCACCAGCACAGGTACAGGCGCCGGTGCGGCCAGCCCGAGCCGCTGCGCCAGGCCCTTCAGCGTGCCGGCGGCGTCGTCGAAGAGATCGCAACGGATGCCCCAGTGTTCCGACTGCGCCGAGCGGCGCAATGTGGACAGCGCCGCCGCCGCACCGTCGCCAAGCGCGCGGACACCCAGGTCGAGGATGCCGAGTCCGCCGCTCCGGCAGGCGGCGATCGCCATCTCCGGGCTGACGCGATGCTGCGGAGTCAACACGATGACCGCGGGCGATGGGAAACGGGACGAGTGTGGTCGTTTCATGAAGCTCTCCATGGATGGTTACCGGAACGCTTGCTGGGGTGGCGCGCCGCCGGGCGGCGCGCCGTGGCTCACGGCCAGGCCCGAGCCTGGATCGTCAATGGGGCGCCGCTCGACAAGGGCTGCCAGAGACCGCCGGGGTCCGCGCCCAGGGCGGGCGCCGGCCTGGACGCGCCGTCGAGGCTGGCGCCCAGCGCCTGATGAGTCCGTACGGAAATGCACAGGTCGCCGTCGGCGGACAACTGCGCGTAGGCCCAGGCCGGCGTGCGCGGCCCCACCGGCAGTTCATCCGGCCAGCCGTACGGCAAATCGGCGGCGTCTTCGTCGCAGCAGATGGTCTTCATCTCCTCTTCCACCCTGCTCGCGTGGCCGCCGCGGGTGAAACGGAGCGCCGGCCGGAACGCCGCCAGCACCGCCGCCGCCGCGCCCTGCGCGATGCCGGAATCGAACAGCAGGCATGCGGCTCCCGCCTTCAGGACCGCCAGGATCGCCCGCACCTGCGCCAGCGACGGCTCCAGGTCGACCATGCAGAAGCTGCCCGGCATCAGCCCGCCGGCTTGCAGATGCAAGGCCAGCGCGTCGGCCTGCTCGTCGAGTTCGCCGTAGGTCAGGCGGCGCCCGTTGAAGTCGACGGCAACCGCGCACGGGGTGGTGCGCGCGATGACCTCGAAGCGCCGTTGCAGCGGTTCCCGGGATGGACTGCCGGCTGTTTCGCGGCGGCCGCCGGCATAGTCGCACAGGGCCGCATACAACTGCATGAGCGGGGAAGACGCTGTGGCCAGGCTGCGATTCCATTCATCGACCTGCATTCTTTGCTGCTTTGCAGCATGCAAAAGACAATCATCGACATAGAGTAAAACATCGCGAAAAGCGCAGTGTCCATAGGCTGTGGAAGCGTCATTCATTTTATTCTCCCGACATTCGATCCCGACTACTCATTACCAGAATATTTACGCTGGAATTCGCTGAACATGTTCTCCAGCCTTCGCTCCGGGAGATGCCGCAACCTCGTCCTGCAAGCCCTCCCACAACTTGTCCGGCTGTTCTTTCCCTTCCATGATGCGTTTCTTGCGACGCGCCCCATGCTTGCGTACGCTGGCGCTCAATTCGGAAATGACTTCGGTCGCCGCGAATATGATCTGATTAATATTGAATCCGGCATTCAGCATTTCCCGATAAAAGGACTTGGCCAGGATGCGCGCGATCTGATTCGGATTCCGCATTACACCAGACAACATTTCCTGCGCACTGGCATCACCCGACTTGCCCAATGCGGCTTGCGTGAAGCGCGATTTCAAGAGTTGTTGCAGTTGAATGACTTGGATGGACTTCGTGATGATCGGCGTCAGGATGCTGAAGAGATCCAGGTCGTCCTTGCTGAAACTGTTGTGCTGTTGTGGCAGGACAGCCTGGATCAGGCCCACAACCTTTCCCTTCAGAACAATTGTGGAAAACATGCTGTCGACGCGTGCCTCGCTGCCGCCGGCGAGGGCAGGCTTCGGGAAGGTGGGCATGGCCAGGTGGGATAGGGACTTGCGCAGCCTGGCAGGAGTGCCGGGCAGGAATCCAAAGCCGGCCCGCTCGCTGATTTCGGTCCGCATCGCCTCCTCGTCCGTCAGCAGGATGATGGTGCAGCCTTTCGCGCTCAGCATTCTTGCAACCAACGCAGATAATTCATCCAAGCAATCCTCCAGGCTGCCTTCGAAACCCACCTCGCTGAATAGATCGCGCAAGTCCTGCACCACGCTGTCGCTCAGTTTCATTGCAATCTCCTGTCGGATACCGCCGTGAGTAGTTCCACTTCCAGCCCCGACGCGCGCCAATGGCTCCGTGGGCTCCACCATTCTCCAATATCGTGCAATACACGCGCTCCTTATCCAGAAACGCACCAAAAAGAATCAGCCCGCCCATTCAGACCGATTGGCTGCACAACAATAAACAAATACGCACCAATATAGCCAAATGGCTAAATGAACAGAGGAAACAAGTATTAAATATAAAACCACTCCCCGCATCATTTCGATAATTACTTTCTCTCAACTCCTCTTTCAATATGTATCGCTCGATGCCGCATGATATTAATGTAATATCGAAACCGCGAAATAGAAAGGTAAACTTTGTGCGATGCACCAAAGCCACGATCGCCGTGGTTTTTTGATCACCGGGATCTTCCGCCTCTTTACCCGGGCAGCGCATGGAGGAAGCGGGAACGCCAGGCTGCTGTTCTTGCCTTTGCTTGTGGACCTGGGCTACCATGCCTGGTCAATCCCTTCGACAACGCCGGCCTTCGGGTTGGCGTTGTTGTTTTCACATCCAGCATTGCATGCCCCAGACGATCGCCAGCCCCGTTCATCACGAACTGATCATCAAGAAAAGCCGCTTCCTGGCCTGCGTCCAGCCGATGGCCGACCGCGCCGGCGCGCAACAGGTGGTGGCCGGGCTGCGGGCGCAGCATCCGGGCGCGGCCCACGTCTGCTGGGCCCTGCTGGCGGGCGGCCAGTCGGCGGCCGTCGATGACGGCGAACCCAGCGGCACCGCCGGACGCCCCATGCTCGACGTGCTGCGCCACCAGGACCTGGAAGGCGTGCTGGCCACCGTGGTGCGCTACTTCGGCGGCGTCAAGCTCGGCGCGGGCGGACTGGTGCGCGCCTATACCGACAGCGTGGCGCAAGCCCTGCTCCAGGCGCAGAAAGTCCCCATCGTCAAGCTGCAACAGCTGCGCTGCACGGCGCCCTACGCGCTCGAAGGCATGGTGCGGCGCGAACTCGACGCCGCCGGGGCCAGCCTCGACGAGGTGCTGCACCAGGACGATGTCGAATTGCGCTTCAGCCTGCCGGCGGACGCGGCGGCGGCCGTGCGCGCCCGTCTCGACGAAGCCGGCCACGGCCGCATCGGCTGGCCGCGCGCGGCCGAGGACTGAAGACCATTCGGCGCCGCTATACCTGTCATCACGACAGGAAAGCGGACTCATGTGCCGCCAGCCGGTATAGTGGCCGGTCCGCGTAACACTCCGGACCGTTCCCCTTTAGGGAACCTCGAAAAACCGTAGCGAGCGGCAGCAATGTTGACCGAGAAGCGCAGCTGTACGGGAGTACAGCGAGCATCGCAGGCCTCGGCGGCCCCGTCGACAGTGCAACGCGCAGTAGGTTTTTCGAGGTTTCCTTTACAGTCCGGCAACCTAGAAGAACGGCACGACGTGATCAAGAAAAGTCTCATCCCCCTCGCGCTCGGCGGCTTCGGTATCGGCATGACGGAATTCGTCATGATGGGCATCCTGCCCGATATCGCCACCGGCCTGCACATCAGCATTCCCCAGGCCGGCTACCTGATCACCGCCTACGCGCTCGGCGTCGTGGTCGGCGCCCCGACCCTGGTCAGCCTGTTCGCCAATCGCCCGCCGCGCACCGTGCTGGTCTGGTTCATGCTGATGTTTACGATCTTCAATGCGATGTCGGCCTTCGCACCGAACTTCCACGTGATGATGGTGTCGCGCTTCCTGGCCGGCTTGCCGCATGGCGCATTCTTCGGCGTGGGCGCGGTGGTGGCCAGCCGCCTGGCCGACGAAGGCAAGGTGGCGGCCGCGATGGCGACCATGTTCGCCGGCCTGACCCTGGCCAATGTCATCGGGGTGCCGATCGGCACCTGGATCGGCCATGTTGTCAATTGGCGGCTGGTGTTCCTGATCGTGGCGGCGATCGGCCTGGCGACCATGCTGAGCCTGCACAAGCTGGTGCCGCACGTCGAGGCGAAGAAGAGCGCCGGCCTGATGAAGGACCTGCGCATCTTCCGCAGCGGCGGCCTGTGGCTGGCGCTGGCCATCACCTCGATCGGCACCGGCGGCTTCTTCGCCTGGTTCAGCTACATCACCCCGCTGCTGACCGACGTGACCCTGTTCAAGCCGGCCACGATCCCGATGGTGATGACGGTGGTCGGCATCGGCATGACGGTCGGCGTGCTGCTCGGCGGGCGCCTGGCCGACCGCTACGATCCGCTGCCGGCCATCCTCATCCTGCTGAGCCTGATGACGGTCCTGCTGCTGTGTAATGGCCTGATGGCCACTTTGCAGCCGGCCATGCTGCTGCTGGCCTTCGCCACCGGCGCCAACGCGCTGGCGCTCGGCCCGCCGATCCAGATGCTGCTGATCGAGCATTCGCGCGACGCCGAGATGCTCGGTTCCTCGCTGGGCCAGTCCGGCTTCAACATCGGCAACGCGACCGGCGCCTTCCTCGGCGGCATTCCGCTGACCCTCGGCTATTCCTACGCCGCGCCGCAATGGGTGGCGGCGGCGCTGGCGCTCTCCGGCGTCGTCCTGGCGCTGCTGATGCTGGCGCAGCAGCGCGCGCCGGCGCGCATCCCGGCCTGACAGGGCTCGCCGGGACCACGTCCCGGCGACATCCGCGACGCCCTTACTCCCCCTTTTCCAACGCCGCCAGCACCTCGCGCGTCGTCACCACGGTGGCGAACTCGCCGTGCAGGCTGGCCAGCGCGGTATCGTGCATGTCCTCGGCCGTGAAATGGCGTCCGTCCGGCCCCGTGCGCTCGAAGGTCGCGGTCGCGTCGCCCACGAAATAGGTCTCGAACCCGAAATTGCCCGCCATTCGGGTAGTGGTGGACACGCAATGGTCGGTCGTCAATCCCATGATGACCAGCACCTCGATGCCGGCCGCGCGCAGCCGCGCCTCGAGATCGGTCCCGATGAAGGAACTGTTGACGCTCTTGAACAGCACGGGCTCTCCCGCCAGCGGCATGCCCTCGGGTTTGTGGCGATAGCCCGGCCGATCCGGATGGAACAGGCTGCCGGGGCGCGGCGAGCGGTGCTGGATGTGGAACAGCGGGCGCGGTCCAGAACGCCATGCGTCCAGCAGGATCGCGATGTTGCGCTCGGCATCGGGATTGTTGCGCTGGCCCCAGACCGGATCGTCGAAGGCCTGCTGGACGTCGATGCTGATCAGGGCGGCGTTGGCGGGCAGGTGGTGCATGCTGGTGTCCTTTCGTCATGGGTGGAAGTACCGGCATCTTGCAGCCCCGGGCACGCGGCAACCACCGAAATGGCAGATAATTGCGAGCTCTACATGAAGGATTTCGATGGCTCCATGAAGCTCAGCCAACTCAGGATGTTCGTCGCCGTGGCCGATTGCGGCGGTTTCAGCGCCGCCGCCGCCCAGCTCGGCTGCACGCAGTCGCGCATCAGCCATGCGATCGCGGAACTCGAAGGCGAACTGGGCGCCGCCCTGCTGCTGCGCACCCGCGCCGGCTCGACGCCGACCGAAGCCGGCCAGCGCGCGCTGGCCACGGCGCGCCAGATGCTGCGCCTCGAGGCCGACCTGCTGGACACGGTGGGCGCCGGCAGCGCGCTGCGCGGCACGGTGCGCATCGCCTGCTTTCGCAGCATCGGCACCCACTTGTTGCCGCATGTGGTGGAAGCGCTGGCGCAGGCGCACCCGGGCCTGCATGTGGAAATCGACGACAGCTGCGAGGAGCGGCGCGACGTCACCGACGCGCTGCGCGCGGGCCGGGCCGAGCTCGGCATCGCCCAGCTGCCGCTCGACGCCAGCCTGGCGTCCCGCCCCTACCTCAGCGACGACTACGTGCTGGTGCTGCCCGCCGCCTTGCCGCTGGACGAAGCCAGGGGCTGGCCGGCGGTGGGCGCCCTGCCCTTCATCCAGCTCGGCTGTTCCGGCGCCGCGGCGATCCTGGCGCGCTGCCGCGCGGCCGGCTTCGCGCCCGAACCCGGACGCTCGCTCGCCAACGACACCAGCATCGCGGCCATGGTCGGGCGCGGCATGGGGTATGCGATCCTGCCGCGCCTGTCCACCTTTCCCGAACCGGCGGAAGTGCGGACCGTGCCGCTGCCGATCCCGGCGCGGCGCCAGTTCGCCATCGCCGCGCTGCCGGACGTGATGCGCCAGCCGGCCGTGCGCGCGGTCGTGCGCAGCCTGCAGGACCGCACGCTGGCCGCGCGTACGCAGGCCGGGCGCGCCGGTATCATTGCCTGGGATTAAATTACCTAGACGAGGACGGCGTCGCCCATGGCATGCGCAATCTCGCAGGCTTCGTCGCGGACCAGCCGCAGGGTGTCCTCGTCGAGCACGAGGTCGAGCACGCACTCGCCATCCGGCGGCGGCGGCGCCTGCTTGCCCAGCGGCGATTGAACGGGAGCGTATTCGTTGGCCAGCAAGAGGGTGTCGAGCAGGTTATCCGGCGGCATGTTGAGCAGGCCGCCGCGCATCTCGCCGATGGCCGCGGCCACCAGGGGCGGAATCGCCAGCTTCTTCATGACTTCGGCGCTGACCACGTCTTCGCACAGCTCGCCCCAGTTCTCGGTGTCGTCCTCGAGCAGGCCGGGAAATTCGTCGGCGCGCGACAGCAGGTAGAAGCCGCCCACCTCGTGCACGATGCCGGCGAACATCGCGGTGTCGGGATTCGCACTGGTCACGTGGCGCGCCAGCGAATACGCGAGCGCCGCCACCTGGGTCGAATGCTCCCACAGCTGCTCGGCCTTGGCGCGCAGGCCGGGGTCGACGATGCGGTTGCCGAACTGGCGCACGGCAAGGCAGGCGACCAGCGATCGCAGCCGGCGGTAGCCGATCCGGGTCACGGCGGCGCGCACATTGCTCACCGGCATGCTGCTGTTGCCGCCGAAGCCGGCCGTGTTGGCCATGGCGACAGTACGCGCGGCCAGCTGCGGTTCGGCCAGCACCAGCCGGATCGCTTCTTCCACATGACAGTCGGGATCGTCGAGGGCGCGTTGCAGGCGCAACACGGCGTTGACGCTGGTGGGGAAGGTGATCTCGCCGCGCGCGGCTTGCGCAGCGATGTATCCGAAGGCTTCGAGCTTGTTCACGCGCGAGATTATACCCGCCTCCGGCTGGCCGCTTGGAGCAGCCGGGGCGAGCCATCGCATCGATCCATCGGGATGTGGCGGCCTGTTCACAGGCCAAAAGTGAGAACAGCCCGCATGCGGACATGCGGGCTGCCGGGATGCGTCCGCGCTTACTTGACCTTGAGCGCGTTCTTCACCTTGGTCACGCCTTCGACATCCTTGGCGAGGCGCTCGGCCTTCTCGGCTTCGGCTTTCGATCCGACGAAACCGCTCAGCATGACGACGCCTTTATCGGTGTCGACATTGATGGCCATGGCGCTCAGGTCCGGATCGGCGACCAGGCCGGCCTTGACCTTGGTCGTGATGGTGCTGTCCGCCACCGCCGTGGCGGCACGCTGGGCAACGTTCCTGGTCTTGTCGCCCGCACGTTCGGCGGCGTTCTCGGTGCGCGCGGCCGCGGTGGCGGCATCGCGGTTCTCGACCAGGCAAGCGGTCCTGGCGTCACCGGTCATCTTTTCGCAGCGATCGACCGCGGCCGACTTCACCGGATCGCGGGTGTCGCTGCTGGTGACCAGGCCGCCGCTGCCGCTGGCGCCGACGACGGTGGCGCCGTCACGCGTGCCCTTCAGCTCGGCCAGGGCGGCGGTCCGCACTGCCTTGGCATCGGCCGTGCACTTGTCCTCGGCATCGCCGGTCATCGTTTCACATTTTTCCTCGGCGAGTTCGTACTCGGCCTGGATCACCTTGTCGCGGGCCGCGTGCAGTTCGCTCGCGTCTTTCCGGTACTTGGTCACTGCGGCGGCTTCGGCCTTGGCGCGCATCAGCTTGGCCTCGGCCACGCAGACTTCTTCGGCGTCGCCGCCTTTTTTATCGCACCTGTCCTTGGCGACACGGTAATCGGCAGACGCCTTGTCGGTGGCTCTCTGGTAGGCGTCTTTAGCTTGGGCAACAGCGGGGGCGATTGCGATGCTGGCTCCGGCAGCGGTTGCAATCAGGGTAGCGATGAAGGTCTTCATGATGGTCCCTTGCATTCGGTTGTTGTGATGGCGTCCATTAGACGCCCCCACCTCGACCATCATCTGTGCGACAACGAACACTTGTCGATAAAACAGCATTGCTGCCGCCGGGCGCCGCCGGCGACCCTTATTCGTCGCGCAACAGGCCCTCGCGCCATAGTTCGTTTGCAGCAACGAACGGCGTGGCCGCCGAGTCGAATTGCGTCCCATCCTCGGCCAGGCGCACCCAGGCGCCCGTGTCATGGCCGCTGCGCGGGATCGCCAGCTTGCCGCGGACGTCGGCCAGCCAGCGGTAGACGCGGGCATACTCGGCCGGATGGCTGCGCTGGGTCCAGGCCAGCGCAGCGAGGTCGGCGAAACCTTCCTCGCGGCGCGTCTCGCGCATCTCCTTCGAGGCCGCCAGCAACTCGGCATCGAGGGAGGTTTCCTCGCTTTCTTCCACGAATCCCGCCGGCAGCGCATGCCAGACGCCTTCGGCATAGCGCCAGCAATGCGCCAGCTCGTGCGCCGCCATGGCTTCGATCAGGATGCCCTGCTCCGCTTCGGGCACGCCGTCCAGCACGCTTTCCGCCTCGGGATTGCCGCGCATCGACAGCACCAGCTTGCAGCGGCCGTTGGCGAAACCCATCGCCAGCGGCACGTCGCCGGGCCTGGCCTGGGGCTGGACGATGATGTCGACCGGCAGCTTGATCTGTTTCGCGTAGGTGAGTACCGGGACGGAGGCGCGCAGCCAGCGTGTTTCCAGCGCAGTCAGGTCGGCGGCGTGGAGCGGGAAGGAGGCGGCAAGGCTTGCCGCGAACAGCAGGGACTTGAACATATGAAGCACTCGGCAGACTGAATTCCTACTGGCAATTCTATCCCCGGATCAAGTCCAACTCTCAGGAAAATATTTCGTCGTGTTTAAAACGACAAGGGGCTGCCGAGGCAGCCCCTTGTCCTTAGTGCATCAGTACATGTTTATTTCGTCAAGCTTGCCGCCGTCACGAACGCCGGACGAATATCGTTCGGCACCGCCTTCAGCTTGTCGAGCGCCTTGCGCACTTCCGGACGGATCACCACGTACTTGTCCATCATCGCGCGGGCAGCCGCATAGTCGCCGGTGGCTTCGATGGTCAGGAACTCGCGGTCCAGGTCGATGACCGCCTGCTTGATCTTCTTGAAGTCGACCGAGAAGCTGCCGTCCGGATGCGCCACGAAGGCGCCCTTGTCGAGCAGGTAATTCATCTGGATCGCCATGCCGCGCGCGTGCGAGGAGGTCAGGCCGAAATGCAGGGTGCGGAAGGCTGATGCCAGGAAGGTGTTGTACAGCTTGCGCTCGGCGGCGGCGCCCTGCCCCAGCGTGTCCTTCAGCAGGCCCTTGTCCATCATGTAGCCCAGCGCCCACAGGCCGGTGATGTCGGCCTTGGCTTCCTCGATGGTCGAATAGGTTTCCTTCAGGTCCTGGCGCGGGGTCGACTCCTTGCCGTCCTTCTTCGTGTGGTGCGGACCCAGGCCGTGCATGATTTCATGCGCCAGGATGTGGGTGAAGAAGGAGTCGAAGTCGAGGTCCTTCTGGTCGGCCGCACGCAGCACCTGCTTGCTGATCGGGGTCAGGGTGGACTTGAACTTGGCCTGCTGTACGTTCTTGAGCATGACGCGCTTGGAACCGCGCTCGCGGATCACGCGCTCGTCGTTCGGCAGGTTGTAGGCGGCGGTCTGCACGCCCATGTTGCCGTCGCCCGCGCCATAGACTTCGTTCACCACCACCATCGGGGCGATCGCGCCGACCTTCGGGTTGCGGTACTGCTTGTCGACCGGCAGGTTGTCTTCCAGCTCCTGCAGGTGCTTGCCGAAGAAGTCCAGCTTCGCCGTTTCCTTCGGATCGCGGATGCTGACATAGGCTTCGAACGCGGCCTTGTAGCCGAACAGTTCGTCGTTATAGGTCTCGTACGGCCCGATGGTGACGTCGACCGGCGAATCCAGGTCCATCCAGGCGAAATCGGAAGCCAGGTAGTCGTTGCTCAGGAAGGCGTCGGCGCGCAGGGTCAGGAATTTCTTGAGCGAGGCGTTGTCGGTGGCGGCGGCCGCTTCGCGCAGCAGCTTGGCCAGCTGCTCCAGCTCCGGGCGGTATTCGTCGGAATACTTCACGGTGCGGAACTTGCCGTCCGGGCCGGTGCGGATCACGGTGAAGAACCACTGGGCTTCCTGCCTCGCCTGCGGCGACAGGCCGTTCATCCAGCTTTCCAGCGCGCCCTTGGTGGCCCCAGGCGGGTAGAAGTTCGCGCCTTCCGGCTTCTTGGCCGGGATCGCGATGCCGGCGTATTCGGGCGGCATGAAGGACTTGTTGTCGTCCAGGCCGGACCACGGACCCTTGTTGAGCCAGAACGCTTCCTGGCGCGCGCGGCCGAGCGGGGTCGTGTCCTTGCGCAGGGCGGCCAGCAGCGCTTCGTTATGGGACCAGCGCTGGCGCAGCTGCAGGGTGTCGACGATCCTGGCGGCCTCGATCAGCTTGCCGATGGCGACGCGGTCGCCGCGCGAGAGCTTCGAGACATCGGCGTTCAGGTCGACCGGCGCGAAGCGCTTGGTCATGGACAGGAGCTGTTCGGTGGTGGCCGGAGTTGCCGCTGATGGCGGGGCGTCGGCGGCGAAGGCGGCGCCGATGGCCGCGCACAGAACGAGAGGAGCGAGGATTTTCTTCATGGGTCCCTTAAGTTGTGGATGACAACCGAGGCATTGTAAACCTCAAGGGAGGGGGCATGATGAAAACTCGATATGCATGCGCCGGCTGAACGCGTCAGCGCACCGCCGCCAGTGCCGGCCCCTGCTCCCAGCCGCCGCCGAGCGCGCGCGCCACGGCCACGCTGGCCAGCAGGCGCTGGGTGCGGATCTGCGCCGCCGCCCGGTCCGCCGCCAGCGCGCTGCGCTGGGCGTCGGTCACGTCGAGGTAGGTCGACACGCCGCGCTCGTAGCGCGCCTGCGCCACCAGCAGCGCGCGCGCCGCGGCCTGCTGCGACTGGGCCTGCACTTCGCCCTGCTTCTGGCGCTGCTCGACGTCGGACAGCGCATCCTCGACTTCGCGCAGCGCGCCCAGCAGGCGGGTCTCGTGGCTGGCGCGCGCCTCTTCGTAGCGCGCCCTGGCCAGCGCCAGGTTGGCGCGGTTGCGGCCGGCGTCGAACAGCGGCAGCGACAGCGCCAGCGGCCCCGCCGAGAACTGGCGCGCCCCGCCGCTGGCGAGGTCGCGCAGGTCTTCGGAGGCGAAGCCGAAATTCCCGGTCAGCGACACCGACGGATAGAACGCGCCCTCGGCCACGCCGACCTGGGCGTTGGCCGCCCTGAGCTGGGCGACGCTGGCCGCCAGGTCGGGCCGCCGCCCCACCAGGCTGGCCGGCAGGCCGACCGGGACCATCGGCGGCTGCGGCAGCCGCGCAGCGGGCGCCGCCGCCGGCAGCAGCGGCGCGCTGGGCGAGGCGCCGACCAGGGTGGCCAGCGCGTGCTCGACCAGGTTGCGCTGGCGCTGTACCTCGTGCAGGTCGGCCTCGGCGTTGGCGCGTTCGATACGGGCGCGCGAGACATCCAGCTCGTTCGACAGGCCGGCCTTGAAGCGCGCTTCGACCAGGTCCTGGGCCTCCTGCCGGGTGCCGAGGGCGTCGCGCAGGATCGCCAGCTCGGCGTCCAGGCCGCGCAGCTGCCAGTAGCTTGATGCCACCTGGCCGGACAGCAGCAGGATCACGCCGTCGCGGTCGTCCTGCGCCGCCAGCGCCTGCGCATCGGCCGCCTCGACCGCGCGGCGCACGCGTCCCCACAGGTCCAGTTCATACGACAGCGAGGCGCCGACGCTGAAGTTGTCGCCTTCGATCGAACGCCCGCCCAGCGCCCGGCCCTGCGCGGTCTCGGCCGAGGTGCGCGTATTCGACACCCCGGTGCTGACCGACACGGCCGGCAATTGCCCTGCCCGCGCCACGCCCAGCTGGGCCTGGGCCTGCAGCAGGCGCTGCGCGGCCGCCTTCACGCCCGGGTTGTCGTGCAAGGCGCGCTGCTCCAGGCTGTCGAGGGTGGCGTCGCCGAACACGGTCCACCAGGCGGCCGGCAGGCGCGCGCCGTCGGCGTTCGCGCCGGCGTCGGCGGCGTGGCGGAAGGCCGGGGCCGAGGGCGCGCCCGGCGCCTGGAAATCGGCGCCGACCGTGGCGCAGCCCGCGAGGGCGGCGGCCAGCGCGCCGGCGAGGAGGGAGGGCAGGAATCGCTTGATCATGTCTGTTCTCTTCTTTCGTATCCGTATCAGTGGGCGCATCAGTGGGCAGCCGAGGCGCCGCCGGGCGACTTGACCTTGTCGGCCATCCAGATCGCCGCGATGCAGCCGATCAGGACCAGGCCCATGATCCAGAAGGCGTCGTTGTAGGCCATCACATAGGCTTCGCGCCGCACCACGCGGTCGAGCACGGCGAGCGCCTGGCTGGCCGCCGTGGCCGGGTCCATGCCGCCGGCGAGGAAGCCCTGGGTCAGCTGGTCGAGGCGCTGCTGGGTCGGCAGCGCGTAGTTCGACACCGATTCGCCCAGGCGCGCCGAGTGGAAGTGCTCGCGGTTGGTCAGCGCGGACGCCAGCAGCGCGATGCCGATCGAGCCGCCCAGGTTGCGGGTCATGTTGAACAGGCTCGAGGCCGACGGCATGTCGCGCTGCGGCAGGCCCGACATCGCGAAGTTCGACAGGGTCAGCATCACGAAGGGCTGGCCGATCGCGCGCACCAGCTGGGTCAGCATCAGCTGGTCGGCGCCGGTGCCCGCATCCATGAAGGCGTTCATCAGGCAGGAGCCGCCGAACAGCAGCAGGCCGAACGAGCACAGGATGCGGTTGTCGACCTTCGAGGACAGCATCGCCGCGACCGGCATCACCAGCAGCTGCGGCAGGCCGACCCAGGCGATCACCTCGCCGATCTGCATCGGCGTGTAGCCGGCGATCTGGCTCAGGTAGAGCGGCAGCAGGAACGAGGCGCCGTACAGGCCCATGCCGGTGACCGCCGACAGCGCGGTCGCGACCAGGAAGTTGCGCTGTCCGTACAGGCGCAGGTTGACGAAGGGCTCGGGCCGCGTGAAGCTCAGCGCCACCCAGCCCAGGATGCCGGCCAGCGACAGCGCGGCGAAGGTCACGATGAACGAAGACTCGAACCAGTCCTTCGAATTGCCCTCTTCCAGGAAGATCGTCAGGCAGGCCAGGCCCATCGCCATCAGGCCGATGCCGAGCCAGTCGGCGTGCACCAGCTGGCGCACGTTCGCCTTTTCCTTGTCCAGTCCCCACCACATGCCCGCGATCAGGAGCACGCCCGGGATCCAGTTGATGTAGAAGATCGACGGCCAGCCGTACAGCTCCGACAGGTAGCCGCCCAGGGTCGGGCCCATGGCCGGCGCCAGGGTGGCGGTGAGGCCGAAGATCGCCATGCCGGCCGCGCGCTTCGAGGCCGGCAGGCGCGTCATCACCAGGGTCATCGCCATCGGGATCAGCGCGCCGCCGGTGAAGCCCTGCAGCATGCGGAACACGATCATGCTCTCGAGGTTCCAGGCCGCGCCGCACAGGGTCGAGAACAGCAGGAACAGCACGGTGGTGCCGATCAGGTAGAGGCGGGCGCCGAAGGCGCGCGTGAACAGCGCCGTCATCGGGATCACGACGATCTCGGCGCACAGGTAGGCGGTCGAGATCCACGAGCCCTCTTCCTGGGTCGCCGACAGCGTGCCCAGGATGTCGCGCAGCGAGGAATTGGTGATCTGGATGTCGAGCACCGCCATGAAGGCGCCCAGCATGCCGGCGGCGACCGCGATCCAGGTGCGCAGGTCGACCCGGGCGCCGTCCGGGGGCGCGCCCGCCATCGCGCCGGGAGCGGCCTTGGTCAGGGTGGTCATGGCCGGCCCTTAGTGCGCAGCGGCGGTCCGGGTATGCGCGGACTGCTGGCCCAGCTCGACCTCGGCCACCACCGACATGCCCGGCACCAGGCGGCCGGCGTACTTGCGCACGTCGGCCTGCGCCAGGGTGATCTTGACCGGCACGCGCTGCACGATCTTGGTGAAGTTGCCGGTCGCGTTATCGGCCGGCAGCAGCGCGAACTGGTTGCCCGAGGCCGGCGCGAAGCTGTCCACGCGGCCCACCAGGTGCTGGCCGGGCAGCGCGTCGATGTCGAGCCTGACCTGCTGGCCCGGCTGCAGGCCCGCCAGCTGGGTTTCCTTGAAGTTGGCGACCACCCAGACGTCGTCCTCGACCACGGCCAGCAGCTGCTGGCCCGGCTGCACGCGGGCGCCGATCTCGACGCTGCGCTTGCCGATGCGGCCCGCGACCGGCGCCACGATGCGGTTGTAGGCGAGCTGCTGGCGGGCGTCCTTGAGCTGGGCCTGCAGCACCTTGACCTGGGCCTTGAGCACGTCGCGGCCGGCATCGGCGGCGGCCACCTGGGCCTGGGCCGCGGCCGCGTTCTCGCGGCGCGCCGCCACGTCGGCGCCGGCGCCGGCGCGCGCGGCGTTCGAGGCATCCACCTCGGCCTTCGACACCGCCTTCATGGTGTCGTTGTACAGCTGGCCGAAGCGCTCGGCGTCCTGGCGCGCACGCACCAGCTGGGCCTCGGCCTGCCTGATCTGGGCGCCGGCCGCCGCCGCCTGGGCGCGCACCTGCGCCACCTGGGCGTCGGCCTGGGCGATCTGCTGCTGCACGCTGGCGATCTGCGCCTCGATCTGCTCGACCCGCACGCTGTGGTCAGCCGGATCCAGCTCGGCGATCACGTCGCCCGCCTTGACCACCTGGTTATCCTCCACCAGCACCCGCGTCACCACGCCCGCCACGCGCGCCGACACCGGGTGCACCCGGCCGGTCACGTAGGCGTTCTCGGTCTCCACGTAATGGTGGCCGCGGTACCACATGCGTCCGCCCGCGCCAAGGGCGACCAGGGCGATCAGCGCCACCACGCCCAGCACGCGCTTGTTCGGCGGCGTCTTGCCGGGCGCGGCGGGCGCCTGAGAAGAAACGGCGGCGGACTTGTGCTCGGCCGGGGTATGCGATTCTGCCATGGGGTACTCCGAAGAAATGAAATGGGGTCATCGCATTATTTTCCATCGACAGGCCAAAGTCAAGAAATGAAACGGTTGCATTTCATTCGCCTTTACACTACAGTCGAAGCATGAGCAAATCTTCTACCGAGTCTTCCTGCTGTGCGAAAACGGCCGGGCGCCCCAAGGCGTCCGAAGTCGAGGCGCGCACCCAGGAACTGGTCCATGTGGCCGGCAGGCTGTTCCTCAAGCACGGCTATACCAGGGTCAGCCTGGAGTCGATCGCGCGCGAGGCGCGCGTGGCGGTGCGCACCATCTACGTGAAGTTCGGCGGCAAGGCCGGCCTGCTCAAGGCCGTGCTGGCCTCGCAGCGCGAGCGCTTCTTTGCCGACCGCAACATGGACACGGATCCCCGCCCCTTGCGCCAGATCGTCGACGATTTCGCCCTCGAATTCCACATCATGCTGTGCGCGCCCGACGCGGTGGCGATGCAGCGCGTCGTCATCGCCGAGTCGGGCAGCGACCCGGAACTGGCGGAAACCTTCTACGAAGGCGGCCCGCGCCTGACGCGCGACATGCTGGCGCGCTTCTTCGCGCGTCCCGACATCCGCGCCCAGCTGCGCGACGACCTGGCGCTGGAGCTCCTGCCCTCGCACTTGATCACCTGCATCAGCGGCGACCCGATCCTCCGCTTCCTGTTCGCGGATGCCGATCCGGACGGCGAGCAGGCGCGGCGCCTGCTGGCCCAGCGCATGGAGCTGTTCTATCACAGCGTATTAAGGCGTCCTTAAGAGCGGAAACGGTACTATCTCAGCTTGCCAAGGCAGCCTTGGCGACCGGGACTGTACGTCATCGCACCGACCCGGTATGATGTTTATGACAACCTGCAAACATTGTTTTCAGGAGAATGTCATGGGTTCCAACAAGACGACAGCGGGATACCGCGAGGAGGAAGTATGAGCAAGTCATCCCGTTATGAATGGCGCGACCTGCAGGCCGCCCTGCAGGAGCGCATGAAGGGGTTCATCGAGAATCCCGGCAACGAACAGCTCGAGGCCGTCGTGGCCGAGATGCGTGCCTACGCCGCCGCCGCGCAGGCGGGCACGATCGACATTCCACAACGCTTCGTCAGCTTCGGCTGATCGCGCGCAGCAACAGATCTGCCGTCCGGCGCAAGCCGGGCGGCATTTTTTTTGCGGCAACGCCTGCTAGACGGCCGGGGCCGGCACCGGCCTGGCAGGACCGAGCTCGGCCATGTCCAGGTCGATGACGCGCGTCAGCAGGTGCACCTTGCGCGGGGCCCGGTGACGCTCGTGGATTTCGCGTGTCAGCACTTCGACGCGGCGCGGCCGCAGCGCGACCTGGCGCGGATCGATGGCATCCGGCGAGTGGTCGTCGAACTTCGCCGCCAGTTGCTGGGAAATGGTTCCGGTCACGGTATGGGGTACGCCGTGGACCGTGGTCCTGAGTTCGAAACTGCGGGATTCCGGTAATACGTAGACGGTGCCGATGAATTCATTGCCGTGTTCGTCCATGTCTGACTCCTGAGCAAGACGCGACCGCGGCAATGGGGCTTGCCGCCTCATGTTCCCATCATAGCAAGTTGGCAGGCGGGAGCAACGGGCACACGGTATGTTTATTTCTGCCGTATCGCAAGTTGGCGGGGGCTGTTGTTTTGCTGAGCAGGGGTGGACGGCTCTGCCGTCCACCCTGCAAAAAAACCGGGACCCAAGGGTCCCGGTTTCACATGTATCGTCCAGCCGATCAACGCTTGCGCGGCGGCGGCAAATCCGTGCAGACGCCTTCGTAGGCTTCCGCCGCCATCCCGATCGATTCGCCCAGGGTCGGGTGCGGGTGGATGGTCTTGCCGATATCCACGCCGTCCGCGCCCATCTCGATCGCCAGCGCGATCTCGCCGATCATGTCGCCGGCATTGGTGCCGACGATCGTGCCGCCGACGATGCGATGGGTCTCGGCGTCGAACAGCAGCTTGGTGAAGCCTTCGTCGCGGCCGTTGGCGACCGCGCGGCCGCTGGCGTTCCACGGGAAGTGGCCCTTCTCGACCTTGACGCCCTGCTGCTTGGCTTCTTCCTCGGTCAGGCCGACCCACGCCACTTCCGGATCGGTGTAGGCCACCGACGGGATCACCTTGGCGTCGAAGTAGGCCTTCTCGCCATGCGCCGCCTCGGCTGCCACGTGGGCTTCATGCACGGCCTTGTGCGCCAGCATCGGCTGGCCGACCAGGTCGCCGATCGCGAAGATGTGCGGCACGTTGGTGCGCATCTGGCGATCCACCGCGATGAAGCCGCGGTCGCTCACCGCCACGCCCGCCTTCTCGGCGGCGATCTTCTTGCCGTTCGGGCTGCGGCCCACGGCCACCAGCACCATGTCGTACAGCTGCGGCGCCGGGGCGGCCACGCCTGCCTCGGCCGACTCGAACGTGACCTTGATGCCTTCCGGCAGCGCTTCCACGCCGACGGTCTTGGTCTTCAGCATGACGTTGTCGAAGCGGGCCGCGTTGTACTTCTGCCAGACCTTGACGGCCTCGCGGTCCGCGCCCTGCATCAGGCCATCCATCATCTCGACCACGTCGATGCGCGCGCCGAGCGTGGAGTACACGGTCGCCATCTCCAGGCCGATGATGCCGCCGCCGATGACCAGCATCTTTTTCGGCACCTGGCGCAGCTCCAGCGCGCCGGTCGAGTCGACGATGCGCGGATCTTCCGGCACGAAAGGCAGCTTCACGACCGCGGAACCGGCCGCGATGATCGCCTTCTGGAACTTGACGACCTTCTTGCCGCCGTCGGCCGAGGTGACCTCGAGGTGGTTCGGGCTCAGGAACTGGCCCACGCCCTGCACCACGTTGACCTTGCGCGCCTTGGCCATGAAGGCCAGGCCGCCGGTCATCTTCTTGATCACGCCGTCCTTGTAGGCGCGCAGCTTGTCGATGTCGACGTCCGGCTTGGCGAAGCTCACGCCGAGGTCGGCCATATGGGCGGTCTCGTCCATGATGTGCGCCACGTGCAGCAGCGCCTTCGACGGGATGCAGCCCACGTTCAGGCAGACGCCGCCCAGGGTCGCGTACTTCTCGACCAGGACGGTGTTCATGCCCAGGTCGGCCGCGCGGAAGGCGGCGGAATAGCCGCCCGGACCCGCGCCCAGCACCATCATCTCGCATTCGATGTCGACCTGGCCGCTGTAGCTGGCCGCGCCCGGGACAGGCGCCGCGGCCGGCGCAGGGGCCGCTGCCGCTGCCGGCGCCGGAGCCGGTGCGGCGGCTGCCGCGGGCTTCTCGGCCGGCGCCGCCGGGGCGGCGGCCGCGCCGGCGCCGGATTCCTCCAGCACCAGCAGCAGGTTGCCCTCGTTGATCTTGTCGCCGACCTTGACCTTCAGCTCCTTGACCACGCCCGCATGGGTCGACGGGATCTCCATGCTGGCCTTGTCCGACTCGACGGTGATCAGGGACTGGTCGACCTTGATGGTGTCGCCCGGCTTGACCATCAGCTCGATCACTTCCACATCCTTGAAATCGCCGATGTTCGGGACTTTCACTTCAACAGTGCTCATCGTGGCGCTCCAATCACAGAAGGGTCTTGCGCAGGTCGGACAGGACGTCGGCCAGGTACGCGGAGAAGCGTGCGGCGCCGGCGCCGTCGATCACGCGGTGATCGTAGGACAGCGACATCGGCAGCATCAGGCGCGGCTGGAAGGCCGAGCCGTCCCACACCGGCTTCATGGCCGACTTCGACAGGCCGAGGATCGCCACCTCAGGCGCGTTGATGATCGGCGTGAACGCGGTGCCGCCGATGCCGCCCAGCGACGAGATGGTGAAGGTCGCGCCCTGCATCGAGGCCGGGCTCAGCTTGCCGTCGCGCGCCTGCGCGGACAGCTCGCCCATCTCGGTGGCGATCTGCGACACGGTCTTCTTGTCGGCATCCTTCACGACCGGAACCACCAGGCCGTTCGGGGTGTCGGCGGCGAAGCCGATGTTGTAGTACTTCTTGAGGATCAGGTTGGCGCCCGTCTCGTCGAGCGAGGCGTTAATCTGCGGGAACTTTTTCAGCGCGGCGACGCTCGCCTTGATGACGAAGGCCAGCATGGTCAGCTTGACGGTCGACTTCTGCTTGGCCAGCGCGGCGTTCGAATCGACGCGGAACTGCTCCAGGTCGGTGACGTCGGCTTCGTCGAAGTGCGTCACGTGCGGGATCATCACCCAGTTGCGGTGCAGGTTCGGGCCCGACAGCTTCTTGATGCGCGACAGCGCCAGGGTTTCGGTCTCGCCGAACTTCGAGAAGTCGAGCGACGGCCATGGCAGCAGGCTGATGCCGCCGATGCCCGCGCCGCCGGCGGCTGCCGGCGCTGCGCTCGGCGCCGCGGCGGCGCCGCTCATCACGCCCTTGACGAAGTTCTGCACGTCCTGCTGGGTGATGCGGCCTTTCGGACCGCTGCCTGGCACGCGCGCCAGGTCCACGCCCAGTTCGCGGGCGAAGCGGCGGATCGACGGCGAGGCGTGCGCCTTCGAACCGGTCACGCCTTGCGCAGGCGCTGCCGCCGGAGCCGGGGCTGCCGCGGTGGCGGGAGCGGCTGCGGCTGCGGGCGCGGCGGCCGGTGCGGCCGGTGCGGCTGCAGCAGCCGGTGCGGCCGCAGGCGCGCCGCCGGCCGCTTCGAGCAGCAGCACCAGCGAGCCCTTGGCGACCTTGTCGCCGACCTTGACCTTGAGTTCCTTGACGACGCCGGCGTGGCTGGACGGGATCTCCATGCTGGCCTTGTCCGATTCGACGGTGATCAGGGACTGGTCGACCTTGATGCTGTCGCCCGGCTTGACCATCAGTTCGATGACTTCGACTTCCTTGAAGTCGCCGATGTCCGGCACGGTGACTTCGACGATGCCGCCCGATGCCGCTGGAGCGGCGGCAGGTGCGGCGGCGGGCGCCGGTGCGGCGGCGGCGGCAGGAGCCGCGGCAGCAGGCGCGGCAGCGCCGGCGCCGCCCGCTTCCTCGAGCAGCAGCACGAGCGAACCTTCGGCGACCTTGTCGCCGACCTTGATCTTCACTTCCTTCACGACGCCGGCATGGCTCGACGGGATTTCCATGCTGGCCTTGTCCGATTCGACGGTGACCAGGGACTGGTCGACCTTGATCGTGTCGCCCGGCTTGACCATCAGCTCGATGACTTCGACTTCCTTGAAGTCACCGATGTCCGGGACTTTGACTTCCACAATGCTCATAGTGTTAGCTCCAATTTTTCTTTGAGTTAGCTTCCCCGTCACCCCCGCCTGCGCGGGGGCGACGATGAGCACTTCTTACTGGGTCACAGGGTTCGGCTTGTTCGGATCGATGCCGTACTTGGCGATCGCCTGGCTCACGATCGACTTCTCGATCTTGCCTTCGTCGGCCAGCGCGCGCAGGGCGGCGACGGTGACGTAGTAGCGGTTCACCTCGAAGAACTCGCGCAGCTTGACGCGCGAATCCGAGCGGCCGAAGCCGTCGGTGCCCAGCACCTTGTAGGTGCGGTCCTTCGGCATGAAGCCGCGGATCTGCTCGGCGAACATGCGCATGTAGTCGGTGGTCGCCACGATCGGGCCGGTCGTGTTCTGCATCAGCTGGGTGACGTAAGGCACGCGCTGTTCCGCATCCGGGTTGACCATGTTCCAGCGCTCCGCATCCTGGCCGTCGCGGGCCAGCAGGGTCAGCGACGGCGCCGACCACACGTCGGCGGCGATGCCCCAGTCCTTCTGCAGCAGCTCGGCGGCGAAGATCGACTCGCGCAGGATGGTGCCGCAGCCGATCAGCTGGACGCGCTGCTGCGCTTCCCTGGCGCCTTCCTGCAGCAGGTACATGCCCTTCAGGATGCCCTCTTCCTGGCCCGGCTTCAGGCCCGGATGCGGGTAGTTCTCGTTCATGATGGTGATGTAGTAGAACACGTCCTCCTGCTGTTCCACCATGCGGCGCAGGCCGTCATGGATGATCACCGCCACTTCGTGGCCGAAGGTCGGGTCGTACGGCAGGCAGTTCGGGACCGTCGCCGCGATGATGTGGCTATGGCCGTCCTCGTGCTGCAGGCCTTCGCCGTTCAGCGTGGTGCGTCCCGCGGTGCCGCCCATCAGGAAGCCGCGTGCGCGGATGTCGCCTGCCAGCCACACCAGGTCGCCGACGCGCTGCATGCCGAACATCGAGTAGAAGGTGTAGAACGGGACCATGGTGCGGTTGTTCGTCGAGTACGAGGTCGCCGCGGCGATCCACGAGCTCATGCCGCCCGCTTCGTTGATACCTTCCTGCAGGATCTGGCCGGCCTTGTCTTCGCGGTAGTACATCACCTGGTCCTTGTCGACCGGCTCGTACAACTGGCCCTGCTGGTTGAAGATGCCGATCTGGCGGAACAGGCCTTCCATGCCGAAGGTACGCGATTCGTCGACCAGGATCGGGACGATGCGCTGGCCCAGGCTCTCGTCCTTCAGCAGGGTGGTGATGACGCGCACGTAAGCCTGGGTCGACGAGATCTCGCGGCCTTCCGCGGTCGGCTCGATCACCGACTTGAAGGTTGCCAGCGGCGGCACGACCAGCTGCTCGTCGGCCTTGGAACGGCGCTGCGGCAGGTAGCCGCCCAGGGCCTTGCGGCGCTCGTGCAGGTATTGCATCTCAGGCGCGTCGTCGGACGGCTTGAAGAACGGGATCTCGGCCAGCTTGTCGTCCGGGATGGGAATGTTGAAGCGGTCGCGCATCTCGCGGACGGCGGCGTCGTCCAGCTTCTTGGTCTGGTGCGCGGTGTTGCGCGCCTCGCCCGACTTGCCCATGCCGAAGCCCTTGACGGTCTTCACCAGCAGCACGGTCGGCGTGCCCTTGTTTTCCTGGGCGTTCTTGAAGGCCGCGTAGATCTTGTGCGGATCGTGGCCGCCGCGGGTCAGGCGCCAGATGTCGTCGTCGCTCATGTTGGCGACCATCTCGAGCAGCTTCGGATGCTTGCCGAAGAAGTGCTTGCGCACGTAGGCGCCGTCCTTGGCCTTGTAGTTCTGGTATTCGCCGTCGACGGATTCCATCATCACGCGCTGCAGGATGCCGTCCTTGTCCTTGGCCAGCAGCGGATCCCACTGCGAGCCCCAGATGACCTTGACCACGTTCCAGCCGGCGCCGCGGAAGTCGGCTTCGAGTTCCTGGATGATCTTGCCGTTGCCGCGCACCGGACCGTCCAGGCGCTGCAGGTTGCAGTTGACGACCATGACCAGGTTGTCGAGACGCTCGCGCGCGGCCATGCCGATCGCGCCCATCGATTCCGGCTCGTCCATCTCGCCGTCGCCGCAGAAGACCCAGACCTTGCGGTTATCGGTCTGGGCGATGCCGCGCGCGTGCAGGTACTTCAGGAAGCGCGCCTGGTAGATCGCCATCAGCGGGCCCAGGCCCATCGACACGGTCGGGAACTGCCAGAAGTCCGGCATCAGTTTCGGGTGCGGGTAGGACGACAGGCCCTTGCCGTCGACTTCGCGGCGGAAGTTCAGCAGCTGCTCTTCGCTCAGGCGGCCTTCGAGGAAGGCGCGTGCGTAGATGCCGGGCGAGCTGTGGCCCTGGATGTACAGCAGGTCGCCGCCGTGGTCTTCGGTCGGGGCGTGCCAGAAGTGGTTGAAGCCGATGCCCAGCATGTTGGCCAGCGAGGCGAAGGACGAGATGTGGCCGCCCAGGTCGCCGTCGGCGCGGTTGGCCTTGACCACCATCGCCATCGCGTTCCAGCGCATCCACGAGCGCAGGCGCTCTTCGTACTCAAGGTTGCCCGGGCAGTTCTGGTTCAGGTGCGCCGGGATGGTGTTCACGTAGGCAGTGTTGCTCGAGAACGGGATGTGGGCGCCGCGGCGGCGCGCCAGGTCGACCAGGCGCTCCATGAGGTAGTGGGCGCGGTCCGTGCCCTCGTTTTCGATCACTGCTTCCAGCGCGTCGAGCCATTCCTGGGTTTCCAGGGTGTCCGGGTCGTTGGCAGCTTGTGCCGTCAACTGGTCGAGTTGAGCTGACATTAATGCGTCTCCTTGAGTGTGGCGCCCCACCCGATCCCTAAACTGGCTGGTGGCGGTTTGGTGAAATTTCAAATTAATCGAAAATAAACTCTCAGATTCTACCAGTGGATTTTTGGTTTTTCAAATTACGATATGGCATTTCATAATGTAAAACGCAATGCTGCGACCGCACAATTTCCCCGGCTCGTGACACGGATAAATATGCTGTCAATCCTATAACGAAGTGGGGTGTGAGAGAAATAATATTCGGCGGCAATTCTCGCTTGGAAACGGTGCCGATCGGCTCATGCATAAGTTGGTAGCGGGGTCATGCATATGGGAGGGAGGCTGTCCAGTGAAGTCATGGGGGACAAGCTATAAATATGACAATGCTTGCCCCGGTGCGGCGCGCGATACGGGCGTGGGCCTTATAATTTCATTTTTGCCTAGCGACGAGCCCCACCATGCCAGCCCAACAGATCGACGGAGTCCTCCTTTCCCAACAACTGCGCGCCGAAATCGCCGAGCGCGCCGCCAGGCTGACCGCTGCCGGCAAGCAGCCCGGCCTCGCGGTGGTCCTGGTCGGCGAAGACCCGGCCAGCCAGGTCTACGTGCGCAACAAGGTGAAAGCCTGCTGCGACGTGGGCTTCCACTCGGTGCTGGAAAAGTACGAGGCCGACCTGACCGAGCAGGCCCTGCTCGACCGCATCGCCGCCCTGAACGCCGATCCGGCGATCCACGGCATCCTGGTCCAGATGCCGCTGCCGAAGCACATCGACCCGCACAAGGTCATCGAAGCGATCTCCACCACCAAGGACGTGGACGGCTATTCGGTGCTGTCGGCCGGCGAGCTGATGACCGGCCTGGAAGGCTTCCGCCCCTGCACCCCGTACGGCTGCATGAAGCTGATCGAGAGCACCGGCGTCGACCTGCGCGGCAAGCACGCGGTGGTGATCGGCCGCAGCAACACCGTCGGCAAGCCGATGGCCCTGCTGCTCTTGCAAGCCAACGCGACCGTGACCATATGCCATAGCGGGACCGCGGACCTGGGCTACCACACCCGCCAGGCCGACATCGTCGTCGCCGCCGTGGGCCGCCGCAACACCCTGAGCGCCGACATGGTCAAGCCGGGCGCGATCGTGATCGACGTCGGCATCAACCGCGACGACGCGGGCAAGCTGTGCGGCGACGTGGACTACGCCGGCATCCGCGAAGTGGCCTCGCACATCACGCCGGTCCCCGGCGGCGTGGGCCCGATGACGATTACCATGCTGCTCATGAACACCGTGGAAGCGGCGGAACGCGACCTGGCACAACGCGGATAAGCCGCAGCCTGCCCGCGAGGAGGCTGCGATTGACGACTATAGGAAGGAACACCATGACGACCGACACCAGCAATCCCCTCCTCGACTTCTCGGGACTGACCCGCTTCGACGCGGTCAGGCCGGAGCACGTCACGCCCGCCATCGAACAGCTGATCAAGGAAGCGGCCGCTGTCGTTTCGAAGCTGGAAGCGCCGGCGGACACGGTGACGTGGGACAGCTTCGTGGTGCCGCTCGAGGAAGCAACCGAACGCCTGGGCCGCGCCTGGGGCGTGGTAAATCACCTCAACAACGTGATGGACACCCCGGAGCTGCGCGCCACCTACAACGAGAACCAGCCGAAGGTGATCGAGTTCTGGACCGCGCTGGGCCAGAACGAGGCGCTGTTCGCGAAATACAAGGCGCTGCGTCATGGCAGCGAGTACGACTCGCTGTCGGCGGCGCGCAAGCGCATCGTCGAGAACGCCCTGCGCGACTTCCGCCTTGGCGGCGCCGAGCTGCCCGCGGATAAAAAGCAGCGCTTCGCCGAGATCCAGGAACAGCAGTCCGCGACCTCGACCCGCTTCTCGGAAAACGTGCTGGACGCCACCAACGACTACAAGCTGCTGGTCGAGGCCGAATCCGAACTCGCCGGCATTCCCGAAGACGTGAAGGGCGCCGCGCGCGCCAGCGCCGAGAAGGACGGCAAGGCCGGCTGGCAGTTCACCCTGCACTTCCCTTCCTACTATCCGGTGTTGCAGTTCGCCGACAACCGCGCGCTGCGCGAGAAGATCTACCGCGCCAGCGCCACCAAGGCGTCGGACGCCGGCGTGATGTTCAGCGAGCTGGAAAAATGGGACAACACCGGCAATATCGTCAAGCTGCTCAAGCTGCGCCATGAAGAAGCCCAGCTGCTCGACTACGCCAACTTCGCCGAAGTCTCGCTGGTGCCGAAGATGGCCCAGAGCCCGCAGCACGTGATCGAATTTTTGGAAGACCTGGCCAAGCGCGCCCGCCCGTTCGCCGAGAACGACCTGGAAGAGCTGCGCAACTTCGCCCGCGACGAGCTGGGCATCGCCGAGATGCAGTCCTGGGACGTGGCCTACGCCTCCGAGAAGCTGCGCGAGAAGCGCTATGCCTTCTCGGCCCAGGAAGTGAAGGAATACTTCCCCGAGCCCAAGGTGGTCGAGGGCCTGTTCAACGTGATCCAGGACCTGTTCGGGGTCCGCATCAAGCCCGACGACGCGCCGGTCTGGCATCCCGACGTGCGCTTCTTCCGCATCGAGCGCGACGGCCAGCTGGTCGGCCAGTTCTACCTCGACCTGTATGCGCGTCCGGGCAAGGGCCAGGGCGCCTGGATGGACGACGCGCGCGGCCGCCGCCTGGCCACCGGCGGCATCGTGCAGACGCCGGTCGCCTACCTGACCTGCAACTTCACGCCGCCGGCCAGCGTCGACGGCAAGCTGCAGCCTTCGCTGTTCACCCACGACGAAGTCATCACCCTGTTCCACGAATTCGGCCATGGCCTGCACCACATGCTGACCGAAGTCGAGGAACTGTCGGTGTCCGGCATCTCGGGCGTCGAATGGGACGCCGTCGAGCTGCCTTCGCAGTTCATGGAAAACTTCTGCTGGGAGTGGGACAAGCTGCAGCACATGACCGCCCACGTGAAGACCGGCGAACCGCTGCCGCGCGCGCTGTACGACAAGATGATGGCGGCGAAGAACTTCCAGTCCGGCATGCAGACCCTGCGCCAGGTCGAGTTCTCGCTGATCGACATGCACCTGCACTACGACTTCGACCCGAACATGCAGCGCACCGTGCAGGAACTGATCGACGACGTGCGCAAGCACTTCGCGGTGCTGGTGCCGCCCGCGTTCAACCGCTTCCAGCACTCGTTCGGCCACATCTTCTCGGGCGGCTACGCGGCCGGCTACTACAGCTACAAGTGGGCCGAGGTGCTGTCGGCCGACGCCTATGCGGCCTTCGAGGAGGCGATCGAAGGCGGCGACCTGCTCGAAACCGGCAAGCGCTTCCAGCGCGAGATCCTGGCGGTGGGCGGCTCGCGCCCGGCGCTGGAATCGTTCAAGGCCTTCCGCGGCCGCGAACCCTCGATCGACGCGCTGCTGCGCCACAGCGGCATGAATTCCTGATGCCACGGGGAGGGCCCGTTCCTCCTTTTTTCCATCCACGCCATGACCCGCATCGACTTCCATACCAATATCCCCGACAAGCTGGCCTATGCCTGCCGCCTGGCGCGCAAGGCCTATGCCTCGCGCGCCAAGGTGGTGGTGCTGGCCGAGAACGCGGAACAGGCCGAGGCCCTGAACGCGGCGCTGTGGACCCTGTCGGACACCGACTTCGTGCCGCACGTGCTGGCCGGCGATCCGCTGGCGCCGCAGACGCCGGTCATCGTCACCGCCGACGAAGGGGCCGCGCTGCCGCACCACGAGATGCTGGTCAACCTGACGCGCCGCACGCCCGCCAACTTCGCCCAGTTCGCGCGCGTGTTCGAGATCATCTCCACGGACGAAGCGGATGCCGCCGAAGGCCGCAAGCGCTACGTCGCCTACAAGAAGCAGTCCTATCCCCTGACCCACTTCGTCGCAGGACAGTCATGATCCAGCCACCCGGTTTCGATACGAGCATCCCGGTCCTGACGGAAGTCGTCGGCGAGCCGCCGGTATTGACGGAGACCGTGCACGACACGGCCGCGCCGGCGCCGGCCGAGACCCCCGAACAGCTGGAGCGGCGCGCGATCGAGCGCTGGAGCGGCGAGGAATGGGGCGTGCTGGAAAGGCGCGTGACCGAACGCATCCTGCAGCAGCTGCAGGGCCGGGTCGACTTCGTGCTCGAGCAGCGCCTGCGCGAAGACATCGCGGATGCGGTGCAGGCGGCGCTGGACGACTTCAGCGCCGGCATCCGCGCCAGCCTGCAGCTGACCATCGAGCAGGTGGTGACGCAGGCGGTGGCGCAGGAGATCGCGCACCTGCAAGCGCTGGGCAAATAGCCGCGCGACGCCCTCGCTGGCGGCAGCTTCCCCGCTCATCGGCTAAGATTGCGGCCCGATCACATCATCCGGCTGCTTCAGTGAACCGAAAGACCCTCATCGCGGCGCTCGCAGGCGCCGGCATCCTGGCCGTGGGCACGGCCCTGTACTTCACCGACTTCATCGCTCCAGAGTCCGGCGGGCCGGCCGTGCTCACGCCGGCCGTCGCCGCGACCACGCCGTTCTGGCCGGCGCGCGTGACCCTGCTGGCCGGCGACGGCCTGCCCGGCACCGCCGACGGCCCCGCCGCCGCCAGCCGCTTCAGCGATCCCTATGGCGTGGCGCTCGACCCGCGCGGCAAGGTCTATGTGGCCGATGGCGGCGACAGCAACCGGATCCGCAGCATCGCCCCCGACGGCACGGTGGCCACCCTGGCCGGCGGCCGCGAGGGCTTCGCCGACGGCCAGGGGGCGGCAGCCGCCTTCCACACCCCGTCCGCGCTGGCGCTCGACCACGAGGGCAACCTGTACGTGGCCGACACCGGCAACCATGCGATCCGCAAGGTGACGCCGGACGGCACCGTCACCACCCTGGCCGGCAGCGGCACGCCGGGCCACCTCGATGGCGTGGGCCGCGCGGCGCTGTTCAACGGCCCGGTCGGGATCGCGGTCGACGCCACCGGCGTCGTGTACGTGGCCGACACCTATAACGACCGCATCCGGCGCATCGGCAAGGATGGCAGCGTGAGCACCATCGCCGGCGGCGACCGGCCGGGCATGCTGGATGGTCCGGGCGCACTGGCCGCTTTCGATACGCCGAGCGCCATCGCCGTGGCCCTCGACGGCACCCTGTTCGTCGCCGACACCGGCAACCATGCCATCCGCCGCATCGGCCCGGATGGCGTCGTGACGACCCAGGCCATCCCGCCGGAAGGCGAGCGCCGTGCGGTGCTGCGCCGCCCGGTCGGGCTGGCGCTGACGCGCGACGGCTACCTGTACATCGCGGCCAGCTCGGGCGGGCGCATCCTCCAACTGGCGCCGAGCGGCGAATACCGGGCCCTGCTCGACGCCGACCGGCCGGCGGCGGCCGGCGGCTTCGGCGACGACGGCACGGTGCAGCTGTACGGCCCGCGCGGGATCGCGGTGTCCCGCGACGGCAGCCTGGTGGTGAGCGACGCCAGCGGCTACCGCCTGCACCGCCTGGCGCAGCCGCGCGCGGGCGAGGCGGCGCCGGCGCGCCCGCTGCCGTCCATGGTGCGGCGCAAGGAACCGATGCCCTGGCCGGTCGGCCCGCAGGACATGGCGCACGAAGTCGTCGGCGTGATGGGCGAGGTGCGCGGCGCCTGGAACGGCGACAGCCGCGACCACTTCCACGCCGGCCTGGACGTGCGCGCCGACGTCGGCGCGAAGGTGCTGGCGGTGTTCCCGTCGAAGGTGAGCGACCCCTACGCCAACTGGGGTTTCGGCTCGCTCAGCGAGGGCCTGAGCGTGGGACCGCTCTCCTACATCCACATGCGCGTCGGCCGCGACCCGCAGGGCAAGCCGCTCGACCCGCGCTTCCAGGTCCTGGCGGATGCGCGCGGCAAGGCGGAACGCGTGCGCGTGCCGCGCGGGACCCGCTTCGCCGTGGGCGACGCGCTCGGCACCATCAATGCGATGGCCCACGTCCACCTCGACTACTACCAGGGCGGGACCGTCGTCAATCCGCTGACCCTCCCCTTCGTCGGCTTCACCGACACCGTGGCGCCGCGCATCCAGAGCATCGCCCTGTACGACAGCGCCGACCAGCGCATCGCCGCGAAAAAAGGGCAGCCGCTGCGCGTGCCGCGCAGCCTCGGCCAGGTCAGCATCGTGGTGAACGCCTACGACCAGGTGGACGGCAACCTGGCGCGGCGCCGCCTCGGCCTGTACAAGCTGGGCTACCAGCTGCTGCGCGCGGACGGCACGCCCTTGCCCGGCTTCGAACAGCCCCTGATTACCCAGGTGTACGACCGCTTGCCGCGCAATCCCGACGCGGTCAAGCTCGTCTATGCGCCCAGCAGCGGCATCACAGTCTACGGTAGCAAGTCGACGCAATTCGCCTATGCTGTTAACAACCGCCTGCGCGATGGCGAAGTCGAGGCCGGCAGCTGGCAGGTGGGAGCGTTGGAGCCAGGGAACTATATCCTGCGCATACATGCAGCCGACTATGCAGGCCAGGTCGCACTCGAAGGGCGCGACCTGACTTTGTCTGTGGAGTAAGCCCAGCCGGGAACATGTCTCCCGCACCGGCATCTCTTCACAGGGAAAGCCAGGGGGAGACATGGATCACTACGACGTATTCATCGCGGGTTCGGGCCCGACCGGCATGGTACTGGCGCTGTACCTGGCCCACCAGGGCGTCAAGGTCGGGATCGTCGACAAGACCGCCGCTCCGGGAACCACGTCGCGCGCCATGGCGGTCCAGGCGCGCATCCTGGAACTCTACCGCCAGATCGGCCTTGCTGACGAGATCGTTGCGGCAGGCAAGCCGAACCAGGCCATCAACCTGTGGGCCAAGGGCAAGCACAAGGCCCACCTGTCGCTGCAACTGGCCGGCGCCCGCTACACCCCCTACCCCTTCATCCTGGTCTATCCGCAGGACAGGCACGAAGAAGTGCTGGTCCGCAAGCTGGAAGAGATGGGTGTGACGGTCCAGCGCGAGACCGAGCTGGTCGGCTTCGAGGAGCATGAATGCGAGGTCACGGTGCGCCTGCGCAAGGCCGACGGTACGGAGAAACAATGCACGGCCACCTACCTGGCCGGCTGCGACGGCGCGCACTCGGCGGTCCGCCACCTGCTGGGCGGCAGCTTCACCGGCGGCACCTACGACCGCCTGTTCTACGTCGCCGACGTCGAGGCGCGCGGCAAGGCGGCGGAAGGCGAAGTCCACCTGTCGCTGGAAACCGCCGACTTCGTGATCCTGCTGCCGTATACCGATACGGGGCGCTGCCGCCTGATCGGCACCGTGCGCGAGGAGCGTGCGGACGCCGCCGGCCAGCTCAGCTTCGAGGATGTCAGCCACCGCGCGCTGGAAAGCCTGGGGCTGCGGGTCGAGCAGGTCCACTGGTTCTCGACCTACCGCGTGCACCACCGGGTGACCGACCACTACCGGTACGGCCGCGCCTTCCTGCTCGGCGACGCCGCCCACGTCCACAGCCCGGCCGGCGGCCAGGGGATGAACACCGGGATCGGCGACGCCATCAATCTCGCCTGGAAGCTGGCCGCCGCGGTGCGCCACGAGGCGCCGCAAAGCCTGCTGGACAGCTACGAGGCCGAGCGCCTGGCGTTCGCGCACAAGCTGGTCGACACCACCGACCGCCTGTTCACCTTCGTCACGGCCGAAGGGACGTTCGCGGACTTCATGCGCACCCGCATCGCGCCGATCTTCGCCAGCGCCGCCTACAGCATCGACACGATGCGCGAGCTGATCTTCCGGATCATTTCGCAGATCACGATCAACTACCATGACAGCTGGCTGAGCGCGGGCGCGGCCGGCGCGCTCAAGGGCGGCGACCGCCTGCCCTGGGCGGTCCAGGACGGCCGCGACAACCATGCACCGCTGCCGAAGATCGACTGGCAGGTGCAGGTCTACGGCACGCCGAACGACGCGCTGGGCGACTGGTGCACCCGGCATGGCATGCCGCTGCGCGTCTTCGACTGGGGCCAGGGACACGAGGCTGCCGGGTTCACGCGCAATGCCCTCTACCTGGTACGCCCCGACAACCACATCGCGCTGTGCGACACCGGCGCGTCGGCCGAGACCCTGGCGAAGTATTTCCGCGACCGGGCGTACCGGCGCTTTTGCTGATGGCGTTCGCCGTACAGCCCATCCATGCGCCGCCGAACGCGCGGCTGTGGTCCACTACGCATGAAAGGACCGAGCATGGAAACCGAACTCAAACTCAAGGTTCCACCCGCCGCCCTGGAACGCATGCGCAGCCACCCGGTGCTGAGCGAGCGCTCGCAGGGCGCGCCGCGCGAACACCACCTGACCGACACCTACTACGACACTCCCGAACGCGAGCTGTGGAAGCATGGCCTGAGCTTGCGGGTCCGCAATGACAACGATACCTGGGTGCAGACCGCGAAAACGGCCGGCGCACGCTTCTGCGGCCTGGACCAGCGCGGCGAATGGGAATCGGCCTTGCCCGACGGCCAGCCCCGGCCCGGGCTGCTGGCGCGCCAGGTCAGGGACGGCAGGCTGGCCGATGTGCTGACCGCGCCCGGCATCGCGCAGCGCCTGCAGCCGGTGTTCCGCAGCAGCACCCGCCGCACCAGCTGGGACATCCCGCTGGCCGACGGCCGCCAGCTCGCCTGCGCGCTGGATGCGGGCGACCTCGCCTGCGGCGACCGCCACACGGAGATTTCCGAACTCGAACTGGAACTCAAGCGCGGCGACCCGGCCGAGCTGTTCGAACTGGCGCTGGACCTGCACCGGGACATTCCGCTGGAGATGAGCAACGACAGCAAGGCCGCGCGCGGCTACGCGATGCTCGAGGACGCGCCGCTGCGCGCCGTCAAGGCCACACCGGTACGCCTGGGCCGCGACATGACCCTGGAGGACGCGTTCCAGTGCATCGGCCTGAACTGCCTGCGCCAGATCGAGGCCAACGTGGCGGGCGTGCTGCGCAAGGACGTCGAAAGCCTGCACCAGATGCGCGTCGGCCTGCGCCGCCTGCGCGCGCTGGCCGACATGTTCGAAGAACTGGCCGCAGCGCCAGCCGAGATCCGCGAAGGCCTCGACTGGCTGGCGGGAGAACTGGGCGCGGCCCGCGACTGGGACGTGCTGGCCGACACCACGCTCGATCGCATCCACGGCATCGATCCGGCGGCGCTGCGCCAGGCCGCGCACGACAAGGCGAATGCGCTGCACGGGAAAATGCTGCAGACCCTGCATGCGCCGCGCCATACCCAGTTGATGCTGCAGCTGAACGGCTGGCTGCGCGGCCGCCAATGGCGCGGCGTCGACGCGCTGCCCAAGGGTGCGCCGCTGGCCGAACGTGCGCTGCGCGGCGCCCGGCCGCTGCTGCGCAAGGCCGAGAAACGCCTCGCCAGGCGCATCAAGGCGCTCGACCCGGCGGATGCGCCGATGCGCCATCGCGTGCGCATCGCGGCCAAGAAGGCGCGCTATGCGGCCGAGTTCTTCCATGACCTGATGCCAGGCAAGCGGACCAGGCGCTACATCAGCCGTTTGTCCAAGCTCCAGGACCGGCTCGGTGCGCTGAACGACATGGCGGTCGCCGGGCAGCTGCTCGACGAACTCACGGGCGGCCGCGGCCAGATACCGCGCCAGGCCTCGTATGCGCGCGGCTACCTGGCCGCCCAAGCCGAGGCCGGGAGCGAAGACCTGGGCAAGGCGCTCAAGGGTGTGGCAAAACTGCGGATCATCCGCTAGCGCCACCTGCGCCTGCTTTTTCTCCTTTGCGATGACCGGAAATTGTTGTACCTTTTACAGTGTAATTTCCGATTTGCCACGACCGTGGCCACGCAAAGTTCTCACTTCTGGAGAAAATACATGCAGGTCAGCACCAAGCTCATCCCCCTTGCCATCGCGATGGCGTTCGCCGGCAGCGCCAGCGCCCAGCAGGTCGTCAAGATCGGCCACGTGGGTCCCGTCTCCGGCCCGAACTCGCACCTCGGCAAGGACAACGAGAACGCGGCGCGCATGGCGATTGACGAGCTCAACGCCAAGGGCTTCACCATCAACGGCCAGAAGGTCAAGCTGCAGCTGCTGGCGGAGGACGACGCCAGCGATCCGAAACAGGGCACGGCCGTGGCCCAGAAACTGGTCGACGCCAAGGTCAACGGCATCGTCGGCCACCTGAATTCGGGCACCTCGGTGCCGGCCTCGAAGATCTACCACGACGCCGGCCTGGTCCAGATCTCCCCGGCCACCACCGCGACCCAGTACACCAAGCAGGGCTTCGCGGGCGCGTTCCGGGTGGTCGCCAACGACGCCAAGCTGGGCGGCACGCTGGGCAAGTATGCGGTCGAGACCCTGAAGGTCAAGAACATCGCCATCATCGACGACCGCACCACCTACGGCCAGGGCGTGGCCGCCGAATTCGCCAAGGGCGCCAAGGGTCCGGGCGTGCGCATCGTGGGCAAGGAATTCACCAGCGCCACCGCCACCGACTACACCGCGATCCTGACCTCGATCCGCGCCAAGAAGCCCGACCTGGTGTTCTTCGGCGGCATGGACTCGGTGGGCGGCCCGATGCTCAAGCAGATGAAGGCGCTCGGCATCAACGCCAGGTTCATGGGCGGCGACGGCGTGTGCACCGAGGCGCTGGGACGCCTGGCGGGCGACGCCGTGGGCGAAGACAAGGTGATCTGCGCCGAAGCGGGCGGCGTCAAGGGCGCGCAGGAAAAGGCCATGACCGACTTCCGGGCCCGCTTCAAGCAGAAGACCGGCGTCGAGGTGCAGCTGTATGCGCCGTATGTGTACGACTCGGTGATGGTGATGGCGGCCGCGATGCAGAACGCCAAATCCGCCGATCCGGCCAAGTACCTGCCGGAGCTGAAGAAGATCAAGTACGAGGGCGTGACCGGCACCATCCAGTTCGACCAGTTCGGCGACATCCAGAACGGCGCCCTGACCCTGTACACCTACAAGGGCGGCAAGCGCACCCGCATGGACGTGATCCGCTAAGGCGGCGCCCGGCAAGGCCGGAAACGAAAAAGCGCGCCATGCTCACGCAGGCGCGCTTCGTTCGTCGAAGGGGGGCGATTACTTCGTCGCCAGCACCCATTTGACCAGGCTGCGTGCTTCCGCTTCGCTCACCTGGGGATTGGCCGGCATCGGCACCGGACCCCAGACACCTGCGCCACCCTTCATGACCTTTTGCACCAATTTGTCTTCAGCGCCTTTCTGGCCATCGTACTTGGCTGCAACGTCCTTGTAGGAAGGACCGACCAGCTTGTTCGCCACCGCATGGCAGGCCATGCAGTTCTTGGCTTTCGCCAGGTCGACTTGTGCGAACGCGCTGGTGGACGCGAGGGTCGACAACACAACACACAACAACAGGGAGCGTTTCATTTATTTCTCCAGGTTAAACATGGAACAGATTCTACCGGTATTTCCCCCGTCCTCCACCAACCGATACACTCTGTAACGATAGAGCAACGTCCATGGTTGACTTGACAACAGGAAACACAACTAATCTCCAGGCCACATCTGTTTTTTGTAATATGCATGCCTGGAGGAATTTTTTATGCCCTTGATCCTGTTGATCCTGGCCCTGGTCGTGCTGCGCGGCTTGGAAGTCTGGCGCTTTGCCGAGCTGTCGTGGTGGACCATCGTCGGCCTGATGGTGGCGGCCTTCATCTGGTTCGAATTCATCGAGAAGATGCTCGGACTGGACAAGAAGAAGGAACACGCCGAGCAGGACAAGCGCCGCGATGCGCGCGTCAGGCGCACGCTCGGCAAGCGCAAATGAGAACGGCGGGGCTTGCCCCGCCGTTTTACTTTATTGGTGAATCTGACTTAGTCGGTGACCGCACCCTTGCTGGCGCTCGAGGTCAAGGCCGCGAACTTGGCCAGCACCCCGCGCGTATAGCGCGGCGCCGGACGCACCCAGGCCGCGCGGCGCCGGGCCAGCTCTTCTTCCGGCACGTTCAGCTGGATCAGCAGCCGGTGCGCATCGATCGTCACCGAATCGCCTTCCCGCACCAGCGCGATGGTCCCGCCCTCCCAGGCTTCCGGCGCCACGTGGCCGACCACCATGCCCCAGGTGCCGCCCGAGAAGCGGCCGTCGGTGATCAGGCCGACCGATTCGCCCAGGCCCTTGCCGATCAGCGCGGAGGTGGGCGCCAGCATCTCGGGCATGCCCGGCCCGCCCTTCGGTCCGAGGTAGCGCAGCACCAGCACGTCGCCCGGCTGGATGCCGTTCGCCAGGATCACGCCCATCGCCGACTGCTCGTCGTCGAACACGCGCGCCGGTCCCGTGATGGCCGGGTTCTTCAGGCCGGTGATCTTGGCCACCGAACCCTCCGGCGCGAGGTTGCCCTTCAGGATCGCCAGGTGGCCCTCCTGGTACAGCGCCCGGTCGAGCGGGCGGATCACGTCCTGTCCTGCCTTCGGCGTGGACGGCACATGGGCGAGTTCCTCGGCCAGGGTGCGGCCGGTGATGGTGATGCAGTCGCCGTGCAGCAGGCCGGCGTCGAGCAGCAGCTTCATCACCTGCGGGATGCCGCCCGCCTGGTGCAGGTCGGTCGCCACGTACTCGCCCGAGGGCTTGAGGTTGCAGATCACCGGCACCTTGCGGCGCACCCGCTCGAAGTCGTCCAGGGTCCATTCGACTTCGGCGGCATGGGCGATCGCCAGGTAGTGCAGCACCGCGTTGGTGGAACCGCCGGTGGCCATGATCAAGGCCACCGCGTTCTCGATCGACTCGCGGGTGATGATGTCGCGCGGCTTGAGGTCGCGCTTGACCGCCTCGACCAGCACGCGCGCCGACTGCGCCGCCGAGCCGACCTTCTCGTCGTCCGGATTGGCCATGGTCGACGAGTACAGCAGCGACATGCCGAGCGCCTCGAACGAGGACGACATCGTGTTCGCGGTGTACATGCCGCCGCACGAACCCGACGACGGACAGGCGTTGCGCTCGATGCCGTCGAAATCCTCCTGGCTCATGCGGCCGGCGGTGAACTCGCCCACCGCCTCGAAGGCCGAGACGATGGTCAGGTCCTTGCCCTTCCAGTGGCCGGGCTTGATGGTGCCGCCGTAGACGTAGATGCCCGGCACGTTGACGCGCGCCAGTGCGATCATCCCGCCCGGCATGTTCTTGTCGCAGCCGCCGATCACGACCACGCCATCCATCCACTGGCCGTTGACGCAGGTCTCGATGCAGTCGGCGATCACTTCGCGCGAGATCAGGGAGAACTTCATGCCCTCGGTGCCCATCGACATGCCGTCGGAAATGGTCGGGGTGCCGAACACCTGGGGATTGGCGCCGCACTCCTTGACGGTGGCGACCGCGATGTCGGCCAGCTTCTGCAGGCCCGAGTTGCAGGGCGTGATGGTCGAGTGACCGTTGGCCACCCCGATCATCGGCTTGTCGAAGTCTTCCTTTTCATATCCCATCGCGTAGTACATCGAGCGGTTGGGACTGCGGGCCACGCCCTCGGTGACGTTGCGGGAACGGCGGTTATAGCGCTGTTGGTCGGCCATGACGAACTCCCCCTGAGCAGAGCTGTCAGGATGCCTTGCCGCTCCCGCTACGTCAAATGTAAGATACGCGCGTGTGTGATACGCATCGCATATCACCGCCGCCGATCAATACAGCCTGCATATCGATGAACCTTGAACTGCGCCAGCTGCGCCATTTCGTCACCGTGGCCGAGGAACTCCACTTCGGCCGCGCGGCGGCGCGCCTGCACATGACCCAGCCGCCGCTGTCGCAGAGCATCGCCGGGCTCGAGGAACTGCTCGGCGCCCCGCTGTTCCTGCGCAACCGCCGCCAGGTGAACCTGACGCCGGCCGGCAGCGCCCTGCTGCCGGAGGCGCGCCGCATCCTCGACGAGGCCGGCGCCCTGCCGGAGCTGGTGCGGCGCGTGGCCTCGGGCGAGGCGGGCCGGCTGGCGCTGTCCTTCGTGACCACGGCGGGCGTGAGCGTGCTGCCGGCCATCCTGCGCGGCTACAGCGCGGCCTATCCCAAGGTCAGGCTGGTGCTGCAGGAAGCGACCTCGGACCTGCAGTTCGAGGAGCTGCTGCAGGGCCGCATCGATGCCGGCTTCGTGATCCCGCCGCTGCCCGGCAGGCAGGACAGCCTGCTGGACTACCTGAAGATCGTGGAAGAACCGCTGGTGCTGTGCGCGCCGGGCGGCCTGGATGCGCTGCGCGCCCGCGGCCCGGTGCGGCTGCGCGACCTGCCGCCGCTGCCGCTGCTGATCTTCCCGCGCGCGGTGGCGCCGGCGCTGCACGATGCGGTCCTGGCCTGCTTCCGCGCGGCCGGGGTCACGCCGGTGATCGGCCAGGAAGCGATCCAGATGCAAACCATCGTCAGCCTGGTTTCCGGCGGCATGGGCCTGGCACTTGTGCCACAATCGGTGTCGAACCTGATGCGACCGGGCGTAGAATACCGTGCCCTCGCCGACCCGACGCCGCTGGCCGAGACCGGACTGGCCTGGCGACGCGATAACGATTCGCCGGTGCTCAAGGGCTTCTTGGACTTGTTAAGGAAAGACTGACTATGCTGATTCATCCGCAGCCGGACCCGATTGCGTTCTCCATCGGTCCGGTGGACATCCACTGGTACGGGCTGATGTACGTACTCGCCTTCGCCCTGTTCCTGATCCTGGGCCGGGTGCGCATCCGCCAGCCGCACATCGCCGCGCAGGGCTGGACCAACGAAGACCTGGACGACATGCTGTTCTACGGGATGCTGGGCGTGATCCTCGGCGGGCGCCTGGGCGAAGTGCTGTTCTACCAGCTCGGCTACTTCCTCGCGCATCCGCTCGAGATCTTCATGGTGTGGCGCGGCGGGATGTCCTTCCATGGCGGCTTCCTCGGCGTGCTGATCGCGATGGCCCTGTGGGCGCGCAAGCGCAAGCGCAACCTGCTCGACGTCTACGACTTCATCGCGCCGATGGTGCCGCTCGGGTATGCGGCGGGACGGATCGGCAACTTCATCAACGCCGAACTGCCGGGACGCCTGGCCGACCCCAGCCTGCCGTGGGCGATGCTGTGGCCGGGCGTGGAAGGTCCGCGCCATCCGTCGCCGCTCTACCAGGCGCTGGTCGACGGCGTGCTGGTGTTCCTGATCCTGTGGCCGTTCGCCCGCAAGGCGCGCCCGCGCCTGGCCGTCGGCGCCCTGTTCACCCTGCTGTACGGGTGCGCGCGCTTCACCACCGAATACTTCCGCGTGCCGGACTGGGAAATCACCGTGGCCGGGCTGCCGGTCACCTCGGGACAGGTGCTGTCGCTGCCGATGATCGTCGCGGCGCTCGTCATGCTGGCGTGGGCCTACAAGCAGCCGGGGAAGCGGGCCGTGCACGCCTGAGGCAAGCCGGGCTGCACAAGGACCTGGGGGGAAGCATGCCGATGGCATGCTTCCCCCCAGGTCTTTCATGCGGTCGGATCGGCTAGCGCCGGCGCTTGATCATCCGCTTCACGCGCGCCTTCACCCCATGCTTCTCCATCAGGTCACCGATCTCCCCGGTCACCTGGTTCATCAGGATATGCGCGCGGATGATGGCGCTGTTGCGCAGCGAGCGCTTGACCAGCACCAGGTGGCAGCACAGGCGCTGGTGGGTGGCGAACAGGCGCTTGTGATCGCCCTCGCCCTCGGTGAAGTCGAAAAAGCGGAAGCGGTTTTCGGCGAATAGCTGTTCCGTCGCCAGCCACTGCAGCACGATCCCGACCGACAGGTGCAGGTACTCGGGGTCGTAGCCGAGATACGCAAACGTCAGCACGCCCGCATCGACCGGGCAGTACAGGTAGGAGACCGGGCGCGCGCCGTCGAACAGGATGAAGGCGCGCAGCCGGTCGGCCTCGGCCAGCTTCAGCGCGTTCTCGATGAAGGCTTCGTTATCCGGCAGGCCCACGCCCAGCACGCGATCCTGGTAGGTGGTCTTCGAGAGATCGCGCGCCAGCGCGAAGAATTCCCTGATTTCTTCCGGCGTGCGGTAGGCCTTCCACGGTATCGTCCCGCCGCAGTGTTCGGCGTACTTGCGCAGCTTGCGGTTGAGCGTCGAGCGCGTCTTGGACGAGAACTTGTTCTTGTACTGCTCGTAGCCGATGCTGAAGTCGATGTGGAAGTGGTGGTAGTGCTCCTGGGCGTAGCACAGGTAGTCGCCATTGCGGCTCAGCATGGGCAGCGGGGCCGACAGCGGCAGCCCGCGGATCACGAAGCCCTGGCTGCCGGGGACCAGTTCGTCGGAAGGCACGACCGGCAGCGCCACCGGCACCGTTTCGTTCACCAGCTTGTCTCCACGGATCTGGAGCGGAAGCGACAGCTTGAACAAGGTCATGTAGCTGCTCAGCTGGAACTTGAACGCCACGGGTTTGAACTGCCAGTTGCTCATCTGTCTTCCTCCAGTAAGCCTGCTGCAGCATGACCTGCCGCGTACTTTGCGCGGCCGGCAAGCGATTAATTGTCAGTAAAGATCCTATCGGAAATTAATTAAAATGACAACAAAATGCCTGCCGCCGCCAGGCGGAAGTCGCCCGCCCCGCAACAGGTCGATCAATTGAAGGCCTTCCAGAACATGTAGCCCGCCAGCGCATACAGGATCACCGCGAACACCTTCTGCAGCTGCCGCACCGGCATCTTGTGCGCGGTGCGCGCGCCGAGCGGCGCCATGGTCACGCTGGCCAGCACGATGATCGCCAGCGCCGGCAGGTAGATGAAGCCGAGCGAATACGCCGGCAGGCCCGGCTCGCCCCAGCCGAAATAGATGTTCGAGAGCGTCCCCGACAGCGCGATCGGGAAGCCGAGCGCCGCGCTGGTGGCGACCGCATTGTGGATGCGTACATTACAGCGGGTCATGAAGGGCACCGAGATGAAGCCGCCCCCTGCCCCGACCAGGCCGGACAGGATGCCGATGAAGCCGCCCATCGCGAACATGCCCGGCGCCTGCGGCAGCTCGCGCGCCGCCGCCGGCTTTTTCCCGATCAGCATCTGGGTCGCCGAGAAGGCGACGAAGCAGCCGAAGAAGAAGGCCAGCAGCGAGGTGTTCATCTGCTTGCCGATCCAGGGGCCGATCCAGGAACCGACCAGGATGCCCGGCGCCAGCAGCTTCACCACCGGCCACAGCACCGCGCCATGCTGGTGGTGCGCGCGCACCGAGGACAGCGACGTGAACAGGATGGTGCCCAGCGAGGTCGCGATCGCCATGTGGACCACCAGCTCGGGCGCGATGCCGCGCGCCGTGAAGATCATCGTAATGAAGGGCACCAGCACCATGCCGCCGCCGATGCCGAGCAGGCCGGCCGCGAAGCCGCCGAAGGCGCCCATCGCGAGCAGGGCCAGGATCAGCGAGACATCCATCACGCCTCCCCGCCCGCCACGAGCGCGACGATCGCATCCCACTGGCCCTGCGTCACCGGCGAGACCGACAGGCGGCTGCCCTTCTGCAGCAGCACCATGTCTTCGAGCGCGGCGATGCTGCGCATCTCGGACAGCGGCAGGTAGCGTCCCTGCCTGGTGGCGCGCACGTCGACCGAGATCCAGCGTGGCTGCTCCGGCGTCGCCTTGGGGTCGAAGTAGGGACTGGCGCTGTCGAACTGGGTCGCATCCGGATACGGGCCGCTGGCCACTTCGGCCAGCCCGGCCACGCCCGGCACCGCGCAGCTGGAATGGTAGAACAGGATGCCGTCGCCGACCGCCATCGCATCGCGCATGAAGTTGCGCGCCTGGTAGTTACGCACACCGAACCAGGCCACGGTCCGATCCGGCGCGGCCAGCACGTCCTCGAAGCTGACCTCGTCCGGCTCGGATTTCATCAACCAATAGCGCATCGCGCCCCTCCAAAACAAACGCGCCAAAATGGCGCGCGCAAAAAAAAAAGCGGTTGCGTATCGAGTGCGCAACCGCCTGGTATCTGTGCCCCGCCTGTGCCGTTTTTGCCGGCATCCCGAACCAAAGCGGTTCAAGGTGGTCGCGGTCAGATCAATTTCGGGTTCGTCGAACTAGCGACGCTCACGCCCATCAAACATGTTCCACAACCTATGCGTAAGAATGGTTCAAGGAATATATGGCAAATCTCGAACACCGCAGGGTAGTGCGCAGTTTACTCTCTTGTTCCGCCATGTCAAACGGATTTGGCCCTTAGTACAAATTTTCCTGCGGAGCCAGGGCTTGGTCGAGCACCGAATGCATGGCCTCGAGTTTCTGCTTGACTTCCAGGATCGACATGTCCGAAAGCGGGCCCTGCGGCGATTTCACCGACAGGAATTCGGCGGCGACGCTCAGCGCGGCCATGACCGCGATGCGGTCCGTGCCCTTGACCTTGCCGGTATCGCGCAGCGCGCACATCTTCCCGTCCAGGTAATGCACCGCTTCGCGCAGGGTGCGTTCCTCGCCGTCGCGGCAGGCCAGGCGGTAGGGCTGGCCCATGATGGTGACGTCGAGATGGATCATCGGGTGGCCTCGCTTTCGTTGGACGCGACCGCGCCTTCGCCGTCGCCTTCGCCGTCGGCATCCTCGCCGCCCTCTTCGCCCGGAGGCGGAGGCAATTGCTCGAGCACCGCCTCGACGCGGCGCTGGGCTTCGATCAGGCGCTCCTTGAACGCGAGGTTCTCGGCGCTGAGCAAGGCATTGGCCTGCCGGAGCAGATAGTTCTCGGCGCGCAGCGACTGGGTCAGTTGGGCGAGCCGGTCGATTTTGTCGGAGAGGTCTTGGAATTCGGAAATCATTCGACACTATAGGACCGAGATGGTTTTTCCGTCAACCGAATCGCGCGTCCGCCTGCTCACTCATAGGAGAGTTTCATCCGTGCGGCATGAATTCGCCGGCAGGTGTAGGCTGCCCGGCTCTTGCCCGGATGCCCACGGCCTGGCCGGGAAAAACATGGCCCACCCTCCGCAATCCCTTGCGCGCAATCTGCCATTGGCTTGGGGCAGCTCAAAAAGATCGGCATGTCGTCAACATTGCTGCTTGAAATGGCAAATTATCGTCCCTATAATTAGCACTCGTTAGTAGAGAGTGCTAACAAACTCTTTGCAGCCGACGCACTTTCCGGTGCGGCGGCATTGATTGATAGTCAAACCATTGAAATATAAGGAGTTTTGCATGAACCTTCGTCCTCTGCACGATCGCGTAATCGTGAAGCGTCTCGATCAGGAAACCAAAACCGCGTCCGGACTGATCATCCCCGATGCAGCTGCAGAGAAGCCGGACCAGGGCGAAGTCCTCGCCGTCGGTAACGGCAAAGTGCAAGACAACGGCCAGCTCCGTGCCCTGGAAGTCAAGGTCGGCGACCGCGTCCTGTTCGGCAAATACTCCGGCCAGGCCGTCAAGGTCGACGGCGAAGAGCTGCTGGTGATGCGCGAAGAAGACATCATGGCCGTCGTGGCCCTGTAATCCCCTTAGACCACTTACACGTATCATTCGGAGAAATACAACATGGCAGCTAAAGAAGTAGTGTTCGGCGACGCAGCGCGCGCCAAGATGGTTGAAGGCGTCAATATCCTGGCCAACGCAGTCAAGGTCACCCTGGGCCCGAAAGGCCGCAACGTCGTGCTGGAGCGCTCGTTCGGCGCCCCGACCGTGACCAAGGACGGCGTCTCGGTGGCGAAAGAGATCGAACTGAAAGACAAGCTCATGAACATGGGCGCGCAGATGGTCAAGGAAGTCGCTTCGAAGACCAGCGACAACGCCGGTGACGGCACCACCACCGCGACCGTCCTGGCGCAGGCAATCGTCCGCGAAGGCATGAAGTTCGTCGCCGCCGGCATGAACCCGATGGACCTGAAGCGCGGCATCGACAAGGCCGTCGCAGCGACCGTCGAAGAGCTGAAGAAGATCGCCAAGCCGACCACCACCTCGAAGGAAATCGCCCAGGTTGGCGCGATCTCGGCCAACTCGGAAACCTCGATCGGCGAGCGTATCGCTGAAGCGATGGAAAAGGTCGGCAAGGAAGGCGTCATCACCGTCGAAGACGGCAAGTCGCTGAACGACGAGCTGGACATCGTGGAAGGCATGCAGTTCGACCGCGGCTACCTGTCGCCGTACTTCATCAACAACCCGGACAAGCAGGTTGCCGTTCACGAGAACCCGTTCGTCCTGCTGTGCGACAAGAAGATCTCGAACATCCGTGATCTGCTGCCGGTGCTGGAGCAGGTTGCCAAAGCCGGCCGTCCGCTGGTCATCGTCGCCGAAGACATCGAAGGCGAAGCGCTGGCGACCCTGGTGGTCAACAACATCCGTGGCATCCTGAAGACCGTCGCCGTCAAGGCGCCTGGCTTCGGCGACCGCCGCAAGGCCATGCTGGAAGACATCGCCATCCTGACCGGTGGCCAGGTGATCGCCGAAGAAGTCGGCCTGACCCTGGAAAAGGTCACGCTGAACGAACTGGGCCAGGCCAAGCGTATCGAAGTCGGCAAGGAAAACACCATCATCATCGACGGTGCTGGCCAGGCTGAAGCGATCGAAGCGCGCGTCAAGCAGATCCGCATCCAGATCGAAGAAGCGACCTCGGACTACGACCGCGAAAAACTGCAGGAGCGCGTGGCCAAGCTGGCTGGCGGTGTTGCCGTGATCCGCGTCGGCGCTGCGACCGAAGTCGAAATGAAAGAGAAGAAGGCACGCGTGGAAGACGCGCTGCACGCAACCCGCGCTGCCGTTGAAGAAGGCATCGTCCCGGGCGGCGGCGTGGCCCTGCTGCGCGCACGCGCTTCGCTGAACGTCAAGGGCGACAACCCTGACCAGGAAGCAGGCATCAAGATCGTCCTGCGCGCGATGGAAGAGCCGCTGCGCATGATCGTCCAGAACGCCGGCGACGAGCCGTCGGTCGTGGTCGCGGCCGTCCTGGCCGGCACCGGCAACTACGGCTTCAACGCCGCCAACGGCACCTATGGCGACATGGTCGAAATGGGCGTGCTGGATCCGGCCAAGGTCACCCGCTCGGCACTGCAGAACGCAGCGTCGATCGCCGGCCTGATGCTGACCACCGACTGCATGGTCTCGGAATCGGCTGAAGACAAGCCGGCCGGCGGCATGGGCGGCATGGGTGGCATGGGCGGCATGGGCGGCATGGACGGCATGATGTAATAGCCGTGCATGGCCCGGCGCGGGCAACCGCGCCTGTCCGACATAAGAAAGCCCGCAGGGTCGCTCCCTGCGGGCTTTTTGTTTGGGCGAGCCTGGCTGCCCGGCGTCCTCATCTGTTGCCGCTCAAACACCGATGGTTTAGTATGTCCGCCTCACTTCACGAGGCACCCCATGTTCCCACGCGCCGACTCCTCTCCTTCCCTGCGCCTGCTGGCCGTCGCGCTGGCCCTGGCCTGCGCCGTCGCAGGCTGCAAGCGCGCCGAACGCGAGGAGCCGCCCAAGCCGGCGGCCGCGGCTGCTGCTCCGGCGCCGGCCGCGCAAGCTCCGGCCCGCACCAGGGAACAGGCGATGACCGCCCTGCTCGCCCTGCCCGAACTGAAGGCCTGGTCGCAGCAGATCGAGAAGCGTTCGAAGGGCAAGGCCCACGGCGCCGTGATCGAGGACGATCCGCTGCCGCGCGAGATCAACGGCAAAAAGTACTTCCAGCTGACGTTCGTGGAAAACCGCGCCGACGACGTGCGCCGCCGCGAGAGCTTCCTGGTCGCGCAGAGCGGCGACGAGATCCTGGTCGAGGACACCGAGACCGATACCCTGCTCTCGCTGCAGGAGTGGCGCCGCACCATCGAGCGCGTGGACCTCAAGAGCGCCGAATAAACACATTCAGGGTCAGGTCTGTCATTCGGACAGCGATCACGCACCTTTGATCTATCTCAAAACGCTGCTTTTTATTCCGAAAGCGTTAGTCGCTCGTTAGTCGCTCGGCTCATATAAGCAAATTCAAAGCCGTTCTGAGATTCCGCAAGGGTCATGCGTCCATGTCCGAATGACAGACCTGACCCCGACCTGCAGCGGAATGGGAAAAGCGGGCAATGCCCGCTTTTTTTTTCAGCTGTCGAGGTGCGAGATCAGGAGCCGGTGCGGCTCCTCCCCCTGCGCCTGCCCGTGCTGGCCATCGACCGAAATCCCCACCGCCACGATGTCGATCAGGAGCAGCTGCAGGATGCGCGAGATCATCGACAGGAAGCTGCTGCTGTCTTCCGCATGGTCGACCGCCAGGCATACGCTGGCCTTGCGCGCCAGCGGCGACTGGCTGTTGCTGATCGCGATCACGTCGGCCCCGGCGGCGCGCGCGATGTCCACCGCGTCGAGCAGCTCCGGCAGGCTGCCGGAGTTCGACACCGCGATCACCACGTCGCCCGGCCCCAGCAGCTCGGCGGCCAGCTTGAACAGGTGCGAGTCGCCATACAGCCCGGTCGGGATGCGGAAGCGGAAGAACTTGTGCTGCCCGTCCAGCGCCACCGCGCGCGAATTGCCCATCGCGTAGAACTCGACGCGCCTGGCCTTGCTCACCAGTTCGATGGCGCGGTCGATGGCGCGCACGTCGAGCTGGTCGCGGAAGCGCAGGATCGCGGACACCGTGTTGTCGATCACCTTGGCCGACAGGTCGTGCGTGCTGTCGCTGGTGCGCACCTGGCTGTGGCGCACCGGGATCGAGCCGGTCAGGCTGCTGGCGAACTTCAGCTTGAACTCGGCCAGGCCCTGGAAGCCCAGCGAGCGGCAGAAGCGGATCACGGTCGGCTGGCTGACGTCGGCCAGGCGCGCGATTTCCGCGATCGGCTCGTTCAGCACCATGCGCGGCTGTTCCAGCACCAGCGAGGCCACGCGCTGTTCGGCCGGCGTCAGCTCGTGCCGCAGGTTCCCGATGCGCTCCATCAGCGTGTTGGCGCCGCTGCGCCCGCGCAGATGCTCGGCCAGGATGGTGGCCACGCCGTGGAAGGCCGGGTTCGGCGTCGTGATCACATAGGTCGGGATATCCGACAGGTAGTTCGAGAAGCGTCCCTTGGCCTCGAAGCGCGCGCGGAACGGCGACGCCGCGAACCACTCGCCCATGCGCGGCACGATGCCGCCGCCGATGAAGATGCCGCCAAAGGCGCCCAGGGTCACCGCCAGGTTGGCCGCCGCCCCGCCCAGCATGCCGCAGAAGCACTCCAGCACTTCCAGGCACAGCGGATCGCCCGCTTCGAGCGCGCCGGCGACGATCTCCGCCGCCCCGCGCGGCGCCGCCTCGACGCCGTTGCGCCTGGCCAGCGCGCGGTAGATGATTTCCATGCCCGGACCCGAGATCAGGCGCTCGTTCGAGACGTGCTGCCACTCGCGCCAGGCGTATTGCAGGATCGCGAACTCGCGCTCGTCGGCCGGCGCGAAATTCACGTGGCCGCCTTCCGAACCCAGGGTCACGAAGCCGTCGGCGGTCGGGATCACGCCCGACACGCCCAGGCCCGTGCCCGGACCCAGCACCCCAATCACGGCGTTCGCCGCCGGCTTGCCCGCGCCGACCTGCATCAGGTCTTCCTGCGCAAAGCCCGGGATCGCCATCGCCAGCGCCGTGAAGTCGTTCACGATCAACAAGGTCGACAGGCCCAGTTCGCGCCGCACCGCGTCGGTCGAGAATTGCCAGTCGCGGTTGGTCATGCGGACGTAGTCGCCGCTGATCGGGTTCGCCACCGCGAAGGCCGCGTGGTGCAGGGCCACCTCCGCGTGATCGGCCAGGTAATGCCGCAGCAGCGGCACGATGCCCTCGAAGTCGTCGCAGCGCAGCACGCGCACCGAGCGGAACACGCCCGGCGCGGTCTGCAGCGCGAAGCGCGCATGGGTGGCGCCGATATCGGCCAGCAGGCGCGGACCGTCGGCAAAGGCCGTCCGCGCGAACTTGTCCCGATCCTGATCCTGTCCCTGCTGGCTGCCCATCAGCGCCCCGCCGGCAGGCTGCCGAACCAGGTGCCGTACGGCGGCAGGGTCACGCGCCCGCCTTCCGCAGTGCCCGGCAGGCCGTGTTCGTTCAGCGCCGCGGCGCCGGCGGTGGCCGGCCAGTCGAAGCCGACCGCCTTGTCGGAGAGGTTGAACGCGGCCAGCACGCTGTCATGGCCGTCCACGTCGCGGCGCAGGGCCAGCACCGGTTCGGGAGCGTCGAAGAAGGCGATCTCGCCGCGGGTCAGCTGCGGCATCGAGCGGCGCCAGGCGATGAAGCGGCGCTGGAAGTTCAGCATCGATGCCGGATCCCGGTCCTGGACGTCGACGGCATTGGCCACGTGCGGCTCGGCCACCGGCAGCCACGGCGTACCCTCGGTAAAACCTGCCTGGGGCGCGTTCGCTTCCCACGGCATCGGGGTGCGGCAGCCGTCGCGGCCCTTGAACTCCGGCCAGAAGGTCTTGCCGTACGGGTCCTGCAGCAATTCATACGGCACGTCGGCTTCGACCAGCGCCAGTTCGTCGCCCTGGTACAGGCAAGGGGTGCCCTTCAGCGACAGCTGCATCGCCAGCACCAGCTTGGCCAGCGCCGGCGCCGGCTTCTCGCCGCCCCAGCGGGTCATCACGCGGATGGCGTCATGGTTGCCGACCGACCAGGAGGCCCAGCCGTCCTTGACGCGCGCATTGAATTCCTCGACCTGCTGGCGGACATGGGCCGCCGTGAAGACCGGCGTGAGCAGGTTGAAGCTGTAGGCCATGTGCAGCTTGTCGCCGCCTTCGGTGTACTCGGCCATCTGCGCCAGCGCATCGTCGGAACTGACTTCGCCGATCGAGATCGCGCCATATTCGTCCAGCAGCTTGCGCACCTTCTGCAGGAAGGCGACGTTTTCCGGCTGCGTCTTGTCGTGGATGTGGGCCTGCATGCCGTAGGGGTTGACGTCGGTGACGGTCGAGGTGTCGCGCACCAGCGCCGGCGGGTTGCTGCGCAGCTGGCGGTCATGGAAATGGAAGACGCAGGCATCCATGCGCACGCCGTCGACACCGCGCTCGAGCCAGAAGCGCTGCGCATCCAGGTGGGCCTGCTGCACCTCCGGATTGTGGAAGTTCAGCTGCGGCTGGCTCACCAGGAAGTTGTGCATGTAGTACTGCTTGCGGCGGGTATCCCACTGCCATGCCGAGCCGCCGAACACGGACAGCCAGTTGTTGGGCGGATTGCCGTCCGGGAGCGGGTCGGCCCACACATACCAGTCCGACTTCGGATTGTCGCGGCTCGAGCGGCTTTCGACGAACCAGGAATGGGTGTCGGCGGTATGCGACATCACCTGGTCGATCATGATCTTCAGGCCCAGGCTGTGCGCTTTGGCGATCAGCCGGTCGAAGTCGGCCAGGGTGCCGAACAGCGGGTCGACGTCGCAGTAATCCTCGATGTCGTAGCCGAAGTCCTTCATCGGCGACTTGAAGAACGGCGACAGCCAGACGATGTCCACGCCCAGGCTGGCAATGTAGTCGAGCTTGTCGGTGATGCCGGCCAGGTCGCCGACGCCGTCGCCATTGGTGTCGAGGAAGCTGCGCGGATATACCTGGTAGATGATGGCTTCGCGCCACCAGTTCGGCTGGTCGGTCTTCGGGGTCTGGGTCATGGCTGAGATCCGGTTGAGAATTCTAGCCAATATACAGGATGAAAGAAAACTTTACAATTGCACTTTCGACACGCCATCCTTGACTTATCCGTTTGTTTTCAACCACTTAAGATTGCACAGCGCAGCAATCCCGCAACGATAAAGTAACTAAACTACGTGACATGCACGATGAGCGCAGGGCGCCTCCAGATTTTTATTGCAAAGTAGCTCAGCCTCAGCATAGGATCGCGTCTGTTTCGAAATTTGGAAGGTAGCCATGACTACAGCAGCACCCAAGAACGCCGGGCGGATGCCGCGGCAGATCCCTTACATCATTGCCAATGAAGGCTGCGAGCGCTTCAGCTTCTACGGGATGCGCAACATCCTGACGCCCTTCCTGATTTCGACCCTGCTGCTGTTCCTGCCGGAGTCCGAGCGCACCGGCGAAGCCAAGCACGTGTTCCACACCTTCGTCATCGGCGTCTACTTCTTCCCGCTGCTGGGCGGCTGGCTGGCCGACCGCTACTTCGGCAAGTACAACACCGTGTTCTGGCTCAGCCTCGTGTACTGCGCCGGCCACGCCTGCCTCGCCATCTTCGAGGACAACCTCAAGGGCTTCTACCTCGGCCTGTTCCTGATCGCGCTCGGCTCGGGCGGCATCAAGCCGCTGGTGGCGTCCTTCGTGGGCGACCAGTTCGACCAGACCAACAAGGAAAAGGCGAAGGTCGTGTTCGACGCCTTCTACTGGATCATCAACTTCGGCTCCTTCTTCGCCTCGCTGCTGATGCCGCTGTTCCTGCGCGACTACGGTCCGTCGGTGGCCTTCGGCATCCCGGGCATCCTGATGTTCATCGCCACCATGGTCCTGTGGAGCGGCAAGAAGAAATACGTGCACGTGCCGCCGACGCCCGCCAACCCGCATTCGTTCATGAACGTGGTGCGCACCGCCCTGCTGGCCCGCCGTCCGGGCGAGGGCCGTCCCGGCCTGAACGTCGCGCTGTTCGGCGCGGTCGCCGCCGTCGCGTCGCTGGCCATGTCGGTCCAGTGGGGCTTCGTGATCGGCGCCTGCGCCGCCCTGGTGCTGCTGCTGGCCTTCGGCGGCATCGGCGCCTCGATGCAGCTGGAGCGCGCGCGCGGCGCGCACTCCGAGGAAGCGGTGGACGGCGTGCGCGCCGTGCTGCGCATCCTGATCGTGTTCGCCCTGGTGACGCCGTTCTGGTCGCTGTTCGACCAGAAGGCCTCGACCTGGATCGTGCAGGCCAACACCATGACCACCCAGGTCAGCCTGCTCGGCTACAGCTTCAACGTCATCCCGGCCCAGATGCAGGCGCTGAACCCGCTGCTGGTGATGCTCCTGATCCCGTTCAATAACTTCGCCCTGTTCCCGCTGCTGCGCATGGTCGGCATCGAGCCGACCCCGCTGCGCCGCATGACCGCCGGGATCGCCCTGTCGGCCGCCGCCTGGGTCGTGGTGGGCAACCTGCAGGTCGAGCTGGATGCCGGCACGCCGGTGAACATCGCCTGGCAGATCCTGCCGTATGCGCTGCTGACCCTGGGCGAGGTGCTGGTCTCGGCGACCGGCCTGGAATTCGCGTACAGCCAGGCCCCGGCCTCGATGAAGGGCGTGATCATGGCGTTGTGGTACCTGGCCGTCACGGTCGGCAACCTGTGGGTCCTGATCGTCAACGCGGGCGTCAAGAACCAGTCCGTGATCGCCTATATCGAGCAGTCCGGCGTGGGCGTGATGGCCTTCCAGATGTACTTCTTCGCCGCCTTCGCGCTCCTCGCGGCGGCGGTGTTCGGCTGGTACGCCACCCGCTACCGGATGGTCGACCACTATCGCGGCACCGCCCCGGCCGGCGCCTGACACGGGATTCCACCACGACCATGAGCACACTCCGCTACGCACTGCTTGCCGCCTCGCTCTCGTCCACGGCGCACGCCGCCGTGCCGCTCGAGGCCTGCGACAGCCAGTCGTTCCAGACCGTCCTGCACGCCGCAAGCAACACGCTCGAAGCGCGCGCCGTCTGGCTCGACCGGCGCCTGATCCGCTGGCCCGGCGCGACACCGGACGGCGCCTGGCGCCTCTACCATTCGCCCACCGGCACCATCCATGCCCGGGGCGGACGCAAGGTCACGGGCGCGGCCGGCGCCCTGACCCTGGAGCTGTCCACTGGCCCGGCGCCGCCGGCCGCCGCCGCCCGCTTCAAGTACGTGCCCAGCGGCCCGCTGCTGGCGGTGCGCGACGCCGACCTCGAACGCCTGGGCGCCCTGCACCGCCAGCAGCTGGTGCTGGTGCAGGAAGCGCCGGACGGCACGGTGCGCGCGGCCACCCGGGTGCAGGCCGCGGGTGCGCTCGACGACCTGTATGCGGCGGCCGACGCCATCCACGACCTCGGCGCCACCCCGGCCGGCGGCAGGACCTCGTTCAAGGTGTGGGCGCCGACCGCCCAGCAGGCGGCGCTGTGCACCTACGACAGCGCGACCGGCCGCGCCGGCGCGGTGCACGAGATGGCCTTCGACAAGGCCAGCGGCGCCTGGAGTGCAACGCTCCCGCGCGACCTGTCCGGCAGCTACTACAAGTACGCGGTCGACGTCGTGGTCGACGGCGCCGGCCTGGTGCGCAACCTGGTCACCGATCCCTACTCGGTCAGCCTGACCACGGACTCGAAGCGCAGCTACGTCGCCGACCTCGATTCGCCGAAGCTCAAGCCGAAGGGCTGGGACCGCACGCGCCCGCCGAACACCGTCAGGGCGCAGACCGACATGGTGATCTACGAGCTGCACGTGCGCGACTTCTCGATCAACGACCCGAGCGTGCCGGAAGCGAAGCGCGGCAAGTACGCCGCCTTCGGCGAAACCCGCTCGAACGGCATGAAGCACCTGGCGGCGCTGGCCAGGGCCGGCCTGACCGACATTCACCTGCTGCCGGTGTACGACCTGGGCAGCGTGCCGGAACAGGGCTGCGCCGTGCCCCTGCCCGCGGGCGCGCCGGACGGCGACAGCCAGCAGGCGCTGGTGCGCAAGACGGCGGACACCGACTGCTTCAACTGGGGCTACGATCCCTACCACTACAACGCGCCGGAAGGCAGCTACGCCAGCGATCCGGCGGACGGCGCGCGCCGCATCCTCGAGTTCCGCCAGATGGTGATGGACCTGCACGCGGTCGGCCTGCGCGTCGGCACCGACGTGGTCTACAACCATACCTTCATCGCCGGCCAGAACGAGAAGTCGGTGCTGGACCGCATCGTGCCGGGCTACTACCACCGCCTGAACGCTTCCGGCGGCATCGAGCGCTCGACCTGCTGCGACAACACGGCGACCGAGAACCTGATGATGGCCAAGCTGATGATCGACTCGGCCGAGCTCTGGACCCGCCACTACAAGATCGATTCCTTCCGCTTCGACCTGATGGGCCACCAGCCGCGCGCGGCGATGGAGCGCCTGCAGCAGCGGGTCGACAAGGCGGCTGGCCGCCGCGTGCAGCTGATCGGCGAAGGCTGGAACTTCGGCGAGGTGGCGGACGGCGCGCGCTTCGTGCAGGCCTCCCAGCTGTCGCTGAACGGTTCCGGCATCGGCACCTTCAGCGACCGTGCGCGCGACGCGGTGCGCGGCGGTTCCGCCGGCGATGCGGGCGAGGCGATGGTCCGCCAGCAGGGCTATATCAATGGCCTGGTGTACGACCCGAATGCGCTGGGCAAGGAGCGCCAGCTGTCCGAGCTGCTGCGCGCGGCCGACCTGGTGCGCATCGGCCTGGCCGGCTCGGTGCGCAGCTACCCGCTGCGCACCTTCGACGGCCGCGTGCGGCTGCTGGAGGACATCGGCTACGGCAACCAGCCGGCCGGCTACGCCAGCCAGCCGGGCGAGGTGGTGAACTACGTCGAGAACCACGACAACCAGACCCTGTACGACGCCAACGTGCTCAAGCTGCCGGTCGATACCCCGGCCGCAGAGCGTGCCCGCGTGCAGGTGCTGGGCATGGCGATCAATGCCTTCAGCCAGGGCGTGGCCTACTACCATGCGGGCATCGATACCCTGCGCTCGAAGTCGCTCGACCGCAACAGCTTCAACTCGGGCGACTGGTTCAACCGCATCGACTGGAGCTACCAGGACAACTACTTCGGCACCGGCCTGCCGCCGGCGGACGACAACGGCAAGGACTGGGCGCTGCTCAAGCCCTACCTGGCCAACGCGGCGCTCAAGCCTCTGCCTTCCGACATCGGGTTCGCGCGCGACGCCTTCCGCGACCTGCTGAAGATCCGCGCCAGCTCCACCCTGTTCCGCCTGCGCGGCGCCGACGACATCACGCAGCGCCTGCGCTTCTTCAATACCGGGCCGGGACAGCAGCCGACCGTGATCGCGGCCTGGCTGGACGGCGAGGGCTATCCGGGGGCGCGCTTCGCGGGCATCAGCTACCTGGTGAACGTGGACAAGGTCGAGCGCAAGGTGGCGGACGAGTCGCTGCGCGGCAAGCGGCTGCGCCTGCATCCGGTGCATGCGGCGCGCGGCGCGGCGGATGCGCGGGCGAAGCAGGCGCGCTTCGACAGCGCCAGCGGCAGCTTTACCGTGCCGCCGCGGACGGCGGTGGTGTTCGTGGCCGAGTAAAGCAGCAAGCGCCCGTCGTTCCCGCGAAGGCGGGAACGACGGGTCCCGGCCGGTCATCCGGTCCCGTCAGGCCGACAGCAGCGGCTCCCCGTTGCGCCGGATCGCGAAGGTATTGCGCCCCGCCCTCTTGGCCAGGTACAGCGCCTGGTCGGCCGTTTCGCTGATCGACTCGGCCGTCACCCCGGTCCCGTCGGCCAGGCCGACGCCCACGGTCGTGGTGACCTCCAGTACCAGCGTTCCCAGCTCGAACGGCGCCCGCATCGCCAGCAGGATCTTGTGCGCCACCCGTTCCAGGTCGTCTTCCGACTGCACCTCGTCCAGCAGGACGGTGAATTCATCCCCCGCCAGCCGCGCCACCAGGTCCGAGCTGCGCACCGCCTTCTGCAGGCGCCGCGCGAACTCGACCAGCACCATGTCGCCCACCGCATGCCCGTGGGTGTCGTTGATCTGCTTGAAGTGATCGATGTCCAGGTAGAACAGCGCGAAGCGGCGCGCGCGCTGCAGCGAACGCTCGATGGCGCCCTGCAGGCCGATCTCGAACTGGCGGCGGTTCGGGATCTTGGTCAGGGCGTCGGTGTGCGCCAGCGCATGCAGGCTGCGCTCATGCAGGCGCGACGCCGTCGCATCGGTGGTGAGCACATACACGCCGACGACCGCGCCGTCGCGGAACTGCGGCAGGAAGGTCGAGTGCACGATGCGCGCATGCTTCTTGCGCACGATCTCGTGCTCGCACTGGGCGGCCTCGCCCTTCCAGGCCCGGTCCAGGGCTTCCTTCTGCTGGACGAAGTAATCGTCTCCGAAGGCCTCGCACATGGTGCGGCCGATGATGGCCCCGGGCGCCTTTCCCAGCCAGGACCCGTGCACCGCATTCGCGAAGCGGTAGCGGCGCTCCTGGTCGAGGTAGGCGATCAGGACCGGCAGGTTGTCGGTGATGGTGCGCAGGCGCTCCTCGCTGTCGGCCTGCGCCAGTTCGCTCATCTTGCGGGCGCTGATGTCGAAGGCCATGGCGAAGAAGCCATCCGGCGCCCCGCTGGTTGCGCGCTGGGGAATGAAGCAGCACTGGTAATGCATCAGGCAGCCGCCGACTTCCATGGCATGCTCGAAATACACCCGCTCGCCGGCCGCCGCGCGCTCGAAATACGGCTGGAGCCGCGCGTAGGCCTCGGGCGTGTACGCGGAAGCGATATCCTGTCCGATCAGCTCGTCCGCGCCCTTGCCGTAGAACTGCAGCGCACGGCCGTTCAGGAACACGAACCTGCCCTGCGCATCGACCTTGCCGATCAGGGTCGGGAGATTCTCCGTGATCGCGCGCAGCCTGCGCTCGCTCGCCGCCAGCAGTTCCTTGGAGGCCGCGAGTTCGCTCACGTCCTTCATCACCACCACCGCGCCGAGCGTATGGCCCTGCGCATTGCGCAGCGGGCGTCCGCTTGCCAGCACGGTCGCCGCCGCCTGTCCCGCGGGCGCAATCACCAGCGACTGGTCGCGCACGACCTCGCCCTTGAGCGCGCGCACCAGCGGCAGTTCGTCCATCGCCATCGCCGTGCGTCCGTCGGCATGGTAGAGCGCATAGTAGTGCGACCACTCGGCCGGCGCGATGGGCTGGCGATCGCGGCCGAGGACCTTGCGCGCGGTCCGGTTGAACAGCGACAGGTTGCCGACCGCGTCGCAGGCCACCACGGCGACATCGATGGATTCCAGCACCGCGTCGAGCAGTTCCTGCTTTTCTTCCAGCTGCTGCCGGGTGCGGATGCGCTCCGAGATATCGTTGCAGAAGGCGCCGAAATAATGCTCGCCATGCCACAGGTAGGTGCTGATCGTCATCTCGATCGTGATCTGGCGTCCGCACGCGGTCAGCGCGGGCAGCTCCATTTTCTTGTCGAGCACCGAACTTTCGCCGCTCGTGACGAACCGGCGCAGGCCCTGGTCGTGCGCGGTGCGCAGGTGCGGGGGCACGATCAGCTCGGACAGCAGCTTGCCCATGGCCTGCTCGCGCGGCCAGCCGAAGATGCGCTCGGCCGAGGCGTTCCATTCGATCACGCGGCCCTCGCTGTCCGCGCCCACGAAGCCGCTGTACGAGGACGAGACGATGGTGCGGGTCCAGGCTTCGCTCTGGCGCAGCGCGGTTTCCGCCAGCTTGCGCTGGGCGACCTCGCGCGACAGCTGCGCCACCTTGTCTTCCAGTTCGGCGGTGCGCGCCGCGACCCGCCCTTCCAGGTCGCTGTTCAGCGCCTTCAGGGCCTGCTCCGCCATCGCACGGGCGGCCACGGTCTTGGCGTGATTGAGTTCCACTTCGACCATGCACGCCAGGTCCTGCAGGACCTGGCGCTGCTGCGGCGACAGGCTGCGCGGAACCGTGTCGATGACGCACAGCGTTCCCACCGCCTGGCCGGCGCTGTACACCGGCTGCCCGGCATAGAAACGGATATGGGGCGCCCCGAGCACCAGCGGATTGTCCGCGAAGCGCGGATCCAGCAGGGCATCTTCCACCACCAGCATCCGGCGCGCCGCGACCGCATGGCTGCAGAACGCCATCGAGCGCGGCGTTTCCGCGGCCTCGAGCCCGCAGCGCGACTTGAACCATTGGCGGTCCTCGTCGACCAGCGAGATCAGGGAGATCGGCGCGCCGAAGGCCATCGCCGCCAGCCGCGTGAAACGGTCGAAGCGGGGTTCGGACGGGGTATCGAGGATCGCGAGATCGGCCAGCGCGGCAAGGCGCGCGGCTTCGGGGAATGCGCCGGGGGCGTCCATTAACAACTCTCCATAAGACAGTGCAAGAGCGGCAGGGTATGGGCCGGCATTGAACTGGGCGCCGGGGACGGGGGCGACCACCGGGCAATCGTAACATGCAATTCCTCAAGGAAACTAACAATTCCTGCCGGTCTGTGGCGCCTGGCTGACACGAAGGGCCATGCGAATTCGGCTGGCATGCCAGGGAAGGACGCCGGCGCCCCAGGTGGTCGAGGCTCAGGCGGCGATGCAGGGACCGTCGGATGCGCGCGGCACCAGTTCGACCGGTTCGAGGTGGGTGTAATGGCCGGTATTGCCGGGAGTTAGCAGGCGCAGCAGCGCCTCTCCCAGCCTGCAGCCGTTGTCGAAGGCCCGGTGCTCGATCGTGCTCAGTGGAGGATCGCAGTAGGACGAGGCTTCGGAATTCCCGTAGCCCATCACCGAGACGTCGCGGCCGGCCGCCAGGTTCAGGCTGCGGCAGGCCGAGATCGCGCCGATCGCCATGCTGTCGCTGGCGCACAGGATCGAGGTCGGCGGGTCGGGCATCTGCAGCAGCACGCGGCACAGCCTGAATCCGTCGGCGACCGTCAGGTTGCCATCGCGGACCAGGGCCGGATCCGCGGACAAGCCGGCTTCGGCCAGGCCGCGTTCATAGCCGCGCCGGCGCAACTGGGCGAACAGGTAATGCGATTCGCCGTTGAGCAGCGCGATGCGGTGGTGGCCCAGGCCGGCCTGGCGCCGGGCGGCCTGGCGGAAGGCTTCCTCGCTGTCGGCGTCGACCCAGGAATAGGGCTGCGTGCTGCCTGTGCGCCCGTAAGTGACGAAGGGCAGCCCGGCTTCCTGCGCCAGCTTGACCCGGCTGTCCTCGACCCTGGTGCGCACGATCAGGAGCGCGTCGGCCCAGCCGGCATGGATGAAGTCGGCGAACAGGTCCAGTTCGGCCTTTGGGTCGCCGGAGGAAATGGTGGTGGCGAACAGGTGGTAGCCCGTGCCTTCGATCTTCGAGGCCACCCCGGCCAGCAGACGCGAATACATGCTGTCGATGAACTGGCCTTCGTCGACCAGGGAAGGCAGCACCACGCCCATCGCCGAGGCCTTGCCGGACACCAGCCGGCGTGCGGTCGGATTGGGCCGGTAGCCCATCGCCTTGGCCGCAGCGGCCACTCTGTCGCGGGTGGCGGGGGCGACGTCGGTGTAGCCGTTCAGGGCGCGCGATACCGTCGAGACGGAAAGCGACAGGGATTTTGCCAGTTCGGTAATTGAAGTTGTCACGCGGCCTGGTTCGGAAATGGTCGTCAATCGCCGTCAATACCCGGCCGGGAGGCCGGGCGCTTCCATTCATTGTGCCAGATGCCGGGACAAGCGGGCAGCCCGCTAGCTGTCGATGACCGCGACAGGTGCCTCAGCGCGCCAGGCCGCTGCGAAGGCGGCGGCGCGGTGCGCCAGGGTGGCGAGGTCCGCGCCCGGCGTGAACAGCTGGCTGCCGAGGCCGGCGCCGGTGGCGCCGGCCTCCTTCCAGGCCCACAGCTGCCCGGGCGCGACGCCGCCCACGGGCCACAAGGGCGTCCCCGGGGGCAGCACGGTCTTGATGGCCTTCAGGCCCGCCATGCCGATCGACTCGGCCGGGAACAGCTTGAGCGCATGCGCGCCCGCATCCAGGGCGGCGAAGGCCTCGGTCGGCGTGGCCACGCCCGGCGCGCACAGCATGCCGCGCGCGGCCGCATGCGCGATCACCCGCGGGTTGCAGTTCGGGGCGACGAACAGCCGGCCGCCGGCCGCCGCCACCGCATCGACATCGGCGATGCCCAGCATGGTGCCGCCGCCGACCAGCGCGTCCGGCGGCGCGATCTCCGCCAGGATGTGGATCGCCTGGAGTGCGCCGGGCCGGTTCAGCGGCACTTCGAGCAGGCGGAAGCCGGCGTCGAACAGCACCCGGCCGACGCCGGCGGCCTGTTCGGGAGCGAGGCCGCGCAGGATCGCGACCAGGGGCAGTGCAAATGCTTCGGGATTCATCGGGACTGGCTCGCAAGGAAACGCGCCAGGGCGGCGCAATACACGGATTCGGGATCGAGGTGCTGGAGCGGCACGCCCAGCCGGGCGGCGGCAAGCGCATAGGCGCGCTGCAGGGCTGGCGAGGCAATCGCGGTGAGCTGCGGCTGGTCCTCGCCGACCTGGTCGAGGATGGACACGAACTCGGCGCCCACCAGCAGGCCGCTGACCCAGGAGCGCGCCTGCGCGGCCGGCATCGCGCCCGTCACCACCTGCGCGCGCACGCCGAACAGCGCGGTCGACAGCGGCGCGCGGGCGCGCGCTTCCTCGACCCCGGCGACAAACGCCGCCTCGTCCTCGCCGCCGTTCATCAGGGGCGCCAGCGTGCCCCGGGCGGCCAGGGTCGCGAACAGTTCCCCGGTCATGAAGGTCGCGAACCGGCGGATCACGCCGTCTTCCAGCAACACCCATTTGCTGTGGGTGCCCGGCAGGACCACCCAGCCATCGCGCTTGCCGAGCGCCAGCGCGCCGAGCAGCTGGGTTTCCTCGCCGCGCATCACGTCGACGCGGGCGCCGCGCTGGCTGTAGCCGGGCACGATCAGGCAGCGGCGGCCGTCCGGCAGGCCGGGGGCCGGTGCAAGCTGCGCGGGAAGCGCGTCCAGGGGAACGGCGATGTCGAGGTAGGGAATCTCGCGCCAGCCCTGGGCGCTGCCGACCATGCCGGAAGCAAGCACCGGGACGTCTGGCGGAATCTCCATCCGGTCCAGCAGCGCCGCCAGCGAGGCGGCGAAATGCGGACGGGCGGCGAGCATGCCCTGGCCGTCGGCATGGCTGGCCAAACAGCCGCCGTGGCGGTCGACCAGGTAAGCCCGGCGGTTGCTGGTGCCCCAGTCGACCCCGAGCAGGCGCTGGGCGCCCTGTTGCGCTTGAACGGTTTGCATGCGGCCATGCTACTGGCGCCGGCGGCCCGCCACCAATGGCTTATTTGCGCCCTGCTATCCGATTTTGGCATAGCTGGCCGCGCGCCGTCCCGGGGCCGCCTCGCGCAAGGCGGCCAGCATCGCCTCGGCGGCCGGGGGCAGCTGGTGCCGGCGCCGGGTGACGATCCCGTACACGTCCATGCGCAGGTGCAGCTCGTAGGGCAGCCGGGCCAGCAGGCCGCTGTCGAGCCAGGGCTGGACCAGTTCGAGCGCCATCGGCGCGATCATGTCGCTGTTCCTGAGGAGCGCGCTGACCACGGCCAGTTCCATCGCCGAGACGGTATCGCGCGGCTGGTCCAGCCCATGCGACAGGAACAGCGCGGCGATGCGGTCGCGCACGATGCTGCCGGCCGGCGGCAGGACCCAGGCCTGGCGCGCCAGCGCGGCCAGGCCGAGGTCGCGTACGCCCAGCAGCGGATGCATGGGACGCGCGACCAGGCAGTGCGGCTCGTCGGTGATCGGTTCGAAATGCAGTTCGTCGGAGGCGGCGCCATCGGGAATGCGGCCGATGACGATGTCCAGTTCGCCCGCGCGCAAGCGCTCCACCAGCCGCTTGCTGCTGTCGACCTCGATCGACACGTTGACGCCCGCGTGGCGCGCGCGCAGCAGCGCCACCGCGGCCGGCGCCAGGGTCGCGGACGGGGTCAGGATGGCGCCCACCGCCACCTTGCCGCGCAGGCCGGACAGCAGCTGGTTGACCTCCTGCCAGGCGGCGTCCATCTCGGCCAGCGAGGCGCCGGCGCGCCGGATCAGGACCTTGCCGTACCAGGTCGGCTCGACCCCGCGCGGCAGGCGCTCGAACAGGGGCACGCCGAGCGCATGCTCGAGCTCCCCGAGCAGCTTGGAGGCGGCGGGCTGGGTCAGGTGGGCCGCCTTCGCGGCCTGCATGATGGAGCCATGCCGCCCGAGCTCGACCAGCAGCACCAGGTGACGGGTTTTCAGGTGGGCGCGGACGAAGCGGTCGGAACGGGGATCGGTCATGCTGGGATCAAGAAGTTTCCTTAATGATAGATGTCGAGCCCCCCGGGGGTCAAACCCTGTCCATACATTCAGTCGTGGTAGACCTGGCTGCGTCCGCCGTCGACCAGGATGTCGGTCGCATTGATGAAGCGCGCCTCGTCGCTGGCCAGGAACAGCGCGGTGTAGGCCACTTCCTCGGGCGCGCCGATGCGCCGGCAAGGCAGCAGCGCTTCCTGGCGCCGCAGCTCGGCCTCCGGATCCTCGCAGCTGTCCAGCCAGGCCCGGATCTGCTCGGTCATGATCAGTCCCGGCGAGATCGAATTGACGCGGATGCCGCGCGCCGCGTACTCGATGCCCAGCGAGCGGGTCAGGCCGATCAGCGCGTGCTTGGCGACCGGGTACGGGAAGCAGCCCGGGATGACCTTGTGGCCGTGCACCGAGGCGATGTTGACGATGCTGCCGGCGCCGCGCTCCAGCATGCGCGGCAGCGCGGCGCGGGTGACGTTCCATACGCCGTCGAGGTCGACCGACATGCAGCGCTGCCAGTCTTCCTGCGTCAGCGCGAGCGGGTCCGAGAACACGTTGATGCCGGCGTTGTTGACCAGGATGTCGAGCTGGCCGAAGCGCTCGACGGCGCGGTCCACCATGCGCCGGGTGGCGGCGCGGTCGGCCACGTCGGCCTGTACGAACAGGCTGCGCTCCTCGCCCAGTTCGGCGCGCATGGCGGCGGCATGGCCGTCGTCGCGGTGGCTGTTGATCACCACCCGCGCGCCTTCGGCGGCGAAGCGCCGCGCCACGGCGGCGCCGATGCCCATGGTCGACCCGGTCACGATCGCGACCTTGCCGGCAAGCCGGTTGCCCATCTCTTCCCCTTCCCTTCTCACCATTCCGCGATGCTGCCGTCCGCATGGCGCCATACCGGATTGCGCCAGTCGGGCGCGTTGCGGCTCGCCTCGATCACGCGTTCCTCGTCGATCTCCACGCCCAGGCCGGGCTTCGGCAGCGGCGCGATGTAGCCGCCGGTGATGCGGAAGTCTTCCTTGTTGCGCACGTAGTCGAGCAGCTCGCCGCCCTGGTTGTAGTGGATGCCCATGCTCTGCTCCTGCAGCACCGCGTTGTGCGCGACGAAGTCGAGGTGCAGGCAGGACGCCAGCGCCACCGGTCCCAGCGGGCAATGCGGCGCCAGCGCGACGTCGTAGGCATCGGCCATGGCGGCGATCTTCACGCACTCGGTGATGCCGCCCGCATGCGAGAGATCGGGCTGCACGATCGCCAGTCCGCCCTCCTCGAACACGCGCTTGAACTCGAAGCGCGAGTACATGCGCTCGCCGGCCGCCAGCGGAATCGGCGTGCCGTCGGCCAGGCGCCGGTACTGCCCGGCCTGTTCGGCCAGCACCGGCTCCTCGACGAACAGGGGGCGATAGGGTTCCAGCTCGCGCAGCAGCACCTTGGCCATGGGCGCGGCGACCCGGCCATGGAAGTCCAGTCCGAACTCGACGCTGTCGCCGAAGGCGCTGCGGATCTCGGCCACACGCGCCACCGCCTGGTCGATCTTGCGCGCGCTGTCGATCAGGCCCAGCTCTTCGGTGCCGTTCATCTTGAAGGTGTCGAACCCCGCTTCGCGCAGGACCCGCATGCCGGCGATGACATCGGCCGGACGGTCGCCGCCGACCCAGCTGTAGGTCTTCATGCGGTCGCGCACCAGGCCGCCGAGCAGCTCGTACACGGGCACGCCCAGCACCTTGCCCTTGATGTCCCACAGGGCCTGGTCGATGCCGGCGATGGCGCTCATCAGGATCGCGCCGCCCCGGTAGAAGCCGGCGCGGTACATCAGCTGCCACAGGTCGTTGATGCGCGCCGGGTCCTGGCCGACCAGGTACTCGCCCAGCTCGTGCACCGCCGCCTCGACGGTGCGCGCGCGCCCCTCGATCACCGGCTCGCCCCAGCCCGTCACGCCTTCGTCGGTCTCGATCTTCAGCAGCATCCAGCGCGGCGGGATGCGGTAGGTCGTCAGTTTGGTGATTTTCATGCGGGCAGTGTAGCCGCGCGCACTGCGGCCCAAGCATGAATAATCGCGCGCCAGCTATACGAATGCGATATGGCTGGCGCTCCCCGGCGCCCGCGCTAGATATCCAGGTGCGAGATCAGCAGCTTGCGCTGCTCTACGTCGCCCTGCCCTTCCCCCTGGGCGCCGAGCGAGATCCCGACCGACATGATGTCGATCAGGAGCAGCTGCAGGATGCGCGAGATCATCGACAGGAAGCTGGTGCTGTCCTCGCTGTGGTCGACCGCCAGGCAGACGTTGGCCTTCCTGGCCAGCTGCGACTTGCTGCTGGTGATGGCGATGACCTCGGCGCCCGCCGCGCGCGCGGTGTCCACCGCTTGCAGCAGCTCGGGCAGCTGGCCGGCGGTCGAGATCGCGATCACCACGTCGCCCGGGCCGAGCAGGCCGGCGGCCAGGGCCAGGAGGTGCGAGTCGCCGTACAGCGCGGCCGGGATGCGGAAGCGGAAGAACTTGTGCTGGCCGTCCAGCGCCACCGCGCGTGCGTTGCCGAGCGCGTAGAACTCGACCCGGCGCGCGCGGCGCACGATCTCGATCGCGCGGTCGATCGCCTTGACGTCGAGCTGGTCGCGGAACTTCAGGATCGCCGACACGGTGTTGTCGATCACCTTGGCCGACAGGTCGTGGGTGCTGTCGCTCATGCGCACCTGGCTGTGGCGCACGGGGATGGTGCCGGTCAGGCTGCCGGCGAACTTGAGCTTGAATTCGGCCAGGCCGCCGAAGCCGAGCGAGCGGCAGAAGCGGATCACGGTCGGCTGGCTGACGTCGGCCAGGCGCGCGATCTCGGCGATCGGCTCGGACAGCACCTTGCGCGGGTGCTCGATCACGAGCGCGGCCACGCGCTGCTCGGCGGGCGAGAATTCATGGCGCAGCTGCTGCACGCGGTCCATCAGGGTGTTGGCGCCGCTGCGTCCGCGCAGGTGCTCGGACAAGATCGCCGACACCCCGTACAGGGCCGGGTTCGGGGTCATGATCACGTAGGTCGGGATCTGCGCCAGGTAGCCGGTGAAGCGGCCCTTGGCTTCGAAGCGGGTGCGGAACGCCGAGGTGGCGAACCACTCGGCGATGCGCGGCACGATGCCGCCGCCGATGAAGATGCCGCCGAATGCGCCCAGGGTCACGGCCAGGTTGGCGGCCGCGCCGCCCAGCATGCCGGCGAAGGTTTCCAGCACTTCCAGGCACAGCGGGTCGCCGTCCTCGAGCGCGCCGCCGACGATGTCGGCGGTGGAGCGCGGCGACGCCTCGACGGCGTTGCGCTGGGCCAGCGCGCGGTAGATCAGTTCGATGCCCGGCCCCGAGATCAGGCGCTCGTTCGACACGTGCTGCCATTCGCGCCAGGCGTACTGCAGGATCGCGAACTCGCGTTCGTCGGCCGGCGCGAAGTTGACGTGGCCGCCTTCGCTGCCGAGGGTGACGAAGCCGTCCAGGGTCGGGATCACGCCCGACACGCCCAGGCCGGTGCCCGGCCCCAGCAGCCCGGCGACCGCATGCGACTGCGGCGCGCCGCCGCCGACCTGCAGCAGGTCCTTCGGCTGGAAGCCGGGCAGCGCCATGGCCAGCGCGGTGAAGTCGTTCACGATCAGCAGGGTCGACAGGCCGAAGCCGCGCCGCACCTCGTCGGTCGAGAACTCCCAGTCGCGGTTGGTCATGCGGATGTAGTCGCCGCTGATCGGGTTCGCCAGCGCGAAGGCGGCGTGGGTGATGCGTACGCCCTGGTGCTGGGACAGGTAGGCCTGCAGCAGCGCATGGATGCCGCTGTAGTCGTCGCAGCGCAGCACGGCGACCTTGCTCAGCACGCCGGGCGCGGTTTCCAGGCCAAGGCGCGCATGGGTGGCGCCGATGTCGGCCAGCAGGCGCGGGCCGTCGGCGAAGGCGGCGCGCGTGGGTTTTTGGGCGGTGTCGGGGTCGATGGTCATCGTGCAAGGATACCATCGAGCGCATGGCGGGGAGCGGTTTCCCCCTGCCCTCGCGACCCGGGCGCGACGGATCGATCAGCGGCCCAGCCCTTTCAGCAGCGCTTCGTGAAAACGCGCCGGGTCCTGCATCTGCGGCGCATGCCCCATGTCGGCGAAGGTCACCAGGGTCGCATTCGGCATGCGGTGCACGGCATGCCTGGCCAGGTCCGGATAATTGCCCAGGCGCGGGCGCAGTGCCGGCGGGGCGGCGTCCTTGCCGATCGCGGTCGTGTCCTTCAGGCCGATCAGCAGCAGGGTCGGCACCCTCAGCAGCGGAAACTCATGGAGCACCGGCTGGGTGTAGATCATGTCGTACTGCAGCGCCGAGTTCCAGGCGACGAGCTCCCGGCCCGGTCCGCGGTACATCCCGGCCAGCATCTGCACCCAGGGCTCGTACTCCGGCTTCCACTGGTTGACGTAGTAGGTGGCCTTCTCGTAGTTGCGGATCCGCTCGGCGCTGGTCTGCAGCTCGCGCTCGTACCACTTGTCCACGCCCAGCGAAGGCACGCCCAGCGCCTTCCAGTCCTCCAGGCCGATCGGGTTCACCAGCACCAGGCGCTCGGTCTGCTGCGGGAACATCAATCCGTAGCGCACGGCCAGCATGCCGCCGGTGGAATAGCCCATGACGATCGCCTTCTTCACCCCCACCGATTCGAGCAGGGCGCGCGTGTTCTCGGCCAGCTGCTGGAAGCTGTACTGGTAGTGCGCCGGCTTGGTCGACTTGCAGAAGCCCACTTGGTCGGGCACCACCACGCGGAAGCCCGCCTGGCTGAGTTCCTTCATGGTGCCGGCCCAGGTCGAGGCGCTGCGACCTGAAGCGGTACTGCTGCGTCGGTTCGGGATAGGGGAAGCCCTCCAGTTCCGGTCCGTAGACCGGCTCGTCGGCGGCGAAGGCCGGCGCCAGGGCGAAGGAGAACAGGGCGCCCGCGAAGGCGCGCAACAGGCGTGTCAGGACTGGCATGGCGGAATATGCAAAGTTGACGGAATCGCCAGTCTAGCGGATTTCCCCGGGCCGCTGCCGGGTCAGGCCAGCAGCGCGCGCACCTCGGCCACCGACAGCGCCCGATCGCCGGCATCCTGGAAGCGCCGCAGCACCTGCCCGATCGTGTCGCCCGGCAGCGCGCGGCTGAAGTACCAGCCCTGCACGTGGCTGGCGCCGCGCTGCATCAGCCATTCCAGGTCGCCCCCGTCTTCCAGTCCTTCGCACAGCAGCTCCACATTGAAGACGGCGGCGATACCCTGGATCAGGGAAAACAGGCCCGCGGTCTTGCTGTCGCGCGAGACGCCGTGCACGAACTGCAGGTCGGCCTTGAGACGGTCGAACGGGAAACTGTTGAGCGCCTCGAGGTTCGAACAGCCGGTGCCGAAATCGTCGATCGCGATCCGCACGCCGAGCGCGCGCAGCGCCGCCACGCGCCCATGCAGCGACTGCAGGGTACCGACCAGCAGGCTTTCGGTGACTTCGAATTCGAGCAGCTCCCCGGGCACGCCGGTTTCCTCCAGCACCTTCGCCAGCTGCTCGAGGATATCGGCATGCATCAGCGACGCGCGCGAGAAATTCAGGGCCACCGGCACCACGCCCAGGCCCTTGGCGCGCCAGTCCATCAGGTCGCGGCAGACCAGCTTCAGGACATGCACGTCGAGCTCGAAGACCTGGCCGGCGCTCTCGGCCTCCGCCACGAACATCCCGGGTCCGACCAGGCCGAACACGGGATGGCGCCAGCGCACCAGCGCTTCCAGGCCGATCAGGCGGCCATGCGCGGCGTCGACCTGGGGCTGGTAATGGACTTCGAGCCGCCCGAAGCGGGACGTGCCGCGGATGAGCTCGCGCAGTTCGTAGCGCAGGCGCGAACGCGCGATCAGGGCGCTGTCGTATTCGCGCACCACGCTGCTGCCGCGGTGGTCGCGGATCGCGGACGCCGCCGTGTCGGCCGCATCCAGCAGCTCGGTGGCGTCGCCGAGCCATGGCGTCGTCTGGCGCCGGATGCCGATGCGGGCATGCAGGATCTGCGCATGGCCTTCCTCGATCTCGAATGGCTGGTCGATGATCTTGCACAAGCGCGCGATCTGCTCGTCGTGTCCTTCCTGCGGCAAGATCAGCGCGAAGCAAAACTGGTCGCCGCCGAGGTGTCCCAGCAGAGCGTCGTCGCCGCCCCACTCTTCCAGGCGGCGGGCCATCAGGCGCAGGATGCGGTCGCCCGCCGGGCGGTGGAACAGGTCGTTCACCTGGCGAAAACCGATCAAGTCGATGAAACCGACCGTGACCGCCGAGTTTCCGCGTCCTTCCAGCAGGCGCTGCAGGTGATGCAGGAAGACCGAGCGGTTGAACATTCCGGTTGCCGCATTGCAATAACGCAGCTCGAGCATGTCGACGACGATGCGGGCCATCAGCTTGAGCTGATTGGCCTGCTCGGGCTTGAGCGCGCGCGGCGCGATACTCATCACCCATAGTGTCCCGAGCAGGTGGCCGCCGCCGCCCCTGAGCGGCGCCGCCGCATAATGGCGGTAGTGGGGCTCGGCAGTCACCAGTGGGTTGTCGGCGAAGCGACAGTCGGCGCGCGCGTCGCGGACTTCGAACCAGTCCGCATTGGACTGCACGGCGCAGCTGCAGAACGAACCGGAGCGCGGCAGGATGCGGGCCTCGATGCCGAAGCGCGACGGCAGCCAGATCTGGGAGTGGATCAGCACGCTGACGCCGCCGATGCTGGTTCCGGTGCTCATCACGGCCAGGCGCGTGATGTAGTCGAGCTTGGGATCGGGCGGATCGAGCAGGACGGTATCGCCGTCGACGTGGACCGGTGGCCGCGCGCCAAGGCGCACCAGCGCCGAGGGCCGGTCTGCCGGCACGAGCACCCTGTGCAGCAGGGGCGGCACGACGAAACCATGGTCGACCACGGGATCCGCCGATCCCGGACGTTGCCGGTAAACCATCCTGCTTGTTTTGATGTCGCTGGTTCCCACATGCATCTCCGCTGCACCTGCTCATCCAACGCGCCGCATGTCCATTCGTACATGGCGATGCGGCGGCTCGAGACGTCCTAGATTAGCAGCATTCGGCGGGTTGCTGCACAATCCTGGCTTGCATGCTTCGAAGGAACGCGACGGCTCAGTCCTGGGCGATCAGGGCCACCGGCGCCGCGCTTCCGAACCGCACCTTGCCATCCTTGACCACGGCGCTCGCGCCGGTGTACCAGTCGCGCACGGTCTGGCCGTCGTTGAACACGCCGCCCACCGGAATCGCCACGACCTTGTCGTTCGGCAAATCCAGCGCCACGACCACGCGGTCGCTCACGCCATCCTTCTGCCAGGTGCGCTTGAAGGTGTAGGGGCTGTGCTGGATCATCTGGTGGACGCCGGCGCCGACCGACGGATGCGCCGCGCGGAAGCGGCCCAGGCGCGCCCAGTGCTCGCGCACCTCGGCCACGCGGTGGGCGCCGCGTTGGGCGTTGGAGGCCAGCTCTTCCCAGTTCATGAAGGAGCGCAGGTTGGCGTCGCCTTCCGCGCCCTCGATCTTCAGCACGCGCGCGGTCTCGTCGCCGTAGTAGACCTGGGCCGCGCCCGGCGCCAGCAGCAGCTTGTTGGCGGCCTCGAGGGGGCGCTGGCGCAGCGGATCGAAGGGGCTGCCGTCGTCGTGCGAGCTGAGGTAGTTCAGTACCGAATAGCCCTTCATCTCGCCGTGCAGGGCCTTCGAATAATCGGAGAACAGCTGCTCGTAGCCCTGCTGCGCGTCCGACTTCATGCTGAAGTTGATCATGTTGTCGAAGCCGTTGGCCAGGTAGTCGACATGCTCGCCGCCGCCCATGTCGTACTTGCGCGCGTGCCTGATCGAATAGCCGTAGACCTCGGAGGTCATGAAGAACGGCTGGTCGCCGAGGCGCTTGCCCGGATTGGCGCGCTTCCAGTCCTCGTAGGCCAGGCTGGCTTCCTTCTTCAGTTCCTTCCAGACGCCCGGCTCGGTGTGCTTGACGGTGTCGGCGCGGAAGCCGTCGAAGCCGTACTTGCGCACGTAGTCGGCGTGCCACTTCATCAGGTAGTAGCGCGGCGCGCGCGGGTAGCCGGTGCGCTTGAAGAACGCGTCCAGCTCCTTCACCTCGCGCTCGTAGCGCCCTTCCTTCTTCCACTTGGCCACCAGCAGCGGCGGCAGCGCGACGTTCGCGTTGCCGGCGGTGAGGAAGTCGGGCAGGTTCTTGACCAGGGTGCAGTCGACCGTCGTGCGCACGTCCTTGTAGGTGCATGCCGGGCCGGTGCGCACCCACGACGAGGGCCACGCCGGATCCTGGGCGGTGACCGGGCCGGTGTGGTTCATCACCACGTCGAGGATGACGCGGATGCCGTTGGCGTGGGCGGTGTCGACCAGCGTGCGCAGGTCATCCTCGGTGCCGAGCGCGGCGTCGATCGCGGTGAAGTCCCTGGCCCAGTAGCCGTGGAAGCCGTAAGACTTGCCGGTGCCCTCGTCGGTGCCGGCGTGGATCTGCTCGACCGGCGGCGTGATCCAGATCGCGTTCACGCCCAGGTCCTTGAAATACCCTTCCTTGATTTTCGCCGTGATGCCGGCCAGGTCGCCGCCCATGAAGCCGCGCGCGGTGGCGGCATCGTCCTTGCGGCCGTAGGCGCGGTCGTTCGCCGGATTACCGTTGTTGAAGCGGTCCGTCAGCAGGAAGTAGACGGTCGCGTTCTCCCAGGTGAAGGGCTTGCCGGCCGGCGCCGGCGCGGCGGCCTGGGCAAAGGACGACATGGCGTTCGAGGCAAGCAGCGCGGCGGCGGCAAGGACGGAAAGTTTCATGCAGGTTCCTGTTGTGGGTGGTGGATGGATCAGGTGATCACGGTGGGACGCTCCCGGCCGGTGAGCCGGCGCAGGTCGGACACCTCGTCCGCGATCCCGGCCAGGCGCGCCAGCGCTTCCTGGGTGTCGATGTCGTGGCGCGCCGGATCGGGTTCGTAGCGCTCCAGGTACAGGCGGATGGTCGCGCCCTCGGTGCCGGTGCCGGACAGCCGGAACACGATGCGCGAGCCGTCGCTCATGATCAGGCGGATGCCCTGGCGGGTGGCGACCGAGCCGTCGACCGGGTCGTTGTAGACGAAGTCGTCGGCCTCGGCCACGTGGTGGCCGTCGAGCATCCGGCCGGCCAGGTCGGGCAGCCGGGCGCGCAGCGCCGCCATCATGGTGTCGGCGGCGGCGGCGTCGACCGCCTCGTAGTCGTGGCGCGAATAATAGTTGCGGCCGAAACGGGCCCAGTGCTCGTGCAGGATCTCGCTGACGGATTTGGCGCGCACGGCCAGCAGGTTGAGCCAGAACAGCACGGCCCACAGGCCGTCCTTCTCGCGGATGTGGTTCGACCCGGTGCCGTAGCTCTCCTCGCCGCACAGGGTGGCCAGGTTGGCGTCCATCAGGTTGCCGAAGTACTTCCAGCCGGTCGGGGTCTCGAAGCAGGAGATGCCGAGCGCGTCGGCCACCCGGTCGGCGGCGGCGGAGGTCGGCATCGAGCGCGCGATGCCGGTGATGCCGCCCGCGTAGCCCGGCGCCACCGTCGCGTTGGCGGCGATGATCGCCAGGCTGTCCGAGGGCGTGACGGCGATGCCGCGTCCGACGATCATGTTGCGGTCGCCGTCGCCATCCGAGGCGGCGCCGAAGTCGGGCGCGTCGGGCGCGGACATGATGGCGATCAGCTCGGCGGCATTGACCGGGTTCGGGTCGGGATGGCCGCCGCCGAAGTCCTCGCGCGGCTCGCCGTTGATGACGGTGCCCTTCGGCGCCCCCAGCATGTCCTCGAGGATCGCTGTCGCGTAGGGCCCGGAGACCGCGTGCATGGCGTCGAAGCACATCCGGAAGCCGCTCTTGAACATGGTGCGGATGGCGTCGAAGTCGAACAGGCGCGCCATCAGCTGCGCGTAGTCGGCGACCGGGTCGATCACCTCGACCTCCGTGTTCTCGATGCGGACGGCGCCGAGCACGTCGAGGTCGACCGGCGGCGCATCGCTGATGCGGTAGGACGCGAGGGCCTGGGTGTTGGCGAAGATCGCCTCGGTGAGCTTCTCGGGCGCCGGGCCGCCGTTCCCGATGTTGTACTTGATGCCGAAATCGCCGTCGGGGCCGCCTGGATTGTGGCTGGCCGACAGCACGATGCCGCCGAACGCGGCGTGCTTGCGGATCACGCAGCTCACGGCCGGCGTGGAAAGGATGCCGCCGCGCCCGACCAGCACGCGGGCCACGCCATGGGCGGCGGCCATGCGCAGGATGGTCTGGACCGCCTCGCGGTTGAAGTAGCGGCCGTCGCCCCCTAGCACCAGGGTGCGGCCGCTGCCCTCGCCGAGGGTCAGGAAGATGGCTTCAACAAAGTTTTCGAGGTAACCGGGCTGCTGGAACTCGGTCACTTTCTTGCGCAAGCCCGAGGTGCCGGGGCGCTGCCCGGCGAACGGCGTGCTTGCGACCGTCTGGATCGTCATGCTTCGCTCCTGTCAGTATGGCTGTAACGTCCTGGGACATTCTGCATGTTATTAAAACGTTACGATACGACAGGAGCGGAAATGGTGGCGCGGCCTAGATGCTTCCCTTGACCGGCGCGGCCTTGTCGGTGACGAACAGGGTCAGCAGTGCGGCGACCAGCATGCACACGCCGCCCAGCACCAGGGTCTGGACCGTATGGCCGCCGAAGAACTGCCTGGTGACGAAGCCGAGCAGCAGGCCGCTGACGATCTGCGGGATCACGACGAAGAAGTTGAACAGGCCCATGAAGTAACCCATGCGCTTGGCCGGCAGCGAGCCCGCCAGGATCGCGTAGGGCATGGTCAGGATCGAGGCCCAGGCCAGGCCGACGCCGATCATCGGGATCATCAGGGCCTGCTTGTCGTGGATCAGGAAGATGCTGGCCAGGCTCAGGCCGCCGATCGCGAGGCAGGTCGCGTGCACGGTCTTGCGGCTGGTGGCGCGCGCGAAGACCGGCAGGATGAAGGCGGCCAGGGCCGAGACGCCGCTGTAGACGGCGAACATGATGCCGACCCAGTTGCCGGCGTCCTGGTAGGCGCCCGACTGGGCGTCGACCGTGCCGTAGACGTTGTCGGCGATCGCGCTGCCGGTGTAGATCCACATCGCGAACAGGGCGATCCAGGTGAAGAACTGGACGAAGGCCAGCTGCACCATGGTCTTCGGCATGTGGGCGAAGCCGCCGATGATCTCCTTCAGCGCCACGCCGACGCTGCGCGCATGCTGGCGCTCGCGCTTGAAGCTTTCCATGTCGCTTGGGGGCAGTTCGTCGGCGCTGATGACGGTCCAGGTCACGGCCAGGAAGAACACGGCGCCGCCGGCGTAGAAGGCGTAGCGCACGGTGTCGGGAATGGTGCCGTTCACGGCGGCGTTGGACACGCCCATGCTCTCGAAGATGGTCGGCAGCAGCGACGCGATCACGGCGCCGCAGCCGATGAAGAAGGTCTGCATGGCGTAGCCGGCGGTCTGCTGCGAGGCGTCGAGCTTGTCGCCGACGAAGGCGCGGAACGGTTCCATCGACACGTTGATGGCGGCGTCCATCAGCCACAGCACGGCCACGGCCATCCACAGGGCGGCGGAATTCGGCATCAGGAACAGGGCGATCGCGGCCAGCACGGCGCCGATGAAGAAGAACGGGCGGCGGCGGCCCCATTTCGGGTGCCAGGTATGGTCGCTGAGGTAGCCGATCACGGGCTGGACCAGCAGGCCGGTGACGGGCGCGGCGAGCCAGAACAGGGCCAGGTCGTCGGGGTTGGCGCCGAGCGTCGCGAAGATGCGGCTGGTGTTGGCGTTCTGCAGCGCGAAGCCGAACTGGATGCCGAAGAAGCCGAAGCTCATGTTCCAGAGCTGCCAGAACGACAGGCGTGGCTTGAGCACGGCGGTTTGCATATCCATGTGTGTCCCCAATTGGCCCGCGGCAGGCGCCGGGCTCTTGTGTGAAGTGGTCAGGTCGACGTACTGCAAGCTACCTGTATCTGTAGCAAAATAACATGGGCACTTCGGGGTGTCAATCGAAGAGCTCTCATAGTAGAATCGGCGCGACACGATGTCGAAATGGCACCCTGTGTAGTCAAACAACATAAAAATGAGGAGACACCGCATGCAATCCTTCCGTAACAAAGCTCTACCCTTGTGCCTGGCTGCGGCGCTGTATGCGCTGGCCTCCGCGCCGGCGCCGGCGGCCGACAAGCCGGAGCCGGCCAGGGTCTCGACCGCCCTGCCCGGCGTGAGCCTGCTGGCCGAACAGCTCGAGATGCCGGGACTGAAGCGCAAGCGGCAGATCCGGCTGTACCTGCCGCCGGGCTACGCGAACTCCGGCAAGCGCTATCCGGTGCTCTACATGCACGACGGCCAGAACCTGTTCGACGCCGCGACGGCCTATGCCGGCGAATGGAAGGTGGACGAGACGCTCGATGGGCTGGCGAAGGAAGCCCGGCTGGAACTGATCGTGGTCGGCATCGACAACGGCCAGGAAAAGCGCATGACGGAGCTGAACGCCTGGAACAGCGAGCGCTTCGGCGCGGCGGAAGGCCGCGAGTACACCGATTTCGTGGTCAAGGTGCTCAAGCCGCTCATCGACGGCACATACCGCACCTTGCCGGGCCGCGAGCACACGGCGATCATGGGCAGCTCGATGGGCGGGCTGGCCTCGCACTACGCGCTGGTGCAGTACCCGCAGGTGTTCAGCAAGGCGGGCGTGTTCTCGCCGGCCTACTGGACCGCGCAGCCGGCATTCGACTTCGTGGCCTCGAAGCCGGTGCCGAAGGATGCGCGCGTGTTCATGCTGATGGGCGGGAAGGAAGGCCGGGAGATGGTCAGGGATGTGAAGCGGATGGCGGAGGTGGTGCGCAAGAGCGGGCATCCGGAAGGGAATGCGGTGCTGAAGATCGTGCCGCAGGGCGAGCACAATGAGGCGTTCTGGGCCGGCGAGCTGCGCGAGGCCCTGCTGTGGATGTTCGCGCCCGAGGACGCGAAAGTCGCGGGCAAGTAGGGGGACGGCCGTCCACGCGTTCAAACACACCATGCGTATCGTGCATGCACTGGCTGGACGCGTGGACGGGAAAACCCGTCCACCCTACAGAACTCAGCCCTGCGGCGCCCCACCCTTGCGATGCGGCTTCTTGCCGGCCGGCTTCTCGGTCAGGCGGCGCTCGGCGCCCTTCTTGAAGAAGCCTTTCTTCGCTGCCGGCGCCGAAGCCGGGGCTTCGCCGTCGCGCGTGATGGAGAGCTGGCGCCCGGCGACCCAGATCGTCTTCAGGTGCTCGATCAGCTCGGGCGTCATGTCGTCCGGCAGGTCCAGCGTGCTGTAGTCGTCATAGATCTCGATACGGCCGATCAGCTTGGACGGAATGCCCGCCTCGTTGGCGATCGCGCCGACGATGTTGCCCGGCTTGGCGCCGTGCACGTGGCCGACTTCGATGCGAAAGGTCGCCATGCCCGGTTCCGCCTCGCGCGCCACGCGCTCCTTCTTGAAGCCCGGCTCGCGCACCGGACGTGCGGGACGGTCTTCCCAGTCCGGACGCTCGGCGCGTTCGGCGCGTTCCGGACGCGCCTCGCGGTCCGGCTTTTCCAGCAGCAGCGGCACGTCGCCACGGGCCAGCCTGGCCAGCGCGGCGGCGATGTCGAGCGCCGGCACGTTGTCCTCGCGCTCGATTTCCTCGATCAGCGAACGGAACACGTCCAGCCCGCCCTCGGCCAGCGCGGCCTTGACCTGGTCCTTGAACTTGGCGATGCGCACGTCGTTGACCGCCTTCACGGTCGGCAGCTCGAGCGGCGCGACCGGCTGGCGGGTGGCGCGCTCGATCGATTTCAGCAGGCCGCGCTCGCGCGGCGTGATGAACAGGATCGCCTGGCCGCTGCGCCCTGCCCGGCCGGTGCGGCCGATGCGGTGGGTGTAGCTCTCGGGATCGGACGGCACGTCGTAGTTGATCACGTGGCTGATGCGCTCCACGTCCAGGCCGCGCGCGGCGACGTCGGTGGCCACCAGGATGTCGATCTTGCCGTTCTTGAGCTGCTCGATGGTGCGCTCGCGCTGTTGCTGGGCCATGTCGCCGTTGATGGCGGTGGCCGCGAAGCCGCGCGCCTGCAGCTTGCTGGCCAGTTCCTCGGTGCCCAGCTTGGTGCGCGAGAAGATGATCATGCCGTCGAAGGGCTCGGCTTCCAGGATGCGGGTCAGCGCGTCGAGCTTGTGCATGCCCGCCACCAGCCAGTAGCGCTGGGTGATGTTCTCGGCGGTGCCGGTCTTGGCGGCCACGGTCACTTCGGCCGGATCGCGCAGGTAGGTCTTGGCGATGCGCTTGATCGCCGGCGGCATGGTGGCCGAGAACAGCGTGGTCTGGCGCCCTTCCGGGGTCTGCTGCAGGATCTGCTCGACATCGTCGATGAAGCCCATGCGCAGCATTTCGTCGGCTTCGTCCAGCACCAGGGTGCGCAGCTGGCCTAGGTCGAGCGAACCTTTCTCGATGTGGTCGATCACGCGGCCCGGGGTGCCGACCACCACGTGCACGCCGCGGCGCAGGGCCGACAGCTGCGGGCCGTAGCTCTGGCCGCCGTAGATCGGCAGCACGTGGAAGCCCTTGATGTGGGCGGCATAGCTCTGGAAGGCCTCGGCCACCTGGATCGCCAGTTCGCGCGTGGGCGCCAGCACCAGCGCCTGCGGCGCCTGCTGCTTGAGGTCGATGCGCGAGAGGATGGGCAGCGCGAAGGCCGCGGTCTTGCCGGTGCCGGTCTGGGCCTGCCCGAGCACGTCGCGGTTGGCCAGCAGCAGTGGAATCGTGGCGGCCTGGATCGGCGACGGCGTTTCGTAGCCGACGTCCTTCAGCGCCTTCATGACGGGCGCGGAAAGGTCTAGTTCGGAAAACGTCGGGAGGGGGGTGTCGGACATGGATGGCTTTCAAAAATCGTACTAAACCTCCAGTTTACTCGTTCGGCGCAGTAGCGCGGGGACTATTTGCCTTGTGCGGAGCTCATAATGCCGCAGTGCAACACAATTCTACCGGGAAAACCACACATTCCAAAAAGAACGGCCGCACGAAGCGGCCGTTCCCGGAACCAGGCAGGGCCCGGCTACATTTTCTTCGCCGCGCAGGTCCTGGCGATGTAGTCGTCATGCGAGGGCATCACGCCCACGCACTTGCCGATCACCTCGCGCACGCTTTCCATGTACTCGGCGATGTCGCTTTCCGACTGGGTGTCGGCCAGCGGGTGATAGCCGTCGATCGGCATGTTCTGCCCTTCGAACACCTGGATCCAGCCGACTTCCGAGAACAGCTCGTTGTCGACCCGGACCACGCGCCCGTGCGAGCGGTACATGTCCATCTTGCGGCGCAGCGTATCCGGAATGGCCATGTGGGCGCATTCCTTCCAGTACTCGGAATCGGTGCGCTGGTTCAGGTGGTAGTGCAGGATGATGAAGTCGCGGATGCGCTCGTACTCGAAGCGCGTCTGGCGGTTGAACTCGTCCCGGTCGACCGGGCTGAAGCCGCGGTCCGGGAAGAAGTCGACCAGGCGCTGGATCGTCGACTGGATCAGGTGGATGCTGGTCGATTCGATCGGCTCGAGGAAGCCGCTGGCCAGGCCCACCGCCACCACGTTGCGGTTCCAGGCCAGCTTGCGCATGCCGGTGCGGAACTTGATCAGGCGCGGATCGGCCAGCGCCTTGCCGTCCAGGTTGGCCAGCAGGGTCGCCGCGGCTTCGTCGTCGCTGATGAAGCGGCTGCAGTAGACGTGGCCGTTGCCGGTGCGGTGCTGCAGCGGGATGCGCCACTGCCAGCCCGACTTGTGCGCGGTCGCGCGCGTGTACGGGGTGAGCGCGGCCGCCGACTCGCAGGGCACGGCCAGGGCGCGGTCGGCCGGCAGCCAGTGGTGCCAGTCCTCGTAGCCCGTTTCCAGGGTCTGCTCGATCAGCAGGCCGCGGAAGCCCGAGCAGTCGATGAACAGCTCCCCTTCCACGCGGGTGCCGTCTTCCAGCTCCACCGCGTCGACATGGCCGTCCGGCTCGCGCCGGGTCGCGCGCGTGATTTTTCCTTCGATGCGGGTCACGCCGCGCGCCACCGACAGCTTGCGCAGGTACTTCGCGTACAGGCTGGCGTCGAAATGGTAGGCGTAGGTGATGTCGCCGAGCGGCGAATTCGGCAGGTCGCGGCGCGCCGGCATGAATCGGTTGGCCTTGGCCGCCATGCGCGTGATCGAGTATTCCTCGAGCGGCGCGGCCTTGCCCAGGCGGCGCATCTTCTGCCAGTACTGGTCGAAGGGCACCGTGGCCAGGTCCTGGCCGAGGCGTCCGAAGCCGTGCATGTAGCGGTCGCCCAGCTTGCCCCAGTTGACGAATTCCACGCCCAGCTTGAAGCTGCCCATGGTCTCGCGCATGAATTCGTTCTCGTCGATCCCGACCACGCGGTTGAAACGCTGGATCATCGGGATCGTGGCTTCGCCGACGCCGACGATGCCGATCTCGTCCGACTCCACCAGGCGGATGTTGTAGCGGCCATTGAGGACGGTCGACAGCGCCGCCGCGGTCATCCAGCCGGCGGTGCCGCCGCCGACGATGACGATATCCTTGATTGGTTCGTTCTGCATGTGGTGTCCTGCTGCAATCGATCGCTTGAATGAAAAACAACCCCTGGGGCCGAAGCCTTCAGGGGTTGCATTGTAGTCCCAACCGAAATTAGAACTTGTAGTTCACGCCGAAGTGGTAGGTACGGCCATAGTCGACGCGGTTGGTCGGATTTTCCGGATCCGAGGTGTACTCCAGGAACGGTGCGTTGTTCCAGTTCTGGGCCTGGACGTAGAGGCTTGCGCCCTTCAGCCAGCCGGTCTGGAACTCGTACGATGCCTGCAGGTCGACGATGGTCTCACCCTTGATGAAGGTGAGCTGCGCGTTGTCCTGGTAGTCCGACACCTGGCCCAGGAAGTTCGAACGCTTGCGCGCCGCCGCGGCGACCTGGAAGCCGTTCTTCTCGTAGTACAGGCGCAGGTTGGTCACCTTGCGCGACAGGCCCGGCAGCGGAATGCTGACCATGTCGCCGTTCACGTTCTCGAAGCCGATCTCCGGCAGGTCGATGCCGCTGCGGGTATCCGAGTGGTTGACCGCGATGCCGAAACCGTCCAGGTACTTGGTGATCAGCTCGAACGGCACGTTCACGGCCAGTTCGTAGCCGTAGATGTTGCCGCCGTCGCCGTTCATCGGCTGGGTCATCAGGCCCATGGTCGAACCGGCGAACGGGCCGCCCACCGGCAGCGGGGTGGTCGGGGTGAGGTACGGCGCGAAGTCGAACGCACGCGGTGCACGGTAGATGTAGGTGTCGAGCTTCTTGTAGAAGCCGGCCACGCTGACATAGCCCTTCTTGCCGAAGTACTTCTCGTACGACAGGTCGAGCTGCTTGGCGCGGAACGGCTTCAGCTGCGGGTTGCCGCCGCTGCCGTTCAGGATCTGGAACGGGCCGGTGGTCGACAGCGCGAAGTTCTGGCCGGCGCGCAGGTCGTCCAGGTTGGCGCGCGAGACCACCTTGGCCAGGCCGAAGCGCAGCACCTGGTCGTTCTTCAGGTCGAACGACAGGTTCATGCTCGGCAGGACATCCCAGTACTTGTCGGTTTCGGTGACGCGCTGCGCCGGGCAGCTCACGGTGGTGTTACCCACGCAACGGGCGCGGTCGACCGCGTAGCCGCCGCCGGTCTGCTCGGTGTGGATCGCCTGCACGCCGACGTTGCCGCGGTAGTCCAGGCCGAACAGCTGGCCCTCGACGTCGGCCTTGAAGTAGCCGGTCGAGATGCGTTCCTTCACATCCCAGTACTTGTTGTAGATGTCGGCGTCGACCTTGCCGGCCAGCTCATAGACGGTGCCGAGCGAGCCGCGCGGATCCCACGAGGCGACCATGATGCCCGAGCCGCCCGCCATCGCGGTCTCGGTGCCCGGCATCGCGGCGGCGCCGTACGGATCGCCGCCCTTGATCAGCAGGCGGCCTTCGTCGCCCACGCGCGACTTGTCGCGTGCGGTGTGGTTGAAGCCGTAGGTGGTGGCCACGATCGGGCCCCACTCGACATCGCGCTTGGCGCTCAGGCGCACGGCCTTGACTTCGTCTTCCACGTACGGCATCGCCAGGTAACCGGCCTGCGGCGAGCTGGTGCCGCCCGACCAGCCCATCACGTCGGTCAGGCGCGCGACGCTGCGGTCGGCGTAGTTCATGCCTGGGGTGTAGCGCACGTCGGTGAAGTTGGCGCCGTTGAAGCCGCTGAAGCTGATGGTGTCCTTGGCGGCGTTGCCCGGGATGCCGGCGTAGGTTTCGTAGCGCGAAGCCTGCTTGGTGGCCTTCGACCAGGTCAGGTCGGCCGCGGTGGTCCAGTCGCCGACTTTCAGTTCGTTGTTCCAGCCGACGGTCTTGAGGTCGTCTTCCGCGCCTTCGTAGTGGTTACGCACCACGCCGACCCAGTTGGTGATGGTGCCGCTGGTGGCCACGCCGTTGTTGATCACGGCATTGGTCAGGATGCCGTTCGGGTCGTAGGTGCCGGCGCTGTTGCCGCCGACCGCGCCTTCGAGGCCGGTCTTCTTCAGGCCGGTTTCGCCGGCCGAGTAGAACAGGTCGACGGTCGACTTGAAGTTGCGGTTCGGACGGAACTGCAGCGAGGCGAAGGCGCCGTCGCGTTCATGGCTGTTGACTTCGGTGTCGAAGCCGAAGCCGCCCGGGGCCTTGGCGGTGCCGGCCGGGTTGGCCGCGGTCGGATACGGGATGTCCGCAACCCAGCCGCCCCACGAGTTGAACTTCGATTGCGCGCCGCCGGTTTCCTCGTAGCTGGTCAGGCCGACCGCCACGCCGATGGTGCGGTTCGCGAACTGGTCGATGTACGACAGCGAGAAGCGCTTGCCGTCGCCTTCCGGCAGGCCGTCGCGCTGCTTCACGCCCAGGCGGGTCTTCTTGTAGTTGACGGCCACGACGCGCTTGCTGAAGTCCAGCGGCTGGACGGTGCGCAGGTCGATGGTCGACGCCAGGCCCTGGCCGACGACGCTCGCGTCCGGGGTCTTGTAGATCACGATGGAACCCATCAGTTCGGCCGGGAACAGGTCGAACTCCGGCGAACGGGCGTTGCCGGTCGAGGCCATTTCACGGCCGTTCAGCAGGGTGCCGTTGAAGCTCGGCGACAGGCCGCGCACCGAGATCTCGGCCGCCTTGCCCGAGCTGCGGCCGCGCTGGGCCGACACGCCCGGCAGGCGCGAGATCGACTCGGCGACGCTCTGGTCCGGCAGTTTGCCGATGTCTTCGGCCGAGATGGCTTCGACGATCGAGCTCGAATTCTTCTTGATGGAGATCGCCGCCTCGATACCCTGGCGGATACCGGTCACTTTCACGGTCGACACGCCGGTCGCCATCGGTTCGGTGGCCGTCGCCTGGTCGGCCACCGGAACGGCGGCCGCTTCGGTGTTGGTGGTGCCGGTGGTTTCTTGTGCGTACACGCTGCCCGCGAGTGCGGACAGGAATACGACACAGCCCGCGGCTACCGGGCTGAGCTGGAATGCGGAGCGGACCGGGGTACCGGCGCGCTTGGTTGCGAAAATTTTCATTGTCCCCTCACTGATCAGACCAATTGTTTTTCCCGAAACTACAGCGCGACCCAGCAGCACGGCAGCCCGAGAAAACGGCTTTAGCGTTCTGCCAAGGATTCTGTATTAAAACTAGATGCACTGTCAACGGGAGTTCCTTGTCGCAAGAATAATGGCATGTTTTTCCCCGATTCGCCCGAAAATACGCCACTTCACGTTGTATTTGGGCTACATGACGACATACAGGGTCTGTAGTCGCACTACATCTGCACTATTTTGTGGCCTCATTCCCATCCATGCACCAGGATGGTGCATGCGAAGGAGGGGGAATAATGAAATTGTCGGATACGCGGCAGCGATAACATAATCTTGTCGTACGCAAACATGTACTTTGACTAGATTTTTGCCGTTTGAACACGATGCCATTTCTATAGTATTCTCGCTGCAACACAACAACGAACGGCTTTCTGTACCGCATCCTCATGTGCGCAAAACCTGTAGTCTGACTACGCGCAGAGGTGGCCGGCGACGGAGCCCATCCATCATGAGACACCTCCTCGCCAGCATCGTCCTGGGCGGCGCTTCGCTCGCCGCCTGGGCCCAGTCCCCCGCCATCGCCCACATGGAGCCGCCGTTCTGGTGGGCCGGCATGCAGGACAAGGGCTTGCAGCTGATGGTCCACGGCGAGCGCATCGCCGAGCTGGAACCGCAACTGGCCTATCCGGGCGTGCGCATCGCCAGGGTGACCCGGGTGCCGAACCGGAACTACCTGTTCATCGACCTGGTGGTCGGCGAGGACGCCCGTCCCGGCAGCTTCGACATCGTGTTCCAGGGCGCGGGCCGCAGCGCCAGCCATCCCTACCGCCTGCTGGCGCGCGAGCCGGGATCGAAGATGCGCCAGGGCTTCGGCAGCAAGGATGCGATCTACCAGATCATGCCGGACCGCTTCGCCAACGGCGACCCGTCGAACGACAGCGCTCCCGGCATGCTGGAACAGGCCGAGCGCAGGAATGGCACCGGGCGCCACGGCGGCGACATCCAGGGCGTGATCGACCGCCTCGACTACATCGCGGGCCTGGGCTTCACCCAGCTGTGGCCGACGCCGCTGGTCGAGAACGACATGCCGGCCTACTCCTACCATGGCTACGCCGCCACCGACCACTATCGTGTCGATGCGCGCTACGGCAGCAACGAGGACTTCCGGCGCCTGTCGCAGGAAGCGAAGAAGCGCGGGATCGGCATCATCCAGGACGTGGTGCTGTCGCACATCGGCAGCAGCCACTGGTGGATGAAGGACTTGCCGACCCCGGACTGGGTCAACTACGGCAAGTTCGTCCCGACCCACCACCACCGCACCGCGGTGCAGGACCCCTACGCTGCCAGGGAAGACAGCGACAACTTCACGCGCGGCTGGTTCGTCGAGAGCATGCCCGACCTGAACCAGAGCAATCCGCTGGTGGCCAACTACCTCATCCAGAACAACATCTGGTGGATCGAGTACGCCGGCCTGTCGGGCCTGCGCATCGACACCTTCGGCTATTCGGACAGCGCCTTCCTGTCCGAATACACCAGGCGCCTGATGGAGGAGTATCCGAACCTGAACATGGTGGGCGAGGAATGGAGCACGCGCCCGCCGGTGGTGGCGCGCTGGCAGCGCGGCAAGGCCAACTTCGACGGCTACCGCGCCTCGACCCCGAGCCTGATGGATTTCCCCGTCGCCGAGGCGATGCGCACCGCGCTCGCCGACAAGGACGGGAAGGCCGGCTTCAACGATGTCTACGAGACCCTGTCGCTCGACTACCTGTATCCCGAGCCGGGCAACCTGGTCCTGTTCTCGGGCAATCACGACATGTCGCGCATCTACAGCACCGTCGGCGAGGATCTGGACAAATACAAGATGGACATCGTGTTCATCATGACGATGCCGCGCATTCCGCAGTTCTATGTCGGCGACGAGATCCTGATGACCAGCGCCACGAAGGAACGCGACGACAAGAGCTACCGCCAGGACTTCCCGGGCGGCTGGGCCGGCGACAAGGTCGACGCCTTCGCCGGCAAGGGCCTGAGCGCGCGCCAGCGCGACGCCCAGGACTTCGTGCGCAAGCTGGTCAACTGGCGCAAGGGCCAGCCGGTCATCCACCACGGGAAGATGATGCACTACGGCCCGCGCGACAACACCTATGTCTATTTCCGCCATGACGGCGCGAAGAAGGTGCTGGTCGCCTTCAACAACAATCCGAAGGAGATGGCGCTCGACGTGGCGCGCTTCCACGAGATGCTGGCCGGCGTCGCCTCCGGCACGGACGTCCTGAGCGGCAAGACCTTCGACCTGCGCAGCCGGCTGGTGCTGCCGGCGCGTTCGGCCGTCCTCCTGGAACTGGCGCCGGCGGGGGCCCGATGAAGCGCCGCCTGATCGCCGCCGCAGCCTTCCTCGCCTGCGGCCTGGCCGCCGCCCAGGACACGCCCACGCGCGAGCTGTACATCCGCGGCGCCTTCAACGGCTGGGGCACCGACAACGCCCTCGCGCACAAGGGCGAGGGCGTGTACCAGGCCGACATCCTGGTCAGCCCCGGCAACCATGCGTTCAAGGTGGGCAGCCGCGACTGGAGCGCCGAGTGGGTGGCCGACACCGACAGAAGCGTCACCGTGGCGCCCGGTACCGCCTACCGGCTCGAGACCCGGCCCGGACCCGAGGACTACCTGTTCGTGCGCCGGACCGGCACCTACCGCTTCACGGTCGACGCCTCGGACCCGGCGGCGCCGGTGCTGCGCGTGGCGCGCCTGCAGGACGCCGCCACGGGACCGACGCTCGATCCGCATGCGGGACACGCCGCCAGCGCCACGCTGGACTTCCCGACCTGGGACGGCAAGCGGGAAAGCGCGCGCTTCTCCTCGCCCGACGCGACCGCGGCGCTGCGCCGCTACGTCCACTCGACCACCATGAACCTGCGCGACCCGGGTCCGCAGCACAGCGAATACGCCGAGCAGGAAGGCCTGCCGCGCGTGCGCAGCGGGAACCTGGCCTTCGACGCCCTGTTCGCGCTGGCCGGCGCCGAGATGCGCCTGGATTCGGTCAGCCAGATCAAGGACGGCAACTACAACGGCGCCGCCCCGGTTCCCTGCGTATGCTTCGAGACCGGCGAGAAGTGGCACTACGTGTGGACCCGCGACCTGTCGTATGCGGCCGACCTGGGCCTGGCCCTGCTCGACCCGCAACGGGTGCGCAACTCGCTCGACTTCAAGCTATCCGGCCTGCGCCAGGGCGTGGCGAAGGCCCCGCAGGTGGCCGGCAGCGCGGATGGCCTGCAGATCGTGCAGGACACCGGCAGCGGCGGCAGCTGGCCGGTCAGCACCGACCGCGTCACCTGGGCCTTCGCCGCCGAGGAAGTGCTGCGCACCCTGCCCGCCGCCGAGCGCGCGCCCTTCGCCCGGCGCGCCCTGACGGCGCTGGTGAACACGATCGAGAACGACCGCATCGCGGCCTTCGACCCGGCCAGCGGCCTGTATACAGGCGAACAATCCTTCCTCGACTGGCGCGACCAGAGCTATGCCGCCTGGATCCCGGGCGACCTGGCCTCGATGGCCAGGAGCAAGTCGCTGTCGACCAACGTCGGCCACTACCAGGCGCTGCGCCTGGCCGCGCGCCTGGCGCGCGAGCACGGCGACGCCGCCCGCGGGCGCCGCTACGACGGCTGGGCCGATGCGCTCAAGCGCGCCATCAACAGCCAGCTGTGGCTGGAAGACGCCGGCATGTACAGCAGCCTGACTGCGGCGCATTTCGACGACGCCCCGATGCACAAGTTCGACTGGCTCGGCCAGGCGCTGGCGATCGTCAGCGGCGTGGCCGACGCGCGCCGCACGCAGAGCATCCTGGCCAGCTATCCGCACGGCCCGATGGGCGCGCCGGTGATCTGGCCGCAGCAGCAGGGCATGCCGGTGTACCACAACCGCGCCCTGTGGCCCTTCGTCACCGCCTATGGCCTGCGCGCCGCGGTCCAGGGCGGCAATGCCCTCGTGGCCGACGCCGCCTACGACTCGCTGGTGCGCGGCGCCGCGCTCAACATGTCGAACATGGAAAACCTGGAGTGGCTGTCCGGCCAGCCGCTGCTGCTCGACGAAAAGAACCCTGCGCTGATCGGACCGGTCATCAATTCCAGGCGCCAGCTGTGGTCGGTGGGCGCCTACCTCGGCATGGTGGTGAACAACGTGTTCGGCGTTTCCGCCCTCGACGACGGGATCGCCGTGCGGCCCTTCGTGACCGCGAAGCTGCGGCGCGGGATGTTCGGCGCGGCGCAGGAGATCCTGCTGGCCGACCTGCGCCTGCACGGCCGCCGCATCGACGTGCGCGTGCGGCTGCCGCAGGCACGCATGGACAAACGCGAGGGCGAGGGCTATTACCGGGTCGAGCGCATCCTCCTGAACGGCAAGCCGGCGCAGGACAGGATCCGCCTGGCGCAACTGGCCGACGATAACCAGGTCGAGGTCGTGCTGGGCAGGCTGGAAACCGGGCGGCAGGGCATCCGCCGCGTGCAGGGCGATCCGTATGCGCCCTCGGGCGCCAGCTTCGGCCCGCGCGAGCCCTCGATCTCCGGGCTGGAGCGCGACGCGCAGGGCCAGGCCAGCCTGCGCATCGACGGCGGCGGCAACGAGGCCGGCGTCACCTACAACGTTTACCGCGACGGCAAGCCGGTCGCGAACGGGCTGGAGGCCGGCGCCTGGCGCGACCGCGCCGCCGGCGCGGCGTCCTGCTATGCGGTCGAAGCGCAGGCGCCCGGCTCGGGCAACCGCAGCCACCACAGCGCGCCGCGCTGCCTCGACGCCGGCATCGAGATCCCGGTCACCGATGCGCGCGTGGCCTCGAACCTGCCGGTGAGTCCGCCCAACGCCCGCTTCGCCCAGCCGCACCTGGCGAACTGGGGCAAGCCGGGCGACCGCTTCGCGGTCGAGCGCATCGCGGTCGCGCAGCCGGGACGCTACCAGGTCCAGGTGCGCTACCACAACGCCGCCAACCAGGTGAACCTGGGCATCAGCGGCGGGGTCAAGTGGCTGGCGCTGAAGGATGCCAACGGCAAGGTGGTGGCCCAGGGCGTGATCCAGCTGCCGCATGCGCCGCTGGCCAAGGCCGATACGCCGACCGTCTACTCGACGCCGCTGGAAGCGACACTCGGGGCGGGCAGCTACCGGGCCGAGATGAGCGATTTTTATAACATGAGCTACCTGGAGAGCAACAGCACGTTCAGCGCGGCCGGCGGCGCCGAAGGACCGTCGAACCGCTTCGACGTCTACGGCCTGCGCCTGCTATGGGTCAGGTAATCAGGTAAGCTCGGCCTCGCCGGCCAGGGGACGGGCCGCCTTGCGCGCCTGTCCCGACACCATCAGCGCCAGCCGTCCTTCCAGCACCCGGAATTCGATCGGCACCGCCATCTTCGTCACCTCGCCGTCGGTCGCCACCTTGAGGCGCTTGCGCCCGTACAGCGAAGGCGTGCGCACCGTCATGCGCTTGAAGGCGAAGGCGGTCAGGTCGTCCGCGCCGCCCAGCCTTCCCAGCACGCCGCGCACCAGCAGGCCGAGCAGGCCCAGCTTGCCCATCGGCTTGGGCGCGAGCGCCACCAGCTGGCCCTCCTCCACCGCCGCGGTCAGCCCTTCCATGCCGACCTGTTCCAGCTGCAGGCGGTTGTTACCGACGAACAGGGTGGTGGTGCGCAGGCGCCGCTCCTTGCCGTCCAGTTCGAGCGTGATGCGCAGGTGGCGGTGCGGGCGCAGCGCGATCTTGAGGGCGGACAGGAAGGCGACCAGGCGGCTGCGCCCGTACTGGCGCTTGTCGATCTCGCGTTCCTCGAGCATCCTCGGATACAGCCCGACGCTGGCGTTCACCAGGAAGATCTTGTTGTTGAGCATACCGACCTGCACCGGCCGTACCTGGGCGCGCAGCAGCGCATACACGGCCTCGGCCAGGTCTTCGGGAATGCCGTGGGCACGGCCGAAATAATTGAAGGTGCCTTGCGGGAGCACGCCGAACGGACAGCCGGCCAGCACCGCTTCGTGCGCCACCGTATTGATGGTGCCGTCGCCGCCGGCGGCGACCAGGATGCCGCCGTGGGCCTGGGCGCGCTCGGCCATGCCGCGCGCGATGTCGCCCAGGCGGCCCGGATCCTCGACCACCTCGAGGTGGCAGGCGCGTCCGGTACTGCCGATCACTTCGACGATCGTCTCCCTGCGCAGTTCGGTCTCGGCATGGCCCGATCCGGCATTGAGGACGATGAAGAAGGGAGCGTCGCGGGCAGGTTCGTCGGTGGGCATTGCGTGTTCGGCATTTCGGAGGTGGACATTGACACTGTCATCGTATCACCGGATGCGACGCCATGCGCACGCGGCTCAGCCGTTGGGTGGAGGCAGGTCGAGCAGGTAGACGTTGACGGCATCCTCGCCCGGCGCCAGCGCGGCCAGGCGGTCGAAACGCATGCCCAGCTTCAGCAGCAGCCCGATGGAAGCCCAGTTGCCCGGCGCGGTGATCGCCGCCAGCCTGCGGATGCCGAGCGCGGCCGCATGCGCGGTCACGGCGCGGCCCGCCTCGATGGCGTAGCCATGGCCGCGAAAGCGCGGCAGGAAGGCATAGCCGATGTCCACCTCGTCCAGCAGCTCGCGCTTGATCAGGCCGCTGAGCCCGGCCGGGGCGCCGTCCTCGAGCCGCTCGACCATGTACAGCGAATGGCCGCGTGCGTCCTGCATCGCGACCGGTCCCTCGCGCAGGGCGCGCCTGGCGTCGTCGAGGGAGCGCAGGCCGCGGTCGCCGATGTGCTCGATGAAATCGGGATCGTTGACCAGCTCCAGGTAGAACGGCGCGTCGTCCTCGGACAGGGTGCGCAGGCGCAGGCGCCCGGTGCGCAGGATTTCCTTCACCCCCGTCATTCGTCCGCCGTCGGCCAGTGGTCCGGGTCCTGCAGCAGCTGGTACATCACGTAGGCATCGACATAGCCGAAGCGCTTGTGCCGGAACGCCTTGGGCAGGGTGCCGACGATCGAGAAGCCCAGCTTTTTCCAGAGCTTGACGGCGGCGGTATTGGTGCTGACCACGTAGTTGAACTGCATGGCCAGGTAGCCCTGGCGGCGCGCCTCCTCGATGCTGTGCTCGCCCAGCAGGCCTCCCACGCCGGCGCCCTGCGCCGACGGGTTGACCATGAACGAGGCGTTCGCCACGTGGTGGCCGCGCCCGACCTGGTTCGGCACCAGCCGGTACATGCCCAGCACCCGGGCGCCGCCCATGGCCGCGACATAGGTGTTCACCCCCGGCCCGAGCCAGTAGTGGTATGCGGCTTCGCGCGAGGTGGCCGGGGTAAACGTGTAGGACTCCCCAGCGGCGACAAGATCGCTGAAGATACTCCACATCGACTCGAAGTCGGCGTCGGTGGCGGGACGGATCTGGATATCGTTCACGGCAGCAGGGGCTTTACCGAACTGGAAAGCCTCGTATTCTGCCCCAAACCGCCGGGTTTTTCACCTACTGTGTGTAGCTTGGGGTGCTATACGGAAATTCACATTGTCTGGGCGTCCGGGCAATTGCAACGAGGCATTGGAACGCGGGGCTTGCGCCACCACCTGGCCCCGGCGCAGCACCATGCGGCGCGCCGCGCGCAGGCGGATCGCCTCGACCGTGGAACCGGCATCCAGGATCACCAGGTCGGCATGGCAGCCCGGCTCGATGCCGTAGCCGTCGAGCCCGAGGATGCGCGCCGGCGTCTGCGTGACCGCGAGGAAACACTGGTGCATGGCGTCCAGCCCGGTCATCTGCGCCACGTGCAGGCCCATGTGCGCCACTTCCAGCATGTCGCCCGATCCCATGCCATACCAGGGGTCGAGCACGCAGTCATGACCGAAGGCAACGTCAACCCCGGCCGCCAGCAGTTCCGGCACCCGGGTCATGCCGCGCCGCTTGGGATAGCTGTCGTGGCGGCCCTGCAGGGTGATGTTGATGAGCGGATTGGCGATCGCCGCCACGCCGCTCTCGGCGATCAGGGGCAGCAGCTTGCTCGCGTAGTAGTTGTCCATCGAATGCATCGAGGTCAGGTGCGAGCCCGCCACCCTGCCCTGCAGGCCCAGGCGCTGGGTTTCGAAGGCCAGCGTCTCGATGTGGCGCGACATCGGATCGTCGGTCTCGTCGCAATGCATGTCCACCCGCAAGCCTTTTTCGGCAGCGAACTCGCACAGCAGCCGCACCGATTCGGCGCCCTGCGCCATCGTGCGTTCGAAGTGCGGGATGCCGCCGACCACGTCCACGCCCATCGCGATCGCGCGCCGCAGGTTGCCGAAGGCGCCCGGGCTGCGCAGCAGGCCATCCTGCGGGAAGGCCACCAGCTGCAGGTCGAGGTAGGGCGCGACGCGGCGCCGCACCTCCAGCAGGGCCTCGACCGCCAGCAGCCGGTCGTCGCAGATGTCGACATGGGTGCGGATCGCCAGCAGGCCGCGCGCCACCGCCCAGTCGCAATAGCGCAAGGCGCGCTCGACCAGGGCTTCCTGGCTCAGCTGCGGCTTGAGCTCGCCCCATACGGCGATGCCTTCAAGCAAGGTGCCGCTGCGGTTCACGCGCGGCAAGCCATAGCTGAGCACGGCGTCCATGTGGAAATGGGCGTCGACGAAGGGCGGGCTGACCAGGTCGCCCTCGGCGTCGATCTCGCGGGCGCCGCGGGCCTGCAAGCCGGGCTGCAGCGCGGCGATGCGTGCGCCCTCGATGCCGATGTCGATGCCGCTCTTGCCGTCGGGCAGCGTGGCGTTGCGAATCACGAGATCCATGCAATCCTCCTTGTCTGGTGGAACCCTGATTGTAGCGATTTCGTCCACACTCGGGCGGCCCTCCCGTGTGTTAAAACAACTAATGCTGCATCGCAATATTACCCTTGTTAAATACTTCGCATTGTGCATTGCAACACCCAGCAATCGTGGGATACACTAGACGATATTGCAGTGCGCCATATTTGACCGACAAGGAAATCTCATGACCTCAATTCCAGAGCAATTGTCCGCAGCACGCACCGCCCAGCTGGAGGCACAGTTTGCCCTATTCCGTACCCTGACCACCCAGGCGCTCGACAACGCCAGCAAGGTCGTTGCGCTCAACCTTTCCGCCTCGCGCGACTCGGTCGAACGTTCTTCGAACGCGGTGCGCCAGCTGTTTTCCGCCACCAACCCGAGCGACCTGCTTGAACTGCGCTCGCATGCCGAAGAGCAATTCCGCAGCCTCTTCGCCTACAGCCGCGAACTGTTCAGCATCGCCAGCAGCGCCCAGGCCTACGTGGTGCGTCCGGAAGTCTTCGGCGCCGCGACGCTGGCCGCGCCCTTCTCCGCGCCTGCACCTGCAGCGGATGCCGCCTCTGCCGCCGCCGAGGCCGTCACGGCCGCCGCCGCCCCAGTCGAGCGCGCCGTGGCCGAGGTGACCGAGCCGGTCGCCGAGGCAGCGTCCAGGAGCGTGGCCGATACCGTGTCCGAAGCGGCGCAAGCCGTGGCCGAGGCCAGCGAACCGGCTGTCGAAGCCGTGTCCAGCACGGTCCAGGCCGAAGCCCAGGCGGCCGCCGAGGCCGTCGAGGCCGTGGCCGAGAAGGCGGCCGAAGCGGCCGGCGCTCCTGCCGATGCGCCCGCAGCCCCGGTCCAGGAACCCGTGGTCGCCGAGGAACCCGTGGTGGCCGTGGAAGCGGTCGCAGCGGTCGACGAGCCGATCCCGGTCGCTCGCCAGAAGCCGGTCGCCAAGGCCGCCGGCAAAGGCGTGTCGAAAGCCTCGGTGGTGCCGCATCCGGCCTCCGCGCCGGTCTCGGCCTCCGCACGGGCGCCGAAGGTCGACCTGGCTTCGCACAAGCGCAAGAAATAATCCTGGCAACTTGCGGGCTGCGCCCGCTGGCCAAAACTACTACACTAGCGGGCTTCGGCCCGCTTTTGTTTTTCGGGCGCACTCCAAGGAATTTCAATGAGTCTGGCAAGGCTGATCGGCGGATTCGTCCGCCGGCACTGGCAATCCTATGCCTCGTCGGCAGTGATGCTGGTCGGCGTGGCCATCTGCACGGTGCTGATCCCGCGCAAGGTGGGCGCCCTGATCGACGGCCTGGCGGCGCACCGCCTGGGCGAACACGAGCTGCTGATCGGCCTGTTCCAGCTGCTCGGGCTGGGCCTGGCGATCTATGCGCTGCGGGTCGGCTGGCGCATCCGGCTGTACACGGCCGCCTACAAGCTCGGGGTCGAGCTGCGCACCCGCCTGTATGCACGCCTGGCGGCCCAGGGGCCGGCCTTCTACCAGCGCCAGCGCACCGGCGACCTGATGGCGCTCGCCACCAACGACGTCGACGCCATCGAGATGGCGGCCGGCGAGGCGATGCTGGCCGGTTTCGACGGCACCCTGACCCTGGTGATGGTGCTGGGCATCATGACGCTCGGCGTCGACTGGCGCCTGGCCACCATCGCCCTGCTGCCCTTCCCGCTGATGGCGCTCGCCTTCTGGCGCATCTCCTCGCACATCCATACCGCCGAGGGCGACGCGCTGAAGCGCTTCTCGGCCCTCAACGACCATGTGCAGGAATCGCTGTCCGGCGTGCGCACCCTGCGCGCGCTCGGCCTGGAACGGCGCAGCGCGCAGCAGTTCGGCGAACTGGCCGGCCACGCGGCGGCGGCCAGCCTGAGCGCCCAGAAATGGGAAGCCGCCTACGAGCCGGCGGTCGGCCTGACCCTGACCGCCGCCACCGGGCTCACGCTCGGACTGGGCGGCTACCTGGTCTGGCACGGCGAACTCACGGTCGGCGCGCTGACCAGCTTCTCGATGTACCTGGGCCAGCTGATCTGGCCGATGTTCGCCGCCGGCTGGGTGCTGTCGCTGATCGAGCGCGGCCGCGCCGGCCTGGCGCGCCTGCAGCCGCTGCTGGAAGCGCCGCTGAGCGTGGAAGACAAGGGCGCGCTCGAGCAGGTCGGCAAGGGCCCGCTGGTGGTCGATGGCGTCACGTTCTCCTACCAGCAGCAGGAAAAGCCGGCGCTGGACCGGGTGTCGCTCACCCTCGAACCCGGCCAGACGCTGGGACTGGTGGGACCGACCGGTTCCGGCAAGTCGACCCTGCTGCGCGTGCTGATGCGCCAGGCCACGCCGCAGCAGGGCCGGGTCGGCTGGGCCGGCCATCCGCTCGACGCCTACCGGCTGGCGGCGCTGCGCGCCGCGACCAGCTGGGTGCCGCAGGAATCCTTCCTGTTCTCGGCCACGATCGCCGAGAACATCGCGCTGGCGCGTCCGGGCGCCTCGCGCGCCGAGATCGAACAGGCGGCGAACATGGCGGCGATCCACGACGACATCCTGCGCTTCCCGCACGGCTACGACACCCCGGTCGGCGAAAAGGGCATCACGCTCTCGGGCGGCCAGCGCCAGCGGGTGGCGATCGCGCGTTCGCTGCTGGCCGACAGCCCCCTGCTGCTGCTCGACGACGCCCTGTCGGCGGTCGACACCGGCACCGAGACCCGCATCCTCGAACACCTGGAGGAGCTGCGCCGCGAACGGCCGGAACGCGCGGCCATCATCGCCAGCCACCGCCTGTCGGCGGTGGCCGGGGCCGACCGCATCATCGTGCTGCGCGACGGGCATATCGCCGAATCGGGCACCCACGACGAACTGCTGCTGCTGGACGGCTGGTACGCCAGCCAGTGGCGCTACCAACAACTGGAGGCCAGCCTTGAAGCCAGCTGACACCACGCCGGAAGTGCTGCGCGCCCAGGCCCGGCAGGCCTTCGGCCTGCTGCGCCGCGCCGCCGATCCCGAACGCCGCCACCTCTACTGGGCGAGCTTCTGGCTGGTGATCGCGGCCGGGCTGGAAGTCATCGGTCCGCTGCTGGGCAAGGCGCTGATCGACGACCACCTGCTGCCGCGCGAACTCGACTGGCAGCGCATGGCGCTGCTGCTGGGCGGGCTGGTGATCACCGGCTGGCTCGCGAGCTGGATCCGCTACCTGCAACTGGTGCGCCTGTCGGGCCTGGCGATGCGCTCGGTGCAGCGCCTGCGCGAATGGGTCTACGGCCACGTGCTGCGCCTGCCGATGGCCTTCTTCGACCGCGCCATCACCGGCCAGCTGGTCAGCCGCGTCACCAACGACACCGAGGCGGTCAAGACCCTGTACATCCAGGTGCTGTTCGTCATCCTCGACAGCAGCATCGTGCTGGTGGGAACCATGATCGCGATGGCCTGGCTCGACTGGCGCCTGATGCTGATCGTGCTGACCCTGGTGCCGGCCGTGGTGGGCATCGTGTGGCTGTACCAGCGCCTGTCGGCGCCGGCGGTGACGCGGGCGCGCGCGCTGCGCAGCGACATCAACGGGCAGATGTCCGAATCGATCGGCGGCATGAGCGTCTTGCAAGCCAGCAATGCCGAGGCGCGCTTCGGCGAGCGCTTCCTGGCCACCAACCGCGCGCACTACACGGCGCGCCTGGCCGAGCTGCGCGCCAACGCCTTCCTGCTGCGCCCCATGCTCGACATGCTCAACGTGGTGCTGCTGGCGATCGTGATCTTCGCCTTCGGCCAGCGCCAGATGAACGCGGTCGAGGTGGGCGTGCTGTACGCCTTCATCAGCTATATCGCGCGCGTGGTCGAGCCGCTGATCCAGATCACGATGCAGTTCAGCGGCCTGCAGCAGGCGGTGGTGGCCACCTCGCGCGTGTCCGCCCTGCTGGACGAGGAAGGCGCGCCCGAGCACGCGGCCGGGCGCAGCGGCACCCGGGACGCCCATGACCCGCACGCGCCGGCGGTGCGGGTGCGCCACCTGACCTTCGCCTACATCCCCGGCCAGCCGGTGCTGCACGACCTGTCGCTCGACATCCCGCAGGGCGCGTTCTTCGGCATCGTCGGCCACACCGGCAGCGGCAAGTCGACCCTGCTGTCGCTGCTGCTGCGCTACTACACCGTCGAGCAGGGCAGCATCGAGATCGGCGGCCTGCCGCTCGCACGCATCGACAACGAGCGCTTCCGCAACGAGGTCGGGCTGGTGCCGCAGGACCCGTTCATCCTGGCCGCGACAGCGCGCGAGAACATCGACATGGGGCGCGGCCTGCCGCTGGCGCGCATCGAGGCGGCGGCGCGCGCGGCGCATGCGCACGGCTTCATCGCGGCGCTGGAACAGGGCTACGAGACCCAGCTCGGCGAAGGCGGTTCGCGCCTGTCCTCGGGCCAGAAGCAGCTGGTGGCGATCGCGCGCGCGCTGGCCGGCGAGCCGCGCATCCTGCTGCTGGACGAGGCGACCTCGCGCATCGACAGCGCCACCGAGCAGATCGTGCAGGAGGCGCTGGAGGAGCTGCGCGGCAAGGTGACCATCATCGCGATCGCGCACCGGCTGTCGACCATCCGGGAAGCGGACCGGATCATCGTGCTGAACCATGGGCGCATCACCGAGGCGGGAGCGCATGATGAGCTGATGCGCATCGAGGGCGGGCTGTATCAACGGCTGTACCTGCTGCAGCAGATCGCGGTCTGAGGCAGGGTGGGCGGATTCCGCCCACGCGGTGACGGTTACAGGCGAGATCATCGCACCGGATATCGGCGCCGATCACTATCGCCGCGTGGACAGCGAGCTGTCCACCCTACCCTGCCAACGCAAGTGGCAAGAAGCACGTCGCTTCAGCTCAAACCTTGCTCCAGTCGAAGCATCCCGCCGGCACACCCGTCCCGCTCACCAGCAGCGCCCCATGCCGGCACAGCTCCCATCTCCGCCCTTCCGGCACCGCCACCACCACCACGCCCATCGCCCGATCGCTCCACACCAGCCTTCCATCCACCGCGTCGAGCGCGGCCAACACGTCGCGCGGTCCGGCGCCCGGGTGGAACACGACCGTGGCGACATCCTGCCCGGCCGGCGGCAGCAGCGCCCAGGCGCCGGCGCCCGAGGTCGCCGCGCTCAGCAGCAGCATGGCGGCGGCGGAACCACGCAGGCCGCTGTCCCCGGCGCGCGCCAGGCGCCAGCCGATCACCAGCGGCACGATGCCGAACACGCCCAGCCACAGCAGGTCCCACGGCAAGGGATCCGGAGCGTCGATGCGGATGCGGTGGATGCCGAGCAGCCAGTGCGACAGCAAGGCATCGACCACGTGCCAGGCGCCGAAGCCGAGCAGCGCCGCGCCAGGAAGCGCCCGGCCCCAGCCGGCCGCGCCCCGGCGCTGCGCACGCCACAGCCCGACCAGGCCGGCCAGCGCGACCGCATACATCAGGAGGTGGAAATACCCGTCCCACAGCACCTGCACGCGCAGGTCGTCCAGCCCGGGCACCAGGCTCAGCAGGTGGTGCCACTGGAGGACCTGGTGCAGCAGGATGCCGTCGAAGAAGCCGCCCAGTGCAAAGCCCAGGGCCGCTCCCCATCTTGTCCACGGTGATTTCCACATTGCATGCCCTTCTCTGCCACGCTCCGGTGCGAGGGCCAGTATAGTGCGCGCCCCCGTCGCGCGACGCCGGCTTGCGCAAGGCGGCGTCGCGCAGGCCCCGCTTCAGGCCAGGGCGCCAGGCACGGGATGCCGTTCAGGAAGCGACGAGAAATACGCGCGTATCCCGTGTTCCGCCTGGATCCTGGCCAGGGCCACCACCTGCTCGCCCAGGCCGGTGCCCTGCACCGAGAAGAAATGCAGGTCCCGCAGGCCGACCATGCCGAGGATGGCCGTCAGGTAGGGCGTGAGGAAATCGGGCTGGCGCGCCCGCTCGCCGGAATAGCGCCCGCCCGAGGACACGGCGACCAGGACCGGCCGGTCGCGCAGGCTGCCTGTCTTGCCTTCGGGGCCCACGGTGAAGGTACGGCCGGAGCGCACCACATGATCGATCCATGCTTTCAACACCGAGGGCACGCCCGCATTGTGCATGGGCGTGGCAATGACCAGGATATCGGCCGCCTCGACTTCGCGGATCAGCGCTTCGGAACGCAGCAGCGACGCATGCCCGGAGCGTCCGGCGTCGCCCTGGTGCTGGGCCAGTGCGATATCCGCGTCGATATGCGCAACCGGATCCTGTCCGATCATCCGGTCCATCAGCCTGGCGTTCGGACTGCGCTCGAACAGGCCTTCGACGATGCGCTGGGAAAGCCTGTGGCTCTCCGCCTCCTGGCCGCGGGGACTGCAACTGATACGCAGGATGTTCATGCTTTACCTTTCTGGATGGACAGGCCAGAGTCTAGGATCGGCTTGGCCCCATCGCCAGGGCCATGAAATGACATGGCATCGAGGTCATGATGTGCTGCGCCCCTTGGCCGCCGGATGCGCCTGTCCGGCGCCGCCGCCCACCCTTTACAGGGCCGGGCGGCGATGCTAAAAGACGCCATGACTATCGCAACGACCAGCAATCTCACTCCCCTGGACCCGGGGGCGAGCGCACCGCTCTACCGGCAGATCTATGAGCGCTTTCGCAGCGCCATTTCCAGCGGCATGCTCAAGCCGGGCGACCGCATCCCGTCGGCGCGTGCGCTCACCAGGGAGCTGGGCCTGTCGAGAGGCACGATCGACGCTGCGTATTCCCTGCTGGTCGCCGAAGGATATATCGTGGCCCGGGGCCAGGCGGGGTCCATCGTGACGCCCGGCCTCAAGCCGCGCGCACCCGTGGCCAGCCCGGAACCGCAGTCCGCCGATAGCGCCGCAGCACCTTCGTACCGCCCGGATTCGATCCTGCCGTTCCAGATGGGCTTGCCCGCCCTCGACGCCTTTCCGCGCAAGATCTGGGCGCGCCTGGGCGCGCGATGCATACGCGCCATGCAAGCGGCCGACATGGTCCATCCCGCGGTGTTCGGCCTGCCGCAGCTTCGCGCGCAAATTGCCGCCTACCTCCACATGGCGCGCGGAATCGACTGCGCGCCGTCCCAGGTCTTCGTGACCTCGGGCTACCGCCACACGATGCAACTGATCTGCCAGGCCTTGCTGCAGGCCGCAGACCAGGTCTGGGTCGAAGATCCGGGCTACCCGCCGACCCGCGACCTGCTCGGGCGCTTTCACCTTGCTGCCGTCCCGGTGCCGGTCGACGGCGAAGGCATCGTGGTGTCCGAAGGAAGCAGGCTGGCGCCGCGGGCGCGCGCGGCCGTGGTCACGCCTGCCCATCAGAGCCCGCTGTGCGTGACGCTGTCGCTGTGCCGGCGCCTGGAACTGCTGGACTGGGCGGCGCGCACCGGCGCGTGGGTGATCGAGGACGACTACGACGGCGAGTACCGCTATGTCAGCCGTCCCCTGCCTGCCTTGAAGAGCCTGGACCGCGACGGGCGGGTGCTGTATGCCGGCACCTTCAGCAAGGTGCTGCTTCCCAGCCTGCGGCTGGCCTACCTCGTGGTGCCGGAAGCGCAGGTCGGGTGCTTCGAGCGGGCCACCGAGGCCTTTGCCGGAAGCCCGCAGCTGACCCAGGCCATCGTCACGGCCTTCATCACGGAGGGCCATTTCGCGCGCCATATCCAGCGCATGAGAAAGCTGTATGCGGAGCGCCGCAATGCGGCCACGGCGGGCCTGGAGAGCGTCCTGGGCAAGTACGTACGCATCGACCCGCAGCCGGGCGGCATGCACCTGATCCTGCGCCTGCAAGGCGGACAACCGGACCGGCAGCTGGTCGCGCGCATGCGCGAACACGGCCTGTACGGCGAAGCATTGACCAACTGGAGCGCAGGGGAAGGAGGCAGCCCGGGCTTGCTGCTGAACTTTACGAACGTCGACTCGCATGACACGGCCGCGAAACTCGGCCGCCGCCTGCTGGCGCTGATGCAGGCAGGGCCGGCGCAGTCATGACCTGCTCCAGGAACCAGATCATGGACCTTCCGGCATGGGCCAGGAGCGCGCACGATGGCGTCCTTCACCAACCCATGCAAGGAAATGAAATGACTCATCGTGCTGACTACGCCAAGGCCTCCCCCGACGCCTACCGGGCATTCGGCGGCGTGTACGCCACCCTCCAGCAAGCCAGCCTGCCGAAACAGCTGGTCGACCTCGTGTACCTGCGGGTATCGCAGATCAATGGCTGCGCCTTCTGCATCGACATGCACTCGCGCGATCTCCTGAAGTCCGGCCTGTCGACCGACAAGCTGGTCCTGCTGCCGGTCTGGCACGACGCCGGCGCCATGTTCAGCGTCCGCGAACGCAGTGCGCTGGCCTGGGCCGAAACCGTGACGCGGGTCGCCGGCGCCGGTGTTCCCGACGCCGACTACCAGGCCGCCGCCGCCGAATTCAGCGACAGGGAACTGGCCGATCTCACCTATGCGGTCGGCCTGATGAACGCCTTCAACCGCTTCGGCATCGCATTCCGCACCCAACCCGCCGCCGTCAGCGCCTGACCGGCCTGCGCGGACGCGCCGCCGTCGCCAGGCGCGCGTCCGTAGCCATTCAAAGGAGTTGTCACCTATGGCCTGGGCCTTGCTTACCATTGCCGGCATCCTCGAAATCGCCTTCGCCTTCAGCATGAAGGCATCCGAGGGCTTCACGCGCCTGCTTCCTTCGCTGTTGACACTCGCCTCCGGCCTGTCGAGTGTCGTGCTGCTTTCGCTGTCGCTGCGTACCCTGCCGGTCGGGACCGGCTACGCGGTCTGGACCGGGATCGGTGCGGCGGGCACCGCCGTCCTCGGCATGGCCTTCCTGGGCGATTCCGCCGCGCCGGCCCGGATAGCCTGCCTTGCGCTCATCCTGGCAGGGGTGCTGGGACTCAAGCTGGTGTCCGCCGCCTGAACCGACCGCCGGCGCCGGTCCCGCCCGGGCCGGCGCCCGGGCCGGGAACCCGGGGCGAGCGGGCTGGATAGTAGTAGTGACATTTTAGTAGTGACATTTCCTGCATATGCATGTGTCATTTTAGTGACAATTGAAGAGAAAGTAGAATTTCCCTCCTGCAACAGCCCTATAATATTTCCAAACAATTCCCTCAACGGCCTCACGAGACCGAGCCATGTCAGCAGCCCTGCAACGCGCCCTCGCGCGCTCCCGATGCCTCGCGCTGGCCGCGTCGCTCTGTGTCGCCCCGGCTCTGGCAAGTACCGGGGGCACGCCTGCGCTGACCGAACGCCTGGCCGAGATCCGCGAAATCAACCGCTTCGTTCCGGAACGCGCCATGCCCTTGCTGGCGGCGATGGAGGCGGAAGGCCGCGCCGCGCCGCTGGCGCAGCGCATCGAATTCCTCAGCCAGCTGGCCCAGGCCCAGTTCGGACTGGGCCGGCACGACCTGGCCAGGGCCCTGGCCGACGAGCTGATCGCCATCGGACGGGCCGAGAACAACAACCGGGCGCTGGCCAACGGGCTGCTGCGCCAGGGCTACATCGTCTTCGCGCAGCACCAGCTGGCGGAATCGCACCGCTTGATCTGGGAAGCGGAAAAGCTGGCGCAGGCCACCGACGACATCGACCTGCGCGTGCGCACGACGATCTCGTCGGGCGAGTCGTATGCGGAAGAAGGCAACCTGCCGGCCGCCCTGGAACGGCTGCAGGCGGCCGCCAACCTGGCGCGCCAGCACGGCGACCCGATCCACACCGTGATGGCCCTGAACGCGCTGGCGCGGCACTACCGCCTGATGCGCGAATACGACAAGGGCTTCGCGGTGCTGGACGAAGCCTACAAGGCGGCGGAAAAGGCGAATTCGCCGGGCCGCACGGCCACGCTCAAGAATGCGGAATACGCGCTGTCGATCGAGACCGGCCAGATCCAGCGCGGGCTGCGCGCCCTGCAGGACAGCCTCGCGCTCGAGCGCAAGATCGGCGCCCTGGCACGGGTCGCGTATTCGCTGGTGAACCTGTCCGACTGCTACCTGAAGATGCACGACTACCGCCAGGCCGCGGCCTATGCCGAGCAGGCGATCGCGGCGGCGCGCGGGCTCAACGACCGCGAAGTGGAAGCCACCGCCCACCTGAACCTGGGCCAGGCCTACCTGGCCACCGGCAGGCTGGCCGAGGGCAAGCGGCACATGGAACTGGGCGTGACCGGGTACGCCGAACTGGGCGACAAGCCGGAGCTGCAGGTGGCGCTGGTCGAATACGGCGCCGCGCTGGAGCGCGCCGGCGACCTGGCGGGCGCCCTGCGGGCCTACCACCGCGAACGCGGGATTTCCAACGAACTGTTCGAAAAGCGCCGCCAGCAGGCCATGCTCGACCTGCAGGAAAAATACGAAGCCGACAAGAAACAGCGCCAGATCGAGCTGCTGCGCAGCGAAAACCAGATCAAGTCGACCGAGCTCGACAACCGCCGCCTGCAGCAGCGCGTCTGGTGGCTGCTGGCCGTGGTGTTCGCGCTGGCGTCCGTGATCGTCGGCCTGCTGTACCGCAAGGTGCGCCATGCCAACGCCCAGCTGCACGAAAAGAACCGCGAACTCAAGCAGCAGAGCGTGCGCGATCCGCTGACCGGCCTGTACAACCGGCGCCACTTCCTCGAATTCATGCGCGGCCTGCCGCCTGGCGACCCGCGCTGCGCCAGCAGCGAGCAGACCGGCGCCCTGTTCCTGCTCGACGTCGACCATTTCAAGCACATCAACGACACCTACGGCCACGCCGCCGGCGACGCGGTGCTCACGGCGATGGCCGCCGGCCTGCGCGAGATCCTGCGCGAGACCGACATGATCGTGCGCTGGGGCGGCGAGGAATTCCTCGCCTTCCTGCCGGCGATCCCGCGCAGCGGCCTGGACGAGGTGGCGCAGCGCATCCTGGGCGGCATCAATGCCATCACCGTCGAGCACCAGGGCATGACGCTGTCGGTGAACGTATCGATCGGCTTCTCGCCCTTCCCGCTGGCGGTCGGCAGCCAGGTGCTGCCGTGGGAACGCGCCGTCAACCTGGTCGACATGGCGCTGTACATGGCGAAGGCGCACGGCCGCAACCGCGCCTACGGCGTGCGCGGCTTCGCCGACCCGGAGCGGGCCTGCATCGACGAGATCGAACAGAACCTGGAGTGCGCGTGGCGCGCCGGACGGGTCGATTTGTCGGTGGTGATGGGCGAGCGCCAGGAACTGCGCGTCGCCCATGTCGCCCACGCCTGACGCGCCTTACTTGTCCTGGATCTTCTCGCCGGCCTCCTCGAGCTTCTTGCCGACCTCCTCGGTCGCACGCTCGAGCCCGCGGCTGGCGTCGCGCGTCGCATCCTCGACCTTGTCGCGCGCCTCGTCGGCGGCGCGATCGGCCTTGGCCAGTTCGTCCTTCAGGGAATCCGTGACCTTGGCGCCCGCCTCGTCGAGCGCCTTGCCGGCACGCTGGGCCGGGCCCATCGCCTCTTCCTCGCGACTGCAGCCTGCCAGCACGGCGAGCGCCAGCAGCGTGCCCACCATGGTTGATTTCATGTCGATCTCCTTGCCGTTTCCTGATTTCTGATGCCTGAAGCATACACCGGCGGCCGCCAACGCGGCTGACGGCAGCCTGATGAGCGGCCGGTCCGCTCAGCGCGCGCCGCGCGCCGGGTCGGCCAGCGGATGTTCGCGCTTGCCCGCCTCGATGCGCTGCTTCAGTGCGCGCGTCCCCTCGTCCTCGCCCCAGCGCCGCGTGAAGGCCGCCAGGCGCGTGCGCGCCTTGTCGTAGGCCGAGGCCTTGAGCAGCTTCTCGACCGCCAGGCGCGCCGCTTCCCAGGCTTCGCGCCGCTGTTCGGCGCGGCTGCAGTCGCCCGCCGCCTTGTTCAGCGCATCCTGCACCTGGCGCAGCTGCTCGCTGCTGGCGCGCGTCGAACGCAGTTCGATCAGCGCGTCCTGGGCCGCGCGCGGCTTGCATTCCTTCGCCAGCGCGATGGCGCTCTCCATGCGGCGTTCGATCAGCGCCTGCGAGGGATTGGCGATCAGCCAGAGCAGCCACAGCGCGCCCAGGATCACGATCCACCAGCGCAGGCGGACCGGGCGCCGTCGCGTCGGGGAACGTTCGCGGCGCTGGACCGGCGCGGCGGCGCCGGATGCGCCGGCTGCGGGTGCGCGCGGCGCGGGACCGGATGCCGGACGGTTGCCGAACGGCGTGGCGCCTGGCGGCGCGGGCTGGGGCGGCGCAGTCCGCGGCGGTGACGGCGGCGGCTGGGGCGGAGGCGGCGATGGCGATGGCGGCGGCACCGTCGGCTGCACGGCGTCCGCGGCGGCGGCCAGGGGCGCCACGGTGGGCGCCACCTTGTCCAGCGACGGCGCGACAGGCGCCGCCCCGGCCTGCTGGGCCGTCCCGCACCACGGGCAGAAGTTCACCCGGCGCGGGAAGCCCCGGCCGCAGCCGGCATTGATGCAGCGGTAGAGCGCCTGGTCCTGGCTCATGCCATCCTTCATTCGGGGTCCGGGACGCCGTCATCGGGATCGGGGATCGCCGTCCCCAGCAGCGCCGCCAGTTCCGGCAGCGCGCCGACCGTGCTCCACTTGCCGAGCCTCGGATCCCAGCGCATGTCCCAGGCCCGGGTGGCGTGGTCGACTTCGCCGCGCGCCGCCTGCTGGGCGATCTCGGCGGCGGTGTAGGGTCCGCGCTGGGCGCCCTGCAGGAACAGCTTGTAGCGGGTCTCGCCTGGTACCACCGGCGGCGCGGCGGCGACGCCGGCCTGCGGCGGACGCCGCAGCGCCTGCCCCGCCCGCTCCTCGCTGGCCAGCACCTCGGGCAGGATCACGCGCTTGTCGACCGGGCGCTCGACTTCCCAGCTGTAGGCGTCGGCGGCCGAACCGGGCACCGGCTCGGTCCAGCCGGCGATGCCGCTCAGCGCCGTCTCGATCTGCTCGGGCGACAGCGAGGGGTCGGTGTTCGCCGCGCGCCGGATCCACTGGTCGTACAGGCGCCGCGCGGTAATGTTCGGCAGCGAGGGCGACGGCAGCTGGGCGCCGGTTTCGTCGACTTCGAGGCGCGGCTCGTAGACCCGCAACTGGTAGTGGCGCATCAGGGCGGCCAGCAGGGCCAGCTGGTGCGCGCCCAGCCCCGCCAGGCGGTGCTGGACCGCCGCGATCACCTGCTCGCGGTAGTACGGCGGCAGGCCGTTCGAGCGGATCGCATACTCGTTGCCGATCTGGAGCCATTCGCCGGAACCCGGCTCGACTTCGAACAGGTATTGCCCGCGCGGCTGGAACGCCGCTTCGCGGTCGCCCAGGTCAGGCTTGCGGCGGATCACGCCCAGTGCGATCGCCTGCAGGAACCACTCGTAGTCGTCGGCCAGCCGGTTCAGTTCATCCATCGAGGGCGAGATCGGATGGCGGAAGCGGGTCGCGTCGAAATGCAGGTGGGTCGGGATCTTCGGGTTCTCGATCTGGTACGAGGCGCGCCAGGTCGGCAGGCCGCGCAGCACCGTCATCGGATAGCCCGACAGCTCGATGTAGCACACCGCGCGCCCCCCTATGCCGGTGTTGACGATCGAGACCAGGTCGCCGTGGAAGTACCCGGTCGGCACCGCGGCGCGCAGCTCGGCTTCCATCCGGCGCCAGGCGGCGACGTCGCCGACCCCGATGAAGCACTTGAACTGGTCGGCGTTGGGCGTGAACTCGGCCGAGAAGCGCGCGTTCACCCAGGGCATGGCGCTGCGGATCCATTCGGCGAACACGCGCTGGCGCGCCGAGGGCGACATGGCGCCCAGGCGCTCCAGCAGCGGATCGACCGGCTCGCCCTGGGTCAGCTCCTGACTGGATAGTTGCAACTGGGCGCGCCGGAACAGCTTGAGCAGCAGCTCCGCGCGCAGGCGCTCGTCGCCGAGCTGGGGGAACAGACGCGCCGAGCCGCCGAATTCCAGCAGCACCTCTTCGCTCCAGGCGCTGACGTCGCCCGCCAGGCGCACCGGCTGCGGCGTCACGTTGTCCACCATCTTGATGGTGGTCGCGTGCTCGTGGCGGGCGTCGGCGCGCAACTGGCTGATGCGCTGGTCGGCCGCCGCCAGCATCGCCTGCACCTGGCGCCGTCCTTCCTGGAACCCGCCGGCGACGCCGCTCCACTGCGCCTGCCCCTGCTCGTCGGTGCCCTGCGGATCGCCCAGCCAGGCCGACAGGGCGCGCATCACCTCGATCGCCTGCCCCGCCGCCACCGCCAGCAGGTGGAAGCGCAGGTAGTCGGCGATGTCGCGCTTGAGGTGGTTCATCACTTCGCGCGCCTGGGCTTCCTTGCCGAACAGGCGGCTGGATGCCTGCGACAGGTTGTTCAGCGATTCCTCGACCTGGCGGGTGCGCAGCGCGTCGCGGATGTCGCGGTAGCGATGGCCGTTGCGTTCGGCGTGGCGGATGTCGCGCACCACCAGGCGCGCCTTGACCTGCTCCAGCAGCGACAGCACGAATTCCAGCCCGCCCTGCTTGCGGTCGTCGAGCAGCGCGTACAGGCGCTCGCGCACGCTCCCCTTCAGGCGCGCCACCAGCTCGCCGGTATGGCGCTTGAGGCGGTCCTCGCTGGTCTCGGCGGTGGCGCCGGCCTCGCGGATGGCGTCGCGCTCGAGATCCGGCAGCAGCTCGGCCACCTTCTCGCGCCACAGCTTGAGGTCGTAGGACGCCATGATGCGGTCCATCTCGAGCTGCACCTTGCTCTCGACCCGCTCCAGCAGCGAGCGGCCGTCGCGGCCCTGCAGCAGCGTATTCGTGAGCGCGTACTCGGGGAAGGCGGTCACGTCCACCGTGCCCTTGCGGAAGTCGGGGAACTCGTCGAACGGGCGCTCGCCCATCTCCATCTGCTCGCGCATGAAGCTGTCGCGCTCCTGGTCGCCGGCGCGGCGCGCGGCGCTGTCGCTGCCGGCCAGGCCGAAGAAGGCCTTGACCATCAGGCCGGCCAGCTCGTAGGCGCGGATGTCCTCGCGCAGGCTTTGCTGGGTGTCGAGCACCGACTGGCCGAAGGCCGAGTACACCTTCGAGTACGACAGGCGCATGTCGCCGAAGCGCTGCTCGGGCACGCGCGGATTGTAGGGCCCCAGCTTGTGCTGCTGCTGGTTGACCGCCACCGAGCGCTTGCGGTTGGCGAAATCGGCCGAGGCGAAGTCCTCGAACAGGGTGTCGGCCACCATCTGGTACACGTCCTTGACGTCGAGCGTGGCCTTGTTCGCCAGGTTGGCGGTGTCGACGAAGTACACGTCGTCGAAGGGCGCGCCGCGTCCGGCGATGCTGTCCGGGTCCATCCACTGCACCCGCGCGTTCATGTCGCGCATCGCGGTTTCCAGCTCCATCAGGGTGGCGTAGGCGTTGGCCTCGGTGCGCTCCTTGTTGGCCTTGGCGAAGCCCGAGGGCATCAGCAGCACCAGGTCGACCTGGCTGTCCGAGACTTCCTGGCGCGCGATCGCCTTCGACAGCCAGCCCAGGTCGAGCACGCTGCCGGCGCCGGTGCCGCCGGCGGCGGAGGCGATGACGACGATGCGGAACTTCGAGGTGTCGACCTGCAGGCCGAGGCGCTGGTAGTTCTCCTTGCGCTCGATGCCCGCGTTACTGCTCAGGAAATTCAGCGCGCCCTTGATGCGGCCGCGCAGCTTCGGGTACTTGTCGAACAGGTAGAGCCGCGCCAGCGCGCGGATCTGGCCCGCGCCCTTGGACGGATCGATGCCGAGCGAGCGCAGTTTCTTGGGCCGCAGCGGCATCCAGCTTTCGATCAGGGGAAAGCGCGCCAGGCTGTCGTCGGACTCGTGGTATTGCGGCAGGTCGAGCGGCTCGACCAGGCGCTCCTCGTCGGACAGTTTCACCAGCTCGTACCAGGGGTCGGTGCGCTGCGACTTGCCTTCGTCGATGACGGCGTTGGTGTCCAGGTCGAAGTGCAGGAAGCGCGCGACCGGAAAGTCGCCGATCGATTCCACGCGCGTCGGCTGGTGGCGGTTCCAGACCGCCGACAGGATGCGGCGCCGGATGCGCATCATCACTTCCATGCCGGTGCCGCCCGCGCCGATGAACAGCGTCGGCCGCAGGTCGACCTTCAGTTCGGCGGCGGCCTTGGCATTCAGGCTCGCCGGATTGGGAAAATCTGCCATGTCGTTCTCTTTCAGCTTTTTAGGTGACGGCGCCCGCTCAGCGGCGCCCGCTCAGCGGCGTCCGGTGAGCAGCGCCGCGGCCAGCGCCACCACGCCCACCGCCAGCAGCGGGCCCATGACGGCGAAGGTCAGGAATTTGCTTGCGTTGATCATCGCCAGCACCGCCGCCGCCGACAGGAAGCCGAGGCCGACGAACAGCATCCAGCCGGCGCTGCCGGCCGACGACGGCGCCACCCGGCGCACCACCAGGTGGTGCACGTAGGCGTTACGCACGAAGAAGTAAATCACCAGCAGCACCAGGAACACGGCGGCGCCGATCGCCAGGTCGCGGTTCGAGGTGTCGGTCACGGGCGCCGCGCCTTCCATCCCCGGCACCACCTCGACCGGGCGGCCGGCGGTGTCGGGCGCGGTCTTCGGCAGCGTATCCTGGGGCGAGGCCGATTCTTCCGGCAGCTTGAAGCCGGGATCGCTTGGCGACGGGGCGGTGGCGGGTGGCTGGGTTCCTTGCATGGTGTGTCCTTTCGTCGTCAGCGGCCGAGCCGCACCTGTGCGCCTTCGCGCACATCGAGCAGCTGGTGGCCGAACAGGGTGGTCCTGAGCTGGGCCACCTGCTTGCCGGCCCTGTCATAGACCGGTTGCGTGGTGCCGGCGCGGCCGCGCATGGTGCGCGGCTCGTCCTCCACGGTGAGCTGGGCCACGCGCGGGCGGGCCCAGACATACGCGGCCGCCGCGGCGGCCGCCAGCAGGGCCAGCATGCCGGCGCCCAGCGCCATCAATGGTCCCATGCCGTAGTGCACCCTCACCTCGACCGGCAGCACGGCGCTGGAGGCCTGCACCCGCGCCGGCGGGATGAAGATGTCGGGCAGCGGGTCGCCCGGGAACAGCTCCGCCATGCGCGTGCGGAAGGCCTGCGACAGCACCAGCTTCTGGTCGGCCAGGTGCAGTTCGATCCGTCCCGGCAGCACGTAGGCCGAGCCGGCCGACTTGAGCGCGGCCACCGACCATTTGTCGGGCATGTGGGCCACCGGCAGCGCCATCGTCGAGCCGAGCGGCGCCGGCCTGCCGGGCGCGAGGTCCTGGACGCGGCTGCTCTCGAGGGCGATCGGGCGGTTCTCGCCCGCCAGCAGGGAGCGCGCCGACAGCGTGGCCGAGGCGATCGTGTACGGGTACATCGTGTTTTCGAGCTGCCATTCGATGCGCGCCTTCGGCGTGCGCGCATCCGGCGCGACGTCGGCGCGCAGCAGGCCGCCGGCGGCCTGGGCGAAGGACACGCCGGGCGCGTTCTCGACCTTGCGCGGCGCCAGCCGCACGGTGCCGCGGTCGAGCGGCTTGAGGCGGGCCGGCGCCTCGGTGATCACCTGCTGCACCCTGTTCGCCGCCAGCAGTGCGTCGAGCGCGGCGCTGCCCTCGGCGCCCACCGCGAAGGCATACACCATCAGGCCGTTGGCGCTGTAATGCCTGCCTTTCACCGGCATGCGCAGCGGGAAGGCCAAGGCCTTGGCGATGGCCTGGCCGTCGTGGATCAGCCGGTAGAACTCGCGGTTGCGCGCCGCCGTCGCCTGGTCGTTGTGCGGGCTGTTGCGGTTGTTCGTCACCAGCCACACGATGCCGGGCTTGCCGCCCAGCGCCTGGCGCATGGCGGCGCTCACCGCCTCGCCCAGGTCGGTATCGGCCAGGGCGCCGCTGCCCGGCTTGCGCGCCGTGTCCAGCGCCGCCAGCGCCTGCACGACGCGCGGGCGCACGCTCTCCCGCCCCGCCTTCAGCGACAGCAGCGCGCGCGGCGACGGCGCACCGGGCAGCGACTGGTTGAAGGCCGCCAGCACCAGGGCGTCGCCCGGCTGCACCACGCTGCCGGCCAGCGCGCCGACCAGCGGCTTGAAGGGCGACTTCGGGTCGCTGTAGAAAGGCTCCATCCAGCCCGAGTTCTGCACCAGGAACACGTGCGGGATGGCCAGGGCAGCGGCGGACGCGCCGGCCAGCAGGGCCGCGGCCAGGGAGCGGGACAGGATCTTCACGCCAGCTCGTCCAGGCGCCAGCCGCGCATCTGGCTCCAGTCGGGATGGTGCAGCCACAGGCAGTTGTCGTAGACCAGCGGCACGCACTCGAGGGGCCGCGCCAGGCGCGCGATCTCGTCGAGGATCACGTTGCGCCGGCCGATCCATTCGACCGTGGCGCGCGGGATCACGCGCTCGCCCAGCGCATCCTCGGCGCGGCCGGTGTACTTGTGCAGGCGCAGCACCAGGCCGCTCGGCTGGCTGCGGTTGTTGTTGAAGCTGCGCAGCAGCGGCAGCACCAGGGTGTCGTCCTGGCCCAGGTCTTCGATGTGCTCGGCCGACCACGGCTCGTCCACCACCGGATGGCCGCGCCGGAACAGGAAGTTCGCGAACCCCAGGCGCGCGCCGTCGATCGGCGCCTGCGCCGGCTGCTCCGCGCCCAGTTCGAGGAAGGAATAGCCCTGTCCGTCATGGCCGATCTGCCACAGGCGGCCGTCGCGGCCCTGGGTCGGACCGCCGAAGGCCAGGCGCGGCTGCCAGTGCGGCGGCCAGGGCAGGAAGTGCGGCACCTCGCCCGGGCGCCAGGCCAGCTGCCCCTGTTCGTGCAGCCAGAACAGGCGGCCGTCGTAGCCGATCGGGCGCGACCAGCCGGACGCCGGCAGGTCGGCACAGACGTGGTCCTGGATGTCGGCCAGGTCGGTGCGCGCGCTCCACAGGTGCACGCCATCCTCGGCGACGGCCAGGCAGGCCAGGTGGCGGCGCATGAGGCCGGGCGCCGCCGCGACCGGCGCATCGAGGATGGTCTCGGTGCGGTAGGTTTCGCTGAGCGGGTTGATCCACAGCCGGTGCAGGCCGGAGGCGGACGGCACCAGGGCGACCTCGCCGCGGCGCGCCTCCCGGGCCGGCAGCCATGCATATGCCGAGGCGCCGAAGGCCAGGCCGGCCGCGCCATCCTCGGGCGCCAGCACATGCCACAGCTGCGCCAGCGGATCCCAGTATTGCAGCACGCCGCGCCCGTGCGCCAGCGCCAGCAGGCGCTGGCCGGGAAAGCCGAAACCGGCGGCGGCGAACACGCACACTGCATTCGGCGGCGCCGGCATCGCCAGGTCGGCGCGCCCCGGTGCCGGAGAGGCCGGACGTTCCTCCAGGCTGTCGCCCAGCGCCAGCGCGGTGACCGGCAGCCCGTGCGGCACGTGGCGCGGCAGCGACTGGTCGTCGCCCGGTCCCCACCAGCCCTGCCGGCGCGACGGCAGGCCGTCCAGGCGCTGCAGCGGACGGCCGCAGTTCGGGCAGTGGGCGAAGCCTTCCGGATAGATGGGGGCGCAGGCGCAGGCGGTGGGCAGCGAAGCCCCGAGCAGATGGGCGACGTCGGGCAGCCGGCTGCGCGCGTGGGACTGCCAGTCGATCCGGCCCAGTCCCTCGGTCGCCAGCAGTTCGAACTGCCCGTTCCTGTCGTCCTCCTGCCAGATACTGGCAGGCGTTTCCCATCGGTATGCCATGTCTTTGTACCGTTCACGCCGCCATTTGATTTATCGAAACACGACCTGTCGAGGTCGTTGTTGTTGCTCAAATCATAGCGCCACCAACTGTCGCGCGGCGCGCCGTTCGAGGGGTAGCATGGGGTGACACTGCCAGGATCAATAAACGGGCCTATCGGGGGAACTTCGGTCTTCGACCTTATAATGACGGCCCGGATAACCCAGATTGTCGCCATGCATTCCGCAGCCCTGACCACCGCCGCGCAGGCGGACGACCTCCCCCTTCACGCCATCGACGCCGCCGCGGCCCACCTGGCCGACGTGCTGGCGTTCGCCATCGAACACGGCCCCGCGCATGCGGCCCTGGTCGTGTACGACACCCGCACCGCCCTGTCGCGCGCCCTGCTCGAGGCCTACCGCCGCAACCTGCCGCAGGCGAGCTTCATCGATTTCGATGCGACTTCCCCGGACGAGGTGCTGGCGGCCTTCCGGCGCATGGCCGCGCAGGACCTGGTGGTGCTGCTGCAATCCACCAATTTCCGCCTGGACGGCTTCCGCATCCGCGTCGAGCTGTTCAAGCTGGGCCTGAAGGTGATCGAGCACGTGCACCTGTCGCGCATGCCCGGCGTGCAGCGCGAGCATTACATCGAGGCGCTGGCCTACGACCCGGCCTATTTCCGCGGCACCGGCCGCGCGCTCAAGGCGCGCATCGACACGGCGCCGCATGCGCGCGTGTGCGGCGGCGGCGAGACCCTGCACTTCGCCTCCGCCTTCGAGCCGGCCAAGCTGAACGTGGGCGACTATAGCGAGATGAACAACGTCGGCGGCCAGTTCCCGATCGGCGAGGTGTTCACCGAGGCGCTCGACCTGGAGGCGGTGCACGGCCGGGTCCAGGTGCATGTGTTCGGCGACACCAGCTACCGCTCCAACCGCCCCGATACGCCGGTCACCCTGGTGATCGAGCGCGGCCGCGTGGTGGCGGCCGAGAACGCCACGCCGGCCTTCCAGGAAGTGCTCGACATCATCCGCGCCGACGAGGGCGAGGTCTGGGTGCGCGAACTCGGCTTCGGCCTGAACCGCGCCTTCACGCGCGAGCGCCGGGTCGACGATATCGGCACCTACGAGCGCATGTGCGGCATCCACCTGTCGCTCGGCGCCAAGCACGGGGTCTATCCAAAGCCGGGTTTCAAACGCAAGGATGCGCGCTACCATATCGACGTATTCGCCGTCACCGAGGCCGTGTACCTGGGCGAGGAACAGGTCTACCAGGACGGCCGCTGGCAGGTATAAAGCCGGCAGCCCGGCAGGTGGCGCGCCACGGACATTCCTATATGCATAGGAGCGCCACCATGGACGAGGACGTTTCCATTTACGTCAACGAGATCCAGGCAATCAGCGCCGTGCCCCGGATCCTCGAGACCGTCGCGGCCATGACCGGGCTGCGCTTCGCCTGCATCGCCCACGTCACCGCCACCTCCTGGACCACCTGCGCGGTGCATGACCGGCTCGACTTCGGGCTCAAGCCCGGCGACCAGCTCGACATCAGCACCACGATCTGCCAGGAAGTGCATGAAACCCTGCAGCCCGTCATCATCGACAGCGTCCGGCATAGCGAACGCTACCGTGACCACCCCACGCCGCGCCTGTACGGCTTCCAGAGCTATTTCTCGATCCCGATCTTCCGTCCGGACGGCTTCTATTTCGGCACCCTGTGCGGCATCGATCCGGAACCGGCGCGCCTGACCGACGCCGGCACGGTGTCGGCCCTGAGCCTGTTCGCCGAGCTGATCTCGCGCCAGCTGGAAACCGAGCGTTCGCTGCGCGCGGCGCGCACGGCGCTGTTTTCCGAACGCGAGACGGCCGAGCTGCGCGAGCAGTTCATCGCGGTGCTCGGCCACGACCTGCGCACGCCGCTCGGCGCCATCCTGAACGGCGCCGACCTGCTGAAGCTGCGCAGCACCGATCCGGCCACCCTGCAGGTGGTCGAACGCATCCGCCGCAGCGCCAGGCGCATGGCCGGCCTGGTCGACGACGTGGTCGATTTCACGCGCGGACGCATGGGTTCCGGCATCGCGCTCGACCTGCGCCGCCACGAGGACATCGGCCCGCTGCTGGAACAGGTGGTGGACGAGCTGCGCGCCGCCTACCCGAACCGCCGGCTGGTCACGGCGATCGCCCCCGGCATGTCGCTGCGCTGCGATGCCCAGCGCCTGGCCCAGCTGCTGTCCAACCTGCTCAAGAACGCCCTGGTGCACGGCGCGCCCGAACGTCCCATCATCGTCAAGGCGCACATCGACGACAGCAGCTTCGTGCTCGAGGTCAGCAACGAAGGAGCGGACCTGAGCCCCGCCATGATCGACCAGCTGTTCAAGCCCTACTGGCGCGCCTCGTCGCGCGCCGGCGACGAGGGCCTGGGACTGGGCCTGTACATCGTCGACCAGATCGCACGCGGGCATGACGGCGCGATCCGGGTCGAATCGGCAGGCGGGCGCACCTCCTTCATCTTCTCGATGCCGGCCGAATAGGCGTCTGAACAAATGCCATGCCAATCGGCACTTTGACTATCGATTCGACGCCAAAAGCGCCCTGCCACTGTAGAATCACGGTCATATGCACTATGTATCAGGATTTTTACAATTCCCCAAACCAATTGCCGTGGAGCTAAGGCTAGAATAGTTTTTCCTATTCCAAATATAATTCCAGGGGAAGTATGATTCGTTTGCCCATCGGGCTGGCGGCGCTATGTCTTGCCGCCTCGGCGTTCGCTGCCGCACCTTTCGACGACAAGTTCCGCCAGCTCGACGAGCTGCTGCCGACGCCGGGCGCGATCCGCACCGCGTCGGGAGCGCCGGGCCAGGCCTACTGGCAGCAGCGCGCCGACTACACGATCCGGGCGACGCTCGACGAAGCGAAGCGTGCGATCAGCGGCGCGGGCACGATCACCTACCACAACAATTCCCCCGATACGCTGAAATACCTCTGGCTGCAGCTCGACCAGAACATCTACAAGCCGGATTCGGACGCGCGCCTGAGCGCCGCCGTCGCCTCGCGCGAGGCCTGGACCAGGCCGGGCACGCCCGAGGAAGGCCTGAAGTACGACGGCCTGCGCTCGATGCTCGAAGCCGGCACCTTCCCGGGCGGCTTCCACATCAAGGGCGTCAGGGACAGCGGCGGCCGCCCGCTGCCGTACACGATCAACAAGACCATGATGCGCGTCGACCTGCCGCAGCCGCTGCGGCCGGGCGCGCGCGTGTCGTTCAGCGTCGAGTGGAGCTACAGCATCAACGAGCAGAAGGTGCTCGGCGGCCGCTCGGGCTACGAGAAGTTCGAGGACAAGAACGACCTGTTCGAGATCGCCCAGTGGTTCCCGCGCATGGCGGCCTACTACGACGTCTATGGCTGGCAGCACAAGCAGTTCCTGGGCGCCGGCGAGTTCACCCTGGAATTCGGCGACTACGACGTGCGCATCACCGTGCCGAGCGACCACATCGTGGCCTCGACCGGCGAGCTGCAGAATCCGGGCGAAGTCCTGACCCCGGTCCAGCGCGAGCGCCTGCAGCGGGCGCGCAGCGCGAAGAAGCCGGTCCTCATCGTCACCCAGGCCGAGGCCGAAGCCGCCGAGAAGGGCCGCGCCACCACCACCAGGACCTGGCACTTCAAGGCCGACAACGTGCGCGACTTCGCGTTCGCGAGCAGCCGCAAGTTCATCTGGGACGCCCAGGGCGTCAAGAGCGGCAATACCGACGTCATGGCGATGTCCTACTACCCGAAGGAAGGCAATCCGCTGTGGGAGCGCTATTCGACCCACTCGATCATCCACACCATCGAGCAGTACAACAAGTACTCCTTCGACTACCCGTATCCGACCGCGATCTCGGTCAACGGTCCGGTGGGCGGCATGGAATACCCGATGATCTCGTTCAACGGCCCGCGGCCCGTGAAGGACAAGAAGACCGGCGAACTGAGCTACTCGAAGCGCACCAAGTATGGCCTGATCGGGGTGATCATCCATGAAGTCGGCCACAACTACTTCCCGATGATCGTCAACTCCGACGAACGCCAGTGGACCTGGATGGACGAGGGCCTGAACAGCTTCGTCCAGTACCTGGCCCAGCAGGCATGGGAAGAGGACTGGCCGGATGCCCGCGGCGATACGCGCACCATCCTGGACTACATGCGCAGCCGTAACCAGGTGCCGATCATGACCAATTCGGAGTCCCTGCTCCAGTTCGGCAACAATGCCTACTCCAAGCCGGCCACCGCCCTGAACATCCTGCGCGAGACCATCCTCGGCCGCGAGCTGTTCGACTTCGCCTTCCGCGAGTATGCGCAGCGCTGGAAGTTCAAGCGCCCCACGCCGGCCGACTTCTTCCGCAGCATGGAAGACGCGTCGGGCACGGACCTCGACTGGTTCTGGCGCGGCTGGTTCTACACCACCGATGCGGTCGACATCAGCGTCGACAACATCAGCGAATACACCGTCAGCAGCAAGGACCCGGAAGTCGAGAAGGCCCTGCAGCGCATGCGCAAGGCGGCCGAGCCGGTGTCGGTCACCGACCAGCGCAACAAGGGCATGCCGCGCCGCGTCGACGCCCATCCGGAGCTGAAGGATTTTTATAACGAACACGACGACTTCACGGTCACCAACAAGGACCGCAACAAGTACGCCGAGACGGTCAACGAGCTGGAAGACTGGGAAAAGGAGCTGCTCAAGACCGGCAAGCACCTGTATCTGGTCGACTTCAGCAACAAGGGCGGGCTGGTCATGCCGCTGATCGTGGAGATCGAACTCAAGAGCGGCAAGAAGTACATCGAGCGCATCCCGGCCGAGGTATGGCGCTTCTCGCCCCAGAAGATCACCAAGCTGTTCATGACCGACGAGCCGATCGTCGGCCTGGTGCAGGACCCGTACTGGGAGACCGCCGACATCGACGTCGGCAACAATGGCTGGCCGCGCAAGGCAGCGCCATCGCGCCTGGAGCTGTTCAAGACCGAGCGTGACCAGAACAACCTGATGCGCGACTTTAATACCAAGCTCAAGACCAAGGACGAGGGAGAAGCATCGAAGTCCGAGTGATCGTCCGATCGGGCGACCATTGAACGTGGGCGACATCCGTGCCCACTCTCACCGGCAGCGCGCACGACGCCCTGCCGGTTCTTTATTTTGCAGTCCTACCACAGCATGACACTCAAGCACCTGCACGCACGCCTTGCCGCACTGACCTTCTTCCTGAGCGCCGCCGCCCACGCCGCCCCGGCCTTCGACGACAAGTTCCGCCAGCTCGACGAGCTGCTGCCGACGCCGGGCGCGACCCGCACCGCGTCCGGCGCGCCCGGCCACGCCTACTGGCAGCAGCGCGCCGATTACCGCCTGCGCGTCACGCTCGACGAAGCGCAGCGCGCGCTCAAGGGTTCCGGCACCGTCACCTACCACAACAATTCGCCCGACACCCTGTCCTACCTGTGGGTGCAGCTGGACCAGAACATGTTCCGCGGCGACTCGGACAACCGCAATATCGCCACCCTGCCCTCGCGCGACGCCTGGCAGGCGCGCGGCAACGACGGCGTCAAGTTCGACGCCCTGCGCTTCAACCTCGCATCGCGCACTTTCGCGGGCGGCATCGACATCCACGGCGTGACCGGCAGCGACGGCCGTCCGCTGCGCCACACGATCAACAAGACCATGATGCGGATCGACCTGCCGCAGCCGCTGAAGCCGGGCGCGCGCTTTTCGTTCAACGTCGCGTGGAGCTTCAATGTGCCCGAGATGAACGTGCTGGGCCGCCGCATGGGCTTCGAGAAGTTCGACGACAACAACGACATCTATGAGATCGCCCAGTGGTTCCCGCGCATGGCGGCCTACTACGACGCGGCCGGCTGGCAGAACAAGCAGTACCTCGGCGACGGCGAGTTCACCCTGGAATTCGGCGACTACGAGGTCGAGATCACGGCGCCCGCCGACCATATCGTGGCCTCGACCGGCGAGCTGCAGAACCCGGGCGAGGTCCTCACCGCGGCGCAGCGCGAGCGCCTGAAGCAGGCGCGCACGTCGAACACGCCGGTCATGATCGTGACCCAGCGCGAGGCCGAAGCGAACGAAAAGGGCCGCGCCACCACCACCAGGACCTGGCGCTTCAGGGCGCACAATGTGCGCGATTTCGCCTTCGCCAGCAGCCGCAAGTTCATCTGGGACGCCCAGGGCATCAGGAGCGGCAGCCGGGACGTGATGGCGATGTCCTACTACCCGGCCGAAGCCAATCCGCTGTGGGAACGCTACTCGACGCCCGCCGTGGTCCACACCATCGAGCAGTACAACAAGTATTCCTTCGACTACCCGTATCCGGTCGCGATCTCGGTCAACGGCCCGGTGGGCGGCATGGAATATCCGATGATCTCGTTCAACGGCCGCCGTCCGGTCAAGGACAAGAAGACCGGCGAGATCACCTATCCGAAGGCGAGCAAGTATGGCCTGATCAGCGTGATCATCCACGAGGTCGGCCACAACTACTTCCCGATGATCGTCAACTCCGACGAACGCCAGTGGACCTGGATGGACGAGGGCCTGAACAGCTTCCTGCAATTCCTCGCCGAGCAGGCCTGGGAAGAGAACTTCCCCGGGCGCCGTGGCGAAGCGCGCGCGATCGCCGACTACATGCGCAGCACCAACCAGGCGCCGATCATGACGAATGCCGAGTCGACTCCGCAGCGCGGCAACAACGCGTATGCGAAACCGGCGACGGCCCTGAACATCCTGCGCGAGACCATCCTCGGGCGCGAACTGTTCGACTTCGCCTTCCGCGAGTACGCCGAGCGCTGGAAGTTCAAGCGCCCCACCCCGGCCGACTTCTTCCGCACCATGGAAGACGCGTCGGGCACGGACCTCGACTGGTTCTGGCGCGGCTGGTTCTACACCACCGATGCGGTCGACATCAGCGTCGACGACATCAGCGAATACACCGTCAGCAGCAAGGATCCGGACGTCGAGAAGGCGCTGCAGCGCATGCGCAAGGCGGCCGAGCCGGTGTCGCTCACCGACCAGCGCAACAAGGGCATGCCGCGCCGCGTCGACGCCCATCCGGAGCTGAAGGATTTTTATAACGAACACGACGACTTCACGGTCACCAACAAGGACCGCAACAAGTACGCCGAGACGGTCAACGAGCTGGAAGACTGGGAACAGGAGCTGCTCAAGACCGGCAAGCACCTGTATCTGGTCGACTTCAGCAACAGGGGCGGGCTGGTCATGCCGCTGATCGTGGAGATCGAACTCAAGAGCGGCAAGAAGTACATCGAGCGCATCCCGGCCGAAGTGTGGCGCTTCTCGCCCCAGAAGATCACCAAGCTGTTCATGACCGACGAGCCGATCGTCGGCCTGGTCCAGGACCCGTACTGGGAAACCGCCGACATCGACGTCGGCAACAACGCCTGGCCGCGCAAGACGATCCCGTCGCGCCTGGAGCTGTTCAAGACCGAGCGTGACCAGAACAACCTGATGCGCGACTTCCGCACGCCGCTGAAGCGGTCCGGCGATCCGGCGGCCAGCCAGGCGAAGGACGGGCAATGAGGGCGCGTCTCCTGAAGACCCTGGGCGCCGCCCTGCTGCTGTGCGTGAGCGCGCAGGTGGCGGCGCACCGCTTCCACACGGGCCTCACCGACATCTCGTACAACGAACGCACCAAGAGCACCGAGATCATCCACACCTACATGGCGCACGACATCGAGGCGCTGCTGGCGAACCTGTACCAGCGCCAGTTCGACCTGAGCGATCCGGAAGACCAGGACGTGCTGCGCAGGTACGTCGAGCAGCAGTTCTGGCTGAAGGCGCAGGACGGCAGGCGCCTGCCGGTGCGCTGGGTCGGCATGACGATCGACGCCCAGAGCGTGGTGATCTACCAGGAAGCCGAAGGCATGCCGGTCTCCAGCGCCGCCGCCATCCGCCAGGGCGTGCTGGTCGACTTCCTGCCCGACCAGGTCAACACCGTCAACCTCAACGAAGGCGGCGCCGTCCGCTCACTGACTTTCATGCGCCAGGCCCTCGAACAGCCGGCGCGCCAGGCGCCATGATCCAGGCTCGTCCCCTTCCCTGCGCGCTGGCCGCGCTGTTCGTTTCCAGCCTCGCCCACGCCGACGACTTCGTGCTCCAGCGCGTGCTGGTCGAAGGCGCGCGCGCCAGCCAGCTGGGCATCGCCGACTCCGCCGGCGCCGGCAGCGCGGGCGCGAAAGACCTGGAAAACCGCATCGCCTACCGCCCGGGCGAGCTGCTCGAAGTCACGCCCGGCCTGATCGCCAGCCAGCACAGCGGCGAAGGCAAGGCCAACCAGTTCTACCTGCGCGGCTTCAACCTCGACCACGGCACCGACCTCGCCACCTGGGTCGACGGCATGCCGGTCAACCAGCGCAGCCACGCGCACGGCCAGGGCTGGACCGACCTGAATTTCCTGATCCCCGAGCTGGTCGGCCGCCTCGACTACCGCAAGGGCCCCTACTCCGCGCGCGAAGGCGACTTCTCGTCGGCCGGCGTGGCCTCGCTCGCCTATGCCAACCGGCTGGTGCGTTCCCTGGCATCGGCGACGCTGGGCCAGGACGGCCATGCGCGCACGGTGCTGGCCGGCTCGCCCGCCCTGGCCGGGGGCAGCCTGCTGTACGCGCTGGAGCTGATGAAGAACGACGGCCCGTGGACCCGGCCGGACGGCTACCGCAAGCTCAACGCCGTGCTGCGCTACAGCCGCGGCTACGCCAACAACGGCTGGAGCGTGACCGCGATGGGCTACAGCGGCCACTGGAACGCGACCGACCAGATCCCGCTGCGCGCGGTGCAGCAGGGGCAGATCGGCCGCTACGACGCCCTCGACGGGAGCGATGGCGGCGAGGCGCGCCGCTTCAGCCTGTCCGGCGTGTGGCGCCGCACCGATGCCGGCTCGGCCTCGAAGCTGAGCGCCTACGCGATCCGCAACCGCCTCGACCTGTATTCGAACTTCAGCTACTTCCTGAACGATCCGGTGAATGGCGACCAGTTCAGCCAGCCCGACCGGCGCGTGAGCACGGGCCTGGACGGCAGCCACACCTGGCACGTGCACCGCAGCGAACAGTTTTCGTCCGACCTGACGGTCGGCGCCTCGTTCCAGAACGACAACATCTTCAACGGCCTGTACGACACGCGCGCGCGGCGCCGCCTGGCGACCACCCGCGAAGACCACATCCTCGAGACCAGCGGCGCCGTGTACGTCGAAAGCGCGACGCGCTGGAGCGAGGCGCTGCGCACGGTGGCCGGGGTGCGCGCCAGCCGCTACGCTTTCCGTGTCGACAGCGACCGCCCGGAAAATTCGGGCCGGGCCCACGACAGCCTGGTGACGCCCTCGCTGAACATCGTCTACGGTCCGTGGACCTCGACCGAGCTGTATGCCAACTACGGCCACGGCTTCCACAGCAACGATGCGCGCGGCACGGTGGCCTCGGTCGATCCGAAGACCCTCGACCCGGTCGATCGCACGCCGGGCCTGGTGCGCTCGCGCGGCTATGAGCTGGGCATCCGCACCGAGGCGATCCCGAAGATGCAGACCTCGCTGTCGCTGTACCGCCTGGACTTCGATTCCGAACTGGCCTATATCGGCGACGCCGGCAATACCGAGGCGGGCGATCCGAGCCGGCGCTATGGGCTGGAGTTTTCGAACTACTACCGCCCGCTCAAGTGGCTGTCGATCGACTTCGACGCCGCCTATGCGCGCGCCCGTTCGCGTGGCGGGAATCCGGCCGGAGACCGGGACGCCGGCCGCAGGATCCCCGGCGCGGTCGAAGGCGTGGCCCAGCTCGGCCTGACGATGGACCGCTCCGGCCCGTGGTCGGGCGCGCTGCGCCTGCGCTGGTTCGGCCCGCGCCCGCTCGTCGAGGACGACAGTGTCCGGAGCAAGGCCAGCGTCACCCTCAACGGGCGGATCGGCTACCGGATTTCAAAGGACATGCGGATCGAGCTCGAAGGCTTCAACCTGACCAACCGGCGCGACTCGGCGATCGACTACTACTACGCCTCGCGCCTGGCGGGCGAAGCGGACGCTGTGGAGGATGTCCACTTCCATCCGATCGAGCCGCGTTCGGCGCGCATCACCTTCACCAGGAATTGGTAAGGCTCAGACCGGCTGCGTGGAAAAGTGCTACGCTAGCCGGCATGACTACCCCGCAACCTCCCTATACCGAACCGTCGCAGCTGGCGGATTCCCTGCGCAGCACCGGTTATGCCCTGCTGCGTCCCCTCGACGTGGCCCGGCTGGCGGGCTGCACCCTCGACGAGCTGCACACGCTCGCGCCGGGCTGGGACCATCTCGAGCTGGACAACTACCTGAAGGACGGCGGCCGCTACCGGCGCCGCCGCCACTCCTGCTTCATCGACGACGGCCAGTCGCTGGTCCAGACGCCGCACCGCGCGCACTGGCAGCCGGTCGAGTACAACGCCCTGCACGGCGGCATGCACCGCCTGTTCGCGCCGGTCGAGCCAAGCACGGTCGCCAATCCGGCCTGGAGCCGCCTGCTGCGCGCCCTCGGCGAGGCCTGTTCCGGCGTGCGCGGCCACCAGCGCTGGCATGTGGAGGCCCACCAGTTCCGCATCGATACCGCGGACGGCATCGGCCGCCCGACCCCGGAAGGCGCGCACCGCGACGGCGTCGACTTCGTCGCCGTCATCCTCATCGGCCGGCACAACATCAAGGGCGGCGAGACCCGGGTGTTCGAGGCGGACGGCCCGGCGGGCCAGCGCTTCACGATGCTGGAGCCCTGGACCATGCTGCTGCTGGACGACGCGGCGGTGATCCACGAATCCACGCCGATCCAGCCGACGGGCGAGCACGGCCACCGCGACACCCTGGTGCTGACCTGGCGCGCGAATGCCTTCCAGGGCGAAGACGCCTGATAAGTTGATTGTTGGGGATCTGGAAAAAAAGACGCCCACGAACCTGACGGCTGGTGGGCGGGAATCCAATTTTCGGAGAAAACTGGAGGAGACAGTTCCAATATATCCCAACTTATTGTGCGCTGCAATACCGTAAAAATACTGTCCGAACGTAGGCTTTATCTTACGTATATACACACGGGAACTTGATTTTGCGGCAGTGCATCATACGCACTGCCGCTGCCATTCTCAGGCCACCGGGACCTTGGGTGCGGCCACCCGTTCCGGCGCGCCGCCGGTGATCTGGCCCACCGTTTCCAGGGTCGTCTGCTGCGCGGCGTTCGGCGCGAAGGCGCTGACGGTGTTCAATCGTTCCATCTGTTCAGACGACAGGGCCAGCTCCAGCGCCCCCAGCGTACCTTCGAGCTGGGCCACCGTGCGCGGCCCCAGGATCGGCACCAGCGCGGTCGCCGAGGCGGCGTCGCGGTGCAGCAGCCAGGCGATCGCCACCTGGGTCGGCGTGGCGCCGGTTTCGCCGGCGATCGCGATCACGGTATCGACCACCGCCGTGTCGCGCTCGGACTTCTCGCTGCGCAGCAGGACGCCGCCCAGGCCCTGCAGGCGGCCGGCCTCGTTGTTCCGGTACTTCCCGGTCAAGACCCCGCCGCCGAGCGGCGACCACAGCGCGCCTCCCAGGCCGAGCGCCTCGATCATCGGGATCGCCTCGCGGTCGGCCGAGCGTTCGGCCAGGCTGTACTCGGTCTGGATGCCGGCCAGCGGCGCCCAGCCCCGCAGTTCCGCGATCGCATCGGCGCGCGCCACGCGCCATGCCGGGAAGTTCGACAGGCCGCCGTACACGATCTTGCCTGCACGGACCAGGTCATCGAAGCCGCGCATGATTTCCTCCACCGGGGTTTCGCCGTCCGGGAAATGGGCCCACAGCAGGTCGATGCGGTCCGTGTCCAGGCGCTTCAGGCTCGCCTCGACCGACTGCACCATGGCGCGACGGCTATTCCCGGTCGTGCCGGGGGTGCCCTGCCCGCTGACGCCGAGCGTGTACTTGGTCGCCAGCACGAAATGGTCGCGCTGGGCCGCGATGAACTCCCCCACCATCTGCTCCGACTGGCCGCCCTGGTAGTTGTCGGCGGTATCGATGAAATTGCCGCCCGCCTCCGCATACCGGTCGAACATCGCCCTGGCTTCCGCCCGTTCCGCGCCATAGCCCCAGCCGGTACCGAAATTGCCGGTGCCCAGCGCCAGTTGAGAAACACGCAAGCCGGTGCGGCGGCCGAACGCTTTGAATTTCATGATCAATCCTCGCAGGTTGGTTTTAGATGACGATCGTCATCTATGCGTTATATATTACGGGTATAATCTATAAAGTCAAGGAGATTTTTGAGGTGAACCATGAAAGTCAGCAGGGAACAAGCGGCGCAGAACCGCGCCCGCGTGGTCGAGACAGCGGCCCGCTTATTTCGCGAGAAAGGGTTTGACGGCATAGGCGTGGCCGACCTGATGCAGGCGGCCAGCCTGACGCATGGCGGCTTCTACAAGCATTTCGAGTCCAAGGAAGCGCTGCTGGCCGAAGCCTGCGCCGGCATCATGGACGAGTGGACCGGCAACTGGCGCGCCGCCGTCGAAGAGGATCCCGGGAAGGCATTGGCGAAGCTGTCCGGCGACTACCTGTCGGGCGAGCACCGCGACCGGCCGGGCCAGGGCTGCGCGGTGGCGGCCCTCGGGGCCGATGCGGCCCGGCTCGGCCCTGCCGTGCGCGAGGCGCTCGGCGAGGGCGCGCTGGCGCAGATCGCGGTGCTGGCCGAGGCGGTCGGGGATGGCACACCTGAGGACAGGCGCCGGCGCGCCATCACTGCCTATGCCGCCATGATCGGCGGCATCGTGCTGGCGCGCGCGATCCACGACCCGGCCGCCTCCGAAGAGATCCTGGCCGCCGTGGCCCAGGCGGTGCGCGCGGCCTGAGTCAGTAGCGCAGGAAGTCCTCGCTGGCGATCAGGAGGCGCACGGCCTCGGCCGGAGTGCGTTCCCGCGCGGCCGCCTGCGTCGCGCTGCCGACCGTCCCTTCCAGCGCCTCGAGCAGGCGCGCCGGATCGGGCGCCGGGCTGCGGGTCGCCGCCGCCATCGCGCGGGCCGCCGGCGTGCTGGCGCTCGACGGCCAGGCCGACGGCGGCGCCAGTACGCCGGGCCGTTCCTGGCCCGCCGGCAGCGCCCGTGCCGGCAGCGCGGACGACGCATGTTCGTGCGCGCCCGGCGGCAGCGCCGCCACCCCGAGGCTGCCGGCGGCGAGCGCCTCGATGAAACGATCCGGTGCGCGTGCATCGTCCAGCAGGGGCAGCAGCGGCGCGGCATTGGCCACGTCGGTGCCGGTCGCGCGCAGCGCCGAGACGATGAAGCGGAAGCGGTCCTTCCGTTGGCTGCCGATGGCGTCCGGCGCCAGGAATTCGCGGCTGGCGAACAGCACGTGCAATACGGGACGCAGCGCGCCGCCGCCACGGCGCCAGGCGGCGCCCATCCGGGCGTCGAGCGCCTCCGATACCGGCCGGCCCACGAAGTACCGCGCCAGCGCGCGCCGCAGGTGCAGGCCGTCCACGCCCGCCGCCGGCGCGGCGCGCCCGCCCAGCGGGGCCAGCGCGGCGGCGAGATCGCGGTAGCGCCGGAACACGCTGGGGCGCAGCGCCTCCGCGGCGGCCGGGGACAGCCCGAACCAGTCCAGCCAGAAGCGCGTCATCACCTCTTCCAGCTGGCGTGGGCTGCCGAGCGCCCGCAGCAGCATCGCCTGCATGGGCGTATCCTGTTCCTGCTCCATCCGCGCCAGGGTAGCGAGGCGCGTGCGCAAGGCCTCGGGCAGCGCCAGCCGTTCGGGATGCAGCTGGCTGTCGATCCAGGCCGGGGCGCCCAGCCTGCGCAGCCGTTCGACCTCGCCGGGCGCGGGGCCGTAGCCCAGCCGGTTCAGCAGGTGCGCGGCCTCGCGATGGGAGAGCATGGCGGGCGCTCCCACGGCGGGCACGCCCGCCAGCAGCGCCAGCACCAGGATCAGCAATATGCGCATGCTCCCTCCCCTCCGGTCGACGCGACGATTGTACGCCTCGCCTGCAGGGCCCGATTGCGCGCGGTGAGCGGGTCGCCTTTTGCTACACTTGCTCGTTACCCAAGAGTGAAGAAAACATGCGAATCATGCGAACGATTAGGATTCCAGGAGCCGCGCTGCTGGCCGGCGCGGTAGCCTCCCTGTGCGCCCTGGCCGCGCTGTCCATGGCCGGCCGCGCCACCGCGAAGGACGAGAAAGCGCCGCCGCCCAAGCCGGCGCTGACCGTCACCACCGCGCGTCCCGCCAGCGCCAGCCTGCCGCTCGGCTTCAGCGCCAACGGCAGCATCGCCGCGTGGCAGGAGGCGATCATCGGCAGCGAGTCCGGCGGCTTGCGGCTCAACGAGGTCAGGGTCAACGTGGGCGACGTGGTGAAAAAGGGCCAGGTGCTGGCCGTATTCTCGGACGAGACCGTGCGCGCCGACGTCGAGCAGGCGAAAGCCGCCCTGCAGGAAGCGCAGGCCAACGCCGCCGAGGCCAGGGCCAATGCGGCGCGCGCGCGGGCGCTGCAAAGCTCGGGCGCGATGAGCGAACAGCAGATCACGCAGTTCGTCACGGCCGATCGCACCGCCGCGGCGCGCGTCAACTCGGCCAGGGCGGTCCTCACCCAGCAGCAGCTGCGCCTGAAATATACGCAGGTGGTGGCGCCCGACAGCGGCATCATCTCGGCGCGCAGCGCCACCGTGGGCGCCGTGATCGGCGTGGGCACGGAACTGTTCCGCATGATCCGCCAGGGACGCCTCGAATGGCGCGCCGAAGTGACGGCGCCCGACCTGGGCCGCGTCAGGCCGGGCATGTCCGCCACCGTGCGCGCCGCCAGCGGCGGCGCGGTCACGGGCAAGGTGCGCGCCGTCGCGCCCTCGGTCGATCCGCAGACGCGCATCGCGCTGGTCTACGTCGACCTGCCGCCGGCGCTGTCGCCCGACGCGCCGCTGAAGGCCGGCATGTTCGCCAGCGGCCGTTTCGAGCTGGGCGCGACGAATGCGCTGACCGTACCGCAGCAGGCGATCGCGGTGCGCGACGGCTTCTCCTATGTGTTCCGCCTGAATCCGGACAGCCGCGTGAGCCAGATGAAGGTGAGCACCGGCCGCCGCCTGGGCGAGCGGGTCGAGGTGACCGGCGGCCTGGCCCCGGACGCCCAGATCGTGGTCAGCGGCGCCGGTTTCCTGAACGACGGCGACCTGGTGCGCAACGTCCCGGCGCCGGCGCAGGCCGCGCGCCCGGGCCCGGCGCGCTGAGCGGAGCAGACCATGAACTTTTCCGCCCTCTCGATCCGCAACCCGATCCCGGCGATCATGCTGTTCACCCTGCTGACCGTGGCCGGCCTGATGGCCTTCAAGGCCAGCAAGGTGCAGGACTTCCCGGACATCGAGCTGCCGATCGTCACCGTCAGCGCGGTCCTGGACGGCGCCGCGCCGGCCCAGCTGGAAACCGAGGTCGCGCGCAAGATCGAGGACTCGATCGCCACCCTGCAAGGGGTGAAGAACATCTATACCCGCGTGCTCGACGGCGTGGCCACCGTCACCGTCGAGTTCATCCTCGAAAAGGACTTGTCGGACGCGGTGAACGACGTGCGCGACGCCGTGTCGCGGGTGCGCGCCGACCTGCCGGCCGAGATGCGCGACCCGAGCGTCACCAAGACCGCCACCGCGGGCCGGGTGGTGACGACCTTTGTCGCCGCGCCGGCGCCGGGCGCGGGCAGCATGATGGACGAGCAGGAGCTGAGCTGGTTCGTCGACAACGACGTCGCCAAGCGCCTGCTGAGCGTGCCCGGCGTGGGCGCCGTCAAGCGGGTCGGCGGCGTGTTCCGCGAGATCCGGGTGGAGCTGGATGACGCCCGCATGGCCGCGCTGCGGGTGTCCGCCCTGGACGTCTCGCGCCAGTTGCGCAACGTGCAGCGCGAAGCGCCCGGCGGGCGCGGCGACGTCAGCGGCGCCGAGCAGTCGGTGCGCACCATCGCCACCGTCCAGAGCGCCTCGGCCCTGGCGGCGATGGACATCCCCCTGCCCGACGGCCGCCATGTGCGCCTGGACGAAATCGCGAAGGTATCCGACACGGTGGCCGAGCCGCGCGCGATCGCCGAGCAGGACGGGCGCAAGGCGGTCGGCTTCGAGGTCTTCCGCACCCGCGGCGCGGGCGAGGTCGACGTCGCCGAAGGCGCGCGCGCGGCCATGGTCCAGCTCCAGAAGGAACGTCCGAACGTGGTGCTGCGCGAAGTGATCGACAACTCGTTCGCGGTCGAGGAAAACTTCGACGCCTCGATGGAGATGCTGTACGAAGGCGCGGTGCTGGCGGTGCTGGTGGTGTGGTGGTTCCTGCGCGACTGGCGCGCCACCCTGATCGCCGCCTCGGCGCTGCCGCTGTCGGTGATCCCGGCCTTCCTCGGCCAGTACCTGTTCGGCTATACGCTCAACATGGTCACCCTGCTGTCGCTGGCGCTGGTGATCGGGGTGCTGGTCGACGATGCGATCGTCGAGATCGAGAACATCTCGCGCCACCTGAACATGGGCAAGACGCCGATGCAGGCGGCGCTGGAAGCGGCCGACGAGATCGGCATGGCGGTGATCGCGACCACCTTCTCGCTGGTGGCGGTGTTCCTGCCGACCGCCTTCATGGGCGGCATTCCCGGCAAGTTCTTCAAGCAGTTCGGCTGGACAGCGGTGCTGGCGATCCTGGCCTCGCTGCTGGTCGCGCGCCTGCTGACCCCGATGATGGCCGCCTACCTGCTCAAGCCGGCCAAGCCGCACGAGGAAAAGGACGGTCCGCTGATGCGCCGCTACATGCGCGCGATGCGCTGGTGCCTGCGCCACCGCCTGGCCACGGCGATCGGCTCGGCCGTCTTCTTCTTCGGCTCGATCGCCCTGGTGCCGCTGCTGCCGACCGGCTTCGTGCCGCCGGCGGACCGCTCGCAGACCCAGATCAACGTCGAGCTGCCGCCGGGTTCGACCCTGGCCCAGACCCACGCCGTGGCCGAGCAGACGCGCCTGGCGGCGATGCAGGTGCCGGGCGTGAAGAGCATCTTCAGCTCGATCGGCGGCGGCTCCAGCGGCGACGCCTTCGCGCCGGGCGCGGCGGCCGAGGCGCGGCGCGCCGTGCTGACCGTGACCACGGCGCACCGGGATGAGCGCGACGAGTCGCTATCCAGCATCGAACGCGGCATCCGCGAGCGCGTGGCGCAGATCCCGGGCGCGCGCTTCAACGTGGGCGCGGCCGACACCGGCACCAAGATGCAGCTGGTGCTGCGCAGCGAGGACCCGGAAGCGCTGAACGTCGCGGCGCGCCAGGCCGAGCGCGAACTGCGCAGCCTGAAAGGCATCGGCAACGTCAGCTCGAGCGCCTCGCTGGTGCGTCCCGAGATCATCGTGCGTCCCGATTTCGCGCGCGCCGCCGACCTGGGCGTGACCGCCGCGGCGATCGGCGAGACGGTGCGCGTGGCCACCGCCGGCGACTACGACCAGGCGCTGGCGAAGATGAACCTGGCCGAGCGCCAGGTGCCGATCCGGGTCAAGCTGCCGGACGCGGTGCGCGCCGACCTCGATGCGCTGGGGCGCCTGACCGTGCCCGGCGCCGCCGGCCCGGTGCTGCTGTCGAACGTGGCCACGATCACGATGGAGAGCGGACCGGCCCAGATCGACCGCCTGAACCGCAGCCGCAACGTCACGCTCGAGGTCGAGCTGTCCGGCCGCTCGCTGGGCGAGGTGAACGCCGAGGCGCGCGCCCTGCCCGTGTTCCAGGGCCTGCCGGCTTCGGTGCAGATCGCCGAACTGGGCGACGCCCAGGAGATGCAGGCGCTGTTCGCCAGCTTCGGCGTGGCGATGCTGATCGGGGTGCTGTGCATCTACGGGGTGCTGGTGCTGCTGTTCACCGACTTCATGCAGCCGGTGACCATCCTGGCGGCGCTGCCGCTGTCGATCGGCGGCGCCTTCATCGCGCTGCTCATCACCAGCAATGCGCTGTCGATGCCGACCATGATCGGCCTGATCATGCTGATGGGGATCGTGACCAAGAACTCGATCCTGCTGGTCGACTACGCGATCTTGGCGCGCAAGGCCGGCATGAACCGCTTCGACGCGCTGGTCGACGCCTGCCACAAGCGCAGCCGGCCGATCGTGATGACGACCATCGCGATGGGCGCGGGCATGCTGCCGCTGGCGCTCGGGCTGTCGGGCGACCCCAGCTTCCGCGCGCCGATGGCGATCGCGGTCATGGGCGGGCTGATCACCTCGACCTTGCTGAGCTTACTGGTGGTGCCGGCCGTGTTTACCTATGTCGACGACCTCGAGCACTGGTTCAAGCGCATGGGGCGCAGCTTGCGGCGGCAACCGGCCAAGGCGAGCGCCAAGGAGGGAGAGCATACGCCGGGGTGATGCGGCGTTAGTTCAGCCGGTTGGCGGAACAAGCAATGACCAGGAGCGCAGGCCGTGCGGCAGCAGGACGCACGGCGCCCTCGCTTACACCTGCGGCGTCTTGCGGAATCCTACCGCCAGCCGGTTCCACCCATTGATGGCAATGATCGCCACCGTCAGGTCGGCCATTTCCTTGTCGCTGAAGTGCTCGCGCAGCAGCGCGTAGTCGGCGTCGGACGCGTGGGTGTCCGGCAGGCGGGTCAGCGATTCGGTCCAGGCCAGCGCGGCGCGCTCGCGCGGGGTGAAGAACGGCGCTTCGCGCCACACGGTGACCGCGTGCAGGCGACGGTCGGATTCGCCGGCCTTCTTGGCGTCGGCCGTGTGCAGGTCGACACAGAATGCGCAGCCATTGATCTGCGACGCGCGCAGTTTCACCAGTTCCAGCAGGCTCGGTTCCAGCCCGAAAGCGTTGACGGCTTTTTCCAGCGCCAGCATGGCGCCGGTGGCTTCCTTGGATGCTTTGTAGTAATCGATACGTTGGTTCATGATCGCTCCTTTGCGTGAATGGCGTCCATCATAGGAGCGACGAACTGCCCGCGGAGGAGCCAATCCGGGGAAAATCACGGATACCAATCAGGAGTCCGCTTGCCTTGCGGCGATTGAATAAAGGAAGCAGACGCGACGAAGCCCGGCCAAGTTTGGGCTGGCCGGGCTTGCATCCTTGTTTCCACTCGGCGGCTTGCGCTGAGCGGTGGTCGATCAGTCGCGGTAATCGCGATAGTAGCGGGAGTCGCGCGAACGGTCGCTCGATCCGCCGAACAGCTTTGCCAGAATGAATCCGGCGCCGATCGCTGCCAGCAGCGCGGTACCCGGATTGTTGCGCACGTACTCACGGCCCTGGACCGACAGGTCCTGGTACTTCTCGTTCAGCTGCTGCGAACGCTGGCCCATGGTTTGCTGTGCGCCGCTCAGCATGCCGCTGACGCGGTCGACGCCGGCGTGCGCGGTGCTGACCAGGCGGTCCACCATCGGTTGCGCAGCCTGCGCCGCCTTGTCGATACCCTGGTGCATGCGGTCCGGGGTCATCGCGGACATGGCGCCCTTGATGCCGCCCGGCTGCTGCGGGCCGCTGGTGTCCGACGACGGACCCGTGCTGGCGCCGCCCATGCTGCTGCCGCTGCCGGTCGTGCTGCCGGCGTTGACGCTGGAGCCCAGGCCGCTGTTGCCGCTGCTGCCGCTCATGCTGCCGCTGCTGCCGGCTGCGCTGCTGCCCAGCGAGCTGCCGGTCCCGGATGCGCTGCTACCCAGCGAGCCGGCGCTGCTGCCCAGCGAGCCGCTGCTGCCGGCGCCGCTGCTGGCATTGCTGGTGCCGCCGACGGCGCCCGTGCTACCGCTGGTGGCACCTGAAGCACTGCTCGGCGAGGCGTTGGCACTGCCCAGGGAACCGCCCGACGCACCGCTGCCAAGGCTCGATCCCGATGCACCGCTGCTGCCTTTGCCCAGGTTGGAATCCTGGCTTTTGCCGATGCTCGAACCTGCGCCCTCGCGGCTTGCGTCGCTGCCTTTTCCCTCGGTTGACTTCTGATTATCCATGATGTATCCCTCGTAAAAATGTAGACCAACGCGGAGTAGACCGTTTCTCGACTATCACCACATTCTTCCTCGATTTCGCCTCGAATAAAACGAAGCGACGAGAATGACCTGCGCTACATCAATGGGTTCTTTGGCTCGTGCCGTAGGTCAACATGTCGGTGTCAAGACCTTGCACAAGCTCAAATTTCCATCGTTCGGCAGTCCACTCCGTCGTCGTCATCGGGCGCACGCCCCGTGGCGTCCGACACGAGCGCAGTATCGGACACCACTGCGTCGCGATACAAAAAATACAATGCAAACATTTCCGGGACCGTGCGTTGCCTAACAGAGCTCTGCCATCTGTTGAGATCTCACATGAAATTCTTCGCCCATGGGCGATCGGGCCCCGAATTCCCCCATCGGGCAAATTTCGCTTGCATCCCATCTCATCCTGCATAAAATAGAAATGAGAATCATTCTCAAATAGATTGCAGGGGAAATCTGAATGTGCGACAACGAAGCTTTGCATGACGCGGGCCACGCCTGCTCCGACGCCGCGCGCGGATCGCGCCGCCGGCGCGTCTGGGAACTCTCCCATGCCTGTCACTGCCCGTTGGTGGGCGTCGGCCTGCCGCTGAACCTGCTGCGCAAGCTGGTGGAAAAAGTCACCGGCGGCAAGCTCCTGCATGGCGACTACGACATCCACGTCGGCGCCGTCAGCGAATGCCTGAGCCGCACGCCGATCGCGGACGCCATCCAGAAGGAACTGGAGCGCCGCTACGCCCCGGCCATCCAGCGTTTCCGTTCGGCCAAGACAAGCGCCGAGGTGAACGCGCTGTGGGACGCGGCGGTGGCCGCGGGCGACGTCGCCGGCGCCTTCTGGGCCGGCCTCACGCATCCGCGCTGCACCACCGAGCTCGAAGAACAGATGTGCCGCGACATCCACATGGTGCAGCACCAGGCCGGCGCCTGCGCACGCGCGGACATGAACAGGTTCAATGCCCTGCTGGCCGACAACGCCCGGCTGGAGCGCGACATGGCCCGGCTGCAGGAACGCTGCAACGGATTACTGAAGGAAAAGAGCGAACAGGCCGAGCGGCGCGAGGTCCTGTTGATGCACGCGCGCGCCGTCGCGATCGGCAAGGACACCGAGATCCACAACCTGCGCATCGAACTGGCCCAGCTGCGGGCCGAGGTGCCCGAGCTGGAGACGCGCCAGCGCCTGGCCAACCGGGTGGAACAGATGGAAGCGCGCGAGCAGGCCCTGCGCGCCCAGCTCGCCGAACTGAAGGCGGCGCGCCCCACGCCCGTCCAGGACGAGGCGCCGGAAGCCGCGCCGCCGGTTCCCGTGCTGCAGGAGGTGCCGGAGGTGCCGGTCAGGCTGGTCGAGCGCAATGTGCTGTGCGTCGGCGGACGCAGCGCCAACGTACCGGTCTACCGCACATTGGTCGAGCGCGCGGGCGCCCAGTTCGCCCACCACGACGGCGGGCTGGAAGACAGCAGCAGCCTGCTCGACGCCAGCCTGGCCGCGGCCGACCTGGTGATCTGCCAGACCGGCTGCATCAGCCATAGCGCCTACTGGCGGGTGAAGGATCACTGCAAGCGCACCGGCAAGCGCTGCGTGTTCATCGACAACCCGAGCGCATCGAGCCTGGCGCGCGGACTGCAGGAAGTGGGAGAGGCGGCCTTGCAGGGCTAGCATTCAGGGTCAGGTCTGTCATTCGGACACCAACCGAGCACCTTTGATCTATCTCAACATGCCACTTAAAAACGCATGGGCCACGCATTGAAGCGTTTGCACATCTCGTCTCCCAGCGAATTCCAGATCAAGCGAGCCGTTCTGAGATTTCGCAAAGGTAGTGCGTCGATGTCCGAATGACAGATCTGACCCTGAACTTTGGGAGAGATGCCGGCCAGCCGGACCGCTTGCCGAAAGCAAAAAGGGCCACCCTGACGGGTGGCCCTTCTCACTATCCTGGTGCCGCTTGCCGGAATCGAACTGGCGACCTTTTCATTACGAATGAACTGCTCTACCAACTGAGCTAAAGCGGCGACGAGCCGTATTCTAGCAAACAATGCAGCAAACTTGCTAGTGTGTATCGCAAGCCTGCTGCTTTATTTACAACAATACAATTATTCCTGGTGGTAACCGGTCACCAGCTCGACCTCTTCCTTCGAGCCGAGGAAGACCGGCACGCGCTGGTGCAGCTTGGACGGCTGGATGTCGAGGATGCGTCCCTTGCCGTCGGTGGCCGCGCCGCCGGCCTGCTCGACGATCATCGCCATCGGGTTGGCTTCGTACATCAGGCGCAGCTTGCCCGGCGACGCAGGGTCGCGCAGGTCGGCCGGGTACATGAAGATGCCGCCGCGGTTCAGGATGCGGTGCACGTCGGCGACCATCGAGGCGATCCAGCGCATGTTGAAATCCTTGCCGCGCGGACCAGTGTTGCCGGCCAGGAGCTCGTCGACATAGCGCTGCACCGGCGGGTGCCAGTGGCGCTTGTTCGACATGTTGATCGCGAATTCCTTGGTCGTCGGGGGGATCTGCATGTCGCTCTGGGTCAGCACCCACGAACCCATCTCGCGGTCCAGGGTGAAGACGTGCACGCCGTTGCCGGTGGTGAGCACCAGCATGGTCTGCGGGCCGTAGACCGCATAGCCGGCCGCCACCTGCTGGGTGCCCGGCTGCAGGAAATCCTGCTCGGTCGGCTGCTGCATGCCTTCCGGCGCCTTCAGCACCGAGAAGATGGTGCCGATCGAGACGTTGACGTCGATGTTCGACGAACCGTCGAGCGGGTCGAACATCAGGAGGAATTCGCCCTTCGGATAGCGGCTCGGGATCTGGCGGATGGTTTCCATTTCTTCCGACGCCATCGCCGCCAGGTGGCCGCCCCACTCGTTGGCCTCGAGCAGGATCTCGTTCGAGATCACGTCCAGTTTCTTCTGCACTTCGCCCTGGATGTTCTCGGTGTCGGCGCTGCCCAGGACTTCCCCGAGCGCACCCTTGCTGACCGAGTAGCTGATGCGCTTGCAGGCGCGTGCGACGACCTCGATCAGGAGGCGCAGCTCGGCGTTGATGTTCTGGTGGAGGCGTTGTTCCTCGACCAGGTATTGCGTAAGGCTTACGCGTTTCATGGACTTCCTTTGCTTTGGGGTGATGTGAATTCGTGTTGGCGCCGTCAGTTCGCGAGCGCCTTGCTGACCACTTCGCGCACGTCATTGGACAGCTTGGCCTGGCCTGCGACCTGGTGCAGCGCGACCTGCATCTTGCCCTGCAATTCCGGGGCATAGCGGCGCCAGCGGTCCATGGCGCGCGCCAGGCGGCTGGCGACCTGCGGGTTCAGCGCGTCGAGCGCGACGACCTGCTCGGCCCAGAACGCGTAGCCGCTGCCGTCCGGGGCGTGGAAGCGGACCGGGTTGCCGGCGCAAAAAGTCGCCACCAGGCTGCGCGCCCGGTTCGGATTGCGCAAGGTGAAGGCCGGATGGCGCATCAGCTCGCGCACCTTGGCCACATCGGTGGTCGGGGCGGAAGCCTGCATCGCGAACCATTTGTCCACCACCAGCGCCTCGCCCTTGAACTCGTCGTAGAAACGCTCGAGCGCTTCCGGGACATCGCCCTCGTGCGCATGGATCAGGGTGGACAGCGCCGCCGAGCGGTCGGTCATGTTGTCGGCCTGGTCGAACTGGCGCTGGGCCAGCGCGATCGTCTCCGCATCCGGCGCGGCGTTCAGGTAGGCCAGGGCCAGGTTCTTCAGGGCGCGCTTGCCGCTCGACACGGCATCGGGGCTGTAGGCGCCCGGGGTCTGGTTCGCCTCGTACTGGGCCGTCAGCTCGGCGCGCAGGCGCGTGCCGATGGCGGCGCGCACGAACTGGCGCGCCGTGTGTACGGCCAGCGGATCGACGTCCTCGATCCGCTCGGCGATCATGGTTTCCGAAGGCAGCAGCAAGGCCTGCTCGCGGAAGGCCGGGTCGAGGCGTTCGTCGACCAGCATCTTGCGCATCGCCTCGATGAAGGTGTCGTCCAGGCTCAGGAGGGCGCCGAGCTTCGCCGCCTCGGTCAGCTTGAGCAGGCGGTCCATGGCCAGGCGCTGGCCGGCCTCCCAGCGGTTGACCGCATCGCTGTCATGGCTGAACAGGTGCAGCAGCTCGGCATCGCCGTAGCTGCCCTGCAGGATCACCGGCGCCGAGAAGTTGCGCAGCACGGAAGGCACCGGCGCCTGGGAGACATCGGTGAACACGAAGCGCTGCTCGGCCTCGACCAGTTCCAGCACGGCGGTCGTGCCCATGTCGCGGCCATTCACGCGCAGGCGCATGTCGCGCCCCTCGCGGTCGAGCAGGCCGACCGCGACCGGGATATGGAAAGGCAGCTTCTTCGGCTGGCCGGGCGTCGGCGGGCAGGACTGGGACAGCTTCAGCTCGTAGGTCCGGCCGGCCTTGTCGTAGCTGCCTTCGAAGCGCACCACCGGGGTGCCGGCCTGGCTGTACCAGCGCTCGAACTGGGCCAGGTCGCGCCCGTTGGCGTCGGCCATCGCGCGCCGGAAATCGTCGCATTCGACCGCCTGTTCGTCATGGCGCTCGAAATACAGGTCCATGCCCTTGCGGAAGCCCTCGCGGCCCAGCAGGGTCTGGTACATGCGCACCACCTCGGCGCCCTTTTCGTACACGGTCACCGTGTAGAAGTTGTTGATCTCGACGAAGGAGTCGGGGCGCACCGGGTGCGCCATCGGGCCGGCATCTTCCGGGAACTGGGCCTGGCGCAGGGTGCGCACATGGTCGATCCGGGTCACGGCGCGGCCGGAGTCGGTGCCGATCATGTCGGCGGTGAATTCCTGGTCGCGGAACACGGTCAGGCCTTCCTTCAGCGACAGCTGGAACCAGTCGCGGCAGGTGACGCGGTTGCCGGTCCAGTTGTGGAAGTACTCGTGCGCCACGACCGCCTCGATGCCCTGGAAGTCGATGTCGGTCGCCACGCGCGGATTGGCCAGCACGAACTTGGTGTTGAAGATGTTCAGGCCCTTGTTTTCCATCGCGCCCATGTTGAAGTCGCTGGTGGCGACGATCATGAAGCGGTCCAGGTCGAGCTCGAGGTTGTAGCGCTCCTCGTCCCAGCGGATGCTGTGCTTGAGCGACTGCATCGCATAGTCGGTCTTGTCCAGGTTGCCCTCCTCGACCCAGACCTGGAGCAGCGCCTGGCGCCCGTCGGCCAGCCTGAAGGTCTCTTCCTGGCACACCAGGCGCGCGGCGACCAGGGCGAACAGGTAGGACGGCTTCTTGAACGGGTCTTCCCACAACGCATAGTGGCGGCCGTCGCCGAGATCGCCCTCCTCGACCAGGTTACCGTTCGACAACAGCACCGGATAGCGCTCCTTGTCGGCGCGCAGCATCACGGTGTACTTCGCCATCACGTCCGGACGGTCCGGGAAATAGGTAATGCGGCGGAAGCCTTCCGCTTCGCATTGCGTAATAAAATTCCCATTGGACACGTAGAGTCCGCTGAGCGTGGTGTTCTCCTGGGGCGCGCAGATGGACTCGATCTCGAGCGTGGCTTCCTCGGGAGCATTGGGAATCGTCAGCAGAGAACCGGAAATGCGGTAATCGGACCCGGTCAGCACCCTGCCGTTCAGGCGCAGCGCCACCAGTTCGATGTCTTCCCCATGCAGCTCGATTTCACGCTGCGCGCTGGCGGGATTGCGGCGCAAGCTCAGCCTGTTCGCGACGATGGTGCGGGCCGGGTCCAGGTCGAAGCCGAGCTCGACAGTATCCACGAGGTAGCTCGGCGGGGTATAGTCTTTCCGGTAGATGGTCTGGGGCGTATCTGTGCGCATAGGAGGGTCCGAAAACACAGTGGATGAAGTGCTTATTTTACCAACAAGATTTTCGGCCGTTTCACATGATTTCATGTATCGAAAGTGTGCCTCCGGTAACTAGGTGTAAATTATCGCTAACATATGCTGTCCTGGAGCTAAGCTGGAACATCGGGGGCAAGACCGCAGAGACGAGGGAGACTAGATGAAACGCCTGATCATGATCGCCGCCGGCACGGCGCTCGCGCTGCTGCTGGGCGGCTGCGCCACCACCATACGCAGCAATGTCACCACCTTCCACCAGTGGCCGGCCCAGATGGAAGACAAGAGCTTCGTGTTCGAGGTGCCGCCGGCGCAGGAAGACACGCTGGAATGGCGCAGCTACCAGGAACTGGTGCGCGGCCAGCTGGCGCGCCTGGGCTTCCGCGACGCGGACGGCGCCAGGCCGGCGCTGACGGTATCGATGCGCTTCACCACCACCGACGTGCCGGTGCGCGTGCTGGAACCGGTGATGTCGCCGTTCTACTATCCAGGGCCGCCGCGCTTCGCCTTCCGTGGCCACCGCGGCTTCCACCGCCGCTACTGGGGCGGCTGGTACAGCCCGTTCTACGATCCGTTCTGGGGCCCGTATCCGGCGTATGAGAGCTCGATCGAGCACCATTACCGGCGCGAGCTGCAGGTGTCGATCAAGTCGGCCGGCGACGGCAAGCGGCTGTTCGACGTCACGGTGCACAACACCAGCCGCCAGGAGTCGACCCCGGCGGTGATGCCGGCGCTGGTGCAGAGCGCGTTCGAAGGCTTCCCGGGGCCGAACGGCGTGGCGCGCAGGGTCGAGCTGAAGCAGGAACCCGTCAGGCAGGCGCAGAACCAGCGCGGCTGATCCGGTTCGCGCGGAGCTGAAGAGGCCAGGCATTGCCTGGCCTTTTTTAATCAGCTGAACCACGCCTCCGACCCGAGCGTGATCGCCACGATCATGAGCAGCGCCAGCGCCAGGATGAGCAGCAGGCGCCCGAACTTCGGCACCCCTTCGTCCCCGTCCGGCGGCGGCGGGCGGTGATCTCCACTGGTGTCCCTCATGGCAGCAGCACCGTCGAACCGGTCGTGCGGCGCGCTTCCAGCGCACGGTGCGCCTCGGCCGCCTGCGACAGCGGGAAGGTCTGGTTGACCCCGATCTTCACCTTGCCGCTCGCGACCATCTCGAACAGCTCGGCCGCCATCGCCTCCAGTTCGGCGCGGGTCGACATGTAGGCGCCCAGGGTCGGGCGGGTGAGGTACAGCGAGCCGCGCCTGGCCAGTTCCTGCGTCGTGAACGGTTCCACCGCGCCCGAGGAATTGCCGAAGCTGACCATCAGGCCGCGCGGCTGCAGGCAGTCGAGCGAGCGGAAGAAAGTGTCCTTGCCCACCGAGTCGTACACCACCGGCACCCCGGCGCCCTTCGTGATCTCGCGCACGCGCGCCACGATGTCCTCGGTGTTGTAGTTGATGACGTGCGCCGCGCCATGCGCGCGCGCCAGCTCGCCCTTCTCGTCCGAACCGACCGTGCCGATCAGCTCCACGCCGAGCGCGCGCGCCCACTGGCAGGCGATCAGGCCGACGCCGCCGGCGGCCGCATGGAACAGGATCGTCTGCCCCGCCTTGACCGGATAGGTGCTGCGCAACAGGTACTGCACGGTCAGGCCCTGCAGCATCATGGCCGCCGCGGTCTCGAAGCCGATCGCATCGGGCAGCTTCACCAGCACGTGCGCCGGCATCGTGCGCGCCTCGCTGTAGGCGCCGTTCGGACCGCCCGCATAGGCGACGCGGTCGCCGGGGCGCACGTGGCTGACGCCCTCGCCCACCGCCTCGACCACGCCCGCGCCCTCCTGGCCCAGCACGGCCGGCAGCGGCTGCGGGTAGAGGCCGGTGCGGAAGTAGACGTCGATGAAGTTCAGGCCGATCGCATGGTGGCGCACCAGCGCTTCGCCCGGTCCCGGCGCCCGGACCTCGACGTCGGTGAACTCCATCACCTCGGGACCGCCGTTGGCGGTGATACGGATCGCTTTGGCTTGCATGACGCTCTCCTCAGGCGGCGCCGGCGCGCGAGATCATCAGCTGGTTCAGCACCAGGCGCGCGGTGGACAGGTTGGTGGCGCAGGCGATGTTGTGCACGTCGCAGGCGCGCACCAGGGCGTTGATGTCGGGTTCGTGCGGCTGCGGCGTCATCGGGTCGCGCAGGAAGATCACGCAGTCGATCTCGCCGTTGACCAGCTGGGCGCCGATCTGCAGGTCGCCGCCCACCGGACCGGAATGCTTGCGCTCCACCTTCAGGCCGAGCTCGTTGTGCAGGCGGCCGCCGGTGGTGCCGGTGGCCGACAGGGTGCAGCCCTTGAGGAACTCGAGGTACTCGGCCGCGAGCGTGATCATGTCGTCTTTTTTCTTGTCGTGCGCGATGAGCGCGATGCGAGGTTGGGTCATTTTCGTCATTTATTTTCGCGACAGCAGGTAAATCCCCACAAGCACCAGCCCGGTACCGGCCAGTTGCACCGCCGTGATCGGCTCCCCGAGAATCAGGGCGCCGAGGAACAGCGTCGACACCGGCCCGATCATGCCTGCCTGCGAGGCGGTCGCCGCACCGATACGCTGCACGGCCACCATGGTCATAAACACGGGAAAGATGGTACAGAATACTCCATTCACGAGCGAGAGCCAGTAAACCGGGGCCGGCTGCACCAGCATGGCGACCGGGCGCAGCACGAAGAACTGGGCGATGCAGGCCACGCTCGACACGCACATCGCATACGCCACCAGGCGCAGCGAGCCGATACGGCGCACCATCTCGCCCGATCCCAGCAGGTAGAACGCATAGGTCAGCGCCGAGCCCAGCACGAACAGCGAACCGATCACCGTGCTGCCGGCGCCGCCCGCCAGGTCGTGCACGAACACCAGCAGGATGCCGCAGTAGGACAGCGCCAGCGCGGCCCATTCGAGGCGCCCGATGCGGCGCTTGAAGAACACGGCGTTGATCGCGAGGACGAAGGTCGGGGTCAGGAACAGGATCAGCCGCTCGAGGCCGACCGAGATGTGCTGCAGCCCGAGGAAATCGAGGAAGCTCGAGGCGTAGTAGCCGATCAGCCCGAGCGCGACCAGGCGCCAGCGGTCCTGCGCGGACAATGGCGGTTCGGTGCGCATCTTCCACAGCGCCACCGCCGCGAACACCGGCAGCGAGAACAGCATCCGGAAGGCGATCAGGGTCACCGCATCGATGTGGTAGCGGTACAGCAGCTTGGCGACGATGGCCTTGGTGGAAAACAGGACCGCGCCGGCGATGGCGATCGACAGGCCGGCGATCAGGGCGGAGCGTGGCAGCGGGGTGGCGGCAGTGAGGGTTGCGCTTTTGTTCATTCCGTCGATTGTAGGACGGTTCGCCCGAGTCTGCTGACGGCGCCCCGGAACACGGCTGTTGTTTCCAGGCTATCCATGAGTCGGAGGCGGCGATTTCGCCGGAGGGGCCTATGTTAGAATGTCGGCCATTCTTGCATACCGTCTAAGGAATTCTCGACATGGCTGGACACAGCAAATGGGCCAATATCAAGCATAAAAAAGCCGCCACCGACGCCAAGCGCGGCAAGATCTGGACGCGCCTGATCAAGGAGATCACCGTGGCCGCGCGCATGGGCGGAAGCGACGTCACCTCCAACCCGCGCCTGCGCCTGGCGGTGGAGAAGGCGGCCGACGCGAACATGCCGAAGGATAACGTCACCCGCGCGGTCCAGCGCGGCTCGGGCGAGCTGGAAGGCGTCAACTACGAAGAAGTCCGCTACGAAGGCTACGGCATCGGCGGCGCGGCGATCATCGTCGACTGCATGACCGACAACCGCGTGCGTACCGTGGCCGAAGTGCGCCACGCATTCAGCAAATACGGCGGCAACATGGGCACCGAGGGTTCGGTCGCCTTCATGTTCAAGCACACCGGCCAGTTCCTGTTCGCGCCCGGCGTCGAGGAAGACAAGCTGATGGAAGCCGCGCTGGAAGCCGGCGCCGACGACGTGGTGCAGGACGAGGAAGGCGGCTTCGAAGTGCTGTGCGACCCGCACGCGTTCTCGGGCGTGAAGGAAGCCCTGGAAAAGGCCGGCTTCAAGGCCGAAGTGGCCGAAGTCATCATGAAGCCCGCCACCGAGACCGAGTTCACCGGCGACGACGCACTCAAGATGCAGAAACTGCTCGACGCGCTGGAAAACCTGGACGACGTCCAGGAGGTCTACACCAACGCCGTGATCGAAGAATAACCAAAGACTAACCGAAAACTCACATGAAAATCCTCGTAGTCGGCTCGGGCGGCCGCGAACACGCCCTGGCGTGGAAACTGGCCCAATCGGAACGTGTGCAGACGGTGTTCGTCGCACCCGGCAATGGCGGCACCGCGCGCGATGGGCGCCTGGTGAACGTCGAGATCACCGATCCGGCGGCGCTGGCCGACTTCGTCGTGGCCGAAGGCGTGGCCCTGACCCTGGTGGGTCCGGAAGGCCCGCTGGCGGCCGGCATCGTCAACCTGTTCCGCGCGCGCGGCCTGAAGATCTTCGGCCCGACCCGCGAAGCGGCGCAGCTGGAAAGCTCGAAGGACTTCGCCAAGGCCTTCATGCAGCGCCACGGCATCCCGACCGCGAAGTACCAGACCTTCTCGGATGCGGCCAGTGCGCACGCCTACATCGACGCCAACGGCGCGCCGATCGTGATCAAGGCCGACGGCCTGGCCGCCGGCAAGGGCGTGGTGGTGGCGATGTCGCTCGACGAAGCGCACCAGGCGGTCGACCACATGCTGTCGGATAACCGCTTCGGCGACGCCGGCGCGCGCATCGTGATCGAGGAATTCCTGGCCGGCGAGGAAGCCAGCTTCATCGTCATGTGCGACGGCAGGAACGTGCTGGCGCTGGCCACCAGCCAGGACCACAAGCGCCTGAAGGACAACGACCAGGGCCCGAACACGGGCGGCATGGGCGCCTATTCCCCGGCCCCGATCGTCACCCCGTCGATGCATGCGCGCGTGATGCGCGAGATCATCCACCCGACCATCCAGGGCATGGCCCGCGACGGCATCCCGTTCACCGGCTTCCTGTACGCCGGCCTGATGATCGACGCCGACGGCAACCCGCGCACCCTGGAATTCAACTGCCGCATGGGCGACCCGGAAACGCAGCCGATCATGGCGCGCCTGAAGACCGATTTCCTGACCGTGCTCGACCACGCCTGCAACGGCAGCCTCGACGCGGTCGAACTGGAATGGGACCGCCGTACCGCCGTGGGCGTGGTGATGGCCGCCGAAGGCTATCCGGACAGCCCGCGCAAGGGCGACATCATCGACGGCATCCCGCAGGAGACGCCGGAATGCGTGACCTTCCACGCCGGCACCCAGCTGGTGGGCGGTACGCTGCAGACCAGCGGCGGACGCGTGCTGTGCGTGGTGGGCCTGGGCGACAGCGTGCGGATGGCGCAGAAGCAGGCCTACGACACCGTCGAGAAAATCCACTTCAACGGGGCGCAGTATCGCCGCGATATCGGGTGGCGTGGCGTGAAGTAATCGAAGGACGGGCCGCCGGCCAGATGGCGCCCTGATCGAACGCCGGATGTAATAACATCCCCGGGCAGTGTACAATCTGCCCATTTTTCGTTTCCTATTCCAGACGCATGTCCTCCCCTTCCCCAGCCGCAGTCAAAGCCTGGTTGCTCGAGCTCCAGGCACGCATCGTGCAAGCTCTCGAAGAAGTCGACGGCAAGCCTTTCCTGCGCGACACCTGGGAGCGCCCCGAAGGCGGCGGCGGCATCTCGCGCCTGATCGAGGAAGGCAATGTGATCGAACGCGGCGGGGTGAACTTCTCGCACGTGACGGGCGCCAGCCTGCCGCCGTCGGCGATGGCCGCGCGTCCCGAACTGGCCGGCCGGGCCTGGGAAGCGATGGGCGTGTCGCTGGTGCTGCACCCGCGCAATCCCTATGCGCCGACCGTGCACATGAACGTGCGCTTCTTCGAAGCCACTGCCGAGGGCAAGGATCCGGTCTGGTGGTTCGGGGGCGGCATGGACCTGACCCCGTACTACGGCAACGAGGTCGATGTGCGCCACTTCCACCAGGTCTGCCACGATGCGCTCGCGCCTTTCGGCGACAGCCTGCACGCGCGCTTCAAGAAGTGGTGCGACGACTACTTCACCATCAAGCACCGCAAGGAGCCGCGCGGCGTGGGCGGCATCTTCTTCGACGACTTCAACGAAGCGGGCTTCGACCAGTCGTTTGCGATGGTGCGGAGCGTGGGCGACAGCTTCCTGGACGCCTACCTGCCGATCCTGAAAGCGCGCAAGGACCAGCCCTACGGCGAACGCGAACGCGACTTCCAGGCCTACCGCCGCGGACGCTACGTCGAGTTCAACCTGGTGTGGGACCGCGGCACCCTGTTCGGCCTGCAGTCGGGCGGGCGCACCGAGGCGATCCTGATGTCGATGCCGCCGATCGTGAAATGGCGCTACGACTGGCATCCGGAACCGGGCAGCGCGGAAGCGCAGCTGTACACCGACTTCCTCGTGCACCGGGACTGGCTGGCGCCGTGACCTTCTGCGTCGCTTTACTGGGCGGCAGTTTCGATCCGGTGCATCACGGCCACGTCGCGCTGGCCGAACTGTTTGGCGCCCTGCTGCGTCCCGACCAGCTGCGCATCCTGCCGGCCGGGCGGCCGTGGCAGAAAAGCGGCCTGCAGGCCAGCGACGCCGACCGCGTCGCCATGCTGGAACTGGCGTTCCGCGACCTGCCCTTCGCCGTCACGATCGACCTCCAGGAGATCGAACGCGAACGGCCCACCTATACGGTCGAGACCCTGCGCGCGCTGCGCGCCGAACTCGGCCCCGCAGCCTCGATCGTGTTCCTGATGGGAGCCGACCAGCTGATGAAACTCGACACCTGGCGCGAATGGCGGACGCTGTTCGCGCTGGCCAACCTCGGGGTGGCGGCGCGCCCCGGCTACGACCTGGCGCGCGAAGCGCTGCCGGAGGCGGTGGCTCAAGAACTGTCCGGGCGGCTTGCAACGCCGGACGAAGTACGCACTGCGCCGTACGGCAAGGTCTGTCTCGCACACACGCTGGCGGTGGATATTTCCGCCACACGGATCCGGGAAGCCTTGCGTCTTGGTGCGGACGCAAGCGCGCTCGTAAAGGCGCAAGTGCTAGACTATATTCAACAACATAACCTATACAAAACAACATAATGGATATCAAGAAACTGCAAACCCTGGTCGTGGACGCCCTGGAAGACGTCAAGGGCCAGGACATCGCACTGTTCGACACGACCCACCTGACCAGCCTGTTCGATCGCATCGCGGTGGTCTCGGGCACCTCGAACCGCCAGACCAAGGCGCTGGCCGCCTCGGTGCGCGACAAGATCAAGGCGGCAGGCGGCGACGTCGTCGGCCTGGAAGGCGAGGACACCGGTGAATGGGTGCTGGTCGACCTGGGCGACATGATCGTCCACATCATGCAGCCGGCCATCCGCCAGTACTACCGCCTGGAAGAAATCTGGGGCGAGAAGCCGGTCAAGCTGGGCGCCGCCAAGCGCAAGTCGACCCCGGAAGCAGCCGAGGCCGCCGAAGGCAAGGTCAAGTCGAAGCACCTGGCCGCCAACCAGGAGCAGCCGGCAGCCAAGCCGGTGCGCGAGCGCAAGGGCGAAGAGCCGGCAGCGCCGAAGACCCGCGCCAGGAAGACCGCCGACGGCGCCGCACCGGCTGCCAAGAAAGCCGCCGCCAAGAAAGTCCCGGTCGGCAAGACCGTGAAAGTGGCGCCGACCAAGACCGAAACCGCCGCCGTCAAGGCGCTGAAGGCCCTGCCGCCGAAGCGCGCCGCCAAGGCCGCCGCTCCGGCTGCCGAAGGCGAACCGGTGAAGAAGGTGATCCGCCGCGTGAAGAAGGCCGCCGAGTAAGCATCGATGCAGTTGATCATTGCCGCGGTCGGCCACAAGATGCCGGCCTGGATCGAGACCGGCTTCGCCGAATACACCAAGCGCATGCCGCCCGAGCTGCGCATCGTGCTCAAGGAAGTCAAGCCGGTCGAGCGCTCCGGAAGCAAGACCGCGGCCACCGCGATGGCGCTCGAACGCGAGCGCATCGAGGCCGTGCTGCCGAAGAACGTGCGCATCATCGCGCTCGACGAACGCGGCAAGGACCTGACCAGCGTCGGGCTGTCGCAGCAGCTCGAGCAGTGGCAGCAGGATGGCCGCGACACGGCCTTCCTGATCGGCGGCGCGGACGGACTCGATCCCGCGCTGAAGGCGCGCGCCGAAGGCATGATCCGCATCTCCAGCATGACACTGCCGCACGGAATCGTGCGTGTCATGCTGGCGGAACAGTTGTACCGTGCCTGGACCATCACCCAGAACCATCCGTATCACCGCGTCTGATTCCATGCCGACGAAATCCACCGACAAGAAAATCTATCTCGCCTCGAAGAGCCCGCGGCGCCGCGAACTGCTGCGCCAGATCGGCGTCGACTTCGAACTGCTGGCGCTGCGCAGCGATCCGGCGCGCGGCGTCGACGTCAGCGAAGACGTGCACCCGGGCGAAGCCCCGCACGACTACGTGGCGCGCGTTGCTCGCGAAAAAGGCGCCTTCGCCTGGAATATCCTGCTGATGCGCCGCCAGCCGCTGCGCCCGGTGCTGTCGGCCGACACCACCGTCACCATCGACGGCGAGATCCTCGGCAAGCCGGCCAGCCCCGCGGAAGCCATGGCGATGCTGGAACGCCTGTCCGGCCGCACCCACCAGGTCCTGACCGCGGTGGCGGTGCACGGCATGGACGTGGCGGAGCAGTTCACCCAGGTGTCGAACGTGCGTTTCGCCACGCTGACGCCCGCACAGATCCGCGCCTACTGCGCCACCCCGGAACCCTACGACAAGGCCGGCGGCTACGGCATCCAGGGCCCGGCGGCGATCTTCATCGAGCACATCGAGGGCAGCCACTCGGGCATCATGGGCCTGCCGCTGTTCGAGACCGCCACCCTGCTGCGCAAGGCGGGTTTCCCGGTCTGAATCTTGCCGGGCGCTGCGCCCGGTTCTTCCCCGGCAACGCCAAACGCACGACCGTTCACCAGCGTGTATCATCTACACCCTGAACAATAACGCACGGCCGGGTTCCATGAACGAAGACATCCTCATCAACATCACCCCGCAGGAAACGCGCGTGGCGCTGATCCTGCAGGGCGCGGTACAGGAGCTGCACATCGAGCGCACGCTCACGCGCGGGTTGGCGGGCAATGTCTATCTGGGCAAGGTGGTGCGCGTGCTGCCGGGCATGCAATCGGCATTCATCGACATCGGCCTGGAACGCGCCGCCTTCCTGCACGTGGCCGACATCTGGGAAGCGCGCAGCCACGAAGGCGGGAACGCCCCGCCCACCCCGATCGAGAAGCTGCTGTTCGACGGCCAGGTGCTGACCGTCCAGGTGATCAAGGACCCGATCGGCACCAAGGGCGCGCGCCTGTCGACCCAGATCTCGATCGCCGGCCGCATGCTGGTCTACCTGCCGCAGGACCACCACATCGGCATCTCGCAGAAGATCGAGAAGGAATCCGACCGCGAACTGCTGCGCACCCGCATGCAGAACCTGCTGCCGGCCGAGGAAAAAGGCGGCTACATCGTGCGCACCCAGGCCGAGGAAGCCTCCGACGCCGACCTGCAGGCCGACATCGACTACCTGCGCAAGACCTGGGCCGCGATCGTCCAGGGCGCGCGCACCCGCCCGCCCACCACCCTGCTCTACCAGGACCTGAACCTGGCCCAGCGCGTGCTGCGCGACTTCGTGCATGACGAGACCGCGACCATCCAGGTCGATTCGCGCGAAAACTACCTGATGCTGGTCGAATTCGCCAAGGTGTACACGCCGAGCGTGCTGGCGCGCCTGACCCACTACACCGGCGAGCGCCCGCTGTTCGACCTGTACGGCGTGGAAGAAGAAATCCTGCGCGCGCTGGGACGGCGCGTCGACCTGAAGTCGGGCGGCTACCTGATCGTCGACCAGACCGAGGCGATGACGACGATCGACGTCAACACCGGCGGCTTCGTCGGCGGGCGCAACTTCGCCGACACCATCTTCAAGACCAACCTGGAGGCGGCGCACGCGATCGCCCGCCAGCTCCGCCTGCGCAACCTGGGCGGCATCATCATCCTCGACTTCATCGACATGGAAAACAACGAGCACCGCAACGCGGTGCTCGCCGAACTGAAGAAGACGCTGGCGCGCGACCGCACCAAGGTCTCGGTCAGCGGTTTCTCGGCGCTGGGCCTGGTCGAGATGACGCGCAAGCGCACCCGCGAATCGCTGGCCCACATCCTGTGCGAGCCCTGCCCGGCCTGCAGCGGCAAGGGCCAGGTCAAGACTTCGCGCACCATCTGCTACGAGATCCTGCGCGAACTGCTGCGCGAAGCCAAGCAGTTCAACCCGCGCGAGTTCCGCATCGTCGCCTCGCAGGAAGTGGTCGACCTGTTCCTGGAAGAAGAGTCCCAGCACCTGGCCATGCTGGGCGACTTCATCGGCAAGCGCATTTCGCTGCAGGTCGAGAAGGGCTATCACCAGGAACAGTACGACGTGATCCTGATGTGAACATCAGGGTCAGGTCTGTCATTCGGACACCCGCTGCCGTCCTTTGATTGATCCCAATACCCCACCAGCGGTTTTCTGCAAGGAAGTCTGGCCACGTGTAAATGAGAAGTGTTATCATTCGTATTTACCTGTCCAGATTTTCTTGCCATGCCGAACCGCTGCCTTCATGCCATCCCCGCCAAACGATCGATCATCGCCGCCGCCGTAGCGCTGCTGGCCGCTCCTGCCTTGCACGCGCAAGAGGCGGAAGGCGCCGCCGCGCCGATCGAAACCGTGCAGATCACGGGCAACTGGCTGGGTTCGGGCCTGCAGAACAGCGTGAAGAACTTCGCGGGCGCGCGCACCGTGATGCAGAGGGAAGATATCGACAGTACCGGCGCCGCCACCATCGGCGACGTGCTGCGCCGCATCCCCGGCGTGCAGGCTACCGATAATTCGGGCACCGCCGGCAGCACGATTTCGCTGAATATCGGCGTGCGCGGCCTGACCGGGCGCTATTCGCCCCGCTCGACCATCCTGCTGGACGGCATCCCGCTGGCCGTGGCGCCTTACGGCCAGCCGCAGCTGTCCTTCGCGCCGGTCAGCCTGAATAACATCGAGTCGGTGGACGTGGTGCGCGGCGGCGGCGCGGTGCGCTATGGTCCGCAAAACGTGGGCGGCATCATCAATTTCCGCAGCCGTTCGATTCCGGATGTTCCCGGCTTCGCCGGCGACGCCACCGTGCGCTACAACCACTTCAGCGAAGGCGGCCACAATACCCAGTACAGCGCCTTCCTCGGCACCCAGCTGGATAACGGCCTCGGCCTGGCCCTGCTGTACTCGGGCCTGGACGGCAGCGGGTGGCGCGCGGGCAGCGATGAAAAGGTCAACGATGTCGCGCTCAAGGTTCGCTACAAGCTGAATCCGCACAGTGAAATCTACGGCAAGCTGACCTACTTCGACGTGAAGTCGATGACCCCGGGCGGCCTGACCGTGGCGCAGTTCAACGCCAATCCATTCCAGAACACCCGCCCCACCGACTTCTGGGACGGCGACCGCAAGGGCGCGGATATCGGTTACCTGAACACGATTTCGTCCACGCAGGAATTCGAGATCAAGGCTTACTACAACGAGAGTTCCCGCCAGAGCTCGCTGATCAACGCGGCCAGGACCCAGATCACCGTCCAGCCGCGCAACTACCAGGTGCTGGGCATCGAGCCGCGCTATACGCAGCGCTTCGCCGCCGCCGGCCTCACCCACGACGTGACCGTCGGCTACCGCTTCCTGCGCGAGCGCGGCGACGACAATAACTTCGTGCGCAATGTCGCCACCGGCGTGAACGGCGCAGCCACGACCTTCGACAACGCCACCGATGCGCATTCCGTGTACATCGATGACCGCATCGCCGTCGGCGCCTGGCGCATCACGCCGGGCATCCGCTTCGAGCGCATCCGCTCGGACCGCGTCGGCGCCGCCGCCAACTCGACCTTCAGTACCGAGAACGACAAGTACCTGCCTTCGCTGAACGTGGCCTACCTGGTGAATCCGGCGCTCACCGTGTTTGCCAACTACGGCACGTCCTTCGGCCCGGTGCAGAACACGCAGCTCAATTCGCAGACCTCTGCCACTCCGCTCAAGCCGGAACTGGCCAAGACGTCCGAGTTGGGCGCACGCTGGAAGAGCGGCGCCGTCAGCGCCGAGATGACGGTCTTCCGCCTGAAATTCGACAACCAGATCCTGCAGGTGCCAGGCAGCGTGCCGCCCCTGTTCCGGAACCTCGGCGCGACCAAGCATGAGGGCGTGGAAACGGCCGTCGACTACAGCTTCGACGATGCCGGCGCGCTGGCCGGCCTGAACGTGTTCGCCAACTACAGCTATACCAAGGCGATCCAGGAATCGGGCGCCACCGCCGGCCTGGACGTGCCGTTCTACTCGCGTAATACCGACACCGTGGGCGCGCGCTACCGCATCGGCGCCTGGACCGTGAACCTGTCCAGCACCCACCAGAGCAAGCAGTATTCGGATGCCGCCAACACCGTGGCCGAAGCAGCCAATGGCGGCGTGGGCCAGATTCCGGGCTTCCGCCTGTGGAACGCACAGCTGGTATGGAAACCGGCCGGCAAGCCGGATGTCGACATCGCGGTCGGGGTGAACAATCTGTCCGACAAGCGCTATTACACGCGCAATGTGGACGGCAATGCAGGCCGCATGGCCGGCGCGCCGCGCACTGCTTACGCGCAGCTGCACGTCGCCTTCTGAACCGCATCGGCAGTCCGGCCATGCGGCCGGGCTGCTCAGATCTTCCATCCTGTGGCGCTACTTACCTCATGTTCAAGACGCATGCGCTGGATGTCCCGCAATGGCGGCGCACCGAACAGCCTGGCATATTCGCGGCTGAACTGGGAGGCGCTGTCATACCCGACCCGCACGCCGGCGCTGCCCGCATCCATGTCCTGGCTCAGCATCAGTTGGCGCGCCTCCTGCAGCCGTAACTGCTTTTGATATTGCAGAGGACTCATCCCTGTCACGTTGCGGAAATGCAGGCGGAAAGTGGACGGACTCATGTGGACGCTCGCAGCAAGCTCGTCAACGCGCAGCGCATGCGAGAAATGCTGTTTCAGCCAGTTCACGGCCTTTGAAATCTGCTGGCTTGGCGAGCCAGTGGCAACCACGTGCCGCAGCAGCGGGCCGAACGCGCCAGTCAGCAAGCGGACGACAATCTCCCGCTGGACAAGTGGTGCGACAAAAGGCGCCAACAAAGCTTCGTCGGTCAGGCGAACCAGTCTGATCAGGCAAGCAAGCACCGCGGGGTCGAGCGCCTTGAAGGCAATGGACTGGTAGGCGCATTCTTTGGGCGCCTGATCCAGGTTCATATCGGCTGCCAGTTGCAAAACGATGCGTCGATCGATGGACAGCATCAAGCCAAGGAAGGGCGCTTCCGTACTGGCCACTGTGACGTTCGACACGACCGGCAGGTCGACAGTGGTCAGCATTGCGTCGCCGGGTGTGTATTCGTAGACCTTCTCGCCCAGCATCACCTGCTTGCTCCCCTGCGCAATGACCCCCAGGCCGAATCCGTAGATGCAGGGCATCGGCGACGCCGCCACGCTGCGGCGATGGAGCGTCAAGCCGGGCACTGTGGTGACATGGTCACCGTTGGTCCGCGTCACCCGGCTGATTTCGCGGGCCAGTACCTCGATCGTGTTCGCCCCCGCCGCCTCATTCGTACTTCGGTTCATCGGTAATTTCTACTGAATGATTGATCCTCTGAAGTCTAGCATCGCGCATCGTCCCGGTTGCCGGCGACGTGGGCGCTTCGTTGGAATGTGCAATAACTGGCGCGAATCCGGCAAACGCATGGCGGCATCGGCCTGCCACACTGGACGGACGCTGCTCTCAAGTGAAACAGCATTTTTGAAGGAAGCACCATGACGACCGAGGACAATACCAGGCAAGGCAGGAGTGCGGCACAAGGTGTGAGCCGCCGCGGCTTTCTCGAAACGGGCGTCGCTGTCGGCGCTGCATTCGCAATTGCCCCACTGGCCATGGCAGCAGGACCGCGCCGGCAGGACAAGGCGGGCAATGCCGCCGCCCACACCACCCGACAAGGAGAACGTACGATGCACACGCGTCAATTAGGCAAACTGGAGGTGTCGGCCCTGGGCGCCGGCTGCATGAGCATCAGCGCAAACTACGGGCCGGCGGCGGACAGGGCGCAGGGCATCCGGGTCATTCGCGAAGCATACGAAAGGGGCGTCAGCTTTTTCGATACGGCCGAAGTGCATGGGCCGTACACGAATGAAGAGCTGGTCGGGGAAGCCTTGGCGCCGTTCCGCGACAAGGTTGCCATCGCGACCAAGTTCGGCTTCGATATCAAGAACGGAGGCTTGAATAGCCAGCCGAAACATATCCGCAAAGTGGTCGAGGAGTCGTTGAAGCGCCTTGCTACGGACCGTATCGACCTCTACTACCAGCACCGTGTGGACCCATCGGTGCCGATCGAGGATGTCGCCGGTGCCGTCGCCGAGCTGATCCGGGAAGGCAAGGTTTTGCACTTTGGCCTGTCCGAAGCTGGCCCGGACACGATCCGGCGAGCCCACAAGGTGCAGCCGGTCAGCGCAATCCAGACCGAATACTCGCTGATGAACCGTGACCCGGAACAAAACGGGGTGCTCGCCGTGTGCGAAGAGCTCGGGATCGGCTTTGTTCCATGGGGGCCCGTCGGGATGGGCTTTCTGACGGGCCGCATCGATGCACGGACCAGGTTCGACCCGACAACGGATCTGCGCTCCGGTTTCGACCGGTTCTCTCCCGACAATCTGGCAGCCAATGCTCCCATCCTGGAGCTGTTGAATCGCTTCGCCAGGAAAGAAAACGCCACGCCATCGCAGATCGCGCTGGCGTGGCTGCTGGCGCAAAAACCCTGGATCGTGCCCATTCCAGGCACGCGCAATCCTGCCCACCTTGCCGAGAACCTCGGCGCCGTCAATGTCCGGCTCTCGGAGGCAGACCTCCGCGACATCGATCGTGCTTTCGCCAGGCTTGCCGTGCACGGCGGGCGCATGAACAAAGACCAGATGAAGATCGTGGAGCCGTAAAGGACCATCGGGCTTGCCTCTTCATGTCACGACCTGGTGCTGGCACCCGGATCGCGGCCCTACTGCACGAAGTCATGTTGATGCGAGACCGGGCCGGGCGGCCCGGCCGCTCAGAACTGGAAGTAGATGAAGCCCCCGGTGCCGCGCGTCATCGCCACCACCATGTAGAGCATGGAGGCGAAGCCGGCACCGAACATCCAGGCCGGACGGGTGTTCGCGTAGGCCATGAACTGGTCGCGCCACTGCACCGGCGTGAAATGCAGGGCCGCCGCCGCGCCCAGGGCCAGCAGGCCGGCCACCGAGACCGGGAACTGGCCGTCCCTGAAGACGAACAGTCCCTCGATGTAGCTGGTGGCGAGCGCCAGGTCGGCGCTGCGGAACAGCAGCCGGGTCAGCACCACGACGACGAAGATGAAGGCGACCCGCAGCAGCAGCGTGTGGCCGCGGTAGACGACCGCGCTTTTCCCCTTGCGGGCCCGGACCTCGTCGCGGAAATGGCCGAGCGCCACCATCGAGCCGTGCAGCAGGCCATAGACGACGAAGTTCCATCCCGCCCCATGCCACAGGCCGATGGCCACGAACACGATCAGGAGATTGACGTAGGTGGGCGCGACGCCGGACTGCGCCAGCGGATCGTACAAATAATTGCGGAAGAACGAAGACATCGTGATGTGCCAGCGCTGCCAGAAATTGGCGATGCTGGTGGCCAGGTAGGGCCGGTTGAAGTTCACCGGCAGGCGATAGCCCAGCATGGTCGAGGCGCCGCGCGCCATGTCGGTGTAGCCGCTCAGGTCCAGGTAGACCTGGAAGCTGTAGCCGAACAGCGCCAGCCACAGGAAGGGCGAGGAAAAGCCGCCCGGGTTGGCGAACGCCGGCTCGACCAGGCAGACGCCGAGCGTATCGGCGAGCAGCACCTTCTTCACGATCCCGCGCATGATCAGCGCCAGGCCCTCGAAGCCCTGCTCCCGGCTCACCCGCGGATGCGGTTCGCGCAGCTGCGGCAGGAAGTAGGCGGCGGTGACGATCGGCCCGGACAGCAGGCGCGGGAAGAAGGCCATGAACATGGCGAAGTCCAGCACGCCGCACGGCTTGTCGAGGCGCCTGTGATACAGGTCGATCGGATAGGTGATCGCCTGGAAGGTCATGAACGAGATCCCGACCGGCAGCAGGATGTTCACGAAGGGCACCAGGCTGCCCGCGCCCAGCCAGGCGGACAGCGAATTGACCATCTCCCCGAAGAAGTTCAGGTACTTGAAATAGCACAGCAGGCTGATGCTGAGGACGACCGCACCCGTGATGGCGCGCCTGGCCGCGCCGGCGTCCGGCGCCCGGGCCACCGCGTTACCGGCGACGAAATTGATCGCGGTGAGCGCCAGCAGCAGGCCGCAGAAGCGCCAGTCCACCGTGGCGTAGAAATAATAGCTGGCCGCGACCAGGAGCAGCTTCTGGGCCTCGTGCCTTCCCTGCAGCAGGCGATGCCCGGCCAGCACCAGGACGAAGAAGACGAGATAGGAAAAACCGGTGATATCCAATGCGGACCTCTTATTTGCGGGCCAGTGGGCTCATGCGATGCGCCAGCGCCGTGTTCTCGAACAGCTCGTGGTAGATGATGCTCGACGCGGTCTCTTCGCCCAGGCGCGTGAAGTGGGCCGCATCGACGAAGTACTTGGGTCCTCCCGGCATCGTGTTGCCGAGGTCCACCAGGGTTACCCCGTGGTTCGTGGCCACTTCGGCGATGGTGCGGTTGAACAGGGAACCTGCCTTGTTCAGGCCCTCGTAATCGAGGCAGTGGTTGTAGAACAGCGCCGTCGTCGCCAGCCGCCTGCCCTCCTCGCCGTCGCCGGGCTTGAAGGCCCGCGCCACGGTCAGGAGCACCGGTTCGATCCCGGCGGCCGTCAAGCGGGTCACGATGCCGTCCAGGTTGGCCGCATACGAGTCCGGGAAATGCTTCTCCGGATCGACCGCGCTGGCGCGCACCGGCGTCTCGCGCAAATGCACGGTGTTCTTCGAGATCAGCTCGCGCGACATGACCCAGCGCGGCAGGCTGGGCGCCGGGAGCGGCTGCAGGTCGGGGATGCCCTTGGCGCTGGCCCGGCAGATGTTCGCCATGTCGTTGAAGCCGGCGTAGACCAGCACCATCGTCGGCTGCAGCGGGATGATGCCGCGCTCGACCAGCTGGTCCATCTCGCGCACCGAGTATCCTTCGACCCCGGCATTGATGACGTTCACCAGGCGGCCCGGCATTTCGCGCCGCAGCCGCTGCTCCAGCAGGCTGGGGAAGGTCGCATCGTTGGTCTTGGCATAGGCCCCGGACACCGTGGACGCGCCCACCACCACGATCCTCAGCTCGCCCGGGGCGGGCTTGAGCGGGACCTCGGCGCTGCGAAAGCCGAGCGAATTGGTGGTGAACTCGAGACCGTCGTCCGGATTCTCGTCCTTCATGTTGGGACGGTAGGTGCGCACGCCGTACTTCTCGTTCATCACCACGGTGCTGCCCTTGGTGACCATGTTCAGCGCGCTGCGTCCCGTCTTCAGGTACGAGCGCGCCTGCAAGACCGCCTCGCCGGCCACCAGCAGGCCGAGCATGACCAGCCCGGCCTGGAGCAGGCTGCCCTTGCGCGCGCCCTTGGCGGGGGATGCGGCGGCGGCGTCCGGCGCCGGCTGCGCGCCCTGCCGGAGGGCTTCGAGCGACGCGATCGAGCGCGCTTCCCAGTTTTCCGGCACAAAGCCCAGGTGGCTTTCCAGGGCCAGCGAGAGCTCGACCAGGCTGATCGAATCGCCGCCCAGGTCGAGGAAGCTGTCCGAAGGCCGCACGTCGGCGTTGCCGAGCACCTCGCGGTAGGCCTCGACCAGCGAGCGCGGCGCGGCGTGCGCGCGCTCAGCCGCCTCGTGGCCGAGCCGCAGCACCGCCCGGTAATCGAACTTGTTCGACGACAGGACCGGCAGGACGGCGAGGCGGATCACGGCCAGCGCCGACGAGGGCAGCGAGAAACGCTGCGCCAGGCGCGCCTTGAGGTCGTCCGTATCGACCCTGTCGGTGACGGCGGCGACGATCAGGCGGTCGTCGCCGCTGACGATCCCCTGCACCCCATAGCCGTTGATCCAGCGCTCGATCTCGTCGAGGCTGATGCGCAGGCCGACGATCTTCGAGAAGCGGCTCTTGCGCCCGATGATGGCATAGCAGCCGTTGGCCTTGCGGCAGGCCAGGTCGCCGGTCCGCAGCTCGCGCGGGCCGCTGTCCCTGGCCAGGTCGTCCGCCGACTCGGCATAGCCCATCATGACATTCGGCCCGCGGTACACCAGTTCGCCGGGAGTATCGCTGGCGCCGACCGGCGCGCCGTCCTCGCCCACCAGCTCGAAGCTGCCGCCGGGGATGGGAATGCCGATCGCGTCCACGTTGTCCAGCAGCTGCGCCGGCGGCACGTAGGCCATGCGCGGGCCGGCTTCGGTCTGCCCGTACATGACGAACATCTGCTTGCCGGCCGCCGCGGCCCATTGTCCGTACAGGCTCACCCGCTCGGCCGGCAGCCGCCCGCCGGCCTGGGCGAGGTAGCGCAGGGACGGATAGTGGCGCGAACGGAAACCCATGCGCTCCAGCAGGTCGAAGGTGAAGGGCACGCCGGACAGGCTGGTCGCCCTCTCCTGCTCGAAGAAGGTCCAGAAGCCGGCATCGGCCACCGAGCTCGCGGTCAGCAGCACCGTGGCGCCCGCGTGCAGGTGCGAGTTCAGCACCGACATCCCATACGAGTAGTACAGCGGCAGGCTGGTGATGGCGCGGTCGTCCGGCGTGATGCCGAGGTAGTCGGCGATCGAGGCGGCATTGGCCCCGATGTTGGCCTGCGACAGGCGCACCAGCTTGGGGCTGCCGGTGGTGCCGGAGGTCGACAGCAGGATGCAGAGATCCGGATGCAGCGCCACCGGACGGGCGCTGGCGAGCTGCTCGAAACCCCAGGCCTGCGCCGAGCGCCGGAACACCAGGGCGGCGCCGTAGGTGACGCTGGTGCGGTCGTCGGCGGCGGTGGACCCCGGCTCGGCCAGGATCACCGGATGGCCGCCTTTCAGGCAGGCCAGGTAGGCGACCACGCATTCGACCGTATTCTCGGCTTCCACGATGACCAGGCGCGCCGGTCCCGCCAGCGCGGCCGCCTGGGCGTCGACCGCATCCGCCAGTTCGGCATAGGTCAGCCGCCTGCCGCCGTGACAGACGATGGCGGTGCGGCTTGCGTGTTCACGCAGGCGGCACGCGAAGAAAACGTCGGGCATGCAGGGCTCCTTACCTTGCTGATTGTGGCGAAACTACCAACGCTTACGTCCCGATACCGCACTGGCGCCGATCTTGCCGCAACGCGCTCCATGCCTTCCGCATACCTCAGGAAAAAATAAGTAGGAAGACTCCTACTTAGCGTCAGTGCAATTTACTGCAAATAGCGCAGGAATTCCCATGCAGCCGCGGAGTTTCGACAGGCCGAGGTAGGATCAATCCTACGCATCTCTAGTGTAACGTGTTTATAAACATCGCAATAAAAATCGCGGCTTTCGGTTGCAACTTTGATACAGAGCACTGGATTTTTGAAACTAACAGTACAGCCATGAGGTCGGCATACCGATGTGTTCGCAGGGCACGCCCTGGGATGGCGGCTGCGATGGACCGGACTGGTATTTCGTGCGCCTGCCGCCGGCACGGCGGCGTAGCATGGGCGTATGAATACCTCGCCACAACTGCGCATCGACGTCTGGAGCGATTACGTCTGTCCATTCTGCTATCTCGAGCTGCCGCTGCTGCTCCGGCTCGAGGAAGAACTGGCGGGAGAGCTGCATGTCGTCTGGCGCGCCTTCGAACTGCGTCCCGACCCCAAGCCGACGCTCGACCCGGATGGCGAGTACCTGCACACGACCTGGGAACGCTCGGTCTACCCGATGGCGCGCGAGCGCGGCATGCAGCTGGCCTTGCCGCCGGTGCAGCCGCGCAGCCGCCGGGCCCTCGAAGCCGCGGCCTACGCCGAATCCCAGGGCCGTTTCGCGCCCATGCACGAAGCGCTGTTCCGCGCCTTCTTCGAGGAGGGCCGCGACATCGGCGATGTCGACGTGCTGTGCGCCATCGGCGCGCAAGCGGGCCTGGATGCGGACGCGCTGCGCTCGGCGCTGGCCGATGGCCGCCACCTCGCCGCGGTGCTGGACGATGAAAAACTGGCGGTCGCGCTGGGTGTGACGGCGGTGCCGATCATGTTCCTGCGCAGGGTCAACGCCTCGTGGGAGGACGCGATCCAGCTGCGCGGCGCCGTGCCCTACGAGATGATGAAGGGGGCAGCGGCCCGGCTGATGCTGTAGGGTGGGCAGATTCTGCCCACGCGTTCACGCGACGTCCGCCTGTCCCCGCGTGGACGGACAAGCCGTCCACCCTACCGGGACGGTCGATGCCCATGGGCGCGCTCACAGCCGTCCTCCCGCCGTATGCGCCTCGCCCTGCAGCAGCACCAGCGCACCGTTCATCAGGAGCGCCAGGGTGACCAGCACGATGCCCAGCGCGATCCCCTGCGCGAACTCGCCCTTGCTGGTCTCGAGCGCGATGGCGGTGGTGATGGTGCGGGTCTCGCCCTCGATGTTCCCGCCCACCATCAGGGCGCAGCCGACTTCCGAGATCACCCGGCCGAAGCCGCTGATCACGGCCGCCATCACGCCGTAGCGCGCCTCGTGCAGCACCGTGAACATCACGCGCAGGCGCGAGGCGCCGTGGGCCACCGCGGTCTCGGCGTAGCGCGGGTCGACCGCCTGCACCGCCGCCAGGGTGAAGGCCAGCAGCACCGGCATGCCGATCACGAACTGGCCGGCGATCACGCCCGACTGGCTGAACAGCCATTCGAGCCCGCCCAGCGGCCCGCGGCGCGACAGCAGCAGGTAGAGCAGCAGCCCGATCAGGACCGTCGGCAGCGACAGCGCCGCCTGCGCCAGCCAGACGGCGATGCGGCGGCCCGGGAAGCGGTGCATCGCGATCGCATAGCCGAGCAGCACGGCCGGCGGCGCGGCCAGCAGCAGGCCGAGCAGGCTGGTCTTGACCGAGACCCAGACGATGCGCCAGAGGGCCGCGTCGCCGCTGAACAGCAGCGCGAAAGCGTGCGAGGTAGCGTCCAGCAACGGCATCAGGCCTGGCGGGGCGGCGGCGGGGTGGGTGGCAGATCCAGCAGATGCGGCTCGAGCGCCAGCCGCTCATGGCCGGCCAGCAGCAGGAAATGGCGGCCGCTGCAACGCGCCAGCAGCGCCATGCCGACCTTCTGCGCCACCATGTGGCCCATCTGCGTGGTGCCGGAGCGCGACAGCAGGAAGGGAATCCCCATCTGCGCGCCCTTGATCACCATCTCGGAGGTCAGGCGCCCGGTCGTGTAGAACACCTTGTCCTCGCCCTGCAGGCCGTCCAGCCACATCAGGCCGGCGATGGCGTCGACCGCGTTGTGGCGTCCGACATCCTCGATAAAGTACAGCAGCTCGCCGGTATTCGTGAACAGCGCGCAGCCGTGCACCGAGCCGGCCTGCTTGTAGATCGACTGCTGGGTGCGGATGGTCTCGACGATGCGGTACACGACCGATTGCGGCAGGCGCGCATCAAGCGGCAGCGCGATGCTGTCGACTTCGTCCATCAGCCCGCCGAACACCGAGCCCTGCCCGCAGCCGGTGGTGACCACCTTCTTCGCCGTGCGCGCCTCGACATCGGCGATGCCGCTGCGCGTGACCACGGCGACGGCGTCGACTTCCCAGTCGACCTGGATCGAGACGATGTCCTCGAGCTTGCGCACCAGGCGCTGGTTGCGCAAATAGCCCAGGGTCAGCGCCTCGGGCGCGCCGCCGAGCGTCATCAGGGTGACGATCTCGCGCTTGTCGACGTACACCGTCAGCGGCCGCTCGGCCGGGATCGAGATCGTGGAATGGCGCCCGCGCTCGTCGACGGCCAGGACCTCCTGGGTCAGGCTGGCGCGCGCTTCCGAGAGCAGGGGCCGGTATCGGGTCAGGTCGGTGCAGTTCATGTTGCGGATTGTGCCACGCCTGACAGAACCAGGCCGCCGCCGAAGGAGCCCTGGCCGGCGACCTCCCCGCCCGGGCTCACGCGCACGGCGCAGTACTTGAATTCCGGGATCTTGCCGTAGGGGTCGAGCGCCGGATTGGTCAGCCGGTTGATCGCCGCTTCGTAGTAGCAGAAGGGGACGAAGATCGCGCCGCGCGGCGAACTGTCGTCGGCGCGCGCGTACAGCGCCACCTGGCCGCGGCGCGAGGCGATCGTGATCACGGCGCCCGGCCTCACGCCCAGCGCCACCAGGTCGAGCGGATGCACCAGGGCCACCGGGTCGGGTTCGAGCGCGTCCAGCACCGCGGCGCGGCGCGTCATGCTGCCGGTGTGCCAGTGTTCGAGCTGGCGGCCGGTGATCAGCACCACCGGATAGTCGGCGTCGGGCCGCTCGTTGGCCGGCACGATATCGACCGGCACGAAGCGCGCGCGCCCGCCTTCGCGCGGGAAGGCGTCGGTGAACACCACCGGCTCGCCCGCATCGCCCTCGGCGCGGCAGGGATAGGTCACCGCGCCTTCAAGCTCCAGGCGCTCCCAGGTGATGCCGGCGATGCTGGGCATCAGGCGCCGCATCTCGTCGAACACCTGCGACACATGCTCGTAGCGCCAGTCGAGGCCGAGCCGGCGCGCCATCTCCTGCACGATCCACAGGTCCTGGCGCGCCTCGCCGGGAGGATCCAGGGCCTGGCGGCCCAGCTGGACCAGGCGGTCGGTATTGGTGAAGCTGCCGGTCTTTTCCGGGAAGGCGGACGCCGGCAGCACCACGTCGGCGAGATAGGCCGTCTCGGTCAGGAAGATGTCCTGCACCACCAGGTGCTCGAGCGCGGCCAGCGCGGCGCGCGCATGGTTGGCGTCGGGGTCGGACATGGCCGGGTTCTCGCCCATGATGTACATGCCGCGCACCTTGCCCTGTCCGATGGCATCCATCACCTCGACCACGGTCAGGCCCGGCCGGGCGTCCAGCGGCACGCCCCAGGCTCCCTCGAAGCGGGCGCGCGCCGCGTCGTTGTCGACGCGCTGGTAGTCGGGCAGCATCATCGGGATCAGGCCGGCGTCCGACGCACCCTGCACGTTGTTCTGCCCGCGCAGCGGATGCAGCCCGGTGCCGGGACGGCCGATCTGGCCCGTCATCAGGGCCAGCGCGATCAGGCAGCGCGCATTGTCGGTGCCGTGCACGTGCTGCGAAATCCCCATGCCCCACAGGATCATCGAGGCCTTCGAGGTCGCATACAGGCGCGCCACGTAGCGGATGGTGTCGGCGTCGATGCCGCACACCGGCGCCATCTCTTCGGGGCTGTAGCCAGCCACGTTCCGTTCGAGTTCCTCGTAGCCGACCGTGCGCGCGGCGATGAAGGCGGGATCGACCAGGTTTTCCGTGACGATCACGTGCATCAGGGCGTTGAGCAGGGCCACGTCGGCGTCGGCCTTGAACTGCAGGAAGCGGTGCGCGTGGCGCGCCAGGTCCGGCCGGCGCGGGTCGCACACGATCAGCTTCGTTCCCGCCTTGACCGCGTTCTTGATCCAGGTCGCCGCCACCGGATGGTTCACCGTCGGGTTGGCGCCGATCAGCAGCACGACCTCGGCCCGGGTCACGTCCATCACCGGGTTCGAGACGGCGCCGGAGCCTATCCCCTCCAGCAGCGCCGCGACTGACGAGGCGTGGCACAGGCGGGTGCAATGGTCGACGTTGTTGCTGCCGAAGCCGGTGCGCACCAGTTTCTGGAACAGGTAGGCTTCCTCGTTGCTGCACTTGGCCGAGCCGAAGCCGGCCAGCGCGCGCCCGCCGTGGGTGTCGCGGATGCGCGCCAATGCGCCGCCCGCCAGCGCCAGCGCTTCTTCCCAGCTGGCTTCGCGGAACACCTCGAACACGCGCGCCGGGTCCATCGGCGCATCCGGATCCTTGGGCGCGTCCGCACGGCGGATCAGCGGCATCCTCAAACGGTGCGGGTGGTGGGCGTAGTCGAAGCCGTAGCGCCCCTTCACGCACAGCCGGCCGTGGTTGGCCGGGCCATCCCTGCCCTCGACCGACACGATCCGGTTGTCCCTGATCCGGTAGGTCAGCTGGCAGCCCACCCCGCAATACGGACACACGGAATCGACCTCGCGCTCGGGCCTCACCAGGGCCGCGCCGCGCGCGGGGGTGAGCGCGCCGGTCGGGCAGGCCTGCACGCATTCGCCGCAGGACACGCAGGTCGAGGCGCCGAGCGCATCGTCCTGGTCGAACACGATCTTCGCCTCCTCGCCGCGCCAAGCCAGGCCGATGACGTCGTTGACCTGCACGTCGCGGCAGGCGCGCACGCAGCGCGTGCACTGGATGCAGGCGTCCAGGTTGACCGCGATGGCGGGATGCGACAGGTCGGGCGCCGGCTGCTCGCGGCCAGGGAAGCGCGATCCCTCCACGCCGAGCCGGTCGGCCCATTGCGCCACTTCGTTGGTCGGGGTGTAAGCCGGCTCGCCAATGTCCGACAGCAGCAGTTCCAGCACCATCTTCTGCGCGGCCAGGGCGCGCGGGCTGTCGGTCGCGACCTTCATGCCCTGCGTGGGATGGCGGCAGCAGGACGGCGCCAGCACGCGCTCGCCGTCGATCTCGACCATGCAGGAGCGGCAGTTGCCGACCGCCTCCATGCCCGGCTTGTAGCACAGGTGCGGCACAGCCACGCCTTCGCGCGCGGCGATGTCGATCAGGGTGTCGTGCGCCAGCGCCTCGACCTCGCGGCCGTTGAGCAGGAAGCGCACTGTCTGGACGGCTGCGTTCATGGTTGGACCTCGAGTTCGTGCGGGAAGTAGCGGATCACGCAATCGAAGGGATTCGGGGCCGCCTGCCCGAGGCCGCAGATCGACGCGTCGCGCATGACCTGGGACAGCTCGCCCAGCAGGCCGGTCTCCCAGCGCGGCTGTTCCATCAGCGCCAGCGCCTTGGCGGTGCCGCTGCGGCAGGGCGTGCACTGGCCGCAGGATTCGCTGCGGAAGAAGCGCAGCAGGTTGCGCGCGGCATCGACGGCGCGGTCCTGCTGCGACAGCACGATCACGGCGGCCGAGCCGATGAAGCAGCCGTAGGGCTGCAGGGTGTCGAAGTCGAGCGGGATGTCGGCCAGCGAGGCCGGCAGGATGCCGCCGGAGGCCCCGCCCGGCAGGTAGGCGTACAACTTGTGCCCGTCCTGCATGCCGCCGCAGTATTCCTCGACCAGTTCGCGCAGGGTGATCCCGGCCGGGGCCAGCTTCACGCCCGGCTCGCGCACCCGGCCCGAGACCGAGAACGAGCGCAGCCCATGCCGTCCGTGGCGGCCCTGCCCCGCGAACCACGCGGCGCCGTTCTCGAGGATGGCGCGCACCCAGTACAAGGTCTCGAAGTTGTGCACCAGGGTCGGGCGGCCGAACAGGCCTTTCTGGGCCACATAGGGCGGGCGCAGGCGCGGCATGCCGCGCCGTCCCTCGATCGATTCGAGCATGGCCGACTCTTCGCCGCAGATATAGGCGCCGGCGCCGCGGCGCAGGTGGATGGGCGGCAGGCCGGCCACGGGTGGCCGGGCGCCAAGCTGCGCCAGTTCGGTCTCGAGGATGGCGCGGCAGCCGTGGTATTCGTCGCGCAGGTAGATATAGATCGCCTCGGCCCCGACCGCCCAGGCGGCGACCAGCATTCCTTCCAGGAAGCGGTGCGGGTCGCGCTCGAGGTAGCTGCGGTCCTTGAAGGTGCCCGGTTCGCCCTCGTCGAGATTGACCGCCATCAGGCGCGGTCCCGGTTCGGCGCGCACGATGCGCCATTTGCGCCCGGCCGGAAAACCGGCGCCGCCCAGCCCGCGCAGGCTGGACGCTTCCATCGCGGCGATCGTGTCCTCCACCGTACGGCTCCCGTCCATGCACTCGGCCAGCAGGCGGTAGCCGCCCCCGGCCACGCAGGCATCCAGGCCGATATAGGGTTCCGGCACCTGCTCGACCGCGCCACTGGCGACCCGGGCCAGCACCGCCTCGGGGTCGGCGTGCGGCACCGGATGCCGGCCGACCACCGCCACCGGCGCCTGCTCGCAGCGCCCGACGCAGGGCGCGCCGATGACGCGCACGCCCTCGCCCAGCAGCGCCGGCAGGCGTTCGAGCAGCGCACCGCTGCCGGCCAGCTCGCACGACAGGCTTTCGCACACGCGCACGGTGAGCGCGGCCGGGGCCGGGCCCTCCCCGACGAGGTCGAAATGGTGGTAGAAGCTGGCGACCTCGAAGACCTCGGCCTGCGCCAGGCCCAGCTCGTTTGCGAGCGCGGCCAGGTGCGCGCTCCCAAGGGCGCCGAAGCGGTCCTGGAGCGCATGCAGGTATTCGATCAGCAGATCGCGCCGGCGGGGGGCAGTACCAAACTGCGCGCCCAGCAGCGCGCGCACGTCGTCCTGCGCCTGCGGGTCGAGCTGGCGCCCCCTGGGAGCCTCGCGCTTGCGCTGGCGGCTGGCGCCCTGCACGGCAATCGGAATGATGGGGTGGTTCATTGGACAGCCCTGTTTCGTCTCGTTGTCCGGTCCGCGCGGCCGGCTTCTCTTGATTGAAGTATAAACCCCTGTCCCGGCCTGCGGCTAACAATACTTGCCTTGAAGGCAATGCTGCTTGCGGCATGGCGCGCCAGCGGTTATAAAGTTCTCCCGCCTCCCCTTCAGCCACCCAGCATGCATACCCCTTCCCTCACCCGCATCAGCGACATCGTCCGCCTCGGCGCGGCCCGCGCACCCGACGCGCCGGCCCTGGTCGAGGACGGCCGCAGCTGGACCTATGCCCAGCTGCTGGCCCAGGTCGACGCTTACGCGCAGCTGCTGCCCGAACTCGGCGTGCGCCCGGGCGACCGCGTCATGCTGGTGGCCGAGAACTGCGTCGCCCAGGTGGCCCTGCTGTTCGCCATCGCCCGCCTCGACGCCTGGAGCGTGAATGTCAACGCCCGCCTCAGCGCGGGCGAACTGGCGGCGATCCGCGCCCACAGCGGCGCGCGCCGGGTGCTTTATTTACCGGGCTCTCCGGACGCCGCCCTGCACGCCGAACGCGAGGGCGCGCTGCCCTGCGGCGCCCTGCTGGCCGGGCCCCTCGATGCCGGCTGCGTGCCGGAACCGGTGCGGGCCGACGGCGGCCAGGTCGCGGCCCTGGTCTACACCACCGGCACCACCGGCCAGCCGAAAGGGGTGATGCTCACGCATGCCAACCTGCTGTTCGTGGCGGCGACGTCGAGCGCGCTGCGCGGCCTGACGCCCGGCGACCACGCCTACGGCGGCCTGCCCGTCTCGCATGTCTACGGCCTGACCTCGGTCCTGCTCGGGACCCTGTACGCGGGCGCCTGCCTGCACCTGGCGCCGCGCTTCTCGGCCGAGGCGCTGCTGGAGGCGATCCGCGACGGCAGCCTGACCATCGTCCAGGGCGTGCCGGCCATGTACGCGCGCCTGCTGGCGCTGGCCGGCGCAGCGAAAGCGCCGCTGCCCTCGCGCCTGCGCTTCTGCTACGCCGGCGGCTCGCCGCTCGATCCGGTGCTCAAGCGCGATGCCGAGCGCCTGCTCGGCATGCCCCTGCACAACGGCTACGGCCTGACCGAGAGCTCCCCCACCGTCAGCCAGACCCGGCTCGACGCGCCGCGCACGGACACCTCGGTCGGCCTGCCGATCCCCGGCGTGGCGGTGCGCATCGTCGACCGCGAAGGCAGGGACGCGGCGCCCGGCGAGCCGGGCGAACTGTGGGTGCGCGGGCCCAACGTCATGAAGGGCTATTACCGCGACCCGCAGCAGAGCGCGGCGGTGCTGCGCCCGGGCGGCTGGCTGGCGACCGGCGACGTGGCGCGCCGGGAGGCCGATGGCGCCCTGTTCCTGCTGGGCCGGATCAAGGAACTGATCATCCGCTCGGGCTTCAATGTCTATCCGCTGGAGGTGGAAGCGGCGCTGAACGCCCATCCGGCCGTGCTGCAGTCGGCCGTGGTCGGCCGCGCCCTGCCGGGCGGCGAGGAGGAAGTGGTGGCCTTCGTGGAAGCGGCGCAGGAGATTGCCCCCGAGGCCCTGCAGGCCTGGCTGCGGCCGCGGCTGGCGCCCTACAAGCGGCCGTCGCGCATCGTGTTCATGGCGGCGCTGCCGGCCGCGCCCAGCGGCAAGATACTGAAGAGCAAGCTGAAGGCACTGGCGGATTGAACCTGGCGGCGTCCGCTCAGCGGCGCCGCTTCTTCCAGTTGTAATCGGGGCCGGTGACGTCGACGCCGGGATGCCCGACCACGTCGGGGTGCTCCGAACACATGGTGACGAAGCACAGGCGCTCGCCCCCGCGCTGGCGCTTGCGCAACTCTTCCATGAACTGCATGGCCAGCACCATCTCGCTGGTGTCGAACTGTTCCGAATGCGGATGGCTGACATCGTCGTCCCCGACGGTGGTCCAGTACACCATGTACATGTTTCCTCCTGTTCAAGCAGTTTGTATTCTCCCCCAAATGGAGGAGCTGCGCCTCAGCTCGCGGCAACTTATTTTTCCTGTTAGCAGAAATTAGCCGCAAAAACCTGATTAAAGCCTACAGAAAGTAGGAATTATCCGAAATTTTGCTTTTATGTGCGCCAGTTCACATAAGAGAGGGGATGCCCCCAGTAGTCTGGAGCCTGTCTTCACAGAGCAGGTATAGCCTTTATGAATTCTTTCCTTCATTCCCAGCCGGAGCACCCTCCGGACCTGGCGCTTTGGGGTGGGCTGGAATGCACAGTCAACCGTGTACGCGATAATTACTTCAGCCAGATGGAACGCAATGGCCACGCCGAGCGCCTGCAGGACATCGACCGCTTCGCTTCCCTCGGCATCAAGGCCATCCGCTATCCCGTCCTGTGGGAGCGCACCGCTCCCGATGGCATCGACTCCGCCGACTGGTCCTGGTCGGACGAACGCCTCCCCGCCTTGCAGGAACTCGGTGTCACCCCGATCGTCGGGCTGGTCCACCATGGCAGCGGCCCGCGCCATACCAGCCTGGTCGATCCAGGCTTCCCCGAAAAGCTCGCCGAGTACGCCGGCGCGGTAGCCCGGCGCTACCCCTGGGTCGAGTACTACACCCCCGTCAACGAACCGTTGACCACGGCGCGCTTCTCCGGCCTGGCCGGGGTCTGGTATCCGCACGGCTCGAGCGAGGCCACCTTCGTGCGCGCCCTGCTCGTCGAATGCCGCGCCACCGTGCTCGCGATGCGCGCCATCCGCGCGGTCAATCCCGCCGCCAGGCTGGTCCAGACCGACGATCTCTCCAAGACCTACGGCACGCCCGAGATGGAAGAGATCACCTCCTTCTTCAACGAACGCCGCTGGCTGGGCTGGGACCTGCTGTGCGGGATGGTCGACCACCACCACAAGCTGTGGAACTACCTGCTCGAATCCGACGCCACGGAAGAAGAACTCCTGTGGTTCCGCGACAATCCCTGCCCGCCCGACATCATGGGCGTCAACTACTACGCCACCAGCGAACGCTGGCTGGACCACCGCCCCGAGCGCTATCCGGAAAACCGCCGCCACGTCTACCGCGGCATTCCCCACGCGGACATCGAAACCCCGCGCGCGCTGGCGACCCCGACCCCGGGCATCGCTCCGCTGCTGATGGAAACCTGGGAGCGCTACGGCATCCCGATGGCGATCACCGAGGCCCACATCGACGCCAACCGCGAAGACCAGCTGCGCTGGCTGGTGGAGATCTGGAACTCGGCGCTGAAGGCGCGCCAGCAGGGCGCCGACGTGCGCGCCGTCACCGTCTGGGCCCTGCTCGGCTCCTTCGACTGGAACTGCCTGGTGACCGAATGCCACGGCTACTACGAGCCGGGCCCGTTCGACGTACGCGGCGCCAACCCGCGCCCGACCGCGGTGGCCACCCTGATGCGCGAGCTGTCCAGCGGGCGTCCGCTGTCGAACCCGGTGCTGCAGGGCGAAGGCTGGTGGCGCCGGCCGGGCCGTTTCCTGTGCAAGCCGATCGCCACCCGCACCGCGGTGGCGGACATCGCCGTGCGCGGCCAGTTCAAGTCGGCCCATGTGCAGCCGATCCTGATCAGCGGCGCCACCGGCACCCTGGGTTCGGCCTTCGCGCGCCTGTGCGAAAAGCGCAACCTGGCCTTCCACGTGCTGACGCGCCAGGAGATGGACATCACCGAGCCAGGCTCGGTGGAGGCCGCGATCCAGCGCTTCAAGCCGTGGGCGATCATCAATGCGGGCGGCTATGTCCGCGTCGACGAGGCCGAGGCCGACGAGGCGCGCTGCATGCGCGAGAACACGCTGGGGCCGACCGTGCTGGCCATGGCCTGCATGCGGCACGCGATCCGCTTCATGACCTTCTCGACCGACCTGGTGTTCGACGGCGCCAAGGGCCAGCCCTACGTGGAATCGGACCCGGTCAATCCGCTCGGCGTCTACGGGCGCAGCAAGATGGAAGCCGAGCGGCGCGTGCTCGACGCCGACCCGCAGGCGCTGGTGATACGCACCAGTTCCTTCTTCGGCCCCTGGGACCAGCACAACTTCGTCACGCTGGCCCTGAACGCCCTCGATTGCGGCCAGCCGTTCCGGGCGGCGCGCGACGTGACGGTGTCGCCGACCTATGTGCCCGACCTGGTGAACGTGTCGCTCGACCTGCTGATCGACCGCGAGTGCGGTATCTGGCACCTGAGCAACGGTGAAGCGCTGAGCTGGGCTGAATTCGCCCGGCGCGCCTGCGCCGCGGCCGGGGTGAGCCCGGACCGGCTCGAGGAAGTCGCGCTCGACACCTGCGGCTATGCCGCGCGGCGTCCTGGATTCAGTGCGCTGGGCAGCGAACGCGCGCTGATGCTGCCTTCGCTCGACGACGCGCTCAGGCGCTACGTGGAAGCGGTGCAGGAACGCGCCCACGGCGCCGAGACCGAACTGCCGGGCGAGGCCGCGCACTACGCAAGCTGATTACCTCACGGCCGACATCGGAAGAGCTGTCTGCCATTCGCCGCACTTCCCGTCTGGGAAGTGCGGCTTTTTTTCGGCATTCAGGGTCAGGTCTGTCATTCGGACATGGACGTACAAACCTTGCGAAATCTCAGAACGATTTTACGTATGCTGAGACTTTTTCCTCTTTCCGACCTGGTCCGTGATGCGCGGGTTGCGGCGACAAATACAAACCAGCATTCTGAGATAGAGCAAAGGTGCTCGATCGGTGTCCGAATGACAGACCTGACCCTGAATGCCGAACCCTCGCTTCCCGCCAATCAGTGAAGAGCTCTTTTCGGCTGTGGCGATGAACTGGTCTGCTGGATTATTTGACTTCCGCTGCCGTCGTGAACTGCAGCCGGTACAGGTTCGCATACATCCCGTCGAGCGCCAGCAATTCCTCATGCGTCCCCTGCTCGACGATCCGCCCATGCTCCATCACGACGATGCGGTCCGCCCGTTCGATGGTCGACAGACGGTGCGCAATCACGATCGTGGTGCGCCCCGCCATCAGGGTGTCCAGCGCCGCCTGCACCGCGCGTTCGGACTCGTTGTCAAGCGCCGAGGTGGCTTCGTCGAGGATCAGGATCGGCGCGTCCTTGTAGATCGCGCGCGCGATCGCGACGCGCTGGCGCTGGCCTCCGGACAGGCGCGAGCCGTTCTCGCCGATGCGCGTCTCCACGCCTTCCGGCAGCTTGGCCACCACGTCGGTGAGGTGCGCGGCCTTGACCGCGCCCGCCAGGCGCTCGTAGTCGATCTGCTCGGCGCCATAGGCGATGTTGGCGGCCAGGGTGTCGTCGAACAGCACCACGTTCTGGCTGACCATCGCCAGCTGGCTGCGCAGGCTGGCCAGGCGGATGTCCTTGTAGGGCACGCCGTCGAGCAGCAGGCGGCCGCCTTCCGGATCGTAGAAGCGCGTCACCAGGTTCACAAACGTGGACTTGCCGCCGCCCGAGACGCCGACCAGGGCCACCGTCTGGCCCGGCTGGACGTCGAGCGTCACGTCGTTCAGCGCCAGGCCATGCGCGTTCGGATAGCGGAAGGCCACGCGCTCCAGCACCAGGTGCCCTTTGGCGCGGCCCAGTTCACGGGTGCCGGTGTCGACCTCGGGCTGCGAATCGATCATCTCGAACACGGTTTCGGCCGCCGCGATCCCGCGCTGCATCGGGCCATTCACCTCGGCCAGCGACTTCAGCGGCGTGAGCAGCATCAGCATCATGGTGACGAAGTTGGTGAATTCGCCGACCGTCATGTTGGCCCGGATCGCCAGCACGACCACCAGCGACAGCGCCGCCGAGGTCGCGATCTGGGTGACCGGGGTGGTGGCCGCGAAGGCCACCGTCATGCGCTGCGAAAAGCCGCGCAGCGCCATGCTGCGCGCCTGGAAGCGCGCGCGCTCGTAGCGCTCGCCCGAAAACACCCGGATCACCTGGTGGCCGCGCGCGGCCTCTTCGACCACCCCGGTCATCTCGGACGTGACGCGCTGGCTCTCGCGGTTCAGGCGGCGCAGCCGGCCGGTGGTGGTGCGCACGATGACCGCCGTGAGCGGCACCACGATGATCGCCACCAGGGTCAGCTTCCAGTTCAGATAGAGCAGCGCGGCGAGCAGGCCGATCACCACCAGCACGTCGCGCACGCAGGCCACGAACACCGACTGGATCATGTCCACCACCTGGCGCACGTCGTTCACCACGGTGTTGATGATCTTGCCGGTGGTCTCCTCCTGGAAGCGCGCCACCGGCAGGCGCAGCACGCGCTCGAAGGCCATCGCGCGCAGGTCGTTCAGCACGCGCGAGATCACCCAGTTGTTCAGGTAGGCGGTGGCGAAGGTGCCGATGCCGCGCAGGATGAAGATCGAGACCAGCACCGCCGGGATCCACCACAGCGGGAAGGCGACCTTCTCCTTGAAGCCCTTGTCGAGCAGCAGTTCGAGCGCCTTGCCCAGCAGCGGCTGGGTGGCGGCGGTCAGCGCCATCGCCAGCAGCGCCATCCAGGCGCGCGATTGATAAGGTTTGACGACCGCCAGCAGGCGTTTGACGATAACTCTAGTTTCCACGTTTTTCTTTCGCATTCAGGCACAGGCCCATCAGCAGGAACACCATCAGTGCATAGAACATGCTGCCCTTGAGGGACCAGAAAATCACTTCGGTCATGCCGAAGCTGAAGAAGCACAGCACCACCAGCATGCCGGCCAGGGCCGGCGCGAACTGGGGCAACCCCATGTGGACGGCCTTCCCGACCTGGCGCGAGAAGAACAGGAAGGGCGCCAGCAGGATGGCGATCCAGGCCAGCAGGCCGAACACGCCGCCGGTCGCCAGCGCCTGGAGGGCGTCGTTGTGCAGGTGTTCCATCGGCAGGATCGCCGGGTCGAGCGTCCCGTCCTCCACCAGGTGGCGCAGCTCGGTCCGCACGGCCTTGCGGTCGAGGCCGAACAGCGGCCGCTCCTCGATCAGGATGGCGGCGCCCTTCCACAATTCAAGGCGGATGCCGACATTGCTGAACGCGCTGCCGCCTTCCATCCAGGTGCGCACGTCGGTGATGCCCTGCTCGGCGCGCTGCTGCATGCCGGTGGCCGGGATGAAGAAGGTCGCGCCGACCAGGGCGAAGCTGCCGACCAGCAGCAGCCGCACCCGGCGGCTGTGCAGCATCTGCGCGTAGCTGAGGAACAGCAGCGCGGCCAGGGCCAGCGCCACCCAGCCGCCGCGGCTGCCGGTGGTGACCGAGGCCGCCAGCCCCGCGACTGCGCCGAGCGCCGGCAGGATCGCCTTGCGCGTGCTGTGGCGGTAATCGACCGCCGCCGCCAGCGCGACCAGGCCCAGGCACAGCGCCAGGTCGCCGAAAGTGATCGCATTCAGCCAGCCGCCCGGACGCTCCATGCCCAGCCCCACGCGCTGCCAGAGGATGAAGGGCAGCGCGGCCACGGCGCCGGCCACCACGCCCCACCACAGCACCGCGCGCGGCGGGCGCGCCAGCACCACCAGCATCGCGGCGCTCAGCGCCGCCAGCATGCGCGACGGCTTGTCGAGGTGATCCAGCCCGGCCTCGGGACGCAGCAGCACGCACGCCAGCGCCAGCGCGAACTGGAAACCGAAGGCGGCGACGACCCAGCGGATCTCCTTCCAGTACGGCGCCAGCGCGGCCCACGCCTTGCGCAGCACGAACAGTACCGAGAGCAGGAACAGGAGACTGCTGAAACCGATGCCGGAGGGAGCGATGAGGCTGAGAAAAGGGAATAAGAAGACCTGGGCGCCGATCCAAAGCTGCATCGGCTCCCAGGTTTTCGTCAGCTTATTGTTCATTCACGTTCTTGTGGGATATTCTTGCCACCTTGAGCGAGTGTTTTATCGGATACCATGCAGCAAGCACAGACCATTTCAGTCGTGATCACCACGTATAACCGCCCGGACGCCCTCGCCGCGGTAGTGGAAGCCTGTTTCTTGCAGGACGACAAGAATTTTGAAATCATTATCGCTGATGACGGCTCCACTGCCAACACGCGGGAATGCATCGACCGGCTGCGCGAACGCTCGCCGGTGCCGCTCAAGCACGTCTGGCAGCCGGACGATGGCTTTCGCGCCGCGATGGCGCGCAACCGCGGCACCCTGGCGGCAACCGGCGACTATATCATTTTCCTGGACGGCGATTGCATTCCGCAGCGCGACTTCATCGCGCGCCACCGTGCGCTGGCCCGTCCGGGCTTCCTGGTATCGGGCAGCCGGATCCTGCTCAGCCCCGAACTGACCCGCAAGGTCCTGGACGAACACATCGACCTGCCGGCCATGGGTGTGTTCGACAAGCTGCGCTACCGCCTGCGTGGCGATCTGAACAAGGTGCTGCAGCTGCTGCTGCACTGGCCCGACCTGGGCCGGGTGCGCCGCAAGTTCAGCTGGCGCCGCATCAAGAGCTGCAACCTCGCGGTCTGGCGCGCCGACCTGGAAAAGGTCAACGGCTTCGACGAGAGCTTCCTCGGCTGGGGCCACGAGGATTCCGACCTGGTGGTGCGGCTGTTCCATGCCGGCGTGCTGCGCAAGGACGGCGCCTTCGCCACCGAGGTGCTGCACCTGTGGCACCGCGAAGCCCAGCGCGACCAGGAATCGAGCAACCGCAAGCTGGTGCTCGAGCGCGCCGCCGACAAGACCACCCAGGCCACGCGCGGCTTGCGCGACCATGCGGGCGAAGCCACGCCTGGCTAGGCGCAGACGGGCGAGGTGCTGGCGCTGGGCGGGTCTGGCTGCCGGGTGCGACGCCGGGCTCCATGCACCCCTGAGTGAGTCATCGCTAGCGGCCGGAACCGCATTTCACGCGCGCCATCCTGGACCAATGCATTTGGCAGGACATGGCCCATCACATCGGCTCCAGGGACGTGAATGATGCTGTTTAGCAACGAAATGTGTCTCAGCCGGCGCCCCCGGCGCCGCATTCATGGAACACTCTGTATTAAATGAACAACAAAGCAGGGTTTGGACTTGCGGTGCTTACAAATGGTTACGTAACATCCAGCAACTATTGATGCTGTATAACTATTGGAAACCATGTACCTGAAAAAGACCATCCTGGCCACCGCCATCGCCGCGGCCAGCCTGCCTGCCTTCGCCCAGCAACTGGACTGCAACAAATCCTTCGGCTTCCGCGCCGACGTGAACGGCGCGCGCGGCACGACCCTGTGTTCGGGCAATGTCGACAGCTTCATCAAGTCGGCCGAGAATTTCACGCTCAGCAACACCGGCTACACCCAATCCTCGGCGGCCTCCGCGGTGGGCCGCTTCAACGACGTCAACGTGGTGCTGCGCTACGATGCCGCCTCGAACACCCTGAACTACAACTTCGTCGAACTGGGCGAATCCGGCAGCTTCACCGGCGCCAACCGCGATCTCTCGGAAGAGCAGTTCAGCGAATTCGTGAAGAACTCGGACATCCTGGGCAAGGTCCTGCGCTACCAGGCGAAAAACTCGGCCACCAGCGCCCTGACCGGCGTCGGCGGCGTCATCCCGATGCTCGGCATGGCCGACTTCTCCAGCAGCTTCGACACCGCCAGCAACATCGGCGTGGCGGAAGGCAGCAGCGCGAATGCCAACAACCTGCTCGGCATCGGCCTGAGCTACGGCTCGTACAACATCGACGGCAATGGCGACGACGTCAAGACCACCTCGATTCCGCTGTCGTACACGATCCGCAACGCGATCGACCCGCGCCGCCAGCTGGTGCTGAGCCTGCCGCTCACCCGCGTGACCACCGGCGGCGATTCCGAGGCCTACCATGGCGGCCTGGGCGTGGCCTACCGTTTCCCGCTGAGCGACCGCTGGACCCTGACCCCGGGCGCCCGCTACTCGGTGGTGGCGTCGCGCGACCGCGCCACCGTCTCGACCGTGATGTCGGCCTCGCTGATGAGCACCTACGTGCTGCCGCTGGGCGGCGTCGACCTGGCCATCGGCAACATGATCGGCCTGTACCAGACCGGCAAGTTCTCGAGCCGCGAATTCTCGTTCGACCCGGACGTGCGCCTGAAGATGACCCGCAACGGCCTCATGGCCTCGGTCCCGACCTCGCTGTTCAATTCGAAGATGGCCGCCGAATTCTCGCTGATCGATACCCGCTACCTGGGCGACGAGCCCTTCGTCACCGACAGCCAGGAAATCGGCTTCACGCTGGGCACCAACCGCCGCGCCTCGAACGCCCGCTCGTTCACCCGCTTCGGCGCCACCTACGTGCACAGCAAGAGCTTCAAGGGCTTCACGGTCAACCTCGGCTTCTGGTTCTGATATCCGGTGAAACCCCGCACCGCCCTGCGGCGCCTGCGCCGGCACGCACGCCTGCTGGGCGTGGTGCTGGCGCTCGGCGCCTGCGCTCCGGCCTGGGCCGACCGCAGCACCGACCAGGTGGGGCTGGCGGCGGCCGGGCGCTTCGATGAACTCGAACGCCAGCTGGAAAGCCAGGCCGCGCGGGGTCCGCTCGACACGCGCGACCGCCACGCGCTGTGCTATACCTATTCGCGCATCAAGCGCTACGCGAAACTGCTGGACTGCCTGGACCAGCTGCAGGCCGGCCTGGCCGGCGGCGACCGCAGCACCCGCCTGTTCGCGCTCGAAGACGCCACCCCGGCGGTCGGCATCATGCGCGCCGAAGCCCTGGTCGAGCTGGGACAGTACGCCAATGCGGTGCGGGAAGCCGAACGCACCCTCGCCTGGCTGCAGGACGACGGCAGCGACGACCTCGACATGGTCGCCAATGCCCTGGCGATCCTCTCGGTCGCCCATACCCTGGGCGGCGACCGCGATGCGGGCCTGGCCGCGGCGCAGCGCATCGAAGCCCTGCGCATCGGCTTCCTGAGTGCGCATGCCGGCGCCAAGGCGATGGCGCTGGCGCGCGCCCGCATGGCGCTGCGCGACTATCCCGGCGTGCTGGCCGCGCTGGCCGCCGACAAGACCTTCGCGCTGAACGTGTTCCTGGACCGGCTCGCCACCGGTTCGTATTTCACCGGCGTCAACAACTGGGTCTGGGTCGAGCTGCCGCGCGCCTACATGCTGACCAAGGCCCTGATCGAGACCGGCCGCGCGCAGGAAGCGCGCGCCACGCTCGAGCGCCTGCTGGCGCTGCCGCAGACCCGCCATAACGGCGAACTCTACTGGATGCTGCTGGACGAACGGGCGCGCCTGGCCGCGGCCGACCAGGACCCGCGCGTGGCGCTGGCCAGCCTGCGCGAAGCGATCGACACGGTCGAGCAGCAACGCGCCAGCATCCATACCGAAGCCAGCAAGATCGGCTTCGTGGGCGACAAGGAAAGCCTGTACGCGCGCGCCATCGCCACCGCGCTGGCGCTGGGCGAACAGGCCCAGGCCTACGAGCTGATGGAGCGCGCCAAGTCGCGCGCCCTGGTCGACCTGCTGGCCGCGCGCGGCGCCGCGGCGCTGCAGGCGCACGACCCGGCGGCCCGCCTGGCGTTGCAGGAATTCCGGCACGCGCTTGATGACGCGTCGGTCCAGCTGCCGCTCGAGGCGGGCGCGGCGCCGGAGCGGGCGCGCAGCGCCGCCGGCCATGCCGCGCTGCTGAAGAAGGCGCACCCGGCGCTGGCCTCGCTGGTCAGCGTCGACACCCTGCCGCTGGCCGGGGTGCGCAGCCACCTGGACGCGCGCGAAACCCTGGTCGAATACCACTGGCACGGCCAGCAGCTGGTGGTGATGGCCGTCACCCGCGACGCCCTGGCCGCCGCCGTCGCCCCCAGCGACGGGCTGGAACAGCAGGTGCGGCTGCTGCGCGAAGCGATCATCGCGCGCCAGGACACGCGCGAACTGGCGGGCGCCCTGTACCGCCGCCTGCTGGCGCCGGTGGCCGGGCTGGTCGCCGGACGCGACCTCGTGATCGTCCCGGCCGGCATCCTGCATTACCTGCCGTTCGGGGTCCTGCACGACGGCGCCGACACGCTGCTGGCGCGCCACGGCCTGCGCTTCCTGCCGAGCGCCAGCGTGCAGAAGTACCTGCCGCCGGCGCGCCGCACGCCCCCGCGCCAGATGCTGGTGCTGGGCAACCCCGACCTCGGCAACGCCGAGCTCGACCTGCCGAACGCCCAGCAGGAAGCCGACCTGATCGCGCGCCTGGTGCCCGACAGCACGGTGCTGCTGCGCGAGCAGGCCTCCGAGACGCGTTTCCGCGAACTGTCCGGCCGCCACCGCTACCTGCACCTGGCGGCGCACGGCCAGTTCCGCAGCGCCAACCCGCTGGCCTCGCGCCTGGCGCTGGCGTCCGACGGCCGGCACGACGGCACGCTGACCGTGTCCGAGATCTACGGCTTGCGCCTGGACGCCGACCTGGTCACCCTGTCGGCCTGCGAGACCGGCTTGAACAAATCCACCAACGGCGACGACCTGATCGGCATGACGCGCGGTTTCCTGTACGCGGGCAGCAGCAACATCGTCGCCAGCCTGTGGGAGGTGGACGACGCCGCCACGGCCGAGCTGATGCAGCAGTTCTACCGCAACCTGCTGGCCGGGCAGTCCAAGCGCGCCGCGCTGCGCGAAGCCCAGCTGGCCCTGCGCGCGCGCCGTCCCGACCCGCTGCACTGGGCGGCGTTCTACCTGACCGGCAACGGCGAGTAAGCCATGGCGCATCCTTCGCCCGCCAGGCCGCCGGCGCCGCTGATCTACCTGCGCGAATTCGTATTTCTATGGCGCGACTGCCTGGCGGGCGCCGGCCTGCTGCGCCGCCCGCCCTACCAGCGCCGCTTCCTGCAGCTGTTCCTGGACGGCGCGGTCAAGGCGGCCGCCGGTCCCGGCCTGCGCGTTGCCGCGGTCGGGGCGCTCGCCATCGCCGCCGCGCTCGACGCGCTGTCGGCCGACACCGAGGCCGCGGTGCGCCTGCTGGTGCTGGCGCTGATGCGCGAACTGGGCCCGCTGCTGGCGGCGCTGATCGTCCTGATCCGGGTCGGCATCCCGCTCACCGGCGACATCGGCATGATGCAGGAGCGCGGCGAACTGCGCGCCCTGCGCCTGCTCGGCCTGCCCAGCCGCGAATACGTGGCGGTGCCCGCCCTGTTCGCGCTCGCGGCCCTGACCGTGGTGCTGACGCTCTACCTCCAGCTGACGGTGCTGGGCGGCGGCATCGTGCTCGGCGCCGCCCTGCTCGGCCTGTCCCCGGCGGCGGCCTTCGGCCAGGCGACGCTGCTGGTGACGCCGGGCGACCTGCTGTACACCCTGCTCAAGAGCGCGGGCTTCGGCCTGCTCATCGGCAGCCTGTGCGTGCACGACGGCCTGAAGGCGAGCGCCGACCCGGCCGGCATGCCCGACGCCCTGGCGCGCGCGGCGATGCAATGCCTGTCGCTGCTGCTGCTGCTGAACCTGCTGCTGGCCTTCCTGTTGTACCGGCCGCTGTTCGCGTCCGTCGCCCGCCCATGAAGCGCCCGGTCCTGTTCGAACTCAGCGCCGGCGGCGCCGCGCCCGTGGCCGTGCTGCAGGGCGCGACTTGCGCGCTGGCATTCGCCCGCCAGCGCGATCGCGCGGCCTTCGTCGAGCTGCTGCTGCTCGGCGCGGACGCCGGCGGCGCGCCGCCGGAGCGCTTCCAGGTCGGCCGCTGGGAATGCCGGCGCCGGGTGGCGGCCGGACGCATCGGCCTGGTGTCGCAGCAGCCGCACCTGTTCCTGCGCCTGAGCGTGTTCGACAACCTGGCCCTGGCCGACGACGGCGCGCCGCGCTTCGCCGAACGGCTGGCGCGCTGCCTGGCCGAGACCGGCCTGCTGGCGGACGTCGATCCGCGCCAGCCGGCCGCGACCCTGGACTGGACCCGGCAGGTGCAGCTGAATTTCGTCCAGGCCTGGCTGCGCGAGCCGGAATGCCTGCTGTTCGACGCCGTGTTCGACCATGACGACGGCGCCGGCCTGCTCGACCTGCCGCGCCTGTTCCGCAGCCGCTATCCATTCCGCGCCGTGTGCCACCTGGCGCCGGCCGGCCGCCTGCCCGCCGCGCTGGGCGTCACCGAGATCATCGACATCGCATGAAGGCTTCCGCCTCCCCCTGGTCCGACACCGGCCCCTCGCTGAAGCGGCGCGCCTGGCTGTTCGCGGCGCCGGCCATCGCCGGCCTGGTCGCCGTGCTGCTGCTGTTCGCCCACCGCCAGGGCGCCTTCTCGACCGAGGACAGGCTGCACTTCCTGGCGCCGAGCGCGCTCGGCATCAGCGCCGGCATGCCGGCCAAGCTGAACGGCTTCGTGGTCGGTTCGGTGCGCGAGATCGTGCTGCTGCCGCCCTCGGCCGACTCGCCGCTGCGCGTGCGGGTCGAACTCGGCATCTACAAGGACTACATGCGCTACATCCCCAAGGCCACGGTGGCGCGCCTGCTGCAGGAGGGGCTGATCGGCCAGAGCGTGATCGAGCTGCAGCCGCGCCGCTACGACGCGCGGCCGGTGGCCAGCGGCGAAGTGCTGGGCTTCGAACGCAGCCGCAACGTCGGCGAGATCGCCGAACACCTGGAACAGCAGCTGGCGCCGGTGCTGGCCAGCACGCGCAGCCTGGGCGCGGGCCTGGCCGACCCGGACGGCGACTTCCAGCAGGCGCTCAAGGGCGCCCGCATGCTGGCCGAGGCCCTGCCGGCCACCAACGCCCAGGCGCGCCAGACGCTGGCCCAGGCCAGCGCCGGCGTCGACCAGCTGTCGCAGGCGGCCGCGCGCACGCTCGGCAGCGCCGACCGCTCGCTGGCGACGGTGTCGGCGGCGGTGCCCGGACTGCTCGAGAAACTCGACCGGACCGCCGGCAACCTGGCGGCGGCCAGCGACAGCCTGCGCGTGGTCGGCGGGGCGTCCGAGGAAGCGCTGCCGGGGATCCTGGGCGAGGTGCGCCAGCTCTCCGGCGACGGCCGGCGCGTGGTCGACGGCGCCCTGGGGAGCTGGCCTTTGAGGACGATGGTGGCGCCGGCGCCCGAAGCGCTGCCGCTCGACAGCCAGCAGGGGCTGGATCTGCCGTACAGGACGCCGCGGTGAGCCTGCTGCGCCGGTCCGCCGCCACCCTGCTCCTGCCTGCCGTGCTGGCCGGCTGCGCCGCCACGCTTGACAACGCCGCGCCGGCGCGGCGCCAGGTCGCGCTGCTGAACCAGCGCGGGGTCGAACTGCACCGCAACGGCGACCCGGCCGCGGCCGCGCGCCTGTTCGAGCAGGCGGTGCGCGCGGCCCAGGCCATCGAACACGAGGACGGCATCGCGCAAGGCCTGCTGAACCTGGCGCGCGCGCGCCTGCAGCAGGACATGCCGGACGCAGCCGACGCCGCGCTCGACCGGCTGCTGGCGCCATCGGCGCTGGCCTTCCCGGCCGCGCGCCGCGCCGAGGCGCTGCTGCACAAGACCAACTTGGCGCTCCAGCGGCGCGACCTCGATGCCGCGGCGCGCTGGCACGGGCAGGCGCTGGCCGCCTGCGCCTGCGCCTGCGCGCAAGGTCCGGCCCTGCTCAACCTCGGGGCGCGCATCGCCCTCGAACGCGACGATCCGGAGGCGGCCCTGCGCGACGCCCGCGCCGCGCTGGCGCGCCACCGCAGCGACGGCAACCTGGTCGAGGCGGCGAATGCGCTGCGCCTGGCCGGCGCCGCCCAACTGGCGCGCCATGGACGCGATGGGCGCGCCGCCGCCCTGCCCGAACTCGCCGAAGCGCTGGAACTCGACAAGCGCCTGGCGCTGAGCGACAAGATCGTGCAGGACCTGGTCCTGCTCGGCCATGCGTCCGACGCCGGCGCCCGCCGCGCCTGGTGGCTGCGGGCGCGCGACGTGGCGCAGGCCGCCGGCAAGACGCGCCTCCTGGCCGACATCGACACCCTGCTGGCGGCGCCGTCCGCCCCACCCGAACCACCAAGGAACCCAGAATGAACCGTAGCGCCATTATCCTGCTGAGCCTCTGCTGCCTGGCCCTGCCGGCGCGCGCCACCCCGGCCGCCGGCGCGGCCGGCATGGTGCTCGACCTGCGCGGCAACGCCCAGGCCATTACCGGCGCCGACAGCGCCCGCCTCGACCTGCTCGGCTACGTCAGGCCGGGCCAGCAGATCCGGCTGGACGAACAGGGCCAGGCATCGGTGTCGCATTACGCCAGCAAGCTGGTCTACCTGCTGCGCGGTCCGCTGCTGGCCCAGGTCGAGGCCGGCGGCATCCGGGTACTCAAGGGCGCCCCCGCCCAGACCCGCTCGCTGTCCGAAAAGCTGGTGACGGCCGCCATCGACCCACGCCTGAGCCCGGCCGCGGTGAAGATGCGCGCCCTCGGCGACGTCGCCCTGCTGGCGCCGGCCAACCGCGCGGTGCTGACCGGCGCCCGTCCGCGCTTCGAATGGCAGGCCGAGGGCGGCACCAGCTACCGCGTCCAGGTCAGCGAACTCGACGGCCGGGCGGTGGCGGCCGGCGCCAGCGGCGACGGGCGCTGGGAGTTGCCGGCGTCGGCGGCGCTGGCGCCGGGCGCCAGTTACCGCTGGAGCGTGAGCTTCACCGGCGAAGATGGCCAGCAGTACAGCAACAGCGCCGTCTTCAGCCTGGCCTCCGCCGATGAACAGGCGGCCGCCCGGGCGCTGCGCCCGGCGCCGGACGCCGCGATCGAGGACTGGGTGCTGTACGCGGCGATCCTGAAGGAGCGCCGCATGGACGACGAAGCGCGCACGGTGTGGCGCGAGATCGCGGCGCGCCGCCCGGACCTGGAACTGGTGCGCACGCTGGCGCGCTGAACGATTCCCGATGCCGATTCCCGTGTCCCGCCGCCCGTGGTGGGCGGCGCTCGCGCTGGCCGTGGCGCTGCTGTCCGCCCTGGCCGCGCGCGTGCTCGACCCGCGCCTGTTCGACCTGGCCACCTCCGCCAACCGCGCCTGGGCGCCGCAGCCGCTGCGCCATGACGTCGTGGTGGTCGGCATCGACGACGCCTTCCTGGATGCGATCGACGAACCGCTGGCGCTGAGCCACGCCCACCTCGCCGGCTTCCTGCGCGCGGCCGCCGGCGCCGGCCCGGCCGCCGTCGGGCTCGACCTGGTGCTGCCCGAAAAGCGCTTCGACCGGGTGCTGCTGGCCGGCGACCCGCAGCGCGACCTGCACCGGCTGCTGCTGGCCGGCCTGCTCGAATCGATGCGCAGCACCCCGCTGGTGCTGGCCAAGGTCTGGGACCACCGGCGCGGCCACTTCCGCGACATCCAGATCGACTATGCCTCGGTGCTGGCCATGCAGGAGGGCCCGGTGCGCTCGACCGCGTCGGCGCTGGTGCTGGCCGACGCCGACGGCCGCGTGCGGAAGTATGCCGGCGCCGCGGTCCAGCCGGGCGGCTTCGCCTGGACCCTGGCCAGCGAACTGAGTGCGGCAATGGGCGTGCGCCGGAGCTGGGAAGGCATGATCAACTACCAGATCGGCGACGAATTCAGCTACATCCCGCTGCAGGATGTGCTGCGCCTGGCGCGCGAAGGCCGCGACGCCCGCCTGCGCGAACTATTCGGCGGCAAGATCGTCCTGCTCGGCACGGTCGAGGAGGACACCGACCTGATCGAGGCGCCGGTGCCGCTCGCCACCTGGCTGCCGGGCAAGCACGCGGTGCCCGGCGTGCTGGTGCACGCGCAGACCGTGCGCAGCATGCTCAACGGCGGGCTGATCGTGCCGGCGCCGCCCATGCTGGCCTGGGCCCTGACCCTCGCCGGCGCCCTGTTCCTGGCCGGACGCACGGGGGCGCGCAAGCTGGCGCTGCTGCTGGCCTGGTGCGCCGGCGCCCTGCTGCTCTGCCTGCTCCTGCTGCGGCAGCAGGTCTGGCTGCCGGTGGCCGGGACGGTAAGCGCCGCGCTGCTGGCCAGCCTGGCGCGTGCGCTGTGGCAGGCCTGGCACGATGCGCGCGCCAAGCGCGCCTTGCGCAGTTCCTTCGCCGGCTACGTCAGCCCGGCGGTGCTGCGGGAAATCGAGGCCGGCCGGCTCGACGCCGGCGCCGGCTCCAGCGTGTGCGAGGTGTGCGTGCTGTTTTCCGACATCCGCGGCTTCACCGCCCTGAGCGAGCGGCTGGCGCCGGAAGCCGTGGTGGCGCTGCTGAACCGCTACTTCAGCCGCATGACGGCCGTGGTGCACAAGCATGGCGGCACGGTCGACAAGTTCATCGGCGACGGCCTGATGGCCGTATTCGGCGCACCGAACGTCCTGCCCAGCAGCGAAAAGGCGGCCCTCGAGGCCGCGCACGAGATGCTGGTCGAACTGGCGGCCCTGAACGGGGAATGGCGGGACGAGCACGGCGCGCCGCTCGAGATCGGGATCGGGGTACACAGCGGCAAGGCGATCGCGGGCCACATCGGCTCGCCCGAGCGCCACGCGTTCACGGTGGTGGGCGACACCGTCAACGTGGCGGCGCGGCTGGAAGCGCTGTCGAAGGAGGTCGGCTATCCGATCGTCTGCTCGCAGGCGGTCGCCGCCGCCCTGGGCCATCCGCCGGTGCTGGCCGCTCTCGGCGAGCACCAGCTGCGCGGGCGCAAGGGCAGCCTGGCCCTGTATGGCTGGCGGCCCGCCTGATACTGGGTCCCCACCTGTGAAGGTGTCGCAAAAGTAACCGTAGGGTGGGCAGCTTTGCTGCCCACGCGTTCAGCCAGCGCATAGACGGACGATACGCATTACGTGCTTGAACGCGTGGGCGGGAAACCCGCCCACCCTACAACTGACGGCCCGCCGGCGCACCAATGAAAACGGCGCGTCCGCAGACGCGCCGTGCGGCAGACGACAGTGCGGATCAGTACTCGACCGCGACGCCCTTGGCGCCCAGCGTGAGCTCGAGCGCATGCTTGAGCGTATCCGACGGCGCCACCCGCCAGTCGTCCCCGAGCTGCATCACGCACTCGATCCCCTGCGGCCTGATGCGCAGGCTGACGGGCAGGCCGTCGGCCACGCGGTAAGGCTGCAGCACTTCGGCGATCTTGGCCGGGCTGACGCCGACCGACAGGTCCATCTCCAGCTTGTGCCCGTACTGGATGCGCGAGGCCGCGATGTCGAACACCTTCTCGGCCGTGATGCGCAGGCCGCCGTTGAAGCGGTCTTCCGATACCTTGCCGACCACCAGCAGGAACTCGTCTTCCTTGAAGATGTTCTTGTTGGCTTCGAACACCTCGTTGTAGATCGTCACCTCCACCACCGAGGTCTTGTCGTCCAGGGTGACGATCAGGATCTTGCCGCGCTGGGTCATCTGGGGGCGCACGCCGGTGATCACGCCGCACAGCATGCGCGGGTCGCGCGAGGGCTCCAGGTCCTTCAGCTTGGTCTTGGCGAAGCGGCGCACTTCCTGCGCATAGGAGTCGAACATGTGGCCCGACAGGTAGTAGCCGAGCGCGATCTTCTCTTCGGCCAGCTTCTGGCGGTCGGTCCACGGCGTGGCCTTCACGTACTCCGGCGGGGCCACCAGGTCGCTGTCGTCGCCGCCGAACAGGCTGACCTGGTTGGCCGAGGCCGCGGCCTGGTCGGCCACCTCGATCGCGAAGCTGACCGAGGCCAGCAGGATCGCGCGGTCGACGCCGAAGCAGTCCATGGCGCCGGCGCGGATCAGGGATTCGACGGTGCGGCGGTTGATCTGCTTGCGGTCCACGCGCTTGCAGAAGTCGAACAGGTCCTTGAACTTGCCGCCGCTCTTGCGCGCCGCGATGATCGCCTCGATCGCGCCCTGGCCGGCGCCCTTGACGCCGCCCAGGCCGTAGCGGATGTTGGTCACGCGCTTGCCGGTGACCGACGGCGCCTGGCCTTCCGGCGTGAAGCGGAACTGCGACTCGTTGACGTCCGGCGGCAGCACGGTCAGGTTGCACACGTCGATCGAGTCCTCGACCAGGATCTTGATCTTGTCGGTGTCTTCCATGGCCAGCGACATGTTGGCTGCCATGAACGCGGCGGTGTGGTGGACCTTGAGATAGGCCGTGTGGTACGACAGCAGCGCATAGGCGGCCGCGTGCGACTTGTTGAAGCCGTAGCCCGCGAACTTCTCCATCAGGTCGAAGATCTCGTCGGCCTTCTCGGTGGTGAGCCCGCGCTCGCCCGCGCCCTTGCGGAAGATCTCGCGGTGCTCGGCCATTTCCTCGGCCTTCTTCTTGCCCATCGCGCGGCGCAGCATGTCCGCGCCGCCCAGCGAGTAGCCGCCGATGATCTGCGCCATCTGCATCACCTGCTCCTGGTAGACCATGATGCCGTAGGTCTCGGACAGGATGCCCTCGGTGCGCGGGTCGGGATAGTCGAACTTCTCGCCGTGCTTGCGCTTGCAGAAGTCGGGGATCAGGTCCATCGGGCCTGGACGGTACAGCGCCACCAGCGCGATGATGTCCTCGAAGCGGTCGGGACGCGCGTCCTTCAGCATGCCCTGCATGCCGCGCGATTCGAGCTGGAAGATGGCGACGGTCTTGGCGTCGGAGAGCAGCTTGTACGACGCCCTGTCGGTCAGCGGCAGCGTGGCCAGGTCGAAGGCGCTTTCCGCCGGATCGAGGTCACGGATGTAGTTGACCGCGCGGTCGAGGATGGTCAGGGTGGTCAGGCCCAGGAAGTCGAACTTCACCAGGCCGACCGCCTCCACGTCGTCCTTGTCGTACTGCGACACCACGCCGGCGTCGCCGCCCTGGGTGTACAGCGGCGAGAAGTCGGTCAGCTTGCCCGGCGCGATCAGCACGCCGCCGGCGTGCATGCCGATGTTGCGGGTGATGCCTTCGACCTGCTGCGCCAGGTCGAGCAGCTGCTTGACCTCTTCCTCGTTCTCGAGGCGCTCCTTGAGCATCGGTTCCTCCTCGATCGCCTCGGCGATCGAGACCTGCTTGCCGGGCTTGAACGGGATCAGCTTGGAGATGCCGTCGCAGAAGTTGTAGCCGAAATCGAGCACGCGGCCGACGTCGCGGATCGCGCCCTTGGCCGCCATGGTGCCGAAGGTGGCGATCTGCGACACCGCGTCGCGGCCGTACAGGTCCTTCACGTGCTGGATCACCAGTTCGCGCTTTTCCTGGCAGAAGTCGATGTCGAAGTCGGGCATCGAGACGCGTTCCGGGTTCAGGAAGCGTTCGAACAGCAGGTTGTAGCGCAGCGGATCGAGGTCGGTGATCTTCAGCGCATACGCGACCAGCGAACCCGCGCCCGAGCCGCGGCCGGGGCCGATCGGCACGCCGTTGTTCTTGCCCCACTGGATGAATTCCGCAACGATCAGGAAGTAGCCCGGGAACTTCATCTTGATGATGGTCTGGTTCTCGAACTCGAGGCGCTCCTCGTAGCGCGGACGCGCTTCCTCGCGCTTGGCCGGGTCCGGGAACAGCTGCTCGAGGCGCTCTTCCAGGCCCTTCTTGGTTTCGGCGACCAGGAAGTCGTCGATGGTCATGCCGTCCGGCGTCGGGAAGTCGGGCAGCTGCGGCTTGCCCAGGGTGAGCGTGACGTTGCAGCGCTTGGCGATTTCGACCGAGTTGGCGAGCGCGCCCGGCAGGTCGGCGAACAGCGCCGCCATCTCGGCCTGCGACTTGAAGCACATCTCTTCGTTGAAGCGGCGCACGCGCTTGGCGTTGGCCAGCATCTCGCCCTCGGCGATACAGACGCGCGCCTCGTGGGCGATGAATTCGTCCTTGCTCAGGAACTGCACCGGATGGGTCGCCACCACCGGCAGGCCCAGGCGCGTGGCCAGCGCCACCGAGTGGCGCACCTGCTGCTCCTGGTTCGCCTGGCCGGCGCGCTGGATCTCGATATAGAAATGGCCCGGGAAGACCTCGGCCCAGCGCTGGGCGGCGCGTTCGGCCTTGGCCAGGTCGCCGTTCTCGATCGCCTGTCCGATGTCGCCGAAGTGCGCGCCCGACAGCACGATCAGCGCGTTCGCCTGCGGCGTCTCCGGTTCCAGGGTCGAGGTGCTGGTGGCGAGCGCCTCCAGCCATTCGGCGCGGATCTCCGCCCTGCCCTTGTACTGGTTGGTCAGCCAGGCCTTCGACAGCAGGTCGCACAGCTGCAGGTAGCCGGTGTGGTTCTTCGCCAGCAGCAGCAGGCGCGAGGGCTTGTCGCGGTTGTCGTCGTTGGTGATCCAGGCGTCGACCCCGACGATCGGCTTGATCCCCTTCCCGCGCGCGGCTTTATAAAAACGCACGAGGCAGAACATGTTGGCCAGGTCGGTGACGGCCAGCGCGGGCTGCTGGTCCTTGGCGGCCGCCTTGACGAGGTCGTCGATGCGGACGAGGCCGTCGACGATCGAGTATTCGGAGTGGACGCGCAGGTGGGTGAAGATCGGGGAAGTCATCCTGACATTTTACATTGCCGGACGGACTTGCATGAAGCGGACAGCCGCGATTGGCGTTGCTTCCAGGCACCAATTTACCGCTTCCCATAGGGGGCATGGGGCGAAAAAAAACCTGGCCGGGCAGCCAGGTTTTCGGGTCGGGCGGGAACGGCTCAGGCGCGCTTGCGGCGGGTGAATGCTGCCAGGCCGGCCAGCGCCAGGCCCATCAGCGAGATGGTGCCCGGTTCCGGGACTTCACGCACGTTCACGTTGTCGATGCGCACGGTCAGGCCCTTGTCGATGGTGGCGGTGCGGATGCCGATGGTGTCGAACGATGCGATTTTCAGCGAGCCCGTCGGTTTTGCCTGGGCGTCGGGCGTCTTGAGCGAGACCAGCTCGGCGGTGCTCGGGTTCAGCCATGCATCGAAGCTGTTGTAAACACTCGAGCCATTGCTCTTGTACAGGTGGGCGAACAGGCGGTAGGTGGTGTTTTCCACCAGATCGCTGCCGTTGATGAAGTAGCCTTCGGTGCCGCCCAGGCGCACGAACAGGTCGTTGGTGCAGCTGCTGTTGACGGCGGTGTTGCCGCAATTGGCCTTGAAGCCGATGTTCGGGCCCAGGTAGGCGTTGTCCAGGTTGCTGGAGTTGCCGAACCACAGGCCGAGGAAGTCGTTGCCGTCCACCTTGCCCGAGTACTGGAAGGAGAAATCGATGAGCACGCCGCCGTCCTGGCGTTCCGCCAGCTTCAGGTAGGCGGCCTTGTTCGAATTGCCCGAGAATTGCAGGGCCTGGTCGCCCGGCTTGGCGGTCGGTACCAGCGCGGCGACGGAACTGCCGGTCCAGCCGGTGGTCCAGGCTTCCGGCGCGGCGCCGTTCAGGGCGCTAGCGTTGATCGGAGCGGCGGTGGCGATGCCTGCACTCAGGGCCATGGTCAGGAAAGCAGTATGACGAATCATTTCTTATAATCAATCTGGTTGGGAAGAATCCACCCTGCATGCAATTTTAATGCCAGTAGGAAATTTCCCTGCAAATACAAATACTTGAGATTTTCATCAGAAGTTTCCCAATACCTACTGTCAAGTTTTCCGACACTGGGGAAGTGTCGCGAAAACGCGGCCAAACCGTCGCCAACATGCGGCCATTCAGCGCGACTGCCTTATAATATCGCCCTGCCTTTCTCAGCCGACCGCCGAAATCATGTCTTCAGTTACCTCCTACGTTAACATCGCTGCCTATAAATTCATTACGCTCGACAACCTGGAAGAAATGCGTCCGCAATACCAGGCGCTGTGTAACGACCTGGGACTGAGAGGGACGATCCTCCTGACACCGGAAGGCATCAACATGTTCCTGTCGGGTACGCGCGAAAACATCGACCGCTACCTGGACTGGGTGCGCACCGACGCCCGCCTGGCCGACCTGGAATGGAAGGAAAGCCTGTCGACCGAGCAGTCGCACAAGCGCATGCTGGTGAAGATCAAGAAAGAAATCATCACGATGCGCATGCCGCTGATCAAGCCGGAACTCGGCCGCGCGCCCTCGGTGGACGCCAGGACGCTCAAGCGCTGGCTCGACCAGGGCCACGACGACGAGGGTGTGCCGGTGGTGATGATGGAAACCCGCAACGCCTTTGAAGTCGATGTCGGCACCTTCAACAACACGCTCGACTACCGCATCGACAAGTTCACCGAGTTTCCCGAGGTGGCAGCCAGGCACAAGGACGAACTGGCCGGCAAGACGGTCGTGACCTTCTGCACCGGCGGCATCCGTTGCGAAAAAGCCGCCATCCACATGAAGGACATCGGCTACGACCGCGTGTTCCAGCTCGACGGCGGCATCCTCAAGTACTTCGAGGAAGTCGGCGGCGACCATTACACGGGCGACTGCTTCGTGTTCGACTACCGTACCGCACTCAACCCGAAGCTGGAACCGACCGAGACGGTCCAGTGCTTTGCCTGCCGCGCGGTGGTGACGCCACGCCAGCAACTGTCGCCGGCATATGTGGTCGGTGCCTCTTGCCCACATTGCGCCCCGGAGCCCGCCGCGAAGGCGAGCACCGGGGAACGCGTTGCTTCGGCATGAAATATTCTTTCAACGCGACACTGCGTTTGAAACAGGGATTTCATTGTGCGCGGACGCCGGGTCCGCGCGAATTCTCAGAACAGCGGCGGCTCGACACCGGTTGGGCTGCCAACCAGGGTGACGTCTTCCATACCGGTACCACCTGATACCATGCGGCTGATCCAGCTGTCGACATAGCCCGGGTCCTGGGCCGCGGCCGCGCTCTGCAGATTCCTCACCGTGTCGACGAAATCAACTGCGACCTGGATGGCGGCCGGGCCGGCGTAGGCCGCCACTTCGCTCGGCAGATCGAGGCGCTGGGTGAAGACAGCCGCGGCATTGGCTTTGCCGGCGAAGACCACGCCGTCGCTATTACCGGCCGCCGCCCTGGAGACGTCGTTCACCACTGCATCGATGGTGATCACTCCCCGGTTCATCAGGTCGGACCAATAGTTCAAGCCCCCCTCCTCCGCCGCACGGCCGAACAGGTTGTCATAGACCTCGTTGACGATAGCGCGGTTGTCCATGCCGGCATACTTGACGCGGTACTCCTGCGACAGTCCGAATTGGCGCGACATTTCCGCCAGCGCGTTGGGATTATTGGCGAGCGCATTCGTCCAGTATTGCAGGCCGCCCGTATCAGCCGGACGGCCGAAATATGCAACGTAGAGCTTCTGCACCGCGATCGTATTCGTATCTGCCATTTGAGCCTCCTATAGATTGGTGAACCGATGCTACTCCAACCATAAAAAAAGCGGCGCGCATACTGAAGAGTGCGCAGGTTAATTGCTTTTAGGAGATATTTCCCAAAAGATAGAAGCAAGATGAGGGGAGATGGGGATGGACAAACTCCGCTTGCGCGGAGTTTGCCATGGGATCAGCGGAAATAAGGCGTCAGTTCGCGGACCGGATCCGCCTGCAGGGTGCCTGCGGCGGCGCGCAGGCGCATCAGGCCCACCAGGTACGCATAGCGCGCCTGGGCAAGGTCACGCTGGCTGGTGAACAGCTGTTGCTGGGCATTGAGCAGGTCGAGGTTGATGCGGACGCCCCCTTTGATGCTCTGCTCGGTCGCGGTCATCAGCAGCTTTCCGGACTCGACAGCCTTGACGAGCGCCTCGATCTTGCGGCCGCTGCTCATCACAAGGCTGTGTGCTTTTCGCAACTCGACCAGGACCTGGCTGGTGCGCGCATCCAGCTCGGCCTGGGCCCGCCCGTAGGTCGCCGCGGCCTGGCGCGTGGTCGCGTTGACGGCGCCGCCCGAATAGATCGGGATATTGATCTGCACACCCAAGGTGCGGTTGGTCGATTCCTGGCCCAGGTTGGTCAGCGTTTCACTGTCGTTCTTGCTGTAGGCGGCGACGAAGTCCACGCGCGGCAAATGCCCTGCCTTGTTGCGGCCGATGTCCAGGCGCGCGTTCTCGACCGCGAGGCGGGCAGCGGCGAGCTGGTTGTTACGCTGCAGCGCCAGCCTGCTCCAGTCCTCGTAGGACACCGGGCTGAGCTCGACTGGCCGGAAATTGTTTCCCAGCTTGTCCAGTTCGCCCGGTTCCATGCCGATCACGCCCTGGAGCGTGTTACGGGCCGCCACGACATTGTCCTGCGCCTCGATCAGCTGCGCTTCCGCGAGATCGAGCCGGGCCTGGGTTTCCAGCATGTCGGTCCTGGTGCCCTCGCCTTTTTCGAACAGGCGCTGGTTGACCTTCTGGTGCTCGAGATTGGCGTCGCGCTGGACCCGGGCCAGCGCCAGCTGGTCTTCCGCGTACAGCGCGTCGAGATAGGCGGTCACCACGCGCACCGAGACGTCGTCGATGCTGGCTTCATATTGCTGCTCGCTCTGCGCGGTCTGCACCTTGCCCTGGCGGTAGCGCGCGATGCCTTCCATGTTGAAGAGCGGCTGGCGCAACTGCACCACGGCCGAACGGCTGGTATAGCGCGGATGCGTCGTCGTCGGGCGGCCGAGCTGCATGAACTCCTGGTCCGCCACGTTCTTGTTGATCGAAAAATTGCCCGCAACGTTAGGCAGCAGCTGCGAGCGGCCGAGGATGCGGTTTTCCTTGCCGCTCTCGTTCTCGAAGTAATGCATGCGGAAGGTCGGGTCGTTCTTCAGCGCGGCCTCGTAGGCCTGCTGCAGCGACACGGCGCCGGCGCCGCCGGCGCCGGTCAGCAGGAGCGCGCCGAGCGCGCAGGCGCGCAGTACCGCTCCGCGCTTGCGGTTCTTGGTGGTTCCCGTCATATGGTCAGTCCTCGCTCAGCGCAGAATGGGCACGGTCGATGATCGGCTTGATCAGGTAGTTCATCATCGTGCGCTCGCCGGTCTTGACGAACAGCTCGACCGGCATGCCGGAGCGGATGTCCATCTTGTGCTGGGCGATCTTCTTCGCGCCTTCCGGCGTGACCTTCACGTGCACCTTGTAGTACGGCACGCCGGTACGCTCGTCCACGCTGCGGTCGGCCGATACATGGGTCAGCTCGCCTTCGATGTGCGGCGTCTTGTTGGTATTGAAGGCCGAGAAGATCAGCTCGACCGGCAGGCCCGGATGCACCTTGTCGACCAGGTTGACCGGCAGCTGGCCATCGACGATCAGGGACCCATTGCTCGGAACGATGTCCATCATCTTGAAACCGGACGGCACCACGCCGCCATTGGTGAACACCGCCAGGCCGACCACCGTGCCGCTGGCCGGCGCCTTGACCTCGACGTTCGACAGTTCGAAGTGCTGCGCCTGCAGGCGCGCAGCCTGCGCTTCGGCTTCCTTCTGGAATTCGGACAGCTGGCCGCGCACTTCCTTCTGGTAATCCTGCCCGCGCTGCGAGCGGCGCAGGGTCAGCTCGACCACCTGGCGCTGGGAACGGCCGATGTTGCCGATGTCTTCCGAGATGCTGCCGTTCAGCTGGGCATAGGTGCGCTCGAGCTCGAGCAGGCGGTTGCGGGCAATATAGCCTTCCTTCGCCAGGTCGCGCATGCCGGCCAGCTGCTCCTTGAGGATGGCAACCTGCTCCTTCTTGGCTTCGCGCGATTCCTGCAGTCCGGTGATCTGCAGCTTCAGGCCGGCGATGTTTTCGTCGATGCCGCCGAGCTCATTCTGCAGCGAACCCTGGCGCGAGGACAGCAGCTGGTTCTGCAGGTTCATCAGTTCGATGACGCGCGGCTCGGCGCGGCGCTTTTCCAGCTCCGCCGGGAAGGTGATCTTCCTGAGGCCATCACGCTCGGCGGTCAGGCGCGCGACGTTCGCCAGCGCCGACAGGTACTGGGCTTCGGTAACCTCGACGGCGGACTGCGCCACGACCGGGTTCATCCGCACCAGGACCTGGCCGGCCTTGACCAGGTCGCCATCGCGCACCAGCAATTGCTGGACGGTGCCGCCGGTTTGATGCTGTACTGCCTGGCGGTTCGATTCGCTGGCCACGGTGCCGGACAGCGGCACGCCCTTGTCCAGCGGAGCGAGCAAGGCCCACAGCAGGAAGCCGCCAAAGCCGACCAGCACAACCAGCCAGCCGATGCGGCTGAAGGTACGCGCATCCGTGTTCACTTCAAGCGGCGTCGCATCATGGGTGACGACTTCCGCGCTATCGCTCTTCAACAACTTCATCAGTTCGACTCTCCACTATTGGCCGCCGGCGTGCCGGCAGCCGGGGCAGCGCTGGCGGGCGGTGCAAAGGATGGGGTGGCAGCCGCTCGTGCGGCCTGGGACGCAAAGGACGGCGCATCGGCGTTGGCGGCGTTCGCCGCGGGTGCTGCCGGCCCGGCCGCCGCCTTGGCTGCCGCTGCGGCGGCGCGGCGCGCACCGGCGGCGGCGGCCAGCGACACGGCCGGCGAACCAGGGGCTGGAGGAGCCGCCGGCCCCTCGCCCGGGGCGGCGTTCCTGGCCATCTGCTGTTGCGCAGCCTCGAGGGCCTTTTTGTTGGCTTCCTGCATGGCAGCCAGCACCTGCTGGGTCGGGCCAAAGGCCTGCACCGCGCCCTCGCGCATCATCAGGAGCTTGGTCGTCGCGCCCAGCACGCTCGGACGGTGGGTGATCAGCACGATGGTCTTGCCACGCTTGCGCAGGTCGACCACCGCATTGACCAGCGCCTGCTCGCCCGCGTCGTCGAGGTTCGAGTTCGGCTCGTCGAGCACGATCAGGGCCGGGTCGTCGTACATCGCACGGGCCAGGCCCAGGCGCTGCCGCTGGCCACCGGACAAACCGGCGCCACCGTCGCCCAGCGGCGTGTCGTAGCCTTTCGGCAGGTGCAGGATCATGTCGTGCACACCGGCGCGCTTGGCGGCCTGCACGACCTTTTCCGCATCGACCTCGCCGAAGCGGGCGATGTTCTCGCTCACGCTACCGGCAAACAGTTCGATGTCCTGCGGCAGGTAGCCGATGTTCGGGCCAAGTTCGCCCTTGTTCCATTGATAGATATCGGCGCCGTCGAGGCGCACCTTGCCCATCATCGACGGCCAGACGCCGACCAGCAGGCGCGCCAGGGTCGATTTGCCGGAACCGCTGGGGCCGATCACGCCGAGCACGTCGCCCGGAACGATGCCGAAGCTCACGTTGCGCACGATCGGCGTGGTCACGCCCGGCGGCGCGGCGGTGACGCCTTCCACGGTCAGCGCGCCCTGCGGCTTGGGCAGGGCCATGCCGGCCGAACGGGCCGGGTTCGATTCGAGCAGGCGGGTCAGGCGCTCATAGGCGCTGCGGGTGCTGCTCCAGCTCTTCCAGACGCCGATCACCTGCTGGACCGGTTGCAGGGTACGGCCGACCAGGATCGAGGCGGCGATCATCATGCCGGGGGTGATCTTGTTTTCGAGCACCAGCAGCGCGCCGAAGCCGAGCACCAGGGATTGCTGGGCGGTCTGCACGAACTTGGTGCTGCTGCCGATGACCGCAGCCTTCTGGCTGGCATCGGCCTGCAGCGACAGGAATTTGCCATGGGTCTTGAACCAGCGGCCCATCAGATTGGGCAGCATGCCCATCGACTCGATGACTTCGGCATTGCGCAGGTTGTTGGTGGCCATCGTGCTGGCGGCGATCGCCATCGTGTTGGCTTCCGACAGCGGAGCACGGGTGACCTTCTCGTTGACGATGGCCAGCACCACCAGGATCGCGGTGCCCCCCAGTGCAAACAGGCCCAGCGTCGGTTCGAACAGGAAGATGACGATCAGGTAGACCGGGAACCAGGGCGCATCGAAGAACGCAAACAATGCGTTACCGGTCAGGAACTGGCGCAGGTTGGTCAGGTCGGTCAGCGCCTGGCCGGCATTGCCGCCGGCAAGCTTCAGGTTCTGTTCGAACGCGGCCGTATAGATGCGCTTGTTGAGCGTCATGTCGAACTTGGCGCCGACCCGCACCAGCACATAGGAGCGCACCGTCTCGAGCGCCGCCACGAACAGGTAGGCGCCGAGCATCAGCACGGTCAGCATCAAGAGGGTGATTTCGTTGCGGCTGGCGAGCACACGGTCGTACACCTGCAGCATGTACAGGGACGGTGTCAGCATCAGGAGGTTGATGATGGCGCTGAAGACGCCAACGGTCAGGAAAGTACTCTTAAAAGCAAGCAGTGCCCGCTCGATGTCGTTTTTTTCGTTTAGCAGTTTTTTCATGGGCGATGGCCGTGGTGTCGATCAGTGCCGAGCTGGCCTCGGCCTGGGCCGCACATCCGCTGATCCACGGAAATTGTACGGCGTAGGCATTATGACCCAAAACGGTTGAGATTTGTGATGCACATCACAAATTATAGCAATTATGACCATACATGGTCGCGTACGTTCCACACTGTCTGGACGAAAAAAACCCGCCACCTTGCGGTGGCGGGTTTCCCTGTTTCACGCTAACCCGCCGAGGCGGGCGTCACATGATTAGGCGGTCGGAGCCTTCAGGGAGATGATGCCGTTAGCCAGCACCAGGTCTTCAGCGTCGACACCGGTCAGGGTGATGGTCTGCTCAGCAACAGCTGCGCTGTCCGAACCGTAGACTTCGGTTTCCAGGGTGACCTTGACGCCGGTCGCGGTCTGGACGAAGAACACTTCCAGCTTCGCGTTGTCGCCGTCAGCCAGCTTGCCGGTGTTCAGGGTGAAGTCGCTGCCGATGAACAGCGAGTCAGCACCAACGCGGCCGAAGCTGGTGATGGTGGTGGCATCAGCACCGTCGAACACGAAGATGTCGGCGCCAGCGGTACCTGCAGCGGTAGCACCCAGGAAGACCGGAGCCTTGAAGTCGTTGTCAGCGAATGCCTTGGTGGCAGCGGTGACAGCAGCGTTCAGGGCAGCCAGCTCTTCAGCGTTAGCCTGGGCTTCTTCGTAGGCTGCAACTGCTTCTGCCAGGTCTTCCACGTTGGTGTTAGCGGTTTCCAGCGCGGTGGTCTGGGTAGCGACAGCAGCCGACAGCGGGTTGTTCGCTGCGATGTCGAGCGCCACGTAGGCGTTCAGCGCGGTGTTGAAAGCAGCCAGGCCAGCCGAACCTTCTTCCACCAGGATGTCACGCTGCAGCAGGATCTGGGCTGCGGTCGGGACGCCGTCGTACGCGCCGACGTCGTCTTCGCTGACCAGGGCGACCAGGGCGTCACGTGCGGCGACTTCAGCAGCGCTTTCGTCCAGCAGGTGAACGTCCAGCTTGGCAGCGAACACTGCGTCAGCGGCAGTTGCCTGCTCAACCAGGGCTGCCTGGTGGGCGACGACTGCTTCCAGCAGGGCGGTTGCGGCCGGACGGTTTGCTGCGGTCACGGTCGTAGCCAGTTGCAGGGCGCCGGTGGTTGCGTTCTTGACGATCACGCCAGTCACTTGGCCGTCAGCGGCGACAGTGACGCTGGTGCCTGCGATCACGTTGAACGAGCCCAGTGCAGCCTGCTGGTCAGCCAGCGCGGCCTTGACTTCTGCATCAACGGTTTTCTTGGCGGCGGCAGCCGATGCCACGGCAGCGATCGCATCGCCCAGGCCTTCGACTTCTGCCACGGCTTCGTTAGCGTCAGCCAGGTTGCCTTCTGCGGTCACAACAGCAGCAGCCAGAGCTTTGGTCTTGTCGGCGATCAGGGCCGCCTGGATTGCAGCCGAAGCGTCGCTGAAGTCGATGGTGCCACCGATTTCGCCTTCGACAGCCACTTCGGTATCGACCAGAGCGTCGGCGACGTCGCCAGCGGTGGTGTCGGTTTCTGCGTCGTCGTCCAGGTCCAGGGTGCCCAGGAAATCAGCAACTGCGTCCTTGGCAGCTTCCAGAGCAGCCAGGCCCGACACGACGGTGAACTCGGTGCCAGCGGCAACGACGGCAGCGACGGTAGCAGCCAGGGCAGCCGGAGCGATCGCTGCGGTCAGCGATGCGTCGGTGGTGATGCTGGTGATGAAAGCTTTAGCCAGTGCCAGGGCGTCTGCGCCAGCGTAGCCAGCCTGCTCGGCCTGGGTGTCCAGTGCGGTGGTGAAGGCGGTAGCGCCTGCAACCTTGTTCTCGACGGCTTCCTTGTCGGTGGTCAGGGCGCCAGCTGCGACTTCAGCAACGATGGTGCTGACCTTGATGGTGCCTGCGTCGAGCAGCTTGACCCAGTAGTCGCGGCCGTCGTTGGCGCGGGTAGCCTGGTTGAACAGGTTGCCGTAGATTTTGTCAACGATCTGGGCGTTGGTCAGGCCTTTGAACAGGTCGGTGTATTCCGGCGAGGTGGAGAAGGTTGCCGACACAGCAGCGGTAGCGCCCTTGTTGTTGGCAACGATGTTGGTCCAGTAGTCCAGGCCAGCAACATCAGCCGGACGGTTGAAGTAAGCGACGTACAGTTGTTGAACTGCTGCAACGTGTGCGGTAACGATTGCCATGTAAAAGCTCCAATAAAGATCGATCGATCGAATGTTGATTTAATGTTGCAAGAGTGGCGCTGCACCCCTGTAAGGCCAACGGATCGCATAATGACAGATGGCATCGAACGGGGAATGTGACGGCCATCACAAATCCACCGAAGTTTTCAGGAATTTTACAAATCTTGGACAAAAAATCCTTTATACATACCTGTTTTTAAAGGCTTTCTCTCCAATTCTCACCACGACACTCCGCTTTTATCGTCAATACAAATGCACGCGCTTATTACATCTTGAAACAATATGCAGCACCTTGTTGATCGCCCGGTTAATTCAGGGATTGTAAAGACCCACAAAAAAAACCCCGGACTATCCGGGGTTTTCATTTTCAGGAACGGGACCGCTCAACGCCAGGTGGTGCCGCCATTGACCGTGCGGCGATCATCGATCCGCCCGTCGAAGAGATAGGCGGCAGTCCCTGAGGAACCGCGCTCATTGCTCAGCAAACCCTGGATATTCAGGTAGCCGTGACGCCCCGCGGCATCGCCGTAGAGGCGGCCATCGCCCGTTACCGAACCCTCGCCGCGCAGTTTGACCAATTCATCCTTCGTGGTGAGATCCATGCTGGTCGCAAAGCTGCGCCTGCCAAAATCGACATTCAGCGTGCCGCTCGACAGGCTGGCCTTGGACGTGGTGATAATCCCGCCCCCGTATTCGGTGACCACATAGGCTTCGCTGCCGCGCAGGCTGAATCCGACACTGCCGTTATTCGGCGCCACATAATCCTTGCCCGGAGTACGGAACAGCGCGAAATACCCATTCAATGCGATCAGCTCGTTCTTTGCCCCCTCGGCGGCATAATTGATGGTCGGCGCCGCAATGCCCACGCTTTGCCAGCGGCCCCAGACGATATTGCGTTCCGGCTGGGTGTCGGGCACGACAACGATGGGTGGCGTGGGGACCGGGACAGGCATGGGAGGCATATCCGCCATCGAGATCTTTCTGATGACCGGAGCCAGGTCCGCATTCTTCTTCGCTTCCACGCTCGTATCCGACTGGCTGTTTCCGCCATGCTTGGCCAGGGGCTCGTCCGCGCGCGGCGGCGACACCTGGTCCGGCGACAGGGGGCTAGCTTCCAGCAATTGCGGCGCCGCCTGGCCGCGACGCACCTGCACCAGCTGGCCACGCTGGGCGGCGCTCAGCTCGCGGCTGGTCGCGCCCTCGCAGGGCCCGGCGCCATCCGGCCGGCAAGCGCCCACGAAGCCGCTCACCACCACGCCGCCGGAAATGACGGCCACGCGCGACGTGTCCTTGTCGGTGAAGACGGTAAAATCGGTGCCGCGCACGCCGATGGCGGCAACCGGAGTATTGAAGCGGAAGTTCTGGCGCGCCAGCTTGACGGCCTCGCCCGACTTGCTGCGTGCTACGCCACTCAGCAGCTCGAGCTTGATCCGGGTATTCGCCGGGTTCTGCTTGTCGACGTGGTAGGTGACGATGCGCGCTTTCGTCTGGGGACGCAGGATGAACAGGCCGTTGTCGACCGTCTTTACATAGAGGAAGCCGTCAGCGCCGGTCGAGAGCATCTGCCCTTCCTGGACCGTTGCGCCTTCCACGGCCGGCTGCTCGCCGGCGTCGGCCTTGCCGGCAACGAAGATGATCTTGCCCGCATCGGCCGCATGGGAGAGCTGCGCCGCGCATGCAAGCGTTGCAATAATGAATAATTTAAGCAAGCTGGTCCCCTTTCCCTTCCACTGTACCGCGCAGCAAGAGCGCAGTTCTGTGACGGTCGTCACATTTTACCAAAAGGCTGAGTTCGCTTAGCAGCCTTACACTCTGTAGCATTTCCGAAAAAACCAATGCACACGAGCAATCTCAAGCGATATACTGTTTTTTTTATTTAATTTGCGACAACCTGACGAGCGCAGCACGTGGCCGAACCTAGAAGACAAGCCAGACCCCGTGGACGCTGGGTCATTGCCGCGCTGGCATTCCTTGTGACGATCTGGTCGCAACTGGGCTACCTGGCCCCCGTCCAGGTGTCGTTTTTGCCCAACGAATGGCTGCGTGACACCTTCTTGCGCCTGCAGGTCAGCGATGAACCGGATCCGCGCATCCTCGTGGTCGACATCGACGAGGCGTCGCTGAACCAGCTCGGCCCATGGCCATGGTCGCGCGAGCGCCTTGCCCACCTCGTCGAAATCCTGTTGACCGACTACCAGGCGCGCGGCGTGGCGCTCGATATCGTCTTGCCATCGGAGTCCGGCACGCCGGGCGATGCGCGGCTTGCCCTGCTGGCCCGGCATGGACCGCTGGTTCCCGCACAGGCTTTCGATTTCGATTTCGCCGGTAACCGGCCACAACCGGTCAGGGATGGCCAGCTGGGCGGTGCGGTCACGACTTACCAGGGCGGCGTTCCCGCGACCGGCTACGTGGCCAACTATGCGGCGCTGGCTGGCGCACCGCATATCGGCGCGATCGGCTTCATTCCCGATCCCGATGGCACGCTGCGCCGCGTGCCGCTCGTCACCCGATTCGCAGGCAAGCACTACCCCGCGCTTGGACTGGCACTGGTCAATTGTTGTACCGGGAAGGCGCCGCTGGCGCTCGACGATACGGGACTGATGCGCGTTCCCTACCAGCGCGACTGGCGCGCCTATACCGTGGTGAGCGCCGGCGACATCCTCGCGCAGCGCATCGTTCCCGCCAGCGCCAGCGGCAGGCTGGTGATCGTGGGCTCCTCCTCGCTCGGCATGGGCGACCGCGTCTCGACGCCGCTCGCGGCCAGCCGGCCCGGGCTCGGCGTGCAGGCCACCATCCTGTCGGCCCTGCTCGACCGCCAGGAGGGCAGCACGCCCGCTCCCTGGCCCGGCCGCCTGCTGGCCTGCGCCTTCGCGCTCGTCTCCGTCATCGCCTGCACCCTGGTGCTCCCGCGCCTGTCGGCCGCCGCCAGCGTCGGACTGCTGGCCGCCAGCTCGGCCCTGTGGCTGGGACTGGCCTATGTCGCCAGCGTCCACGATCCCGATTTCGCGCCGATCGGTCCGCTGGGAACCAATGTATTCCTGCTGACCGTGGCGATTCCCTACCAGTGGCACCAGTCCCAGCGCCGTTCGCGCCACCTGCTGCAGACGCTGCGTCAATATGTGGCGCCGGCCGTGGTCGAGGAACTCCTGCGCAGCGCGGAAGAAGATCCGCTCAAGCCGCGCCAGTGCGACGTGACGACCCTGGTGGCCGACATGGAAGGCTACACCAGCCAGGTCGAATCCCTCCCGGTGGCCGATGCGGCCAGGCTCACCCGCGATTTCCTCGACTGCCTGACCGGTCCCGTGATCGACCACCAGGGCACGCTGGACAAATACACGGGCGACGGCATGATGGCGTTCTGGGGCGCCCCGCTGCCGCTGGAGCAGCATGCCGACCTGGCGCTGGACGCGGCCTGCGCGATCAACCTGCGCGTCGCCGCGCTCAGCGCCGAGCGGGTACGCAAGGGTTTCCAGCCGCTGCGCGTGCGGATCGGCATCGAAAGCGGGGTCGCCATGGCCGGGGACTTCGGCACTTCGTTCCGCAGCATTTATACTGCGGTCGGAGACAGCGTCAACACCGCCGCCCGCCTCGAGCAGGTGGCGCGCGACTTCCCGCATAACGTCATCATCGGCTCCGGCACCGTCGAACGTGCGCGGCGCCACCGTTTCCTCGCCCTGGGCGAGCGCCTCTTGCGTGGCAAAGAAAGACCAACTCCTCTGTTTACCCTCGATACCATCAACCCGAAGAACGTCGCTTCGCGTACCGATACGCTGCCCAGCGCCACTGCTCCAGGGTGGCCGGCATGATCGCGCGCCTGATCGCCTTGCTGCTGGCAGCGGCAACGCCGGGCTGGGTCCTGGCACAGTCGGCAGGCCCGGATACGGAAGCGCCGGACAATGCCGGCACGCCACAGCAGCAGTTGTACCAGGACGCCCTGCAGTCGCTGGCCGACGGCCGCAAGAGCGACGCGTCGGAAGCCCTGTCGCGCCTGATCGAACAGGAGCCCCAGCACGCCGGCGCCTGGCTCGACCTGGCCCTGATCCAGTGCAGCCTCGGCCATGCGGACAAGGCCGAACGCCTGTTCGCCAATGTCGAGACACGCTTTTCCCCGTCGCGCGACATCCTCGAGCTGATCGCCGAAGCGCGCGATTCCGGCTGCGCCGACTGGCGGCCGGCCAGCTCGGCAACGGTGAATATCAGCCGTGGCGTGGATGACAACGTCAACCAGGGCGCCAGCAACTCGACTTTCATCGTCACCGGTCCCGATGGCGAGATCGAACTGCCGCTGCTGGAAGATTTCCTGCCCAAGCGCGACCAGTACACCCAGGCCAGCGTGGACTACGTACGCGACATGACCGCCAACGGCAGTATCGGTTTCCTGCAATTCCAGGGACGCCATTACGACCGCCTGCACGAGTACGACACCGGGGCGCTGTTTGCCGGTATCGAAACGCCCTATCGCCTTGGCCGCTGGGCGCTGCGCACCACCGGCCTGGTGGGCCTTACCATCCTCGGCAGCAAGCTGTACCAGCGCCAGGTACAGGCCCAGGCCCGGGTGACGCCGCCGCTGCCGCTGCCGCCGCGCACCCAGCTGCACCTGCTCGGCAGCGTCACGCACACCAGCTATGCGTCCCTGTCCGCCTTCGACTCGAACGTCTACGAGCTGCGCGCACTGCTCGGGCACCAGGCCGATTCGTTCAGCGCCAGCCTCAACGCCGGACTGCTGAGCGACCGCGCGCGCGACCAGCGGCCGGGCGGCAACCGGCACGGCAATTCCCTGAGCGTGTCGGTACGCAAGCCGCTCGGCTGGAACACCATGGCGGAACTGGCCTATACCCGGCAGAGCTGGAACAGCGCCACGCCGTATTCGCCGGCGCTGCTGATCGACGAGGTGCGCGCCCAGCGTACCCATATGCTGCGCGCCGCATTGTCTTATCAGGTAAGCAAGCGCCAGAGTGTTGCGCTGGAAGCACGTGACGTGCGCAACCGCGAAAACATTTCTATCTTTCAGTACAATAACCGCCAGGTACAGTTGAGCTGGCAGTGGCGTTACCCCTGAGCCAGACAGTACAATCGTCCCGTTTGTATCGACGGAAGCAATGTCCTGATGGGCCTGGAAGCAATCCTGTTTGTCTGCGCGGCCGCGGGCCTGTGCGCCGGATGCCTGGTGCCGAACCGCTGGCTGCCCCCTTTGCCCAACGATAAATTCCTGCATTTTGCCGGGTTTGCCGTGCTGACTGTGCTGGCGCTCCGGCTCGCCCAGGGAACCGGCGAAGCGATGTGGTGGCTGGCCGGATTACTGGTGGGCGGCTGGCTGATCGAATGCCTGCAAGCCCTGGTGCCGGATCGCCGCTTCTGCCGGCGCGACCTGGCCGCGAACGCTGCCGGTATTGCAACTGCCGCGCTGGCCGCCCTGGTCGCCGGGCACTTTTGACAAGATCATTCCCTTATCGATGAGTTCAACCGCCAAGCTTACCCCGCGAAACGATACGACCGTAGCGGCGCCCGACACCCAGGAGCGCCAGATCCAGGTCCATTTGCGCAAGATTCCCTTGCTGGCAGAGTTGACCGACGAGGAGATCCTGAAAGTCAAAGGTGAGCTGCGCTACCGCCATTTCCCGAAGCGCTCGGTGGTGCTGCACAAGGGCGGCAACGCCGATGCCCTGCTGTTCCTGCTGTCCGGCCAGTTGCAGGTGATCGACGTCACCGAAGACGGCCGCGCGGTCGGCCTGCGCATGCTGACGGCGGGCGACTTCTTCGGCGAGATCGCCCTGATCAACCAGTCGACCCGCTCGGCCTCCGTGGTCGCCACCACCGAGGTGCTGGTCGCTTTCCTGCCGGCGTCGATCGCGCTGCACCTGTTCTCGCACTCGCCCTCGGTGGCGCGCAAGATGCTCGGCCACCTGGCCCAGAAGATCCAGAGCGATTCCGAATTCCGCGCCCTGCTCAGTATTAACAATACAACGCGCCGCATTTATACCTACATCACCCTGATGCAGCACAGCGTGGACAAGGATGGCAAGCGCGTGGTCGAGAACCTGCCGACCCACCAGGACATTGCCAACATGATCAACACGAGCCGTGAAACCGTGACCCGGGCGCTGCTGACCCTGGCGCAGCAGGGCGTGGTGCAGAAGGATGCGCAGCGCCTGATCATCCTCGACCCGGACGCCCTGCAGCGGCTGGCGCAAGGCGACTGAGAATTCCAGAGAAGCATCGTGAATGCCGTAGGGTGGACGGGTTTCCCGTCCACGCGGCGATCGTTGGATGCGAGATCATCGCGCCCGCGATCGGCCCCGCTAACGATCACCGCGTGGACGGCATAGCCGTCCACCCTACGGGCAGGCACCTCCCGATCTGTCACATGAAAAGACAGATGGTTACAATTGAACAAGTTGTTGGCTGGACCGTAGAGTATAATTTTGCGCTCACCCCGTCTTGCCTTACTATGACAACAACCCTCCCGCCCCGTTCCGAGGCGCTTTCCGCACTGCCTACCGTATGATTTCGCCGATGATGCTGCGCGGCCTGTGGGCCTACCGCGGTTTCGTGCTGGGCAGCGTCAAGCGCGAGTTCCAGTCGAAATACGCGAATGCGATCCTGGGCGCCGTCTGGTCGCTGCTCAGCCCGCTTGCCATGATCCTCGTGTATACGGTGATCTTCGCCGAGGTCATGCGCGCCAAGCTGCCCGGCAGCGACTCGAACCTGGCCTATTCGGTCTACCTGTGCGCCGGCATCCTGACCTGGGGCCTGTTCGCCGAGATCGTCGCGCGCGGCCAGAACATGTTCATCGAGCAGGCCAACCTGCTCAAGAAAATCAGTTTCCCGCGCATCTGCCTGCCGCTCATCGTGGTGCTCAGCGCGCTGGTCAACTTCGGCATCATCTTCGGCCTGTTCACCCTGTTCCTGATCGTCAGCGGGAATTTCCCCGGCCTGGCGTACTTTGCCCTGCTGCCGGTGCTGGTCCTGCAGGTGCTGCTGGCGCTCGGCATCGGCATGGTGACCGGCATCCTGAACGTGTTCTTCCGCGACGTCGGCCAGTTCATGACGATCGCCATGCAATTCTGGTTCTGGTTCACGCCGATCGTCTATCCGGCCAGCATCCTGCCGGACACGGTGCGCCCGCTGCTGGCCTACAATCCGATGGCGCCCGTGATCCAGGCTTACCAGACCGTGCTGGTCAAGGGCGAACTGCCCGACTGGGGCAGCCTGCTGCCGGTGCTGGTCCTGGCGCTGCTGCTGTGCGTGCTGGGCCTGCGCATGTTCCGCAAGCGCGCCGGCGAAATGGTGGATGAACTCTGATGGGCGCTATCGTCGCACAGGGCCTGGGCAAGGCCTACAAACAATATCCGACGCGCTGGGCGCGGGTGGCCGACTGGGTGCTGCCGGGACGCCCCCGGCATGCGCTCAAGTGGGTGCTGCAGGACATCAGCTTCGAGATCCGGCCGGGCGAATCGGTCGGGCTGATCGGCGTCAACGGCGCCGGCAAGAGCACCCTGCTCAAGCTCATCACCGGCACCTCCCAGCCGACCACCGGCGGGGTGCGCCTGGAGGGCCGCGTGGCCGCCCTGCTCGAACTGGGGATGGGCTTCCATCCCGATTTCACCGGGCGCCAGAACGCCATCATGGCCGGCCAGCTGCTCGGCCTGGCGGTCGAGGACATCCATGCGCGCATGCCCGAGATCCTGGCCTTCGCCGACATCGGCGACTACATCGACCAGCCGGTGCGGGTCTACTCGAGCGGCATGCAGGTGCGCCTGGCCTTCGCCGTGGCCACCTGCGTGCGCCCCGACATCCTGATCGTCGACGAAGCGCTGGCGGTGGGCGACGTGTTCTTCCAGCAGAAGTGCTTCGCCCGCATCGAGAGCTTCATCCAGGCCGGCACCACCCTGCTGTTCGTGTCGCACAGCGCCGGCACCATCCTGAACATCTGCGACCGCTGCATCTTCCTGCGCGGCGGCCAGGTCGCCTTCGACGGCGCGCCGGCCGATGCGCTCGACCTGTACCAGGCCGAGCTGCTGGGACGGATCGACCAGGCGCCGGACCAGATCCTCATCCATACCGCGCCGGCCCAGCCGATCGAGCGCGCCCGGATGACGGCCCTGGCGGGCAAGACCGGCAGCATCTCGACGCCCGGCGCCGACTGCGTCGGCGTGCGCCTGCTGGACCGCCACGGCCACGAGCGCAGCACCCTGGTGGCGGACGAAGCGGCCACGCTGCAGATCGACTACCTGCTGCACGAGGACGTGATCGACCCGCATGTCGGCTTCAAGATCCGCAACCGCTTCGGCGCCGTGCTGTTCGAGACCAACAGCTATTGCATGCGGCGCGCGCCGGGGCCGGCCGCGGCGGGCTCCGTGCTGACCGCGAGCTTTTCCCTGAACCTGTCGCTGTTCCCGGACGAATACACGCTCACCGTCGGCCTGGGCGCCGGCGGCCATGGCGAAGGCTCGTTCGAGAAAGTGCTGAACTACCTGCACGAGGTGCACAGCTTCGTGGTTGCGCCGAATCCCGCCTCCATCGTCTGGGGCGGCCTGGTCAACCTGCATCCGCAGCTGCAGTTCGATATCCGCTGAATCAACCACCGAATTCCCATGCCAGAAACTAGCGCAAATTTGCCGGACCAGGACCACGCCGCCGTGGTGCGCGGCCTGTACCGGGGCTTCCTCGGCCGCGAGCCGGATCCGGCCGGCCTCCAGTACTGGAGCGAACGGCTGGCGCACGGCGCCGGCGCCGGCGATCTGCTGTCGGCCTTGACCTCGTCGGACGAATACCGCCTCGCGCACGGCGCGCAGGGCAGCCTGGAGGACCTGAAGGCGCGCGTGGCCGGCGCCGCCGCCGGCATGCTGGCGCGCCCGCTCACGGTGGTCGACATCGGCGCCCAGGAACTCGAGAACGAGGACCACGTGTACGCGCCGCTGACCCGCCAGGGCCTGCCCTACCGCATCATCGGCTTCGAGCCGCAGCAGGAAAAGATCGAGGCCAGCCGCCTCCGCAACCCGGACAGCCGGGTCACGCTGTACCCGACCTTCATCGGCGACGGCGCGCCGCAGACCTTCCACATGAATAACGACGACGCCACCTCGTCGCTGCTGCCGTTCAACCGGGAGCTGACCAGCCAGCTGCGCGACCTCGACCACCTGCACACGGTGCGGACCGCGGAAGTGGCGACCAGCCGCCTGGACGAGGTGCTGGCCGACGCCGGCCCGGTCGACTTCCTCAAGCTCGACATCCAGGGCTTCGAGCTGCCGGTGCTGCGCCACGCCACCGAGGTCCTGCGCCGCACCAACGTCGTGCACTGCGAAGTCTCGTTCGCGCCGATCTATGCCGAACAGGCGCTGTTCTCCGAGATCGAGACCCTGCTGCGCGCGGCCGGCTTCTACCTGCTCGACTTCCATACGCTGGTGCGCTACCCGAGCGCCGGCATTCCCGCCCAGCGCTCGCGCGACCGGCTCGGCTGGGGCGACGCGATCTTCGTGCGCGAAGCCGCGCTGTGCGGCGCGCAGGACCTGCTGGCGCAGGCCCTGGTGGCGCTGTTCGTGTACGACAAGCCGTCGGCCGCCGCCGCGCTGGCGCGCCGCGCCGACGCCGCCGGCGCGACCGGGCTGGGCGCCCTGTTCGACGAAGGCGCGCCATGAACTACTTCGTGTCCTACGCCCAGAACAACGAGGACGTGCTGCTGTGGCGCGCCCTCGGCCATGTCGAGAACGGCTTCTACATCGACGTCGGCGCCAACGACCCGGTCGAGCATTCGGTCACCAAGGCGTTCTACGAGCGCGGCTGGCGCGGCATCAGCATCGAGCCCCTGCCCTCGTTCCACCAGGCCTTCCTGGAGCAGCGCCCGCGCGACATCAACCTGGCGATCGCCGCCGGCGCGAGCGAGGGCGAGCTGACCCTGTACGACGTGCCGTCCGTGCGCGGCTGGGCCTCGCCGGAAGCGGCGGTAGCCGACATGCACCGCGCCGAGGGCTACGACGTCGCCGAGCTGAAGGTGCCGGTGAAGACGCTGGCGTCGGTGTGCGAGGAGCACGTCGGCGGCGAGATCCACTTCCTGAAGATCGACGTCGAGGGCTTCGAAGGCGAGGTGCTGCGCGGGATGGACTTCAGGCGCTGGCGCCCGTGGGTGCTGGTGATCGAAGCGACCCTGCCGAACAGCCGCGAGACCAACCATGCGGCGTGGGAGCCGATGGTGACCGGCAGCGGCTACCGCTACGCCTGGTTCGATGGCCTGAACCGCTACTACGTGGCCGAGGAGCACGCCGAGCTGCTGGCGAAGCTGGACATCCAGCCGAACGTGTTCGACGGCTACATCTCGCACCACCTGGACAAGGCCTGGGCGGCCAACCACGCCGTCCAGGAAGAGCTCAAGCACCTGCACGAACTGCAGGAACAGCTCGACCGGGCCAATGACCGGGTCGAGCAGGCGGCGCGCGACAGGATGCACGCCGACGCCCGGATCGCGGCGCTGGCCGAGACCGTGGCGCTGGAACAGGCGAACGCCGAAAAGCTGCTGGCCTGGGCCAGGAGCATGGAAGCGAACCTGATCGCGGTGCACGGCAGCACCTCGTGGAAGATCACGCACCCGCTGCGCCTGGCCGGCCGCCTGGTCCACGCGCTGCGGCGCCCGCAGCGCCTGCGCCGGATCGTCACCCGCCTGACCCGCACCGAGGCGCTGCGCCGCCTCCTGATCCCGATCCTGCTGCGCTTCCCGGCGCTGAACCGGCGCGTCGCCGCCTCGCTGGCGGCGATCAAGCAAGACCCGCCCGCCCCGCTGCCGGAAGGCGTGCCCGCCGTGCCCGACGAACTCCGCGGCCTGCCGGCCTCGGTCCGCGCCGTGCTGGCCGACCTGCAGCGCGCGCGCAGCATCCACACAGGCAGCTGACACATGCGTATCGTAATCGACCTACTCGGATACCACGGCCGCGTCGACCCGGCCGCGCTGGCGCTGGCCCTCGACCTGGCGCGCCACGCCAAGACCCGCGAACTCCTGGTCGCGGCCCCGCTGCACGACCCGGCCGCGCTCGAAAGCCTGCGGCTCGAGCCGTCCCTGCGGCACGCGCGGGTGCGCGCCTTCGACGTGGTGGCCAGCGGCCGCACGCGCGAACTGGTGCGCCGCCATGCGCTGTCCGGCCTGGAGCCGGACGTGGTGCTGGCCATCGAACGCGGCGCACGCCGCGCCCCATCCGGCGCGCCCGACGACCTCCCTTATCCGGTGCTCGAGGCCGACCCGCGCAGCGCCGACCCGGCCGCGCTGTGGACCGCGCTCGACGCCACCGCCGGCGAGCGGGTGCGCCCGCAGCCGGGCGCGCGCCCGAAGCTGGCCTACGTCTCGCCGCTGCCGCCCCTGAAATCGGGCATCGCCGACTACAGCGCCGAACTGGTGCCGGAGCTGGCCGCCTGGTATGACATCGAGCTGGTGGTGGACCAGGAACAGGTGGAAGACCGGCGCCTCGACGGCTACACGCTGCGCACGCCCGACTGGCTGCGCGCCAATGCGCACGAGGTCGACCGCGTGCTCTACCACTTCGGCAATTCGCACGCCCACCAGCACATGTTCGAGCTGGTGCGCGAGGTGCCGGGCGTGGTGGTGCTGCACGACTTCTACTTCTCCGGCGTGCTCGACAACCTCGAGCGCGAAGGCTACCTGGACAAGGGCTTCCTGCGCGCGCTCTACGAATCGCACGGCTACACCGGCCTGCTCGACCACGTGAAGCAGGGCCGCAATCCGTCGATCTGGAAGTACCCGCTCAACAAGGGCGTGCTCGACAGCGCACAGGGCGTGATCGTCCATTCCGACTTCTCGAAGCAGCTGGCGAGCGACTGGTATGGCCCGGATGCCGCCGACGGCTGGCGCACCATCCCGCTGCTGCGCGGCCGCCCGGCCGATGCGGCCACGCCCGCGGCGCGCGCCGCCGCCCGCGCCCGCCTCGGGCTGGCCGAAGGCGGGCACGTGATCGCCAGCTTCGGCATGCTCGGGCGCACCAAGCTGAATGCCGAACTGCTGGATGCCTTCCTCTCCTCGCCGCTGGCCCTCGACCCGGCCTGCATCCTGGTATTCGTCGGCGAGAACGATCCCGGCCCCTACGGCGCCGACCTGCTGGCGAAGATCGAAGCCAGCCCAGCGGCCGGGCGCATCCGCATCACCGGCTTCGTCGACGCCGCCACCTATGCCGACTACCTGGCGGCCTGCGACTGCGCGGTGCAGCTGCGCACCGCCACCCGCGGCGAGACCTCGGCCTCGGTGCTCGACTGCCTGCTGTACGGCATCCCGACCATCGTCAACGCCCACGGCTCGACCGCCTCGCTGGCCGACGACCTGCTGCTCAAGCTGCCGGACGCCTTCGCGCCGGCGCAGCTGGCGCAGGCGCTGGCCAGCCTGCGCAGCGACGGCGCGCTGCGCGACCGGCTGGCGCGCCGCGCCCAGGAATACATGCAGGCCGAGCATGCCCCGGCCCGCGTCGGCCGCCTGGTCGCCGACGCCATCGAACATTTCGCGCGCCACGGCCGCCATGCCGGCTACCGCTCGCTGGTCGCGGCGGTCGCTCCGCTGTGCCCGGTCTCCGAGCTGCACGACCTGGCCGCCGCGATCGCCTTCAACCGCGCCCCGGCGCCGCAGCGCCAGCTGCTGGTCGACGTCTCGGCGGTGGTGCAGTCCGACCTGAAGACCGGCATCCAGCGCGTGGTGCGCAGCATCCTGCTGGCGATGATCGCCGATCCGCCGCCGGGCTACCGGATCGAACCGGTGTACTCGAGCGGCGGCAACCGCCCCTACCATTACGCGCGCCGCTTCGGCCTGGGCATGGTGGGCGAGACCGTGCTGGCGCTGGAAGACGCGCCGGTCGACCTGCGCCCGGGCGACATCTTCTTCGGCCTCGACCTGTTCACCACCGGCACCTCGCAGAACGAAGAGCTGCTGCTGTCGATGCGCGACCGCGGGGTGCAGGTGGTGTTCGTGGTGTTCGACGTGCTGCCGATGCTGCGCCCGGACGTGTTCCCCTTCGGGACCGAGCAGTATTTCGGCGACTTCCTGCGCACCGTGCACAAGGTGTCGGATGGCGTCCTGTGCATCTCGCGCGCGGTGGCCGACGAGCTGGCCGGCTGGATCGAGGGCCAGAATCTCACGCGCCGCGCGCCGCTCAGGCTGGGCCACTTCCACCTGGGCGCCGACATCGACGCCAGCGCCCCGAGCTTCGGCCTGCCGCCGGACGCGCCCCAGGTGCTGGCCGCGCTCGGCGAGCGTCCGAGCTTCCTGATGGTCGGCACGGTCGAGCCGCGCAAGGGCCATGTCCAGGCGCTGGCCGCCTTCGAGCTGCTGTGGGAACGCGGCGTGGACGTCAACCTGGTCATCGTCGGCAAGCAGGGCTGGATGGTCGACAAGCTGGCCGAGCACATGGCCAGCCACCCGGAAAAGGCCAAGCGCCTGTTCTGGCTGGCCGGCATCTCGGATGAAATGCTGCTCAAGCTGTACGCCAGTTCGTCGGCCCTGCTGGCGCCGTCCGAAGGCGAAGGCTTCGGCCTGCCGCTGATCGAGGCGGCCCAGCACGGCATCCCGATCCTCGCGCGCAGCCTGCCGGTGTTCCGCGAGGTCGCCGGCGAGCATGCCTACTACTTCGACGGCCTGGCGCCACAGGACCTGGCCGACGCCGTGACGCGCTGGCTGGCGCTGCACGCCGAGGGCAAGGCCCCGCCGTCTTCCGCCATGCCGTGGCTGAACTGGAACCAGAGCGCGCGGCAGGTGCTCGACGCCCTGGTGGGCCAGCAGTGGTACCGTACCCTGCCGGGCAGCGAGGAACGCCATGGCCAGTCCTGAGACGGCGCCGGCCGGGATCTGCCTGCCACGTAGGGTGGACGGGAAACCCGTCCACCCTACCGGCTATCGATGCCGGCCCGCCACCAGCAGCAGGTCGCTCGCTGGCCCCTTCTGACACTATTTGATGAATGCTCCTGTAACCCAGCCCATGAACGCCGCCTCACCCCAGGCCCCAGGCGCCGCCGCCGACCGGATCGCGGTCGTGATCCCGAGCTACCGCGTGACCCGCCACATCCTGGAGGTGATCGCCGGCATCGGGCCCGAGGTGGCGCGCATCTACGTGGTCGACGATAAATGCCCCGACCGCAGCGGCGACTTCGTGCGCGCCAACTGCGGCGATCCGCGCGTGACCGTGCTCGAACACGCGGTGAACCAGGGCGTGGGCGGCGCCGTCATGACCGGCTACCGCGCGGCCATCGCGGACGGCGCCGGCGTCATCGTCAAGATCGACGGCGACGGCCAGATGGACGGCTCGCTGCTCCCGACCTTCGTCGCCCCGATCCTGGCCGGCGAGGCCGACTACACCAAGGGCAACCGCTTCTTCGACCTGGAGCGGATCGGTTCCATGCCGCCGATGCGCCTGTTCGGCAACGCGATGCTGTCCCTGATGACCAAGCTGTCGTCCGGCTACTGGGACCTGTTCGACCCGACCAACGGCTATACCGCGATCCACGCCGACGCGGCCCGCTACCTGCCCTTCGACAAGATCAGCAAGCGCTACTTCTTCGAGAGCGACATGCTGTTCCGCCTGAACACCCTGGGTGCGGTGGTGGTCGACGTGCCGATGGACGCCGTGTATGGCGACGAGGTCAGCAACCTGAAGGTGTCGAAGGTGGTCACCGAGTTCCTGGCCAAGAACGTGCGCAACTTCTTCAAGCGCCTGTTCTACAACTACTACCTGCGCAACATGTCGCTCGCCTCGCTCGAGCTGCCGCTGGGCGTGTTGCTGACCGCGTTCGGCACCGTCTACGGCGTATCGCACTGGATCTCCTCGGCGCGCTCCGCCGTGGAAACCCCGGCCGGCACCGTGATGGTGGCGGCGCTGCCGGTGATCATGGGCGTGCAGCTGATCCTGGCCTTCCTGGCCTACGACATCGCCTCGGTGCCGCGCCGCCCGCTGCACAAGCGCACCCTGTTCCGGCGCCGCGGCAATGACTGAAGCCGCGCGCTGGCGCCAGTTCGCCACCTTTATCGCCGGCGGCGTCCTGTGCGCCGCGGTCGACATCGGCCTGATGCAGCTGCTCCTGGGCGCCGGCATGCACCACACGACCGCGGCCAGCGCCGGTTTCGGGGCGGGCCTGCTGGTCAACTTCGCGTTCCACAGCCGGGTCACCTTCGGACAGGCTGCTTCGGCCTCGAGCTTCGCGCGCTACCTGTGCGTCGTCGGCCTGAACTACCTGCTCACCATCGCCTGCGTGGCGCTGGCGGTGTCCCTCCTCGACAACCCGCTGGCCGGGAAAATCGTGTCGTTGCCGCTGGTGGCGATCAACGGCTACCTGCTCAGCAGATACTGGATCTTCAAATGATGCGCTTCGCTCCCATTCAGCACGATCCGGCCACCCTGGCCCGCTACGGCGACCTGTTCGCCGCCTGCTTTCCCGGCACGACCAAGTTCACACCCGATTACCTGGCCTGGCTGTACGTGGCCAATCCGGACGGCGCCGCGGTCGGCTACGATGCCTGGGACGGCGAACGGCTGGCCGCGCACTACGTGTGCGTGCCGGCGCGCGCCTGGGTCGAGGGCGCGGAAGTCCGGGTGCTGCTGTCGCTGAACACCGCCACCCATCCGGACTACCAGGGCAAGGGGCTGTTCACCAAGCTGGCGGCGATGACCTACGATGCCGGGGCGCAGGCCGGTTTCGATGGCGTGTACGGGGTGGCGAACGCCAACAGCACGCCCGGCTTCGTGCGCAAGCTGGGCTTCCAGCTGGTGCGCCCGCTGGAAGCGCGCATCGGCATCGGCGCGCTGCGCCACGCGCCGAAGGCGCCGGCCCAGGCGCTGTCCTTCGAGCGCAGCTGGAGCCCGCAAGCCCTGGCCTGGCGCTGCGCCAATCCGCACAATCCGGTCTGGCAGCGCAGCAAGGGCGCGCGCCGGCAGTTCCACGCCGCCGCCTTCGGCCTGCGCCTGCCTGCCTATGCCGAGCTGGATGGCGCCACGCCCCCGGCCGCGCCGGCGCCCGCAAAGGCCTTGTCGCCGCTGCGCCTGTTCATCGGGCTGGCCCCGGATGCCTCGGCGCGCTACTGGAACTACGCCAGCATCCCGCTGCGCCTGCGCCCCTCGCCGCTGAACCTGATCTACCGCTCCTTCGTGCCGCGCGTCGCGCAGCTGGACGCAGCCCGCATCCAGTTCAGCTTCCTCGACTTCGATGCCTACTGAGCAAGCCGGCGCCGCGCTGTTCCTGTTCGCGCACCAGGACGACGAGTTCGGCGTCTTCGAGCGCATCGCCGCCTGCCGCCGGCAAGGCCTGCGCGTGGCCTGCGCCTACCTGACCGACGGCCAGACCGCCGGCGCCAGCGCCGCCGTGCGCAACGCGGAGTCGATCGCCGTGCTCGGCAAGCTGGGCGTGGCCCGGGACGACATCTTCTTCGCCGGCGCCGAGCTGGGCATCGGCGACGGACGCCTGCCGCTGCACCTGGCCGCCGCCGCCGCATGGATCGCGCGCTGGACCGGCCGCTTCGGGAATATCGAGGCCCTCCACGTGACGGCCTGGGAAGGCGGCCACCATGACCACGACGCCCTGCATGCGGTCGCCGTCGCCGTCGCCGAGCGCCACGGCCTGCTGGCGCGCACCTGGCAGTATTCGCTGTACCAGGCGGCAAACCTGCCCGGCCCGCTGTTCCGGGTGCTGGCCCCGCTGCCGCAGAACGGCCCCGCCAGCGCGACCGCCATCCCCTGGCGCCGCCGGCTGCGCTACCTGCGCCATTGCCTGTCCTATCCGTCGCAGCGCAACACCTGGATCGGCCTGTTCCCGTTCGTGCTGCTGCATTACCTGCTGCGCGGGGTCCAGACGCTGCAGCCGGTCGCACCGGCGCGCATCGATGAGCGGCCTCATCCAGGCAGCCTGTATTACGAAAAGCGCAAATTCTTTACCTGGCAACAAATGAGCAATGCCATCGCCAGCTGGCGTAGCGCATCCGCGCCACAATAATGGAAAAACAAGGACATCCCATGATGAGCACGGCCACCTCCCCCTCCGACAAACGGGCCTGGCTTGTCCTGCTCGCCGGCCTGGGCGCCGTCTTCGCCTGGTTGCTGTATCGCAACCTCGGCCTGCATCCCGCCATCTTTGCCGACGAGTGGTTCTACAGCAAGATGTCGCGCCTGCAGCCGCTGAACGAAGCGATCGTGCCCTCCTATCTCTACCTGTGGCTGTTCCGCGCCACCACGGCCTGCGGCGACGGCTTCCTCGACTGCGTGCGCATCGGCAATGCCATCCTGTTCGTCGGCGCCGGCCCCTTCATCTACCTGATCGGACGCAAGGTCGCGCGGCCGGGACCGGCGATCGCCGTTACCCTGCTGTGCCTGCTCGCCCCGATCAACCTGTACACCGCCTTCTTCATGCCCGAGGCGACCTATTACTTCGGCTTCATCGTGCTGAGCTGGGTGATGCTGACCTGCGCCACATGGGGCTGGATGCGCATGGCGCTGGCAAGCGGCGCCGTGGTGGGCATGATGAGCCTGGTCAAGGTGCATGCCCTGTTCCTGCTGCCGGCGCTGTGCCTGTACTTCGTGTGCGCGGCCTGGATGCGCGAGCCCGGCGGCCGCTGGCTGCGCCATGGCGTGGCCGCGGCGCTGCTGATGCTGGCGACCGCGCTCGGCGTCAAGTTCGGGCTCGGCTACCTGCTCGCCGGCGACCCCGCGCTCAGCCTGTTCGGAAGCTTCTATTCCGTCACTGCCGATTCGACCACCAAGCGCTCGGTGCTGTACCTGGCGTTTCCCGCCTTCGTCAACGGCCGCGGTCACCTGATGGTGCTGGCGGTATTGCTGCCGCTGCCGATGGCGATGCTGGCCCTGGCCCTGATCAGCCGCCGCGCGCGCCAGCAGGCCGGAACCGAGCTCAACCTCCTGTGCCTGTACACCTTCCTGATGCTGGGTTCGACCGCGGGGATGACCGTGGCCTATACCGCCTCGATCGCGGGCCTGGGGCCGCTGGAAGTGGTCCGCCTGCACCTGCGCTACTACACCTTCGTATTCCCGCTGCTGCTGCTGATCCCCGCCGCGCTGGTCGGCGCCCGCGACGCGGCGCGGCCGCCGCGCCTGGCCTGGCTGCCTGCCGTGCTGGTCGGCGCCGCCCTGCTGGCCGCGCTGGTGCTGCTGCCGCGCTACTCCCCCAATCCCATCGACGGTCCGGAAATCTCCGGCATCCACCTGCAGGCCTGGCCGGGCTGGGTGGTGGTCGGGTCCGGCCTGCTGGTGCTGCTGCTGTGGGCGCGCGGCAACCGGTTCGCGGCGCCGCTGTTCCTGTTCGCGGCGCTCCCCTTCACGCTGGTACTGGGCGGCATCGAAACCTCCGCCTACCTGCGCCAGGTCATCCCCGGCTGGCCGGCCGACAAGGCCGGCAAGCTGGCGCGCAGCCATGTTCCGAAGAGCGAGCACAAGCTGATCACGATCGCCGGCGACAGCGTGATGGACATCATGCGCGCGCAATTCCACATCGACGACAAGGATAGCGGCATGCTCGAACTGGCAAAGGGCGCGCCGATCGAGCCCTACCAGCTTCCGGTACGTCATCAATGGCTGCTCATCATCGGCCAGCACGCGCTGCCCAAGGGCCTGACGCCGGTGGTCGCCACCAGCGACTACGCGCTGGTGCGGCTCAACTCCGGGTTCCGGTCGCTCGGCGAGGCCCGCCTGTCGCAACCCTATGGCGGCGGACGCCTGCTGGCAGGCGCGCAAGGCCTGTCGATCGCGGAACCATGGGGACGCTGGTCGGACGGCAAGCACGTCGTCCTGCACTTCGACAGGCCGCTGCCGAAGCAGGCCGACATCATCATCAAGGCGCAGGCCTACGCCGACAACACGACCCTGCCGTTCACCATGCGCGTGGGCGGCCAGAGCGCCAGCTTCCGCCTGTCGGGCAGCCTGCAGGAAGTACGGCTGAGCTTCCTCACCGACGGCGCCCAGCGCAGCCTGACCATCGACGTGCCGCGTCCGACCGCGCCGCGCACGCTGGGCCAGTGGCCCGACGATCGGGAACTCGGCATCGGCATCGCCGAAGTCGCCATCGGGACCAGCGAGCCGGCCAGGGTGTCTGCCAACTGAGGGCGGCGACGCCCCGGTAAGCCCTTGTGTGTGCGCACGAACGGAGGCGCACGCGCCCAGCCCCTAGAGTGATGCCATACAGTGTGGTGGCGGGCGCCCGGGCGCCTTGCGGCCTTTTTTCTCGCAAGGAAAACCCATGGTACTCGGACCGGAGAAGGACGACACGCTCAAGAAGGAACTCGACGTGCAGGGCGGCGGCCAGAGCCTGGGCGTGCCGGCCGGCGGCGAAGTCGAGGGCAACTCCGTCCATCCGCTGGGCAACGTCGGCGTCAAGCACTGGCAGGCCAGCTATATCAACCGCGAAGGGCTGCAGGACCGCGGCAACATCTTCTTCGCCGCGGTCGAGATGACGCGCATGCCGATGCTGGTCACCGACCCGCGCCTGCAGGACAATCCTATCGTGTTCGTCAACAACGCCTTCCTCGACCTGACCGGCTATGACGAGCAGGAGGTGCTGGGGAGGAACTGCCGTTTCCTGCAGGGTCCCGAGACCGACGGCGCGACCGTGGCCGAGGTGCGCCAGGCGGTCGCGGAGCAGCGCGCGGTCGCGGTCGACGTGCTGAACTACAAGGCCGACGGCACCCCGTTCTGGAATGCGCTGTTCATCGGTCCCATCTTCGACCAGGAAGGCCACCTGCTGTACTACTTTTCCTCGCAGATGGACATCACCGAGCGCCGCTCGAACCTGGAATCCTACCTGCAGGCGCAAAAGATGGAAGCGATCGGCCAGTTGTCGGCGGGCATGGCGCACGACTTCAACAACCTGCTGCAGGTCATCAACGGCAACCTTGAGGTGGCCCTGCTGGCCGGCGGCGCCGACGGCAAGGCGGCCGAGCCGATCCGGCGTGCGCAGCGCGCCACCATGCAGGCCGGCAAACTCACCCAGCAACTGCTGACCTTCGCGCGCAAGCAGCGCCTGGAACCGCGCCGCCTCAGCCTGAACAGCCTGGTGGTCGAGTTTTCCGACATGCTGGTGCGCACGCTCGGCGACCGGGTCGAACTGCGCCTCGACCTGCGGCCCGGCCTGCCGCCCTGCACCATCGACCCGACCTACCTCGAGATGGCGCTGCTGAACGTGGTGATCAATGCGCGCGACGCGATGCCGCGCGGCGGCATGGTCACGGTCGGCACCGCGGTGCTGTCGGCGGAGCGGCGCCAGATGATGAACCTGGCGCCCGGCGACTACGTGTCGATTTGCGTGCTCGACCAGGGCGAAGGCATGACGCCGGAAGTGCGCAAGCGCGCGACCGAGCCCTTCTTCACGACCAAGGGGCCGGGCACCGGGCTCGGCCTGGCAATGGTGCACGGCTTCGTGCAGCAGTCGCACGGCAGGCTCGACATCGAGAGCGAGCCGGGCCAGGGCACCCAGGTGCGCATGGTGTTCCCGGTCTCGCTCAAGGCCCATGCGGACCAGGACGGCGATGTCCGGTCGCGGCCGTCCCAGGCGCAGGGGCGCAGGTGCTGCATCCTGGTGGTCGAGGACAACGACGACGTGCGCGAGCTGGCCGAGAGCATGCTCGGCATGGCCGACTACGAGGTGCTGTCGGCGCCCAGCGGCGAGCGCGCGCTGGAGATCCTGGAAACCCATGCCGGCATCGACCTGCTGTTCACCGACGTGATCATGCCGGGAGGAATGAACGGCTTGCAGCTGATCGACAAGCTGCGCCAGAAGCGGCCCGGGATGCCGGTGCTGGTGACCACCGGCTACATGGATGAGCTGCCGGGACGGGGCGGGCGCGGGGAAGCGCTGGATGTGCTGGCCAAGCCCTATCACCACCAGGAACTGCTGGACCGTATTCGCGCTGCGCTGAAGCGGGCGGCCTAGGGTCCAATCCAAAAAAGAAGGCCGGGATGCAATCCCGGCCTTCTGTCTTTATTGCTTCGCCTGGCTTACTGCTTCGGCACGCCGCCCAGCAGGAAGGCCAGCTTCTGCTTGGCCGGCTTGCTGGCCCCCACCGGCGCCACGACCGCGTCCTTGCGCGGTGCGCTCGACGGCTCGTAGGGCTTGAGGAACCACGGATCGACCTTCTCGCGGCGCGGACCCGGGCCGGGACCGGTGCGCGGTCCGCGCGCCGCCGGCGCCACACCCGGGGTGAAGTCGTCGGGGCGGCGGCCACGGCGTTCGGCGCCGTCACGGGCGCCACGCAGGCCGCCTTCGCGCGCCATGTCGCGCGGGCGCGACGGCGTCGGTGCGAAGCCGCTCAGCTCGCCGCGCGGGATGGATTGCTTGATCAGTTTTTCGATGTCGGTCAGCAGGCGCTCGTCCTTCTCCGAATACACCGACAGCGCGTCGCCCGAGGCGCCGGCGCGGCCGGTGCGGCCGATGCGGTGCACGTAGTCCTCGGCGTTGTACGGCAGGTCGTAGTTGATCACGCACGGCAGGTCCGTGATGTCGAGGCCGCGCGCGGCCACGTCGGTCGCCACCAGCACTTCGACCTCGCCCTTCTTGAAGGCGTCGAGCGCGGCCATGCGCTCCTGCTGGGTCTTGTCGCCGTGGATCGCGGAAGCCTTGATGCCGCGCTGCTCGAGGTGGCGCGACAGGCGCGATGCGCCGATCTTGGTGTTCGAGAAGATGATCACCTGCTTCAGCTCGCGCTGGCGGATCAGGTGCTCGACCACGTCGCGCTTGAGTTCCTCGTCGATCTTGTAGACCACCTGGCTCACCTTGTCGGCGGTCTGGTTGCTGCGCGCCACTTCGATGGTGAGCGGGTCGGTCAGGAAGGTGTTGGCCAGCTTCTTGATCTCGGGCGAGAAGGTGGCCGAGAACATCAGGTTCTGGCGCTTCTTGGGCAGCAGGTTGATGATGCGCTGCAGGTCGGGCAGGAAGCCCATGTCGAGCATGCGGTCGGCTTCGTCCATGACCAGCATCTGCACCTGGGCCAGGCTGATGTTCTTCTGCTCGACGTGGTCGAGCAGGCGGCCCGGGGTCGCGATCACGATCTCGACGCCGCGGCGCAGGGTCTCGGTCTGCGGCTTCATGTCCATGCCGCCGAATACCACGGTCGAGCGCAGCGGCGTGTGGCGCGAGTAGGCCTTGACGTTCTCGGCCACCTGCACCGCCAGTTCGCGGGTCGGGGTCAGCACCAGCGCGCGCACCGGATGGCGCGCCGGCGACATGCTGGCACTCGCATGCGCCATCAGGAGCTGGATGATGGGCAGCGAGAAGCCGGCGGTCTTGCCGGTGCCGGTCTGGGCCGCGCCCATGACGTCGCGCCCCTGCAGCACCACGGGAATCGCCTGGGCCTGGATCGGGGTCGGATGCACATAGCCCTGGTCCGAGAGCGCACGCAGGATTTCCGGCGCGAGGCCGAAATCGGCGAAGCGCACGGCCGGTGCACTACCGGTTTCGTTATTGTTCGGTGTATCAGACATATTCTTTTCGGGCATTCAATGGTTCAGCTCTACAGCCGGGCCTGCGGGCATGGCCGGCGCCATCATGGCGCACGGAAAGCTCCTGGGGGGACAAAAACGCGCGGCGTCCATCGGGTTCATTCTGCGGGAACGCACAGCCGGGACGCGCGGTCGGGGTGCTCCTTCATGGATCGATCCTGGGGGACCGGCTTCCGGGGAACGACGCCAGGACGCGGACGTAGAGGCACTTTCAGCGGGTGACACGATACCTGAAATCGGCACCCCTGTATATGCTGTCCTGCTTTCTGAGCAGAATGTCAACGGAAGCACACATGGTTTGCTGCTCACGTGGCCATTGATATCGGTGCCGGGTTCGATGATCTCGCCGCTAACTATCACCGCGTGGGCGGAAAATCCGCCCACCCTACGGCTTCCAGCCGCGCTGCTGGGCGCTGCGCTCGGCCACCGGGTCGAGGGGGGCGCCGGCGCTGCGCTGCTCGATCGCATCGAGCACCGCCTGGGGCAGCACGCTGCCGTCCAGGTAGGCGGCCCCGGCCTGGCCCTGGGCCAGCACCGGGATGGTCCAGCGTCCACCGGCGCGGCAGGCCAGCCCGGCGGTGGTGTCGACCACGAAGCTGCGGCAATAGCCGCCCTCTTTCGAGACGAAGGTGATGCCGATGCGCACGCCGGTGTCGGACGGACCGGGGCTGGCCAGCTGCCCGCTCAGCGCCTTGACCAGGCGGCCGCGCGCGACCAGCGCGCCGTCGCTCTCGACCAGGGTGACCACGCCGCTGTCGACCGCCAGGCCGCGCCAGCCGAGCATGCCTGCCAGCACGCCGGTGACCAGGGCCGCGCCCACCGCGGCCCAGTGGCGCGCGCTCCAGCTGGGACGCGACGGCGGTGGCGGCGGTACGGGGCGGCCCGGACGCAGGGCGTCCAGGTGCACCACCTTGGCGCCGCCGGGCGGTACATGGCGCTGGGAATGGCTGGAACCGTCATGGCCGTTGGCGGAGACCCCGACCACCCGGCTGCGGCGCGCCCGGTGCTGGGCGATCCGCGCCGCCAGGATGGGATCGGCGCGCATCGCCCGCTCGACCGCCGCACGCGCCGGTTCGGCGAGTTCACCGTTGATGTACGCGATCAGCAAGTCGTCAGAAAATTTCATGACAGCACTATGATGTGATCAAACCATGTTCATCTAGCACATCATGCAGCAATTCGAGCCGGATGACAGGATTATCTAGCATCAGCATGTGATGTTTCTGCTGATTTGGCAAGGGCAATAGCTCGCACCAGCGATTCGCCACCCAGCCGCAGTCGTCCATCCGGAACGGCGGCTGCACCGGCCAGCGGTGCTGGGGCACGTCGTGCAGCGAGGCCAGCACCCGGTCGAGCGCGTCGGAGGCGCCCTGCAGCTCGGACGGGATGCGGACCGCGTGGTCGTCCTCGACCAGCTCGGCCTCGGCCATCCACAGGCCGTTCAGGCGTTGCTCGGCGGTGACAACATTGAAGCGCGAACCGCCGCGGCACACGACCTGCAGCAGGCCGGGCGTGGTGGCGGTGGTTTCGGTCACGGACGCGATCGTACCCGAGGCAACGAAGCGTTCCTGCTCGCCATTCGGCAGGCGCACTTCATGTCCCTGGGTCAGCAGGACGACGCCGAACGGCGTGTCGTCGGTCAGGCAGCGGCCGATCATGTCGAGGTAGCGCACCTCGAACACCTGCAGCGGCAACACCCCGTCCGGAAACAGCACCGTACTGAGCGGAAACAGTGGCATGGAGATCGTCGACATGGTCCCATGATGACAGAATCGCAGCCGGAAAGGGAGCACGATTGCATGGGACTTTTGACCATGAAACGTGCATATCGGGGCCTGCGGCGGCGCTCAGCCGTCCGGCGCGCGCAGCGGCAGGTAGCGCAGGACCTGGCCGAGATTGGCGAGGCGCCAGCGCAGCCGTCCCCAGCCGGGATCGGGCGAGGCCAGCACCCGCACCCGCACCAGGCCGCCGATCACCGCCGGGCAGGCGAAGGCGAACTCGCCCTCCTCCTCGAAAGGCAGGCGGAACTCGCGTCCCGGCGCGACGTCGACCGGCCCGAACACCAGCGGCACGGTATCGCGATTGCGCAACAGCAGGACGTCGCGCACCCCGCGCGTCAGGCGGATCTCGGCGGGCACGGCCAGGCCGGAGGCATGCGCCCCGCGCGGCACGTCGAGCAGCAGTTCGTGGCTGCCGCCGCCCAGCGGGGCCAGCGCCGCCCACAGCAGCGCGGCGCCGAGACCGCCGCCCAGTCCGGCCAGCGGCCAATGGCGGCGCACGATGGGCGGCAGGTTCATGGCAGGCGGGCCGGCGCCGGCGCGCCATGCAGGATGAATGGTTTCACGAGAACAGTCCGAATTGCACGATGAATGGGTGATAATACTTTATTGCCAAACACGCAAAGTCGCGTGCGCCTTGCGGGGGCAAGGATGGGTATCCTGAAGTTCCGATCAATCCTGACGCCTCGTCTTCCAGGACGCTCCCGACCACATGCCGCCGTCCGACCAGCGCTTCCCGCCCGCCAGCCGGCTTCCCGTGCCGGGATCGGGCCATGGGCCGCTGCTGCTGGCGATGCTGGTGTTCCTGGTGGCCGTGGTGGTGACCTACGGCGCCTGGAGCAGCGCCCGGCGCGACACCGGGGCCCAGCTGCGCGAAGCCTTCGACTACCGCGCCCACGACATGACCTACAGCATCGGGCGCCGCATGGCGGTGTACGAGCAGGTGCTGCGCGGCGCGCGCGGCTACCTGCGCGGCTCGGTGGCGGTCAGCCGCGCCGATTTCGCCGAGTATTACCGGGTGCTGCGCCTGGACCAGTTCTTCCCCGGGCTGGAAGCGATCGGGATCGCCACCCTCATCCCGCCGGGGAAGCTGGCGGCGCACGAGGCGGCGGTGCGCGCCGAAGGCTACCCCCACTACCGCGTGCAGCCGGACACGCCGCGCGAGGTGCATACCGCGATCTCGCACATCGAACCCTATTCCGGACGCAACCTGCGCGCCTTCGGCTTCGACATGTACAGCGAGCCGGTACGGCGCGCCGCCATGGAAGCCGCGCGCGACAGCGGCCAGGCGGCGCTGAGCGGCAAGGTGATCCTGGTGCAGGAAGGCCATGCCGGCCGCCAGTCGGGCTTCCTGATGTACCTGCCGGTATACCGCAGCGGCATGCCGACGGCCAGCATCGCGCAGCGCCGCGCCGCGCTGGTGGGCTGGGTGTATGCGCCGTTCCGGATGAACGACCTGATGCGCGGCGTGGGCGGCAGCAGCGCGGCCCTGCTCGACATCGAGATCCACGACGGCGCCAGCCCCGGCCCCGACACCCTGCTGTACCGCTCGCCCGAGACGGCCCGCCTCGACCAGCCGCGGGTCGAGACCAGCTCGCGCCTGGCGATCGCCGGCCACACCTGGACCGTGACCCTGCGCTCCGGCGCGGCGCTGGAAGCGACCCGGGAAACCAAGCGCCCGCTCCTGATCGCCCTGACCGGGATCGGGCTCGGCTTCCTGCTCGGCCTGGTGGTCTGGCTGCTGGCCACCGAGCGCCGCCGCGCGCTGCAGCTGGCCCGTTCGATGACGCTCGAACTGCGCGAGTCGCACGACCGGATCGCGGCGGAACAGCAGCGCATCAAGGTGATCCTGGAAAACGCCCACGACGGCTTCATCGCCGTCGACCCGGACGGCCGCATCACCGACTGGAATGCGCAGGCCGCGCGCATCACCGGCCTGGCCGCCGCGGACGCGCTCGGGCGCCCGGTCGAGCAGCTGCTGCCCGAGGAACGGCGCGCCGCCTTCCGCGCCGCCTTCGCGGCCTTCGCGCACGGCGGCGAGTGCGCGCTGCTGGGACGTACGACCGAGACCAATATCCTGCACGACAGCGGACGCCTGGTGCCGGTCGAGCTGGCGGTGACCGTGCTGCCGGCCGCGGACGGCAAGGGCGCCAGCGTCTTCATGCGCGACATCACGCCGCGGCGCGAGGCCGAGGCGCGCGAGCAGCAGCGCCAGCAGCGCCTCGACGAAGCGCGCCAGGCCCTGCTGCGCTCGCAGAAGCTGGAAGCGGTGGGCAAGCTGACCGGCGGCGTCGCCCACGACTTCAACAACATCCTGCACATCATCAGCGCCAACGTGCAGCTGATGCTGCGCGCCGAAGGACCGCCCAGCCGCAAGCGCCTGCACAGCATCCTCGACGCGGTCGAACGCGGCGCCAGGCTGGCCGGCCAGCTGCTGGCCTTCGCGCGCCGCCAGCCGCTGCACCCGACCGTGGTCGACGTGGCCCAGCTGCTGGAACGGATGGACAGCCTGCTGCTGCGCGCCGCCGGCGACAGCGTCACGGTCGAGCGCAGCGCCGCGCCCGACCTGTGGCCGACCCTGGTCGACCCGAACCAGCTCGAGAACGTGCTGCTGAACCTGGTGATCAATGCGCGCGATGCGATGGACGGCGCCGGCGACATCGCGCTGCGCCTGTCCAACGTGACGGTGGACAGCGCCGCCGCCCAGGCCGATCCCGAGCTGACGCCGGGCGACTACGTGTCGGTGGTCGTGGCCGACACCGGGCACGGCATGCCGCCCGAGGTCATGGAGCGCGTCTTCGAACCCTTCTTCACCACCAAGCCCGAGGGCAAGGGCACCGGGCTCGGGCTGTCGATGGCGCACGGCTTCGTGCGCCAGAGCGGCGGCCATATCCGGCTGGCGAGCACGCCGGGCGCCGGCACCACCGTCACGATCTACCTGCCGCGCCACGTCGCCCCGGTGACGCACCTGGCCCCCGAACCCCAGGCCAGGCTGCATCATTGAGGGTCCGCCCGGCGCGCGGGCGGATCACTCCACCCGGCTGCGGTAGCGTCCCGACACCCGGTTGCGCCCATGCGCCTTGGCGTCGTACATGGCCAGGTCGGCGCAGCGCAGCAGCGCCTCGCTGTCGCCGCCGCAGTCCGGATACAGCGCGAACCCGAGGCTGCCCGAGATGCGCAGCACCCGCTCGCCATCCTCGAAGGGCTCGTCGAGGCGGGCCAGGATGTTGTGGGCGACGCGCTCGGCGTCGGCCGCCTGGTCGCAGCGCGGCAGCAGCACCACGAACTCGTCGCCGCCGATGCGCGCCAGCGTGTCCGACTCGCGCAGCGAGGCGCGCACGCGCTGGGCCACCATGCGCAGCAGGCGGTCGCCGACCGCATGGCCATGGGTGTCGTTGACCGGCTTGAACTCGTCCAGGTCGAAGTAGATCACGCCCACCTTGTGGCCTTCGCGTCCGGCCACCAGCAGCGCCTGGCGCAGGCGGTCGTCGAACAGGACGCGGTTCGGCAGCCCGGTCAGCGCATCCTCGTGCGCCATGCGGCGCATGCGCGCTTCCTCGATCTTGCGCGCGTCGATGTTGGAGAAGGTGCCGACGATGCGCAGCGCCCTGCCCGTTTCGTCGCGCTCGGTCACGGTGCCGCGCACCTCGATCCAGCTCCAGTCGCCATTGCGCATCCGCACCCGGAGCTCGGTCACGTAGTCGGGGGTGCGGCCGGCGAAGTGTTCGCGCAGGGCGTGGCGCACGTCCGGCACGTCGTCCGGATGCACGATCGCGTCCAGTTCGTCGTAGAAGGGGATCACGCTGCGCTCGGTGTCGAGGATCTGCTGGGCGCGCGGCGACAGGGTCGACCAGCCGCTGACCAGGTCGCAATCCCAGACGCCGTCGCCGGCGGCCTTGAGCGCCAGCTTCCAGCGCGCCTCGGCGGCGGCCAGCGCCTTGATCGCACGGCGGCGGCGGTCGGCCGCGCCGATCGCCGCCCAGCCCAGCACGCCGAGGACGGCCGATACCGCAGTGCCGCTGTAGGCCATCACGGCGCGCTGCTGCGCGTAGCGCGCGGCGGCGTCGCGCACCGACTGGCCGACCGTGACGGTCAGGCCGTATTCGGGCAGCCTGCGCCAGGCGTAGTAGCGGTCGATGCCGTCGACCTGGCTGGGCCGGCGGAAGCGGCCGCTGACGGGACTGGACTCGTGGAACGGCACGTTGTGGAGCACCTTGCCCATGTCGCGGTTGCCGCGGCTGCCATCCACGCGCGTACTGCGCGCGATCAGCGTGCCGTCGCCGCGCACCAGGCCGATCGACGCTTCCGGACCGAGGTCGATGTTGTCGTAGAAGCGGGCAAAGTAATCCGGTGCGACCGAGGCCGCGATGATGCCGAGCAGGCGGCCGTGCGCGTCGCGGATCGGCCGGGTGAACTGGACGGCCCAGGCCTTGCTGATGCGGCACAGGTCGGGACGGCTGACATACAGGCGGTCGCCCTCGCCGTCGACATGGGTGCGGAAGTGCGCGAGGTCGCCCAGCGCCAGCCCCTTTGGCGCCGGGCCGCCGTTGGTGTACAGCAGGCGGCCGCCGGCATCGGTCACGGTGATGTGCATCGGCACCCGGCTGTCCAGGTGGCGCGCGTGTTCGGCGACACTGTCGGCAAAGCTTGCGCGGTGCTGTTTCCAAGTGCTGCGCAATTGCACCAGGGTCAGGTCGACCATCCCCATGCTGGCCCGGACCTCTTCCCCGAAGGCGCGCGACAGGTTGCTCAGGTCGTTGCTGCTGCCGGTTTCGGCCAGCGCGGTGAAGCGCGCCTGCTCGACCGCCACCAGGCCCCAGACCACCGGCAGCATCAAGGCCAGGTAGAGGCCCAGGTTGCGCAGCACGCGGGGCTGGAAATAGCTGCGAATGGGAGCCTGCAGCGACGGCTCGGGAAAGGCGGGAACAGAGGCCATGTGCGACGCAACGCCTGGCGCGGCCAGGGGGTAATCGACCAGAAGTAGGCATGCAGCCGGGCGTTCAGTGTGCAATGCCCGCTACTGTCGAACAAACGCGCCCGTCGTTGAAGCTTCCATTATACATACGTTGCAAAATAGAATTAAAAGTTACTCTTTACTACGTATTGAGAGTGTTTTTTAGCAACAGACAATATGCTTGTAGCATGGGATATTCTTTCGCCCCCTTCCGGTTTCCAATGCTAGAGTAAAAGCATGAAACTGTTCTACAACATTGCGGGCGCCATCGCGATCGTCCTCGCGCTCCTGGGCATCTTCCTGCCGCTGCTGCCGACCACGCCCTTCCTGCTGCTGGCCTCGGCCTGCTTCGCGCGCGGCTCGAAGCGCCTGCACCACTGGCTGCTGACGCACCCGGTGTTCGGCGAATACCTGCGCAATTTCGAGGCGGGGCGCGGGATTCCGCTGGCGGCGAAGGTCGTCGCCACCGTGCTGCTGTGGATCTCGCTCGCGGGCACGATGCTTCGCTATGACAACATGGCCCTGTACGCGGCGCTGCTGGCGACCGGCGTCGGCGTCAGCACCTATCTATGGTGCTTCCTGCCGACCCTGCGCCGTCCTCCGCGCCGCGATACCTGAGCACGGGAGAGCCGGTCAGCACAGGCGCGCCGCGGTTTCCGGATAATGAGGGTTCGTTCCCGCCCCGAGGCCCCCATGGAAATCCTGTTTCTCGGCACGTCTTCCGGCACCCCTACCCGGCAGCGCAACATGACGGCCGCGGCGCTGCGCGCACGCGGCGCGCGCGACTGGGCGCTGGTCGATTGCGCCGAAGGCACCCAGCACCGCCTCCTGCGCGCCCCGCTCTCGCTGATGCACCTGCGCGCCGTGTTCATCACCCACCTGCACGGCGACCACGTCTACGGCTTGCCGGGGGTGCTGGCCAGCGCCGGCATGCTGAACCGCAGCGAGCCCCTGTGGCTGGTCGGCCCGGCGCCATTGCGGACGATGATGGAGTGCATCATGGAGTCGACCCAGCTGCGCCTGCCCTATCCACTGGTCTTCCTCGAACCGCAGGACCTGCCGGATGCCGCCGTGCTGCCCGACTTCGAGGTCGACGCCACCCCGCTCTCGCACCGCCTGCCCTCCTGGGCCTACGGCTTCACCGAAGCGCGGGTGGAGCGCCGCCTCGATCTCGAGCGGCTCAGGCGCGACGACATTCCGCCGGCGCCGGCCTGGAGCCAGATCCAGCGCGGCCAGGACGTGGTGCTGCCCGACGGGCGGACCGTGATCGCGGAACACTACCTGCACGAGACGCGCCGGCGCCGCAGGATCGTCATCGGCGGCGACAACGACACGCCGGAATTGCTGGCGCAGGCGGCCCACGGGGTGGACGTGCTGGTCCATGAAGCCACGTACACCGAAGAGATCCTGCAAAAGATCGGCCCCGGCCCCCAGCACAGCTCGGCGCTGCGGATCGCCCGCTTCGCCGCCGCGGCCGGGGTCCGGAACCTGGTGCTGACCCACTTCAGCCCGCGCTACCAGGAACGGGGCGGCGCCCTGCCGCTATCGGACATCGAGCGGGAAGCCCGCTCCGTGTACGAGGGGCCGCTCTACCTGGCCAAGGACCTGGACCACTATGTGCTCGACCGGTCCGGCGAGCTGCGCCATATCGAGGACAACCCGGGCCGGGGCGGCTTGGCATAGGGCCGGGCATCGTTCGCATCGTCCGTGCTGGCCGTGCTGGCCGTGCTGGCCGTGCTGGCCGTGCCGGGCGTGGCCGCAAGGTAGTCGTCGATGATCTTCCTGAAGCCTTTCTTGCAGGTCATCTGAAGACCGTCGATATCGTAGCGCCAGTTGGCCTCGACGATCACCGGGCCCTCGTCGGTAATGGCCACATCCCAGCCGACCGTATGCAGGCCGTCGATGGACACATGGGCCTTGCGGGCCAGTTCCAGTACCTCCGGCCAGTACGGCATGCGCATGCCGACCATCGGCGCCCCGGAGCGGGGATGGTGGACCACATCGGTGATGGTGGGCCAGCCTTTCGTCTTCGATCCTCGCGCCGTGGTCAGTGTCCCCGACTCGACATCGATGGCGCCCGACAGGTTTCCACTCATGCCATTGCAGAAGCTGTCCACGTCCGAGTCGCCGGCGACGATGCGTATGGTGGTCGCCAAGACCTTGATCTGCCCTGAATGCCGGAAGGTGACGACCCGGACCGTCGACAGGCCTTTCGCCTGGGTCAGGTTGCGGATTGTCTGGTGATTGTAGAGCTTGCGCTGCACGATCAGCGACCTGGTGCGCGCCAGCGCCTTGATGCAGTACTGGAAGAAGTCCTCGTACGACCCCGTGTTTCCAGACCATGCCAGCCCGGTCGGGCTCACGGTCAGCGCAAAGGCGCCCTCCCCGTGGGAACCGTGACTGGGCTTGATGAAATACTCGCCCGGCACCAGCACTTGCGCCAGCTCGTGCGCGGAGTAGGCACATCGGACCGGGGTAGGTTCGGGACGCGGCGGGGTGATGAGCGCGAGGATGGCGACGGTCGGGATCTGGTGTTCGGTGCAATGTTCGAAAAACCGGATTTTATCGTCCGCAAGCAGACGCGCTTCCTTGGAGGTGATGGCCGCATAGCGGGCCTTCAGGGGCTCATTGACCAGGTAGTCGGGCCAGGTGCTTCTGGGTACTTCGGCAAAACCATACAGCGAGAACAGCCTTGCCCCGATCCCCAGGCCGAGCCGGGAATACAGCGGGCCCCAGACCAGGTGCAGGTCGGACGGTTTTCGGATCGATGAAATGGCGTATTTTTCCGCCCGGGCATAATCGGCGATGCTTTCAAGAAGAGCTGGGAGATTCATGGCAGTCGTAGCCTTATTTAATAATATGCAACGCGGACCGATAAATCATTATTGTTGCTATACGGCTCGAACGATTTCTCTTACATTAACAAACCAAGCGCAAAGGAAATATATTGAAAAACCAGATTCCTGTCATCCTGGGCCGGAAAGTCCTGCTGAAATGAATGAGCAGAAATTGTGCCAATCAACTCTACCACGCCAAATAATTGAAATGGTTGCATTTAATTTTTGTCTGGTTTGAGTGACATATTTGAGTGTAAGAAAAATCGACAGTCATGATTTTCTAAATAGGAAATAATCCATGTCGATGAGAAATTGAGGAAATATGGCGCCAAGGAATGTTATTACGACGAAAAATTTGTATGCAGCCGTGATGCTTTCTGACCAGTCCTTGTCGCACGAGTTCTCTCGCCCGACGAAGGCTGCGATAGCGCTTCCTATCGCCTCCATTAAAAGAATTGTATTGTGCCGATGACCACAGCGGCTTAGGCTTGTCATGCTTGTGGAAACAGCTACTCCAACGAAGTGACCTAGCCGATGGAGATCGACATGTCCGATAAGGAAAACACCCAAAGCGTCAGCGAAAGCGAGAACCCTGCAATACCAGCACCAACCCCGAAGGTCGGCGGCCGTCCACGAAGAAACAAGGACTGGTGGCCGAACCAGCTGGACCTTTCAGTACTGCACACCCATTCCCACCTGTCCTGCCCGCTGGAAGAGGACTTCGACTATGCCGAGCAGTTCAAGAACCTCGACGTCGACGCGCTGAAGCGGGACCTCATCGCCGTCATGACCACCTCCCAGGACTGGTGGCCGGCCGACTACGGCCACTACGGCCCCCTGTTCATCCGCATGAGCTGGCATGCCGCCGGCACCTACCGCATCGCCGACGGCCGCGGCGGCGGCGGCGAGGGCCAGCAGCGCTTCGCTCCGCTGAACAGCTGGCCCGATAATGCGAATCTCGACAAGGCGCGCCGGCTGCTCTGGCCCATCAAGCAGAAATACGGCCAGAAGGTGTCGTGGGCCGACCTGGTGGTGCTGGCGGGCAACGTGGCGATGGAATCGATGGGCTTCAAGACCTTCGGCTTCGGTTTCGGCCGGCCCGACGTCTGGGAACCCGAAGACATCTTCTGGGGACCGGAAGACACCTGGCTGGGAGACGAGCGCTACAGCGGTGAAAGGGAGCTTTCCAGGCCACTGGCCAACGTGCAGATGGGCCTGATCTACGTGAATCCCGAGGGGCCGGGCGGCAAGCCCGATCCCCTGGCTGCCGCCCGCGACATCCGCGAGACCTTCGCCCGCATGGCGATGAACGACGAGGAGACGGTGGCGCTCATCGTCGGCGGCCATACCTTCGGCAAGACCCATGGCGCCGGACCGGCGGTCGGGAATGTCGGTCCGGAACCCGAGGGCGCGCCCCTCGAGGAGCAGGGCCTCGGCTGGAAGAACAAGTACGGCAGCGGCAAGGGCGCCCATGCGATCACCAGCGGCCTCGAAGGCGCCTGGACCGACAATCCTGTCAAGTGGGACAACGGCTTCCTGGAAAACCTGTACAAGTACGAGTGGGAACTGACGACCAGCCCCGCAGGCGCGAAGCAGTGGAAGCCCAGGAATCCCGAGGCGAAGGACACCGTGCCGGACGCCCACGATCCAGGCAAGCGCCAGTCGCCGATGATGCTGACGACCGACCTGTCGCTGCGCGACGATCCGATCTACGGGCCGATTGCACGGCGCTTCTTCGAGAATCCGGACCAGCTTGCGGACGCGTTCGCCAAGGCCTGGTTCAAGCTGCTGCACCGCGACATGGGGCCGCTCTCGCGCTACCTGGGGCCCTGGGTGCCGGGGCCGCAGCTGTGGCAAGACCCGGTGCCGCCCGTCGATCACGAGCTGGTCAACGAGCAGGATGTCGCCGGCCTCAAGCGCACGATCCTCGGCACCGGCCTGTCCATCCCCGAACTGGTGTCCACGGCCTGGGGCGCGGCGGCCAGCTTCCGCGGCACCGACAAGCGTGGCGGCGCCAATGGCGCGCGGATCCGCCTGGCTCCGCAGAAGGATTGGGAATCCAACGAGCCGCCGCGGCTGCAAAAGGTGCTGGCTGCCCTGGAGCAGGTACAGAAGGACTTCAATGCTGCGCAAGCCGGCGGCAAGAAGGTGTCGCTGGCCGACCTGATCGTCCTGGGCGGGTGCGCAGCCGTCGAGGAAGCGGCCAGGAAGGCCGGCATCGAGGTGACCGTTCCGTTCTCGCCGGGGCGTACCGATGCCTCGCAGGAGCAGACGGATGTGAACATCTTCGATGTGCTCGAACCGGAGGGCGATGGGTTCCGTAACTTCTTCCGGGACAACGATCCACTGTCGCCCGAGACCCGCCTGCTGGACCGGGCCAACCTGCTGAAGCTGACCGCGCCGCAGATGACGGTGCTGGTGGGCGGGATGCGCGTGCTCGGGGCGAATCACGGGGAGTCGAAGCACGGCGTGTTCACCGACCGGCCGGGCGCCTTGACCAATGACTTCTTCGTGAACCTGCTGGGCATGGGCACGGCGTGGCGGCCTTCCGCTTCGGCGAAGAGCATCTACGAGGGAACCGATCGGGCGACGGGGCAGCAGAAGTGGACGGCGACCGCGGCCGATCTGGTGTTCGGGGCGCATTCGCAACTGCGGGCGATCGCGGAGGTGTATGCGTGCGACGATGGGAAGGAGAAGTTCGTGCGCGACTTCGTCTCGGCCTGGGGCAAGGTCATGAATCTTGATCGCTTCGACCTGCTGGCCCGGCGTAACCCGCAGCGCGCGGGTGCAGCCACGGCCTAGCAAGGGCACTGCAGCAGGACTGGAATGGAACAAAGGCTTACGCGGAACGCGCGCAAGCCTTTGTTTTTTGTTGGCAAGCGTACGAACTGGTCAGACAACGGCCTGCACGCCCGCGCGGGCGACCTGCGCGTCCTCGCCAGGCTTTACTCCCGACACACCCACCGCCCCCACGACCTGCTCACCCACAATGACAGGAATGCCGCCTTCCAGGGTCGCGACGAGGGGAGCACTCAGGAACGCAGTGCGGCCGTTGTTGATCATTTCCTCGTAAAGCCGTGATTCGCGGCGCCCCACAGCCGACGTGCGGGCCTTTGCGGTGGCCGTCTCGGAGCTGATCGGTGCGCTGCCATCCAGGCGCAGCAGCCCAAGGAGGTGACCGCCATCATCGACAACGGCGATGGCCACCGGCCATTTGTTCCTTTCAGCCTCGGCGCGCGCTGCTTCAAGAATGCGCGTGGTTTCCTCAACGGTCAGGACAGGTTTCGTGTGCATGCTTTCTCCTCATGATGATTGATGCGACAGGTTCGATCTCTTAACCTTGTGGCTGTGCCGTACCGCCCCCAGCCGCTGCGGCTGCCCCGGCCCGCGGGAAGAAGCGCTCGCGCAGCGAACCCAGCAGCGACCAGCCGAGCCCGGCCACGGCCAGCGTCATGATGGTGCCGACCAGCCCGTTGCTCCAGAAAATCCCCAGCCCGCCGCGCGAGGCCAGCATGCTCTGGCGGAACGCGTCCTCGGCCCGGTCCCCCAGTACCAGCGCCAGCACCAGCGGCGCCAGCGGGTAGTCCAGTTTCTTGAACACGTAGCCGACGATGCCGAAGGCCAGCATCAGCCAGATGTCGAACTGCGCGTTATGCACCGTGAAGGCGCCGATCGCGCACACCACCAGGATCGCCGGGGCGATGATCGAGAACGGAATCCGCAGGATCGCGGCAAACAGCGGCACCGTCGCCAGCACGATGATCAGGCCCGAGATATTGCCGAGATACATGCTGGCAATCAGTCCCCACACGAAATCCTTCTGCTCCACGAACAGCAGCGGACCCGGCTGCAGACCCCAGATCATCAGGCCGCCCAGCAACACTGCGGCGGTGGCCGAGCCCGGGATGCCCAGCGCCAGCATCGGCAGCAAGGCGCTGGTGCCGGCCGCGTGCGCCGCCGCTTCCGGCGCCAGCACGCCGGCGACGTTGCCCTTGCCGAAGCTGTCCTGGTCGCGGGCGAACTTCTTGGCCACGCCATAGCCCATGAACGAGGCCGCCGTGGCGCCGCCCGGCGTGATCCCCATCCAGCAGCCGATCGCCGACGAACGCACCAGGGTGGCGAAGTGGCGCGGCATCGCGGCCCAGGTCTTGAACACCACCTTGAGGTCGATCTTGCCGTTCTTGCCGCGGAACGCCAGGCCTTCCTCGATCGTGACCAGGATTTCGCTGATGCCGAACAGGCCGATCACCGCGACCAGGAAGTCGAAGCCACGCAGCAGCACCGGGGCGCCAAAGGTCATGCGCAACTGGCCGGAAATGGTATCGAGGCCCACGGCCGCCAGCACGAAGCCGACACACATGGCGATGACGATCTTCGCCTTCGCTTCCTTGCCCATGCCAATGAAGCTGGCAAACGTGAGGAAGTAGACCGCAAAGAATTCGGGCGGCCCGAAGCGTAGCGCGAATTTGGCCACCAGCGGCGCCAGGAAAGTGATCATCAGCACGCCGACGAGCGCCCCGATGAACGAGCCGGTAAAGGCGCTGGTCAGCGCTTCGCCCGCCCTGCCCTGCTGCGCCATCGGGTAGCCGTCAAAGGTGGTGGCCACCGACCAGGCCTCGCCCGGAATATTGAACAGGATCGACGTGATGGCGCCGCCGAACAGCGCGCCCCAGTAGATGCACGACAGCAGGATGATCGCCGAGGTCGGGTTCATCGTAAACGTCAGCGGCAGCAGGATCGCCACGCCATTCGGGCCACCCAGCCCGGGCAGCACCCCGACCACGATACCGAGCAGGATGCCCACGACCATCAGCCCGCCGTTGTGCCATGACAGGACGGTCGAGAAACCCTGGAGCAACGCATTGAAGTCATCCATGTGAGTATCCGATCAGTAGCCGAACAATTGTTCGAGCGGGCCCTTGGGCAGCGGCACCGTAAACATGATTTCAAAAATCCAGAACAGGACAAGGCTGACGCTCACCCCCGTGATGGCCGACCTGTACCAGCTGAACTTGCCGACCAGCCACATGAAGATGCCGATGAACAGCGCCGAGGCCACGTAGATGCCGATGAACTGGACCGCCGAGATGTACACGACCAGCGGCAGCAGCACGGTTGCCACCAGCTTGAGCTGGGCATGCTCGAGGAACGCCGAGCGGTCGTTCTTGCGCAGTGCCTGGACCACCACCACGATACTGGCGAGCAGGATGGCGACGCCCATGCGCAGCGGGAAATACCCGGCCTGCGGGCCATCCTCGGCCCAGCCGGCGCCGAGCTGGTAGTTGCTGACAATGGCCAGCAGCGCGAACGCGGCGACCACGATGCCGACCGCGAGCTCCGCAGTCCGTTTGGTGATGACAGTCGCCGATGGCGCCACGCTGCCGTGGATTTCTTCCTGGGTGCTCATGTCGCGCGCCTTACGGTGCCATGAAACCGGCAGCCTTCATGATCTGGCGGTGGTTCTGTTCGTCCTTGCCCATATAGGCGCGCAGCTCTTCGCCCACCATCACGGTCGACTTCAACGCGTTCTTTGCCACGTACTCTTTCCACTCGGGCGTCGCCACCACCTTCTGCAGCAAGGCGGTATAGTACTTGGTCACCTCCGGGGCGACCTTGGCCGGCAGCATGAAGACACGCAGCATCTGGTACTGCACATCGAGGCCTTTTTCCTTGCAGGTCGGCACGTCGGCCCAGCTCTGGGTATCGGTCACCTTCTCGGTGTAGGCGCTGCGCTGGTCCGCAAACAGGCATAGCGCGCGATGCTGGCCGGCGCGCCATTGCGCTATCGATTCGGAGGGATTGTTCGGGTTCGAATCGATATGCTTGCCCGATAGCTGGGTGGCCGCCTCGCCGCCGCCCTTGTACGGGATATAGACGAACTTGACACCCGCCGCTTTTTCCACGAGCGCGGTGATGATGTGGTCTTCGCGCCTGGAGCTGGTGCCGCCCATCTTGAACTTCGATGGATTCTTTTTCACCTCGGCCAGATAGTCGAGCGGCGCCTTGTAGGGCGTTTCGCTATTCACCCACAGGACGAATTCGTCCTGCGCCACCATCGCCACCGGCGTCAGGTCGCGCCAGTTGAACGGCAGCCCGGTTGCCAGCGGCACCGTGTACAGGCCGGATGAGGACACGACGATCCGGTGGGCGTCGCCTGGCGTACTCTTGATGTCGAGCAGGCCTTCCGCGCCGCCGGCGCCGGCCTTGTTCTGCACCACGATCGGCTGGTTGAGCAGCTTGTGCTTGGCGATGATGCCCTGGATCGCGCGCGCCATATTGTCGGTGGCGCCGCCGGCGCTGAACGGCACGATGAACTCGACCGATTTGGTGGGTTCCCATTCCTTGGCCACGGCGGCGTGCGCCATGCCGACGGTCAGACCTGCGAGCGCGAACGCATGCTTGAGCTTGAAGTTGAGGGTAAGGCTGTTCATGGACTGTCTCCTGTCCGGCCGTGGCCGATATTGTGAGTGTTCTACTAAGGTCGAGTCGTCGGGGTGCGGGCGTCGCCTTATGCCGCCTGTTGCAGGGCGGCCGCGGGCAAGGATTCCTGCAGCGAGCGCATCGCCGCAGCCACCCCGCCGGCCTGGTGCGGAACCCCGGCCAGCGCCAGGCCCATCTCCACCCCGGCCAGCGTTCCCATCAGCGTCAGGTCGTTGAAATCACCCAGGTGCCCGATGCGGAATACCCAACCGCTCAGTTTGCTCAAGCCCTGGCCGAGCGACATATTGAAATTCGTCAGAATCAGCTTGCGCAGCGCATCGGCGTTGTGGCGTTCGCCATTGGCGCCGTAGGGCATGACCACCGCCGTCAGTACGCCGCTGTACTCGGCCGGGTTCTGGCAAAGGATCTCCAGGCCCCAGGCGCGCACGCACTGGCGGGTGGCCTCGGCATGGCGCTGGTGGCGCGCGAACACGTTCTGCATGCCTTCCTCGAGCAGCATGTCGCAGGCTTCCGACAAGCCGTACAACAGGTTGGTCGCCGGGGTGTAGGGCCAGAAGCCGTTCTTGTTGCTCTCGATGATCTCGTCCCAGGCCCAGAACGCGCGCGGCAGCCTTGCCTGGCGCGAGGCGGCCAGCGCCTTCTGCGACACCGCGTTGAAGGACAGGCCGGGCGGCAGCATCAGGCCCTTCTGCGAGCCGGCCACGGTGACGTCCACGCCCCAATCGTCGTGGCGGTAATCGAGCGAGCCGAGCGAGGAAATCGTGTCGACCAGCAGCAGCGCCGGATGGCCGGCCTTGTCGATGGCGCGGCGCACCGCGGCGATATCCGAGGTGACACCGGTCGAGGTCTCGTTGTGCACCACGCACACGGCCTTGATCTGGTGCGCCTTGTCTTCCAGCAGGCGCGCTTCGATGCGGGCCGGATCGGCGCCGCTGCGCCAGTCGTCGCCGATGAATTCGGGCTTGAGCGCGAGCCGCTCGGCCAGCTTCTTCCACAGGGTGGCGAAGTGGCCGGTCTCGTACATCAGCACCGTGTCCCCGGGGGACAGCGTATTGACCAGCGCCGCCTCCCATGCTCCGGTGCCGGAAGCCGGATAGATCACCACCGGCTGCGTGGTCTGGAAGACCTGGCCGATCTGGCCCAGGATTTTCTTGCCCAGCTGCTGGAACTCCGGGCCGCGGTGATCGATGGTGGGATAGTCCATGGCCCGCAGGATGCGGTCGGGAACGTTGGACGGTCCGGGGATCTGCAGGAAATGCCGACCGGACGGGTGAGAATTGAGCTTCAACATTGCAACTCCTTAGTGGGGGCCAACATAGTCAGAGTAATTCAAGCGACGCGCAACTTTGCATACAATATACGTAAACGCGGTAGTGTCAAGAAAAACATCTATTGCGCTGCAACGAGGAAAGACTGCGTTTTTAGGCCAATTCAAGGGCCTTACAAGAGGTAAATCAGGCCTTCTGGGTAACTCGGCAGCGTCAAAAGAATAATTTGACGCTCCAATAAATCGTATACAATATATTTTATGATCCACGAACCAACACACCCCTCCCCAGCCCGTCCGGTCGCCATCGACCGCCAGGGCCTGGCTTCCGCCGTCACGGTGCGCCTGCGCGACATGATCATCGAGGGCATCCTGGCTCCCGGCACCCGGCTCAACGAACGGGTGCTGTGCGAACAGCTGGCGGTCTCGCGCACGCCGTTGCGCGAAGCATTCAAGGTATTGGCCGGCGAAGGCCTGATCGAACTGCTGCCCAATCGCGGCGCCCAGGTGGCCGACATGTCGGTGGCCGACATCGAGCAGACCTTCGAAGTGCTGGGCGCGCTCGAGGCGCTGTCCGGCCAGCTGGCGTGCGAACGCATCCTCGATGCCGAAGTCACCGAGATCCGCGCGCTGCATTACGAAATGCAGGCGGCGCATGCGCGGCGCGACCTGGCGACCTACTACAAGATCAACCACGAAATCCATGACCGCATCAACGCCAGTGCCCGCAACGCGGTGCTGACGACCACTTACCTGCACCTGAACGCACGCATCCAGAACCTGCGCTTCCGTTCCAACTTCAACCAGGACAAGTGGGATGCGGCGATGAAGGAGCACGGCATCATGCTCGACGCGCTCGAACGGCGCGACGGCCCCGCCCTGCGCGCAGTGCTGGAACGCCATCTTCTCTCCAAGCGCGATACGGTCGTGGCCGACCTGCGCGCATCGAAAGCCACCCAGGAGCCCTAGACCCCATGAATGCACCCGCCGCGGCACCGATCAAGTTGAGCGTACAACTCGCTTCCCGAATGAATGGGCAAGGACTGGCAAAGCGGCTGGCTGCCGAAACGGGGGGCGAAGTCCTGTTCGACGCCGCCTCGCGCGGTCGCTACGCGACCGACGCCTCGATTTACCAGGTGGACCCGATCGGGGTGTTCATACCGCGCACCGAGCGCGATGTGGAGCTGGCCATCGCCATCGCGCGCGAAATGGGCGTGCCGATCCTCGCGCGCGGCGGCGGCACCAGCCAGTGCGGCCAGACCGTGGGCGAAGCGCTGGTGATCGACAACAGCAAATACCTGAACCGGGTGCTCGATTTCGACCCGGCCGCCATGACGGTGACGGTGCAGCCGGGGATCGTGCTCGACCACCTCAACGCCTGGCTCAAGCCGCACGGCGTCTGGTTCCCGGTCGACGTCAGCACGGCGGCGCAGTGCACGATCGGCGGCATGGCCGGCAACAACTCCTGCGGCTCGCGCTCCATCGCCTACGGGAACATGGTGCACAACGTCGTGGCGATCGATGCGATCCTGTCGGACGGCACCGAGGCCCGCTTCCAGGACGAGCGGGCCATGCAGGATGCGCCGCCGCGCGTGCGCGAGCTGATGGCGGGCCTGCGCGCCATCGCCGCGCGCGAGCACGACGAGATCGCGCGCATGGTGCCCAAGGTGATGCGGCGGGTCGGCGGCTACAACATCGACATCTATCATCCCCAGAGCGAACGGCCCTACACCCAGGATGGCAGCGTCAACCTGGCCCACCTGCTGGTGGGCAGCGAAGGCACGCTGGCGACCACCCGGCGCATCACGCTCAAGGTGCTGCCGCTGCCCAGGCATAAAACGCTCGGCGTCATCAACTTCCCGACCTTCCACCAGGCGATGGACATGACGCGCCACATCGTCAAGCTCGAGCCGGTGGCGGTGGAGCTGGTGGACCGCACCATGATCGAGCTGGCGCGCGACAACCCGGCCTTCCGCCCGGTGATCGAGAAAGCCCTGATCGGCGCACCCGATGCGATCCTGCTGGTGGAATTCGCCGGCGAATCGCTCGATGAGCAACGCGCCGGCCTGGCCAGGCTGGTCGCGTTGATGGCCGAGCTGGGACTGCCCGGCAGCGTGGTCGAGATGACCGACGCCGGCGCGCAGAAGGCGCTGTGGGAAGTGCGCAAGGCCGGCCTCAACATCATGATGAGCATGCGCGGCGACGGCAAGCCGGTCTCCTTCATCGAAGACTGCGCCGTGCCGCTCGAGCACCTGGCCGAATACACCAGCAGCCTGACCGAAGTGTTCGCACGCTACGGCACGCGCGGCACCTGGTACGCCCACGCCTCGGTCGGCACCCTGCATGTGCGGCCGATCCTGGACCTGCGCCGCGGCGGCGCCGAAAAGATGCGCGCCATCGCCGAAGAAGCGGGCGCACTGGTGCGCAAGTACAAGGGCGCCTTCTCGGGCGAGCACGGCGACGGCCTGGTGCGCAGCGAATGGGTGGCGTGGCAGTTCGGCCCGCGCCTGCTGCGCGCGTTCGAGGAAATCAAGCACCTGTTCGACCCGGCCGGGCTGATGAACCCCGGGAAAATCGTGCGCGCCACGCGGATGGACGACAAGTCCCTGTTCCGCTACAAGCCGGGCTACCAGCCGGCGGCGCTGACGACGGTGCTGGACTGGTCGGCCTGGAATGTGCAGGTCGATCCGGTGACGGAGCAAAGCACGGCGCCCGGCGCCGGCGGCGACCCGGCGGGCGGATTCGCCAAGGCCGTCGACATGTGCAACAACAACGGCCATTGCCGCAAGTTCGACGCCGGCACGATGTGCCCGAGCTACCGCGTCACCAGGGACGAGCAGCACCTGACGCGCGGCCGCGCCAACACCCTGCGCCTGGCCTTGTCCGGCCAGCTGGGCGAAGACGGCTTGACGTCGGAAGCAATGCGCGAGACGCTCGACCTGTGCGTCAGCTGCAAGGGCTGCAAGCGCGACTGCCCCACGGGTGTCGACATGGCGCGCATGAAGACCGAATTCATGTACCACTGGCAGAAAAAGCATGGCCTGTCGCGCAAGGACAAACTGATCGCCAACCTGCCGCGCTGGGCCCCGTGGGCAGCGCGCCTGCCATGGCTTGCCAACCTGCGCAATTCGGTGCCGGGGGCGGCCCGCCTGTCCGAGAAGCTGTTCGGCCTGTCGGCAAGGCGCACGCTGCCGACCTGGCGCAGCGACACCTTCATGGCCGGCACGGCCGCTCCCGCTCTCGCCCCGGAGCAGGCCGACGTCGTGCTGTTCGCCGATACCTTCAATAATTACTTCGAGAGCGAAAACGCCGCAGCCGCGCTGAAGGTACTGCAGGCGGCCGGCTACAAGGTGCACGTGGCGCGGCCGGCGGCGGCCGATGCGCAGCCCGAGCGTCCCCTTTGTTGCGGGCGCACCTACCTGGCCAGCGGGCTGGTCGACCAGGCCAGGGCGGAGGCGCGGCGCGTGGTGGAAGCGATGCGCCCGTACGTGGCGCGCGGCGTGCCGGTGGTCGGACTGGAGCCGTCCTGCCTGCTGACGCTGCGCGACGAATTCCTGGTCATGGGCCTGGGCCAGGACGCCGAGGCCCTGGGAGCGCAGGCCTTGCTGTTCGAGGAATTCCTGGCGCGCGAGCACGCCGCCGGAAAGCTGAAGCTGGCCTTGACGGCGCTGCCGGAATCGCGCGCGCTGCTGCACGGCCACTGCCACCAGAAGGCTTTTGATGCGGTGCGGCCGGTGCAGACCGTGCTTGGCCTGATCCCCGGCCTCAAGGTGGAGCTGATCGAATCGAGCTGCTGCGGCATGGCGGGCAGCTTCGGCTACGAAGCGAAGCACTACGACGTGTCGATGCAGATGGCCGAGCTGTCCTTGCTGCCGGCGGTGCGCGCCGCCGGCGCCGACACCGTGCTGGTTGCGGACGGCACCAGTTGCCGCCACCAGATCGCCGACGGCGCGCAGCGCGAAGCCGTGCACGTGGCGCGCGTGCTGGCGCGCTCGCTGTCGGCGCAAGCCTGAGAGGACATCATGACCGATCAACACGGCAAGGTACACCTGGCTATCGAGGATGGCGTGGCAGCCATCCTGATCGACCGGCCGCAGGCGCGCAATGCGATGACCTGGGCGATGTATGAAGAACTGGGGGCGATCTGCACCCGGATTGCGGCCGACCCATCGATCCGGGTGGCCACCATTCGCGGCGCCGGCGGCGAAGCCTTCGTGGCCGGCACCGACATCGAACAGTTCGGCGCCTTCGACGGCGGGGACGACGGCGTGGCCTACGAAAAAGCCATCGACGAGCGCGTGGGCCAGATCGAGAGCCTGCCGATGCCGACCATCGCGATCGTGGAAGGCTGGGCGATCGGCGGCGGCCTGGCGATCAGCGCCGCCTGCGACTTCAGGATCGCCACGCCTGGCGCGGCTTTCGGAGTGCCGATCGCCCGCACGCTTGGCAACTGCCTGTCGATGAAGAACACGGCGCGGGTCGTCGCCGCAGTGGGCGTGCCGACCTCGAAGCGCCTGCTGCTGCTGGCCGAGACCATCAGCGCGGCCGAGGCGCAGGCCTGCGGTTTCGTGACGGCGGTGGCGGAGCCCGAGGTACTGGAGGCGGAAGTCGCCAGGATGTGCAAACGGCTCGCCAGCCATGCGCCGGTGACGATGCGGGTGTCGAAGGAAGCGATCCGGCGCCTCGTCAATGCAGGCCTGCCGGACGGAGAAGACCTGATCCGCGCCGCCTACGGCAGCGCCGACTTCAAGATCGGCGTCAACGCTTTCCTCGACAAACAACGCCCTCAATGGACCGGAACCTGATGACCAAACCAAAACACACCGGCCCCCTGGCCGGCATGCGCGTCCTCGAACTGGCGCAGATCATGGCTGGACCGACTTGCGGCATGATGCTGGCCGATATGGGCGCCGACGTCATCAAGGTCGAGAAGCTGCCGGGTGGCGACGATGCGCGCGCCTACCGCGAGCCGCGCGTCAATGGCGTCTCGGCGCCCTTCATGATCCTGAACCGGAACAAGCGCGGCATCGCCCTCAACCTGAAGCACGCACAGGGCCGCGACATCCTGCTGCGCATGGTGAAGGACGCCGACGTCCTGACCGAAAACTACCGCCGCGGCACCCTCGAAAAACTGGGGCTCGGCTACGATGTACTAAGCCAGGTGAACCCGGGCCTGATCTACTGCGCCGTGTCGGGGTACGGACGCGATGGTCCCGACGGCGACAAGCCGGGCTTCGACCTGATCGCACAGGGATTTTCGGGACTGATGTCGATCACCGGCGAGCCGGGGGGACCTCCGGTCAAGACCGGCAACTCGATTGCCGACACCAACGCCGGCATCCTCGCGATGGCCGGCATCGCTGCCGCGTATGTCCACAAGCTCAAGACCGGCGAAGGCCAGGTGGTCGATACGTCCCTGATCGAGGCGGCCCTGCAGCAGACCTACTGGCAGGCGGCCATCTATTTTGCGACGGGAGAATCGTCGGGTCCGACCGGCTCCGCCCATTTGCTGACTGCGCCCTACCAGGCCTTCAAGGCCAGTGACGGCTGGATCAACATCGGCGGCGCCAACCAGGGCAACTGGGAGCGCATCGCGGTGGCGCTGGGGCAGCCGGGGTGGTGCGAGGATCGACGCTTCAAGACCAATTCGGACCGCATGGAAAACCGCGAGGTGCTGGTATCGATGATGAGCGAGATCGTGGCGACCCGCACCAAGGCGGAATGGATCGCCATCCTCGACGAAGCGGGCGTACCGGTGGGACCGGTGCACACGATCGGCGAGGCGCTCACGCATCCGCAAACGCTGGCGCGCGGGATGGTGGTGGACCTGGTGCATCCGCAGGCCGGCGCTACCCGCGCGCTCGGCTGCCCTATCCATTTTTCGAAGAGTGCGACGCGCATCGACCGGCCCGCACCGATGCTGGGCGAGCATTCGCGCGAGCTGCTGCGCGAGTATGGCTACAGCGACGCCGAGATCGATGGGTTTGTGGATGCGGGGGTGATCGAGGAAGCGGAAGGCTGAGGCACGAAGTAGTTCAGGCAATAAGAAAGGGTTAGCTTCTTAGCTAACCCTTTGATTTATTGGTAGGCCTCCCCGGAGTCGAACCGGGCACCAACGGATTATGAGTGCGTCGTTAGCGCTTTGCGCTACCTTGCTCCCGCTGCTCTTTCCCTTTCAGATCAACAGTTTACGCTGTTAGGCCTATCTGAGGCAACCAAGTTTGCAGGTGTTTGCTTGAGCAACGATTGAGCAGCCGTTAAGCATGGATCAGAGCCCCCACCCCGGGGATGTACCCCACCCACTCCTTTGGTGCATTGCCCCTTCAAAATATCTCAGCAAAATTACGGCATCTGAGACCTGTATTGACCTTGTCAATATGTGGCGAAGGAAAGCTAGAGTACTGCTTACAAGTCCTCTAAAGGTATACATTCATCTTAACACTCGGATGCCGAGACCGTATGCCACTGCAAGAGCAGTGCAACAGGTGCATGATCGCAAGTTCGCGCACGTGTTGCTGAAAAGCAATGTGTCCGTATACTGAAGCAGGGTTTGCACTCGTTTGACGATCTGTTTCTTCCCTAAACAAGAAACGGCACATTTGAAGAGTACTATCATCAAGCAATTCGTGCACTGCAAGCTCAACATTCCCTGTTCCAAAGCTCGATTTCGAACAAGACTAGGTCCAATTGGTTTTACACAAGTTAACTGTATCTCGTCTTTCAAATATCTAGGTTGGGACCTGTACGTCTGACCCTATACCCAATTGGCTTACAAAACTGGTTACATTTCGCCGCCAAACAATAGGATCATCTCCTTCTTTTATAACGTTTCCTTCAATTTGTTCAAACTCTTCGTCTGTAATTTGATTAGACGATATTGAGTTGATTGCATAACGAATAGATTTTCTAGAATTGGTTGACGTTGGCGCAAAGTGCAACAGTGCACGGAGTGCGGCTTCGTATCTGATACGCAATGTAGCATCCGCTTGTAGCGCTTTCTGCATTATAAAATCAGATGTTCCTCTGTAAGACACTTCCGAACCTCCAAAACGTAGTTGATTTGCTTCTTCGTGCAGTCCGCATGCAGCACACAAATACGCTGTTATCTCGGATTGATCTAGCGATGGATTGGGACTGCGCCCCTCAACGATTCGCCTAATGCGACCAACACGAGCAGAAACCAAGTACGAAGCAAGTGCTGCAGCTATAGGCAGAATAAAAGCCATGATCTTATTTGGATTTGCAAGAATCGACTTTTCATCTAACTTGGAATTCTCTGCAGTCGCCTTCACTCCTGGAGAACGAACTGCTACGGTAGGCTCGATGCCGGTTGTAACAAGTGAAGCTAGAAATGAGACCTTAACCGAATCGCCAGGATTCAATAAATCTGCTTTGATGTTTATCAAATTTGGGGTTTTCTCCTCTAATACTTTCACCCCAGGACTTGCTTCAGATGCTGCCTCACTAAGTTCTCCACCCTTCAGTGCAACATGGATCAAGGTTTGGCTTACTTCTTTTTTCCCTTCGTTTCGAACCTCGACAACAAAGATGCGTTTTGCTCCTAAGGCATTAGAAAGGGCAGGACCTCCAACTACTGAGTAAACAAGTTCAGGTTCTTTGGTAGTGAAAAAATACACTGCGACGCCTGCTAAAACAGTAAAGATGCCGGTGAGCACCGCGCTAATTAATGCTGACTTTGTTGATTCACTCACGACTATATCCAATTTATATGAGAAGAACTGCAATCCTGGAAAAGCCATGAACACTCTTCCAAATTTTTCAACAGTGTACGTTGACCTCTTCAGTTAGTCTACATCAGTTGATCTTAGTCCTCACTCGTCCGTAAATCTCATCTAACCGACTAAATTCTCAGTGCATCGCCCTTGACAGAGATGGAAATGATCAATCGCTACCCGAACACCGCCAAAGGCCTACGTGAGAATGTCTACGGAAAGCTAAGACTACTCAACCGACCATCAAGAGCACAGATCGTGAGCATGCGGAAGCAGGAGCACTGCTGGTCGTCCGGCAGTACGTTGACGAAGGAAGAGCAGGTTATACATCGAGCGCCGTGCAGATCTGCGTGCATTCTTCTCTGTCGTTTAGGAAACTTTTCATGTGATAATGGCGCACCTTTCTTACTGGGACAATGATGAGTCGTCCACACCCGTCTACCAAGGTTTCGCGCTTTTTTCAACTAGAGCAGACTCAAGCCACACTAGATTTTGTAGATATCCCTATTGGAAACGATGTCGCTGTATTCGCTGACCCAAGTAGGCTACGCGCGCTAGGGTCCCCATGGGCTAGCGAATGTAACTCCTTACTCCAACATTTTTTTGAAGTTCTGCTTGAGCATGTTGTTAAAGGTAGGGAGCAAGCCCCCCGGTGTCAGAATAGTTGTCGCGTCACCTGATGAAGTAAAACGATATCGGGGACGGGCAAGAGAGATCGTGTGAAGCAGTATTCAGCAGAACGGAAAGAAGCGCTGTTGCGGCAGATGATGCCGCCGCAGAACAGGCCGGTGTCGGAGCTGGCCCGCGAGAGCGGGATCACGGAGCAGACCCTTTATACTTGGCGCCGTCAACTTCGTAATCAAGGAACAGCGGTGCCAGGTAGTGGGAAAAATGCCGAGGAATGGACCTCG